>NZ_FUXX01000104.1 GCF_900167015.1 Succinivibrio dextrinosolvens DSM 3072
TGCCATTGCACTGACCTCACGGTTTCCGACCGTGATCAGCCGACCTTCGTGCTCCTCCGTTACTCTTTGGGAGGAGACCGCCCCAGTCAAACTTCCCACCAGACACTGTCCTTAGATTTGTTTATCTCAAGTTAGAACCTCAAAACTATCAGGGCGGTATTTCAACGTCGACTCCATAGCAACTGGCGTCACTACTTCTATGTCTCCCGCCTATCCTGCACAAATAGGTTCAAGGTTCAGTGTCAAGCTGCAGTAAAGGTTCACGGGGTCTTTCCGTCTAGCCGCGGGTACACTGCATCTTCACAGCGATTTCGGTTTCACTGGGTCTCGGGTGGAGACAGCGTGGCCATGGTTACACCATTCGTGCAGGTCGGAACTTGCCCGACAAGGAATTTCGCTACCTTAGGACCGTTATAGTTACGGCCGCCGTTTACCGGGGCTTCACTCAGAGGCTTCGATTGCTCTAACCTCATCATTTAACCTTCCGGCACCGGGCAGGTGTCACACCCTATACTTCCCCTTTCAGGTTTGCAGAGTGCTGTGTTTTTGTTAAACAGTCCCAGCCACCATTTATCTGCGGCTGATTGAAGCTCCTAGCGTTCGCTTTTCACTCCCCTCAGCGTACCTTCTCCCGAAGTTACGGTACAATTTTGCCTAGTTCCTTCACCCGAGTTCTCCCAAGCGCCTTGGTATTCTCTACCCGACCACCTGTGTCGGTTTGGGGTACGGTCATTAAATATCTGATGCTTAGTGCCTTTTCCTGGAAGTCTGGTACCAGTTACTTCGTAACCGTAGTTACTTCGTCTCGGTTCTCGGATTATCGCATCAGTTCTTTTAACCACTCATGCTACCTACCGCCTTTCACCTGGACAACCGTCGCCAGGCTAACCTTCCCTTCTCCGTCAGCACATCGCAATATTTATTGGTACGGGAATATTAACCCGTTTCCCTTCGACTACGATTTTCATCCTCGCCTTAGGTACCGACTCACCCTGCCCCGTTTAACGTTGGACAGGAAACCTTGGTCTTCCGGCGAACGAGCATTTAACTCGTTTTATCGTTACTTGCGTCAGCATTCGCACTTGTGATACCTCCAGCATACCTCCCGGTA
>NZ_FUXX01000103.1 GCF_900167015.1 Succinivibrio dextrinosolvens DSM 3072
TTTCCAAAGTCTATAAATTTCAATTTTATCTTCATATGATAGCTTCATAAATAAAAACCCCAGTAGGTTTGTTCAACTTACTGGGGTCAGGGCAGATTAAGATTTTTTTTAAATTTAAGTAATTACTTATGCATTCTGGGTTCTGATATTGCTATATAATAAAGAAACTGTTGACAATGATATAGAAAGATCTACAAATGTGTTACGCCCCATTAAGCATCAATGCCAAAGTATTTATTTCTTAACACGATAAAATAATCACTTTATACAAAACAAAATAAGCTTATTATGCAAGCATGATTTTTAGATATTATTCAATAAGTTAGCCTACTAAATTATGTTAAAGACATCTAAACTAGAGTATCAACATTTCCTTTTTTTATACTCCGTATAATCTCTTGAATAGAAAGAAAATATAAACAGAAGCAAATTCTCAAAAAACATAACAATAGGCAATGAGATAATCAGATTAAAAAAACAATGAATAGCAGCACAAAACAGAGAGACTAAAATAGATCGTGAGAAGATTGCATCCATTCTACACAACTCCGACTAAATTCATAAGTAAAGCTACGATTGAACATAAAAGTTGACCAATATGTGGAAAGTACCACCTTACTAATCCTATAACTGTCCTCTAAATCTATATTAAGTTTAGAACCTGTTATTTTTAATTATGCCCACATAGAAGTGTGCATATGTAATTATAAAATAACACCTATAACATAATGCCTCAATTATAAAAATAAATTAAAAAATTATAAAATTAATTGTTCATTAACAGTATGTTAATTGCTTCAAAAGAGAAGAATTACATAATAGTCGAAGAAAAAACTAAAATGTTAACACTTATAGCTGAAATTTTTTTATATTCTCTGTTGTGTCCAGATATATAATCAAACAAAGTTAAAAGATATAACTATCCATTTAATCAAACTTTTTTGTAACTTTCTATATGGTGAGAGCTCAGATGTCAACCATTCTGTAAAACTTTTTGACTGGCGATGTCGAGAGGGGGATGCGGACAAAATCCTGGACTGTTTTTTTTATGAATGAATCAACCTATATTGTACAGGACTCATTCCCTCTAAGTTAAGTTCTCGAGTTTCCCAGACAAAAAATTTAAGTAAATCCAGAGCCACTCTTGGATTGATGCTCTTTAAAAACCTGTATTGATTTATTATCTTGCTTGAG
>NZ_FUXX01000101.1 GCF_900167015.1 Succinivibrio dextrinosolvens DSM 3072
ATAACTACAACAGAATGATTACGCTAGAAAGCATCTTCTCCAAAGAGAACCTGAAACAAGCATTAAATCAGGTTATCAGAAATAAGGGAGCACCAGGGATAGACGGGATGACCGTAGATGAAATTATCCCTTGGATATATGCGCACCCAAATCAGCTTACTAACGAAATCATGAGTGAATCATATCGATTCAGCCCCATCAGAAGGGTATACACCCCTAAAGCAGATGGCAAACAGCGCCCGCTGGGTATCCCGTCTGTAATTGATAGAGTGGTTCAACAAGCGATAGCCATCGCCCTGAACGAAATGTACGATAGTTCGTTCTCTAACGGAAGCTACGGATTTAGACCGAGCAGAAGTGCCCACGATGCAGTGAAAACCGCTACAGCTTTCCTCAACATGGGATACACATATGTAATTGATCTCGATCTAAAATCGTTCTTTGATATGGTGAATCATGAATTCCTGTTACAAGTACTATCAAACCGAATAAAGGACAAAAGAGTTCTAAAGCTAATCAATAAAATTCTCAAAACAGAAATTATTGACGGGATGGAACTAATAAAGCCCTCAAAAGGTTTGACGCAAGGTGCTCCTTGCAGTCCAGTACTCGCAAACATCATACTTGATTTACTCGACAAGGAACTTGAGAAAAGAGGTCACAAATTCTGCCGATACGCAGACGACGTGATCATTTTCTGCAAGAGCCAGCGTGCAGCAGAACGTACATACGAAAGTATCTCTATGTTTATCGAAAAGAAATTACATCTAATCATAAACAAAGAGAAAACCAAAGTTGGTCATATTAACTCAACGATGAAATTCCTTGGTTTTGGTTTTGCCAAACTGAAAGTGAATGGAAACAGAAGCTACAGACCAATCGTACATAAGAAAGCGAAGAAAGACCTAAGAAATGACCTTAGGAAAATTCTAAACAAGAAATGCCCTAAAGGAATTGAAAGAACCAAAGAAATCACAAACGAATTTCTAATGGGATGGGCTCACTACTTCGCCTTAGGCATAACGATATCCAATATGACAAAGACTGAGTCTTGGATCAGGCACAAGATAAGAGCAATCTACCTTAAGGCTTGGAAGAGAAACAGTACGAAGGATGAGAACTTTAGGAAACTAAATACAAACTCAACTAACATCTGTCATACAGTTGCCAACAGTTCACTGGGAATATGGGCTAAAGCAAAGTTGGCGAATCGCATCATAACTAAGGAT
>NZ_FUXX01000100.1 GCF_900167015.1 Succinivibrio dextrinosolvens DSM 3072
TGTCCTCATTGTGGAACCAGACATGACAGAGATATCAATGCAGCTGTAAATCTTCTAAAAGAAGGCAAAAGACTTTTGCTAAATCAAATAAAAAAAGAACCGAGGGGCACTCGGGGGTAGCCTGTTGTGGGTAAAAGCCCACTGCTTTGGTCGTTGGATCAATCGAGCAGGAAGCCCCCACTTCTATAAGTGGTGGTAGCATGTCACGCTGAAAAAAAATTAACCTGTGATTAAAATCACAGGTTTTTTTGAGTATAATATGCACATCTTTCAACTTATCACATTTAGAGATAATCTATGTCAGACTTGAAACTCTTCTCTGGAAATGCAACTCCAGAGCTTGCAAATGAAATTGCAAAATGTTTATACACAAATCTATCTGATGCTACTGTTGATACTTTCTCTGATGGTGAAGTTCACATTCAGATCAACGAGTGTATTCGTGGATGTGACACCTTTATCATTCAGTCAACCTGTGCACCTACCAATGACAATCTAATGGAACTTCTTGTAATGATCGATGCATTACGCCGTGCATCTGCAGGTCGTATTACTGCTGTTGTTCCTTACTTTGGTTATGCAAGACAGGACCGTCGTGTTCGTTCACAGCGTGTGCCTATTACTGCAAAGGTTGTTGCAGACTTACTTTCATCAGTTGGTGTAGACAGAGTTTTAACTGTTGATCTTCATGCTGAGCAGATTCAGGGCTTCTTTGATGTTCCTGTAGATAACTGCTACTCATCAAATCTGTTTGTTGAGGATATGAAGAATCTTGCTCTTAACAAGCCATGTATCGTATCACCTGATATGGGTGGTGTGGTTAGAGCACGTGCTATTGCTAAGCTATTCAATGATGCTGACATCGCTATCATCGACAAGCGTCGTCCAAAGCCAAACGTTTCAGAGGTTATGAACCTGATTGGTGACGTAAAGGACAGAGAGTGCATCATTGTTGATGACATTATTGATACCGGTGGTACCCTATGCAAGGCAGCTGCTGCTCTAAAGGAACGTGGAGCAACCAAGGTTATCGCTTATGGTACTCATCCAGTTCTTTCAGGAAATGCTTATGAGAACATCAAGAACAGCGTAATCGATGAGATCGTTGTTACAAACAGCATTCCTGCAACAGAGAAATTAAAGTCAACCGGCAAGTTCAGATATGTTTCTCTAGCTCCAATGCTTGCAGAAGCAATCCGTCGTATCAACAACGACGAATCAATTTCTGTAATGTTCGGTTAATATCAGGTAGGGCTCTTTTTGCCCTGACCCCAGTAAGTTGAACAAACCTACTGGGGTTTTTATTTATGAAGCTATCATATGAAGATAAAATTGAAATTTATAGACTTTGGAA
>NZ_FUXX01000046.1 GCF_900167015.1 Succinivibrio dextrinosolvens DSM 3072
CAACAAAATCGTATTTGAAAATTTCAATTCCCTAGAAATAACAAAATTCTATGTTTGAAAAATGAAAGAGGCTGACATACTTTTTAGCCAGCCTCCTTGAAGAATTTACGATGAAAAATTACTTTTTCTTGTTAACTGCGTCTTTTAATGCAGAACCAGCTGAGAAAGCAGGTACCTTGGTAGCTGCAATCTTGATAACTTCACCAGTTCTTGGATTACGACCCTGACGAGCTGCTCTCTTTGATACCTTGAAAGTACCAAAGCCGATTAGCTGAACAGTGTCACCCTTAACTAATGCTGCCTGTACAGACTCTAGGAAAGCTTCAACAGCCTTCTTTGAATCAACCTTAGTTAGACCACTAGTCTTTGCAATAGCATCAACAAGCTGAGTTTTATTCATAGTATATTTCCTTTGTGGTTGTTTGTTGTTTTAACTGAATATACATCAAAACTCAGTTGTAGCAAGGAATTGAAGCGATTTTTTGTTGGAAACTGTGAGCTAGATAAAAATATTTACTGTTAAGAAGCTTGTTTTGATGCGGTTTGGGAATAACTAAGGCCTCCAAAACGCTGTATTTATCAGCTATTCAGAGGCCCTATATTTTAGAATAAATATTATAAATTATGCGTGCGTGAAAACCCACGGTTTTAACCGGGTGGATGAGATCTCGCATTATCTTTAAGTATGTGCGGATAAAAACTATAGACACAAGTTAAAAGTGTGATAATATATGTACACGAATGACATGTATAAACATACAAAAACAACTGTATCATTGATAAACTATCATTTTGTGTTTTGTCCAAGATTTCGCAGATAGATATTTAATCACGCCGTTACTTTGTAAGTACAGCAGGAAAAGTCAGTTCTGAAACAATTAAATGGTACGTTGATACCCAAAAAACAAGACCTTAGCAAAGAGTATGAATAAAGGCGTAATATTTAGAGCATATCCAAATAAAGTTCAGCAGGAGTTAATCAATAAAACTCTAGGCTGTTCACGCCTTGTATATAACAAAGGACTAGCTTTCAGAAACGAGAAGTATGCAAAGGGAGAAAAAGTCGGCCATAACCAGACTTCAGCCATGCTTACAGCAATGAAGAAAGAGGAAAAATACTCTTTTCTCAATGAAGTTGATTCTATTGCACTGCAACAGTCTCTTAGAGATTTAGAGAAAGCATTTGTACGTTTTTTTGATAAGAAAGCCAACCATCCAGTATTCAAAAGTAAGCACCACTATCAGTTAAGCTACAGAACAGTAAATCAGAAAGGTAATAATAAAGATTCAATCCGCATTGATGGAAACAGAATCAAACTTCCCAAACTAGGATTATTAAAGTTCAGGCAGACCATGGAAGTCGGACATATCAACAATGTTACAGTCCGCAGAACAGCTACAGGAAAGTATTTTGTAATACTGAATGTTGATTTTGAGCCAGAGAAGCTTGAGTCAAGTTCCAATTTCACAGGAATTGACGTAGGAATCAAGAGCTTTTATACAGACAGCAATGGTAATGTGGTGAACAATCCTAAATATCAGGAAAAGTCACAACAGAAACTCAAACGTGAACAGAGAAAGCTCTCACGCAAGAAAAAGAATTCTAAGAATAGACAGAAACAGAGATTAAAGGTAGCACGAGTTTATGAGAAGATAGCAAATCAGCGTAATGACTTTATTCATAAATGCTCTACAAAGCTTATTAACGAAAACCAAGTGATAGCGGTAGAGGATTTGAATATAAAGGGAATGCTGAAGAACCATAAGCTTGCAAAATCTATTTCAAGTGTAGCCTGGTCAAAATTCTTTGAGACTCTTGAATATAAAGCAGAGTGGTACGGTAGAAAGGTAATCAAAGTACCAACCATGTATCCTAGCTCTCAGACGTGCTCAAAGTGCGGATATAAGAATACTCTGGTAAAGAATCTCTCAGTTAGAGAATGGGAATGCCCATGCTGCCACGCAAGGCACGACAGAGATTTAAATGCCAGCGTGAATATCCTGAATAAAGGCTTGTCAGTAGCCTGAAATACTGACAATACCGTAGGGCATACGGAATTTTAAGCCTGTGCTGAAAAGCTGGAGGAGCAATTCTCCTAGAGATCGTGTAAGACGTAGTTCGCTATGCTGTGGTCTATGAAACAGGAATCCCACGACTTCAGTCGTGGGAGTGTCAAGAATTAGTTTTTAGCAAGTCTCTCTGCTCTTTCACATGCTGCAGCAGTGAAGATAACGTCGGTTGAGCTGTTTAGTGCAGTCTCGCATGAGTCCTGAACTACACCGATGATAAAGCCAATACCGATAACCTGCATTGCGATGTCATTTGGAATACCAAAGATAGAACATGCCAGAGGAATCAGCATTAGTGAACCGCCTGCAACACCTGATGAACCGCATGCACATAGAACAGAGGCAATACACATCAGGAATGCTGAAGCAAAGTCTACATGAATACCTAAGGTATTGGCAGCTGCCATGGTCATAATAACGATGGTAACACCTGCACCTGACATATTAATTGTGCAGCCTAGAGGAATTGAGATGGTGTAGGTTGACTTGTTCAGACCTAATTCCTCACATAGAGCCAGGTTAACTGGAAGGTTTGCTGCTGATGATCTGGTGAAGAATGCGGTGGTTCCTGATTTTGCTAGACACTTTAATACAAGAGGATATGGATTCTTGTGGGTGGTCAGGAATACTAGAACTGGGTTGATAATCAGAGCAATAATCAGCATGGTTACAACCAGCACAACAACTACGTGTACGTAGTTTAGAAGATTTGCAAAGCCGCCTTCCTGTGTGCATGAAGAGTATACAAGTCCGAATACACCCAATGGAGCACAGCGGATAACCATACGGATAACGCCTGATACTGCAATGGCAAGATCATCTAGGACTTTCTTGGTATTGTCGTGTGAGTATCTGAACATCATACCAAGTGCAATTGACCATAGAAGGATTGCAACGAAGTTACCGTTGATGAAAGCTGAAACTGGATTCTCAACAGCCTGGGTTACGAAGTTTACCAATACTTCCTTGATACCCTGTGGAGCTGAAACATTAGCATTGGTTGCAAGTTCGCTGAAGGTGCTTGGGTACATGTAGCTCATTACAAGAGCCAGACCGCCTGAAAGAATCATGCCAGCGAAGTAAAGAGCAATGATTGGCTTTAGGTTGGTCTGCATGCCGGATTTGTGTTTTGCAATAGCTGCAGATACTAGAACGAAAATCAGAATAGGTGCAACTGCCTTTAGAGCCTTAACGAAGATAACACCGAAGGTTGGAATAATTGTGGTGTCATATGGATAAACATAAGCTGCTAATATACCTAGAATCAGACCGCAGACAATCTGAAGAATAAATGGTGTTCTTGAAAGAACCATAAAGAACAGCGGTCCCTTTGGATTTTCACTCTCTAGCATAGTAATTTCCTTTAAATGCTTAAAAATAACTCATCGTTTATAAACAGCTTTTTAATCAAATCTGTTTTATATTTTTCTATCGAAATTTTGTCCGATAAGAATTTTTACAATAAAAAATGATGAAGTGCAAGATTAGATCACACTTTTATTTTTATGAATTATTTTAGTGCAAATTTGAAAAATGCATTTTTGATTTTTGAATGTTGACAGTAAGTCTAAAATTCTGGAATCAAAACCAAGAAAATAGAATTTTAAGCTTAAGTTTTTGGAAATTTGAAGCGGTGTGTATTATAATCTTTGTGTTTTAGAACATTTTGCTTTGGAAACGGATTTAGAAAAATCAGTGAAAAAGCAGAGAGATAGATAAATATTCAGATGTTCTACAACGTGAAAATAACATTTATTGAACACATTCAAATTAGGTACCACCAATGATCTATTCTAAAGAAGTAGAGAATATGTGCCCTGTAACCAAGGGTGCATACCATGGTCCTGCTCCTATTCCTGAAGAGGGTAAGTGGGTTCAGGCTAAAGAAATCAAAGATATCAGCGGTTTAACTCACGGTGTGGGTTGGTGTGCTCCTCAGCAGGGCGCTTGCAAGATGACCTTAAACGTTAAAGACGGCATCATTCAGGAAGCTCTAGTTGAGACCATCGGCTGCTCTGGTATGACTCATTCTGCAGCTATGGCTTCAGAAATTCTTATCGGTAAGACCCTACTTGAAGGCTTAAACACTGACTTAGTTTGCGACGCAATCAACACTGCATACCGCGAGCTATTCCTACAGATCGTTTACGGCCGTACTCAGACTGCATTCTCTGAGGGTGGTCTTCCAATCGGTGCTTCTCTTGAAGACTTAGGTAAGAACCTACGTAGTCAGGTTGGTACCATGTTCGCAACCAAGGAAAAGGGTCCACGTTATCTAGAAATGGCTGAGGGTTATGTAACTCGCGTAGCTTTAAACAAGGACAACGAGATTGTTGGTTACGAGTTCGTAAATCTTGGCAAGTTAATGGATCTATTAAAGGCTCACCCAGAGTTATCTGGTAAAGAGTGTTTAGACAAGATCCGCGGTTACTACGGCCAGTGGGATAATGCCGCTAAGTATATTGATCCAAGACACGAGTAACGAGGTACTAAAAGATGGCATTATTTGAAAGTTATGAGCGTCGTATTGATAAAATCAATGGTGTATTAGCTCAGTATGGCATTAAGTCTGTTGAAGAGTGTAAGGAAATCTGCGCTCAGTATGGTTTAGACCCATATCAGACTGTTAAGGATATTCAGGGTATTGCTTTCGAGAACGCAAGCTGGGCATATACCGTTGGTGCAGCTATCGCTATCAAGAAGGGCTGCAAGGTTGCTGCTGATGCTGCTGAGGCAATCGGTATCGGTCTGCAGGCTTTCTGTATTCCTGGTTCTGTTGCTGAGGATCGTAAGGTAGGTTTAGGTCACGGTAATCTAGGTGCTATGCTTCTACGTGACGAGACCAAGTGCTTCTGCTTCCTAGCTGGTCACGAGTCATTTGCTGCTGCTGAAGGCGCTATCGGTATCGTTCGTAACGCTAACAAGGCACGTAAAGAGCCTCTACGCGTTATCCTGAACGGTTTAGGTAAGGATGCTGCTCAGATCATTTCACGTATCAACGGCTTTACCTATGTTCAGACCAAGTTCGATTACTACACTTCAGAGCTGAAGATTGTTAACACCAAGGCTTACTCAGATACTGAGCGTGCTAATGTACGTTGCTTCGGTGCTGACGATGTTCGTGAAGGTGTTGCAATTATGCACCACGAGGGTGTTGACGTTTCTATTACCGGTAACTCAACCAACCCAACCCGTTTCCAGCACCCAGTAGCTGGTACTTATAAGAAAGAGTGCATCGAGCAGGGTAAGAAGTACTTCTCTGTTGCTTCAGGTGGTGGTACCGGACGTACTCTACACCCAGATAACATGGCTGCAGGTCCTGCTTCATACGGTATGACCGATACCATGGGTCGTATGCATTCAGATGCTCAGTTCGCAGGTTCTTCATCAGTTCCAGCTCACGTTGAGATGATGGGCTTCCTAGGCATGGGTAACAACCCAATGGTAGGTGCAACTGTAGCTATCGCTGTTCAGGTTTCACAGGCTTTAAACAAGTAATTTAAATCCTTATCTGAATAAGTAAAGAAAAAGGCTTTCTCAATGAGAAGGCCTTTTTTATAAATGTCACCTTAATTATATAGATTTTGAATATATAATCTGTTTTGTTAAATTGCAGCCTCTAAGACTAGTTCATTTACAGATGGCATTGCTGAAACCTTAACCTGCATATTGGTTTCAATAATATTAAGCTTGGCCTTGAACCAGGTTGTAGCTGTATCGTTTACCAGCTCCTCAGATTTAAACTGGAATTTAGACTCAGAAATAGAATCAGAAAACTTCACACCAATTAGAGAATTTAAAGGAAAATCTATTTTCCATTTAAACAGTTCTGCCTTATCCTTAGTGTTATCCCAGTATTTAATCAGCTTTGTAAGAATTTCATCTCTGTTTGTATCAAGAATTCCAACAACGTCTTTTTTAATCTTAAGTTCTGGATCGAATTCCTCGTCTACAGGAACAATGTATAGATCTTTCTTGCCATTGATTTTTTCGATTACTTTCTGTGGCTGGAAATCATCATAATTGTGCTTTGATTTTAATTTTTTAAGGATATTAGAGAATAGTTTTGTTTGATTTTTCATATTTATATCCTGATTGAATTGAAAAGCTTCAGTTAAATATTAAGTCTTCTTTTTAACTATTATCGTTGAAGAAAATTAGAGATTTATTATGCTGTTTCTTCATTAGTCTTTTTTGCTTAGATAAGCGTCAAAGATTGTGAATAAAATAAACTGTGCACACGCAAATTTGTCTCTATCTTCAAATAAGTCTTCATTGTCTTCAAATGGAGCCTGTTAGGATCTCTTTAAAAGCTTTCTGTATATCGCCAGCATCTTCAACCTCATCACATGAGGTAAGAATAATTCTGTATTGTGAGGATGTATCTGAGAGAGGCTCAATCTCTAGAGCTGCTTTCAAAGAATGTCCTGTATCAAGACGTATTCCAAATGGCTGACGCATTTTTGAGCACTCACAGGTGGTGTGACCACTTACTGTAAATACTTTTTGGCCTTCAAATATACGCTGAGAGGTATATCCACTCTCCTGTTCTGTCTCTCCTCGCCACCAGGCATACTCTTTATCAAAGTTATCTCTGTCAAAAGGATTGCATGAAAAATCAAAGCTTCTATCTGTAGGCAGACCTGCATGGCAGAAAAGAATATTGCCACTCAGATAATGACTTACACAGTTTTTAACGTATATTTCATATGGAGCAGGGAAGTATTTGTCTGGATTTTTCTTTTCAAGATTCTCCTCTCCATCTAGTACAGCCTTTTCAAATGACTCAAGTGTAGTTTCACCTCCGTTGAAAAACACCCAGAGCTTACTTGGAGTCATACCCTCATCGTTGAAGTCGTTGTAATAGTAGTAATCCAAAGACATGATTTCATGATTACCAAACAAAGTAACAGCATTAAGCTCAAGAAGTCTTTTCACGACTTCAAAGCTTTTTTCTCCTCTGTCTATGGCATCTCCCATGAAAACAACCTTTGATTTCCCATCATAAAAGCTTAATAGACGTTCCATTGCCTCATAACAGCCGTGTATATCTGTCATAACGAATAGTTTTTCTAAGGGTGCAAAACCATCAAGTCTGAAAAAAGGAGTGCTGAGCGTATTATTCATTTTTTTGCGTTTATTAGAGATAGAAAACTATATGATTCTAGATTTTTATATGAATATATACCTAGTTTATATGTTTTTTCTTATTTAAATCATATTATTAGACTTTTTTAATTTTTATGCTAAAGGAAATCTGACATTGTCCGTTAACTTATTTAGACGGATTATTAGACCGGCCAATGAGCCGAATCTCAGGAGAGAAACAAGAGGGCAACCTCTTGAAATTACAAAAAGTTCTTGTGTTTGTTTGATAACTTTGTATAGCAGGTCTATACAAAGTTTCTTTTTAGCGAGATTGAAAAATGACCAAAAGATTTTGCTTTTTTGTAAAGATGGAACTCTCCGGATTATTCTCATTTAAGCGTATGCTTAAAGAAAGAGAGCATCTTGATGAAATATAGTCTAGCCTTTGGCGGACTTTAATGTTCTGAACTGATTTGGTGTGCACCCGAATTTCTTTTTGAACACTCTAAAAAAATAACCTGAATTCTGATATCCGCAGTTTTCGCCAATCTTGGCAATCGGCAGATTTGTCAGCAGAAGGGCCTGCGCCGCACGATCCATTCGATAGTCATTGAGATAATCAATGAAACTTTCACCAAAATTCTTCTTAAAGAATCTGCAGAAATACTCGGTTGTAAAGCCAAGTTTTTCTGCAGTTTCATTAACTGTAATATTCTTTCGGTAATTTTCTGAGATGTATTTTAAAAGAAGCTTAACTCGATCTTCTCTCTGCATGGAGGAATTGTCTGATGTGACTGCTTCCTCTGAGAAATAGCCTTTACTCTGCAGAATAGCAAAGATCTCGATAAGCTTTGATTTGATTCTAAGTCTTGAACAGACCGAATTTGCCTTTGAGTTGGCAACTATGTAGTCGATAGCCTCATCAAGGATTTCAAAATCAGGATCATCCGGAGTTATCGGTTTATATTGGGAGGTGTAACCCAAAACCAGAGCTTTGCTTAAAGCTCTCTCATTCTTGTCGTACTCACTGAAAGGCAGCATTTTAGGATTGAAAACTACAGCGCTTTCAGAGGAATAGGATGGAAGAATGAAAGAGTGAAGTACATTGGCAGGTATAAATGCAATTGCTCTGTCTTTTATTTTGTATTCCTGCATTTTGATGGTGTAACTGAATTCTCCCTTTATAAAGCGAACCAGCTCCACATCACTGTGCCAATGCATTTTAATGTTGTTCTCAAAGTTATATCCTGACCACACGTAGCTCTCAAGAGGAAAGTTTGAGTCTCCTCGATTAAGAGTTTCCTTAAGATTTTCTATTTCTAAAACTGTGGTCAAGATTATATCTCCGATTAGTCAGCTACTACTGTATTTGCCTGTCTTGCATCAAGTTCCTTGATGATTTCAGGATATTCCTTATCCAGCTTATAGCCTAACATTGCAATGATACCCAATACAAGGATACCGATTGGAAGCAGGGTGCTTGCCCATAGGATTGCATTGCTTGCTGCAGCTGTCTGTTCTACTGCGTTTGGAACATAACCGCCGAAATCAAGAACAAAGCCCATCAGAACAGGACCTAAACCTGCGCCAACCTTGGTTCCGAAAGATGCACCCGCATAGATGTATCCTTCATGACGTTCACCGTCGCGGTACTCACCATACTCTACAGTATCAGGAATCATAGCAAATAGAGTGGTCCAGGTGAAACCCTGACCAAAACCATAGAATAATGAGGTCAGATAGAATGCATTTACTGAATGAGGGAATGCGAATCTGATTGCCATTGCAATGCACAGCATTACACATGCCATCAGAAGACAGTTTCTCTTGCCTGCAATCTTCAGCATAAATGGTAGCAGAAGAATCATGGTGGCAAATCTGCCTGCATTAACCAGAATACCGTATGTACCAACCAGCTCAGGATCGTTCAGGAAGTACTTGCAGAAGTAGATGTTAACAGTATTGAAGGTAACATCAGAAGTACAAACGAAGACCATTGCAAGAGTCAGCATTACCCAGTAGCGGTTTGAGAACAGTCCCTTCATCGCCTTTTTGAAGTTGCGCTGCTCTGGAGCTGGAACTGGAGATGCAATTCGCTCGTGACAGAAGAAGAAGGTTACAAAGAATACAGCTGCACCGATTACACCGATGGTCAGGAAGGTGTAAGTCCATGCACGGGTATTGTTACCATAGAAGTTAACCAGTGGCATGGTTATAGCTGTAATGGTTGCATTACCTGCAGCCGCGAGCACCATTCTGTAGATAACAATTACAGATCTCTCGTAACTGTCTCTTGTCATCATGGTACTCATCGCGCCGTAAGGAAGATTGATAGCTGTATATACAACAGTAATAGTAAAGTTGTATGAGAAGAAAATATAGATCAGTTTAGCTGTATCTCCTAAACCTTCAGGTACGGAGAACAGCAGGGTTGAACCAAGAATATAAGGAATCAGCATGCGCAGGATCCAGGCTCTTGCCTTGCCGTATGGTGATACGGTTCGCTCGATCAGGTGTCCCATGAAGATATCAGAGAAACCGTCGAATAATCTTGATGCCAGCATTAAGGTTGCAACAATACCAACGTTAACACCAACATACTCAGTGTAGTAGAACATCAGGAAGGCCTGTGTTGCCACGTAAAGCATGCAGCTTGCGAAATCTCCCAGACCGTATGCAACTTTTTCGGTTACTCCGATTGGAAGTGGTTTATCGGCACGATTTTTTAATGCTTCAATAACCATTTTTAATGACTCCTTTAAATTTATTTTAATTTTACAACTGCGGCAGCACATGGGCCAATAACTAGCTTATTGTCAGTGATGCTTACAGTATCTGAACTTTGCAACAGTAATTCTTCACCGTCAGAAAGCTGAATCTCAAGATTGCCATCCTCAAAGTTACAGAAGATTCCAACCTTATGCTGATCATCAGATCTGGAGTATGCGATTACTTCATCTGAATGCAGGTCAATCTCTTCAAAACGACCATAGGTAAAGCAGTTTAGAAGGTCCTCGGACTTTCTTAGAGCTGTCAGTTTCTTATAGTAGTTAAGAACAGAATTCTTATCTTTTTTCTGTGACTCAACATTCATGGACTTGTAGTCCTGGTGTACTTTCATCCAAGGTGTTCCGGTTGAGAAGCCGGCATTTACAGAATCATCCCAAAGCATAGGAGTTCTGGCATTGTCACGGGCATGATTGTTTAATGCATCTAAAGCCTGTTCTTCAGTTAATCCGTGAGCAAGGCATTTTTTATATTCATCATGTGAGAGCAGGTCTTTGAATTCGTCTAGGCTGTCAAAATGAGTATTGGTCATACCCAGTTCCTGTCCCTGGAAAATAAATGGCAGTCCGCGAAGGAACATGAATGCAGTAGCCAGAGCCTTTGCTCCATTTGCATTCTGCTGATGAGGCTTTAAGTACAGACTTACTGAACGAGGCTCATCATGGTTTTCAAGGATAGGGCAGATAAATCCGCTTAAACCAACCTTTTTCTGGGTTGAGAAGTTATGATCTCTGTAGTGCTTAACTGTTGAATGAGGGAAAGCATAGTAGCCTGGCAGAGATTCATAAAGCTCACGTGCTGAAAAGTCAAATAAGGTTGAGAAACAGCCGTTTTCTCCGTAAAGCTTTGGCAGAACCTCATCGCTAACACCAAAAGCTTCTGCAACTGTAAGTGCATTGTATTTGTCAAAGGTGTTTGACTTAAGATCATTTAACATCTTAGGAATTCTGTTTGTAAGCTTGCCGGTCATTTTGTTAGCGGCGCACAGACCGTCGATGTCATCAGCAGGTAAGCCTGGGAAAGATAAATCCTTTGCTACGTTCATGATTGCATCGACACGGAAGCCTGAAATACCTTTATCAAGCCACCAGTTGATCATGTCGTAGACTTTCTTTACAAGTACAGGATTGTTCCAGTTTAAATCAGGCTGCTCCTTTGCATAGTAGTGCAGGTAGTAAAGATCATCATAGCCCTCTACCTTTTCCCATACTGAGCCGCCGAAATATGAACGAAGATTGTCTGGAGTCTTTCCATCCTTGCCCTTGGCAAAGTAGAAATAGGAAGCCTCTTCACCCTGTGGATTCTTTAAGGCTTTCTTGAATAGCTCATGCTCTGATGAACAGTGATTTACCACAAGATCAAGAATAATGTGAAGATCAAGCTTTTTAGCCTTTGCTAAAAGCTCATCGAAATCATCCATGGTTCCAAAAACCGGAGCTATGTTGCGGTAATCAGCGATATCATATCCGTTATCAACAAAAGGAGATACATATATAGGTGATAACCAGATGATATCTACACCAAGCTCTTTTAGATAATCAAGCTTAGAGATAATTCCCTTTAAATCACCAATACCGTCACCGTTGCTGTCCTTGAAGGATTTTGGATAAATCTGATATGCAATTTTTCCATGCCACCAGTTTAATTTCATTTTGCTATATACTCCATTAACCATATTTATGCGCAGAGTATACATTTTTTATTTTATGTAAAATAGTGAACTATTTTGTATTTATATATACAAAATTGATTTTTGATTTAAGTATAGATACATGCTGTATGTTAACTTTTCTTTATAAAACAAAGAACTTACCTATATAAAAGGTATAACAAAAGTGCTCAAAAATGACTGTGTAAATTTAATGTTTTTTAACTTAATTTATGAAACCTATCACATATTAACTGCACTGAATTGATATTTTGAAATAGTTAAGCCGTGGTGATGATTTTGCTATATACTTTGCACACTGATTTTTGGTGTGTGATATGAAGCAGTTACTGTCGTATTTTAAAAAGAATCTTGATCTGAACATTGCTCTGATCCTTGCTGTTGTTTCCTCATTCGGACCTAATGTCTCACTGGAGAGAATTGAAGAGGGACTTAACCTTAGAATTCTGGTGCTGCTGTTCTGTCTTATGATTGTGGTGGCTGGTTTCAGAAAGCTTGGAGTTCTGGACTATCTATATAAGAAGTGTTTTAAGTTTGTGTACGATGCCAGATCATTATCAAGACTGTTTGTCTTTGTATGCTTCTTTTTTTCTATGGCCGTCACCAACGATGTTGCTCTGATTATCTTTGTGCCATTAGCTATTAAGGCTCTGCAGGATTTAGGCCGAGACGATCTTATCATTCCTGTGGTATCACTTCAGACCATTGCCGCAAATGCCGGCAGTATGCTCACCCCGGTAGGTAATCCTCAGAACCTCTTTATATATAGTTTCTATCATTATGATCTTCTGGAGTTTGTAAGAGTAACAGGCCCGGTCTTTACTGTCTGTGCTGTGCTTTTATATATCTTTACCGTATTTATTGATAAAAGTCCTCTTACTTTAAAGGAACAGCTTACAACCCCATTTAAGCCATTCAGAACCGTAGCCTTTATTATGCTTTTCATTCTGTGTCTTATGGCTGTATTAAGAATTATCGATGTCTACTCCATGGCCTGGATTGTTATCTGCTCTGTAGCCGTAGTAGACAGAAAGATGTTCAGACAGGCTGACTACAAGCTCCTGCTGCTTTTTGTATTCCTCTTTGTCTTTGTAAGTAATATCTGTACCTATGCCATGGTAGCCGATGTGGCTCATCACTTTGTCAAGAACTATGAGTACTTTGTGTCACTGTGTCTGTCTCAGATCATAAGTAACGTACCTGCAACGGTTATGCTTGCTGAGTTTGCCATGGATTCAGACAGTCTGTTAAAAGGTGTGAATGTCGGAGGTATGGGAACCTGTGTTGCTTCAATGGCTTCTCTGATTTCACTTAAGGCATATATGAAGGTTGACGGTTCTCGTCCTCTCTACTACTTAAGAAAATTCACCAAATACAACATTAAGTTTCTGTTTGTACTGGTACCAATTCACATTCTGTTCCCTTCAATTTTCTAGGATACAAAAAAAATCACCTAAAAAAAGATATATGCAAGTATAATGTAGACAGTTTTAATGGAGCATTTTATACATGGCATTATCTTTTTTTGCGACCTGTCCTAAGGGATTGGAAAGTCTTTTACTTAATGAACTTATTGATTTAGGTGCTAAAGATGCTAAGGAAACCGTAGCAGGTGTATCCTTCAAAGGTGACTTTACTACAGGTATGAGAACCTGTCTGTGGTCCCGTTTTGCATCCCGTATCCTCCTGGAGCTGTCAGAGTTCTTCTGCGAGACCGACACTGAGCTTTATATCGGTGCCAACGGTGTTGCCTGGGAGAAATACTTTGATAAGAGCAATACTATTTCTGTAAGTTTCTCAGGAACCAATTCCTCAATCCGTAACACTCAGTACGGTGCGCTAAAGGTTAAGGATGCCATCTGTGACCGTATGCAGAAAACCTTGGGCGGAAGACCTGATGTTGACAGGGATAATCCTGATGTGGTCATTAACTGTCATCTGGACAAGAAGGGCAGTGCCAACATTCTTTTAGATCTTTCAGGAAAGGCTCTGTTAAAGAGAGAATACCACCGTGGTACCGGTGCCGCTCCTCTAAAGGAGAATCTGGCTGCTGCCATGATTAAGCGTTCAGGCTATAACAATGAGAACTTCCTGGACCCAATGTGCGGTTCAGGTACTCTACTGTTCGAGGCTGCTTCATTTGCAACTGATACTGCACCCGGTCTTCGTCGTGAGCACTTTGGTTTCTTTGCTCTAAAGCAGTTTGACAACGAAGTATGGCTGAACCTTGTAGAAGAAGCCCGCGAGAGAAGCCGCAAGGGAATTGAGTCTGCAGTTCGCAAGGGAATTCAGATTATCGGCTTTGACCTTGATGACAGAATTGTAACCATTGCCAACGAGAATGCTCAGAAGGCTGGATTTGCTGATCTTGTAAAGGTATTCCACAGCAATGTGCAGAATCTTTATAATCCATTTACCAACGAGAATAAGATTACCATTGTTACCAATCCTCCATACGGTAAGAGAATGGGTAACTTCAATGAGCTTATTTCTTTATATACTCAGATTGGTGCGGGCTTTAAACATTATTTTAAAGGCGCAAGAGCAGCGGTTATCTCAACCTCTGCAGAGCTTTTATCCTGTATGCGTCTGCATGCTGACAAGATTTACAAGCTTTACAACGGTGAGCTTGAGTGTCAGCTGAGAGTTTTCGATATCAATGAGACTGAGACTCTTACTGTAAAGGAAGAGAAGAATCTTGCCATTGCCACCGATTTTTCAAATCGCCTAAAGAAGAATCTTGCCTACATGCAGAAGTGGGCTAAGAATGTAAACACCAATGCCTACCGTGTTTATGATGCTGATGTTCCTGAGTATGCAGCCGCAATTGATTATTACAACGGCTATTATGTAATTCAGGCCTACAAGGCTCCTGCCAAGGTAAATCCTCGTGTGGCAAAGCGCCATGAGCTTGATATGCTCAGTGCTACTGTCGAGGTTGCAGGTGTATCCGGTGATAAGGTAATTCTAAAGAGCCGTGAGGTTATGTCTGGTGACAGACAGTATGAGAAATCAGAGGAATTACGTAACGAATTTATTACCGTAAATGAGGATAATGCCTTATTCAAGGTTAACCTGTACGATTATCTGGATACCGGTCTGTTCTTAGATGGCAGACTTATTCGTAAGCTTATCCGTGAAAAATCACAGGGTAAATCTGTTCTGAATCTGTTTGCCTATACATGTTCAGCATCTGTTGCTGCAGCTTTAGGCGGAGCTACCCGTGTAGTCTCAGTTGATATGAGTAAGACTTATTTAAACTGGGGTATGGATAACTTTAAAATTAACTCATTATCCCTGGATAATACCGATTTTATCCAGGCTGACTGTCTTGCATGGCTGTCAAAGGATCAGGAAGAGAAGTTCGATTTAATCTATATCGATCCTCCAACCTTCTCTAACTCAAAGAGAATGGAGTCATCCTTTGATGTTAAGCGTGACCATGTACAGCTGCTTGCAAATCTTACCCGCCATCTGAAGGATGGTGGAGAGGTAATCTTCTGTAACAACATGAGAGGCTTTGTACTCGATGAGTCAATAAGCGAGTACGGCTTCAGCTTTGAGAATATCTCTGAGAAGACTCTGCCTCGTGACTTTGCCCGTGACAAGAAGATTCACACCTGCTACAGGCTGGTATTTAACAGAGCTGATATGATAAAACAGCCTGAGCCTATGACTTCAGGTAAGGCTGCTCCTAAGTGGCAGAAGAGCCTTTCAGCCAAGAGCGATACCTATCATGACTATACAGACAGAAATGATTATGAGGAATCTGTAAGAGAGACTCTGACCAACAAGGTATGGGGTAATGCCAAGGCTTCAACCTCATCCTACAAGACACAGAAGCAGGGCAGATTCACAAGATCAGATTCTGAATTCAACTCTGACTCTCCTCGCAGAAAACGTTTTGAGGATGGCAAGAGTGGAAGATTCTCAAGGGATCGTAAGGAAAACAACCGTGGCTTCGGCTCAAAGAGCAGAACTGCAAAACGTAAGCCTCGCGTATTCGGTCCTGACGGAATTAAGGATCTGTAATGAGTCTGATATCAATTATTGATGCTCATCTTACAAACGGTGCTGATAAACTTTTAGAAGGGGCAGAGCTCTCAGTTGAAGAGAACGAGAGAATCTGTCTTGTAGGTCGTAACGGCACCGGTAAATCAACACTTCTTTCTTTAATTGAGGGAACCCGCGAGCTTGATTCTGGTCGAATCATCATTCAGAACGGTCTTAAGATTGCAGCTCTGCATCAGGACCCTCCTAAGTACACCTCAGGTACTGTCTATTCTCTTGCTGCAACAGGTGTTCCTGTTGTAGGAGAGGCTCTGGCTAAATTTTTCAGCTGTACCGACCCTCACGAGCAGATGGAGCTGTCATCCTTTATTGATAAGCATGATGGCTGGGCCAAGGATGCGGTTATTAAAAAGGTTTTAAACCGTATCGGCCTTGAGCCAAATACTCCTCTTGCCGATCTGTCAGGCGGTAACAGACGTAAGGCAGCCCTGGCAGTAGCTCTGGCCTCAGAGCCTAAGCTTCTGCTGTTAGATGAGCCTACCAACCACCTTGATATTGAATCAATCATCTGGTTTGAAGAAGAACTTAAAAAGTTCGATGGTACCATTATCTTTGTTACTCACGACCGCTCCTTTGCAGATAACTGTGCTACAAGAATTGTCGAGCTTGATAGAGGTCTTATATATTCTTATCCTGGCAGCTTTTCTAAATATATTGAGCTTCGAGATGAGAGACTTAGAAAGGAAGAGCTTGCCAATATCGAATTTGATAAGGTTCTTGCTGAAGAGGAAGCCTGGATTAGACGAGGTGTTAAAGCCCGTCTTGCCCGTAACGAAGGGCGTGTCCGCGATTTAAAGCATCTGCGTGAGGTTCGAGCCAACCGTCGTGACAGACTTGGAAACGTTATTATGGAGGCTAATGAGGCCTCTCGTAGCGGTAATCTTATCTATGAGATTAAGGATATCTCATTAAGCTTTGACGGAAGAGATATCATTAAAAACTTCTCTGCAACCGTAATGCGTGGCGATCGTATCGGTATCACCGGTCCTAATGGTGCCGGTAAAACCACACTTATCAAGACTCTTTTAGGACAGGTAAAGCCAACACTGGGTAAAATCAAGACCGGTGTTAATCTGGAAATTCAGTATTTTGACCAGTACCATGAGGCTCTTGATTTGGATAAGAGTGTTGCCGATAACGTGGCTGATGGTCATACTGAGGTTACCATCAACGGTAAAAGTAAGCATGTAATCTCCTATCTTGCAAACTTCCTCTTTACAGGTCGCCGTGCCAGAAGTCCGGTTCGCGTCTTATCAGGTGGTGAGAAGAACCGTCTTTTACTGGCTAAGCTTTTTGCCAAAAAGTCCAATCTTCTGATTATGGACGAGCCAACCAACGATCTTGACCTTGAGACCTTGGAACTATTAGAGGATCTCATTGCCAATTACGAAGGTACTGTTATCGTAATCAGCCATGATCGTCAGTTCATCGATAAAGTTGCAACAGAAACCTGGGTATTTGACGGTAACGGAGAGATTGAATCAGTAATCGGTGGCTGGTCTGATGTGCTTGCATACTATGAGCGAGTACAGAAGGATAGAGAAGAGAAAGAGCTTTTAGATAAACAGGATAACGAAGGTCGCGTGGTCAGAGTCGATGTGGCTGTACGTGAGAAGAAAACCTCCGGTCTTTCCTTTACCCAAAAGCATGAGCTTGAGAAAATCCCGGCAAAGGTTGAAGCTCTTGAAGAGAAGATTTCTGTTCTGGATGAGAAACTCAACGATCCTTCAATATATGCAGACGGCGGAGCCAGTGCAAAAGAAATCTCTGATGAGAGAACAAAGCTTGTGGAAGAGCTTGATGCTCTTTATGCACGCTGGGAAGAGCTTGAAATGTTAAGTGAGGAATAACTTGGCAGCCGTATTTTCTAGGATTGACCTGCACTCTCATTCAAATGCCTCAGATGGAGCCTTATCTCCATCTGAGCTTGTAGAGAGAGCGCTCAATAAAGGTCTTACTCATCTTGCACTGACTGATCATGATACAGTTCTTGGTGTAAAGGAAGCTCAAAATGCAGCCTCAGGCAAGCTTGAGCTTATTCCTGGTGCTGAGCTTTCTACCATGTGGAATGGTTATCAGATTCACATTGTGGGCCTCTTTATTGATACGGAATCAGATGTCCTTTTAAAGTATCTTGAAGGTCAGAAGGTATTTCGTGAAGAACGTGCCCGTGCTATCGGTGCCAAGCTTGAAAAGCAGGGCTTTGCCAATGCTTACGAGGAGTGCCGAAAAAGAGCAGCCGATGGAGCTTCAATTACCAGAGGTAATTACGCTCGATACATTGTAGAGATGGGCAGAGCTCAGGATACTAATGAGGCTTTCAATTATTACCTTAAAAAGGGTAAGAGCTGCTATGTAAAGACTATGTGGCCTGATATCTCTGTGGCCTGTAACGCTATTATAGGTTCAGGTGGTGTTGCAGTACTCGCTCACCCACGCCGTTATGAGATGACTAATACCAAGCTGCGTGAACTTATGTCCTATTTTAAGGACTGTGGCGGTCAGGCTATGGAAGTAGGGTGTTCTCAGATGAGTCTTAATGATCTGAACTATATGACTACACTCTGTAGAAAGTATGATTTTATGGCATCACTTGGCTCTGATTTCCATAATGAAGGTCCTTTCAGAGAGCTAGGACTGGGGCTTAGAATTCCAGATGATCTAAAGAAAGTCTGGGAGTGTCCTCAGGCTGAGAGGTATAATTTTCCTACTTTGGAGCCTGTAACTGAGGCCTGAGTAGGAATTAAGCTTAAAGAACAGTCTTGAAACTGGTTAATCTGAAAAAATGAGGCTCCATCTCTGGAGCCTTTCGTCTTCTATTCTTATAGAGGATTTCTATTCCTCATCAAATTCCTTGTTCTTGGCATTCTTCTTAACCACAATTGCGCAGATATCCAGATCATTTTCCTTTTCACCTGCGAATTCCTTTGAAGCTTTGTAAAGTGCAATCAGCTGATCAGTAGCTGATTCTTCAGACTTGTTAAGACAGATATCCAGAGTCTTTTCAACACCGAATGTTTCATCCTTGTCATTTACAACTGAGTAAGCGTAAACAGTTTCCTACTAAAGTAAATTTCTACTAAAAGGCATAATTTCACCATCACTTGTTTCTATTAAGGATGGCGAAAATGCTTGAATCTGAAATCAACCTCAATAACATTTCTAATCTTAAACACAGAGCTATTCTGCAGGCACTTCTAACAACCGAGCTTCCTGTTAATGCAATTTCAAGAAAACTGCAGTGTACTTCTGGCGCAATTTACTATTGCATCAAGAGATACCTGTATAAAGGCTTCAGCGAAAATCGTAACAAAAAGATACAGATGAACCAGCTCTCTTCCTGTGCCCAAAG
>NZ_FUXX01000074.1 GCF_900167015.1 Succinivibrio dextrinosolvens DSM 3072
TTAAATGATGGTGAACGCCTTAATGCAACAGGTTCTTCCTATAAAGGAAAGATTTTTATACACCTGCTGGCACAAACACTGAGAATGATGCTAAGTGTATCTGCTGCCGCTCATAAAGCAGAAGGAAAGGTATTACCAGGAGAATCACTTGAAAAGGCAATGTTGCAGCTGAAGAAACTGCAGGCCACAAAACCTGCAGGAAGAGGTATATATATAACAAAAGAGATCCCTAAAAAAACTAGAGATCTCTTTGAATTATTCTGTGTACCCTTCCCAAAGAAGCAGATCAAAAATTAGTAACTATGATCTGCGGAGGTTAGGCTCTATTCATTTCTCATCCAACCTATCTTTTTACTACTGTATTTCATTCTGATCTGGAATAATATCTAAAGATTTAACAACAGCATCAGCCCAGATATAAGCCTGAGAGATGTAACCATAAATCTTTTGCTTATAAAGCTCGATACCTTCATCGTAAGCAAGAGCAAGAGCGTCAGAAATTCTGTGTTCAAATAGAAGAGAAAGTGTTCTAATAATCTTACCTAACTGCTCTCCTCCATTTTCCTTATAGCAGGAAGAAACAGCGTCTAGAGGAAATTCTGAGAAGGTTGCTTTTTCTGTATCATGAAGAAAAACATGACAGTATTTCATAAAGCCAGACATGAAAGCCTGAGGAGCAGATATATCGTCACATAATTCCAGTGCCATTAAATCTACTATTTTTCCAAATATCAGAGCCTGAATAAATGGTTCATAGTTAAGCTTCTGCATATCGAAAGCAAGCTTTTTGGAATCATTTATCTTCTTGGTGGTTAAAGTATAAAGATTAAAAGCAACTGAAATTACAAGTAAATTTCGTAAATCATTCTGAGTTAAAGACTGATTCTCCGTATTCTTCAGATTCCTTCCTCTAAGCGTTAGAGATGTTAAAGCACGAGAACCCATCATTTTTTTCATAGCAGTTCCCATTAGAGGGTACTGAGCAACTATTTCACCTACCTCTTTAATGTCATAAAAAGAGGAGTATAACTGGGCAAACAGACGTAACATGTCATGCTGCCATTTAGGTCTTACGCCTTCATATTTAATGAATTCGTTCTGAACAAGACCAAGAACGCAGTCAAACTTTTTAGCCTCTGCACTGGTGAAATTAAAGATGGAGCAGGACTCCTTGTAACCAATGGTCTGCAGTTCAGGATTGTGTTTCTTAAGTCCCTGGATAACATCAGAAAACTCAGAATACTTAGAAACATCAACAAGAACATAGTCAATGCAGTTTAAAAGAGCCTTGTTTGAAGGAAGTTCTCCCATAGAATCAACACGAACAGCAAAC
This sequence comes from Succinivibrio dextrinosolvens DSM 3072, assembly GCF_900167015.1. GTDB lineage: Bacteria > Pseudomonadota > Gammaproteobacteria > Enterobacterales > Succinivibrionaceae > Succinivibrio > Succinivibrio dextrinosolvens. The sequence goes on from NZ_FUXX01000074.1 coordinate 1,334, forward strand.
TTCATTCCCTGATTATAAAGACGAAGCATACTGTCCTTATACTCTTCAGATAATTCTATAGAATTCTCAAGCCACATGATAACTGATCTAGGATCATATTTGCGGGCCTGTTTAACCCATAAGGCACAAGGAACTGAAGGTATCATAACCCTTTCATGAGCACCTTTTAGAACCTTCATATTGGTAACAGTTAATACTTCCCGCAGTAAGCTTTGAACGTTATCTTTTCGACAGAAACCAAAATCAAAAGTATTACCGGCAGATAATTCCAGGCAGTAAAACTGAGTGTTACCTAAAAAATTCTGTACAGCCAGACGGTCAAAGACCTTACACTGTAGGGATGGTGTATCTATATCCATTTTTCAGTTATCGCACTCCAGTTATCAGTCATATGCTTTTTTCTATTTATCGTTTAATTTTTTTAATAATTTCTGGTGAATTCCGTTAAATCCGCCATTACTCATTACAAGAATAGTTGAACCTGTATTACAGGTTCCAACAATACTATCCAGCATCTGGTCAAAATCAGAATAAACATAAAGAGGCTTAGAAGACTGTTTTTCTAATTCCTTTACATTCCATTTTACAGAATCATTGGCATAAACAAAAATTTCATCAGCAGATTCGAATGACTTAGCCAGTAGTTCATGATTTGCACCAAGTTTCATTGAATTAGATCTTGGTTCAAAAACAGCAACAAGCTTTCTTTCATTGCCAATCTTTGCGCGTAGACCTTCTAAAGTTAAACGAATAGCTGTTGGATGGTGGGCAAAATCATCATAGACTTCAACGTCATTTACAACTCCCTTTAGTTCCATTCTTCGCTTTGGAAGTTTAAAGGTTTGAAGCGCAGCAGCTGCATCCTTAATAGAAATACCTGCATATGATGCTGCCTTTATAGCCATAAGACTGTTATTAACATTATAAGTTCCAGTACACTCATACTTAACAGAAGAAACTAATGAAGAACCATCATAAATTTCAAATTCTGAGCCGTCCGCTTTTAACAGTTTTGCATGCAGTCCATCTTCTTCACCAACAACATATCTGTTTGACCAGCAGCCCATCTCAATAACCTCATTGAGATTATTGTCATTATTAGGCATAACGATTAAACCTTCACTTGGAATAGTTCTTATCAGATGATGGAACTGTTTCTGAATATCTTTAACAGAATCAAAAATATCTGCATGATCATACTCAAGGTTATTCATGATTAGACAGGATGGATGATAGTGAACGAACTTTGATCTCTTATCAAAGAATGCACAATCATATTCGTCAGCTTCTATTACAAAATACTCTGAATCCGAATTTCTAGCAGAAATACCGAAGTTTTCTGGAATACCGCCAATTAAAAAGCCAGGATTCTTTCCGTTAGCCTCTAAAATCCATGCCAGCATTGAGGATGTAGTAGTCTTGCCATGAGTTCCAGCTACAGCGAGAACTTTCTTTTTTAGAAGATAATGCTCTTCCAGCCACTGAGGACCAGATACAAAAGGAATTCTTTCATTCAGAAGCTTTTCAACTATCGGCATTCCTCGTCTCATAACATTTCCAACCACAACAAGATCTGGTTTGGAATCCAACTGTGAAACATCAAAGCCTTCAATAAGTTCTATCCCTGCAGCTTTCAATTCATCCGACATTGGAGGGTAAACATTCAGGTCAGAACCTGTAACCTTAAAACCTGCCTGTTTGGCAATCATAGCGATACCTCCCATAAAAGTACCGCAAATGCCTAAAATATGAATATGCATAAGAATCCTTATTTCTTTTTTTAATTATTTAGTTATCGTTTTATTTACGACATTAACAGCTGTTAATGGAATCATTCATTATATCTTCAGTATTACCTTTCAATTGTATCTTAAGACCCGGCTAATTCAGCGATGTTTAATCGTAAATTTTGAAGAGATATCAATCTATATATTCTCTTTTATTTTTTTCTTCACCGACACTAATATATTTAAGTGAATCATCAAGCCACTGGGTATACTCTTCCTCTCTTTTGATGGCATGGTTCAGGATCAGATAATGTCCGTAGTTATTATCTTTATCTATTGTAGAGAATACATCTTTCATTCTCTGCCTGAGGTGCAATAATTTTTCCAGGTGTAATTCATACTGATTCTTTAAAAGCTGACCTAGTCTTTCATCTGACTTATCCTTTATAAAATACAGCTTTAAAACGAACTCATCCTTATTTACAGCCAGTTCATTCTGAAAACTGCATTGCCATTTTGAAAAACGCTCTTTCCCAAATTTTGTAATTTCATAGTAGGTTTTTTCAACTTTTGAGCCAAAAAATCCTGTTACCGCATTTATTTCCCCAAGTTCGGTAAGACGTTTTAGTTCAAGATAAATCTGTGAATGCTTTACTGACCAGAATTCTCCTATCTCTGTATCAAAGTCCTTTTTTAATTCATAGCCTGTTTTTTTTGAATCTCTAAGTAGACCAAGGAGAATAAGTGGTAATAAATTTTTCTGAGCCATAAATAAATACCCGCATCACGCAAAATTGACACAAGTTAAATATAATATATAATTATTCTAAAATAAACATGTTAATAATTACATATAATTAAACAATAGTGAGGATTAAATGAATCTATCAAAACTAGCACTTATAACAGTTATGTCAATTATTCCTTTCACATCAAATGCACATACCAAGAATCTTTCAATTCAGGGAGATCATGGTAAACTCTCTGCTGTTATGCAGACTCCAGACGGATTAAACAAATACCCATTGGTTATTCTCTGTCACGGTTTCACTTCAAGCAAGGAAGTAGACATCTTTACAAATCTTGCAGACAAACTAGAAAAAAATGGCATCGCATCTATACGTTTTGATTTCAACGGCCATGGCCAGAGTGAAGGTAAATTCGAGGATATGACCGTAATAAATGAAATTGAGGATACTAAAAAAGTTTACAACTATGTAAAAGATTTACATGAAGTTACCAAAATTGCATTAGCAGGACACTCTCAGGGAGGTGTAGTTTCCTCAATGGTAGCAGGAGAACTAGGAGCAGATAAAATCAAATCTCTAGTGCTGATGGCTCCAGCTGCTGTTCTTAGAGATGATGCAATCAGAGGTCAGATCTTTGATATCCGATATGATTCAGTAAATCCTCCCAAGAATGTCGATCTTCATGATAAAGATCATGAAGGCTACAAGATCGGATACAACTACATAAAGACAGCACAGACTCTGCCTATTTATGAGACCGCAAAGAACTACGCAGGACCTGCATGCCTGATTCACGGAACCCATGATATCGTGGTTCCTTATACCTATAGTCTGCATTACAAAGAGATCTTCAAAAACGGAGAACTACACCTGATCGAAGGAGATGACCACGGATTCACTCATTCAAGGGAAAAAGCGGTTAACACAGCAAAAGACTATCTTGTAAAAACACTACAAAACAATTAACAGAAAACGACTATTTTCTGATGAGCTAGCAAAATCCAAATCATTCCTTCGTCCTTTAGTCTTTTTGAAGGATTTTGCCAGCTCAAAGACTCTCCACCTTCGACCTCATAACATAAATACAATTAAAAAAGACAATAGTGATTCATAACAAAGACTATTCTCCTGATGTTATTCACTCTAGTTTCCCACATGGAAATTTAAAACAAAACTAGATTCACTCTAGGTTTGATGCTCTTTAAAAACTTGTATTGATTTATTTTTGGGAAGAGGTGTAATTATAAGCAAAAAAAAGCTTATATATCTGATAGATACCGATGAAAAGGTGTGTTTAATATGTTATAATTTTATCTGCTAAAACAAAAAGTTAACATAAAAAAACACACCATGAATATGATACCTAAAAATACCTCTTCTAGCAATTTTACTGATACATTTTCTTCTCTTTTTTCTGTTCTTGGTCTCTGTAGTTTACTCAAAGTTGCAGG
>NZ_FUXX01000044.1 GCF_900167015.1 Succinivibrio dextrinosolvens DSM 3072
AAATCCACCACATAATTCCTTTAAGAAAATTATTGACGAATTAAATGGAATTCAGGAAATAGAATTTACCTCAGGATTTATTGCAGTGAAGCCTGTATCAAAAGTTCAGCAGGAGTGTCTGAAGTTATTTAGAGCAAAGACTCCATCTGACAGATATGACAATGAACTTGCCTATGCGAACAGATTAAAGAAGGCTCGTAAACCACATTAGAAACGAATTACTTGGACAAGATTGTTGTGTAGGTACAACTCAATGCAAAACGCAGGGAATTACTTGGACAAGATTGTTGTGTAGGTACAACTCAATGCAAAACGCAGGGTAGGTACAACTCAATGCAAAACGCAGGGAATTACTTGGACAAGATTGTTGTGTAGGTACAACTCAATGCAAAACGCAGGTGGTAATTTTCTGAATGGATTGATTATTCGTTTAGAGATGCTGTTGGATGGCGGAGAAAAGGGGATTTGAACCCCTGAACCGCCTATAAGACGATTGTCGCATTTCGAGTGCGATGCATTCAACCACTCTGCCATTTCTCCGTAAGCACAATTATATTCAAATTGTTCATAAAAACAAATAGTAAGATGATAATAGAACTATCTGCGTTTCATTTTTCTGATTTGTACCTTAGTTTCTTTACTTACGTAATTTGATTCAGTAATTTTCTGAAGTGCTTTGTTATAGGTTTTATCATCTAGAACAATGCTGTTAACCTTATCAAGAACAGATTGACCGTTTTTTGTGTACAGAGTAGCTATAAGCCAGGCTACACCCATGTGTACATAGTATTCTTCTGTGTTTATATTATTCAGGTATGAAATAATCTCATCTTCGTATTTAGCATCTGAGAAATACATAAGAGACATTACACAGGCAAATCTTAGAGTAAAAGGCTTGCTTTGTACCTTAAAACACTTTTTGATTAGCGGATAGTACAGCTTATGATTATCCTTACATGCCTTTAGCTCAGAGCAGAATCCATCGCATATGGCCCAGCCGTCAATATAGCTTAGAAACTCTTTTACATGATCAATTCTCTTTTTTTCGTCTATTTTTGCTCTGCCGATGAAAATCGCCTTACAGAGTTTTTCTTCAAGATATGCATTATCAGGTAGAGGTGAGGATAAAAGTTCCTCTGTTGAGTATTCTTTTAAATATCTGAGGGCAATTTTTCTGACTATTGGAATGCGAACTCCTAATATCTTTATATCTGGACTTAGTTTCTGTGAGAATTCTCTGTATGATTCCTCTTTAGAATTCTCCAAATCCTTGTATAAATCATTCCATGAAAAATTTTTCATATTTTTTACGAAGACATTCTTTTTCGAGAAAAGATATATCTGCTCCATGTTATTTTGTTTTATTTACAAGTTAAGGTAGACTATACCAAATTTTTTACATCAAAATAGTTTCGATTTTTCATCGACACGGAATGTATAATAAAATCATCTTGTAATTTAATGAGTTACAGTGTTATGCAAATTTTATTTGTGCACAATATTTTTCGTTTACAAATAAAATTGCTATCTACCACGCAAATATAAGGCAAAGTTATGCAATTTTTAGTAAAATAATATGATAATAAATAATAACATTGTAACCGTTTGCGAATTTTTACGAGGAAACAAATGAGCGTCACCTTAAAAGACCTAGCTAAAGCATCTGGCGTTTCGATAGGTACTGTTTCACGCGCACTTAATGATAAGAATGAAGTCAGCGCAAAAACATCAGAGAGAATTCGTCAGCTTGCTCAGGAATTGGGGTATATTCCAAATCGAGCTGGTCGAGCTTTATCTTCTCAGAAAAGCATTAACTATGTTGGTATAGTAATTCCTAGTATCAATTCTCCTTTCTTCGATGATATCAAAAAAGGCATCGATATGGCTTTAAAGGAGTTCAAGGATTTAGGAATTGATGTGATCATCAAGGAACAGGAAGGCTGGAGTGTTGATACTCAGATTAAAGCTCTTGATGAACTTGAAAATTCAGGATGTAAAGCGTTTGTATTATGCTCTGTTGATTCTGAAGAGATTCGAAACAAGATTGCTGAACTTTCAGATAAGGGATATCCTGTTGTTCTTCTGAATAATGACTTACCTGGAACCAAGAGATTATGTTTTGTTGGTCCTGACTACTTAAAGTCTGGAAAAGTTGCAGCAGCCATGGTTGATAAGTGTCATCCAGGCATTCCTCTAAAAATTCTTGTCGTTGTAGGTTATAAGTCTCATTTGGGTCATAAGACCAGACTCGATGGCTTTATTTCCGAAATGAAATCAAGAAGACAGGATTATGAAATTGTTGATGTAATAGAGGGTAATGATCAGGACATTATTACTCAGCAGGTTACTATGAAAGCCTTCATGAAGCATCCTGATGTCAATGTTGTTTATATGGCAACTGGTTCTGGTGTTTCAGGTCTTGGTGCAGCAATTATTGCAGATTCTGAACATAAGCGTTTTATTCTTGCATGTGATGAGATTTACACCACCAAGGAACTGGTAAAGAACGATATTATTGACTTTGTAATCTGTCAGTCTCCTGTAGTACAGGGATATCAGGTTATTAAGAAATTACATGATTATCTGAATAAGATAGGAAATCTCCCTGAAGACTACATCGTGGATACTGTTATTAAAGTTAAGAGTCACTTCGATTAGTTTTATATTATGTTTGTTTGATTGTGAAGGTCCCACGTTTTATATGTGGGATTTTTTTTATCCTGAACAGGTCGTATTAGTGCTGTTAATCTGAATTGACCTAAATAGTCATGAGTCTCTGCATATAATAAAAAAGACCTAAACATCACAATGTTTAGGTCACGAATTAAAGAACTACGTATTTTGAGAGTTTACTTAATAACAAATTAATTCTTTTTAATCTGTCCGTAATAAGCGTTAGCACCATGCTTACGTAAGTAGTGCTTATCAAGCAGATCCTGCTGCATTGGCTGAAGATCTGGTCTTAAGGTTAGAGCGTGATATGCCATAAATGCAACTTCTTCAAGAACAACTGCATTATAAACAGCATTAGCAGGTGATTTTCCCCAAACGAATGGTCCATGAGAGTAAACTACACATGCAGGAACATCCTTCATGTTGATGTTGCGCTTCTTAAAGGTTTCAACGATTACTTTACCGGTCTCAAGCTCGTATTCACTTTCGATTTCCTGCTTGGTCATTTTTCTTGTGCATGGAATTGCACCGTAGAAATAGTCTGCACCAGTAGTACCTAAGGCAGGAATATCAATACCAGCCTGAGCAAATGAAGTTGCATTGCGTGAATGAGTATGAACAACACCCTGAATATCTGGACATGAACGGTATAATTCTAGGTGTGTTGGAGTATCTGTTGATGGATTTAAATCACCTTCAACAGTTTCGCCTGTCTTCAGATCTACTACAACCATATCCTCAACCTTCATGGTTTCGTAGTCAACTCCTGATGGTTTGATTACTACTAGGCCTGACTTTCTGTCAATACCTGATACATTACCCCAGGTGAAGGTTACCAAGCCATGCTTTGGTAAGTCTAAGTTAGCTTCGAATACGGCTTTCTTAAGATCTTCTAACATTTTTTACTCCGAGTTTTTATAAATTGATGTTGTGTATATTTATATTGATGTTGTGATTTATAGATGAAAAAATTATCTTCGCTTTTTTTATATGAACTTATTGTACGCTTAATTTTTATTAAGAAAAGTAGTAAAAGTATGATCTATGCAAAATATTTTAGTATTAAATATTTAAACTCTTAAATATCAATAAGTTAAATTTAATCGCAAACGATTGCAATTGGTGTTAAAAACGGTCAAAAATAAAACCGTTTTCTTTTAACGCCTTTGGAATAATTCTCTGATTTGTCAGAAGAAGATCTCCTCTTTTATCGAATTTCAGCACCAGTTTGGGAATGGGAATTGTGAGAAATTTTGAGGATGATGCGAGTTTTAAAATCTGATTTGCTGTCAGAAAATGATCAGAACACAGATTGAAAATTCCATAAAGCTTATTGATAATGATATGCCTTATAGCTAGAGCACAGTCAGAAACAGAAAGGTAAGGGATATAGTTGTTGCCTCCTATAATATATAGTCTAGGCATGTATTTTAGATTATCTGCAAGACCGCCTCCTGTTCCCACGACAACACCTATTCGACAGATGCTGACGTTAGTCTTATGCCTGTCAGTAAGCTCTCCTGCTTTGTTTTCAATAGCCTTGCAAATACTTGCATATACAGTATCAGAAAGGTCTCCTGTTTCATCCTGCAGGCAGTTATCCTTATAGATTCCTGTTGCACTTGCCTGTATAAAATGAGAAGGAAATTTATCGGTGTATTTTTCTGAGAGAAGCTCTATTGTTTCTATTCTTGAGTTCTGTATCTCTTCAAGTCGTGATTTGCTTAGTCTTTTCTCTGCTATTGACTCTCCTGAAAGATTTACGATAACGTCAACCTCAGGAAATTCGTCATCAGCTTTTAATACTGTAATCTCTTTTTGAAATCCAAGATTGTTTACGACATTTTTCTGATGAGTGTATACGAAGATAGTATCTTCATTCTTGTGGAGAAGGGTAATAAGCTCTCTTCCTATAAATCCAGAGCCTCCAGCAACAAGTATTCTCATCTTTACTCCTAAAGTGTATGTCTATTTGGATTATAGTAGGCGGATAAAATAAAAGCAGCCGAAGCTGCTTTTACTTAAGTTAATTCAGAGTTCTGAATTAGTCTTTAACCTGAGTTGCCTGAATTGCGGTAACAGCTACAGTGTAGATGATATCGTCAACTAAAGCACCACGAGACAGATCGTTAACAGGTCTCTTCATACCCTGTAACATAGGGCCGATAGAAACAAGTTTAGCTGAACGCTGAACTGCCTTGTAAACAGTGTTACCGGTAGACAGGTTAGGGAAGATGAATACAGTTGCCTTACCTGCAACTGGTGAACCAGGAGCCTTCTGAGCTGCAACGTCTGGCATTACAGCTGCGTCGTACTGTAGAGGGCCGTCAACAGCGATATCAGGACGCTTTGCACGAACAAGAGCAGTAGCTTCCTTCATCATGTCTGCATCTGGACCTTTACCAGAATTAATGGTTGAGTAGGTAACCATTGCAACTCTTGGATCAATACCGAATGCCTTAGCGGTATCAGCAGACTGGATTGCAATCTCTGAAATCTCTTCAGCAGTTGGGTTGATGTTTAGAGCACAGTCACCGTATACATAAACCTGCTCGTCCATCAGCATGAAGAAAATAGCTGAAACAAGCTTTGCACCAGGAGCTGTCTTTAGAACCTGAAGAGCTGGACGGATGGTATTAGCTGTTGTGTGAACAGCACCTGAAACTAGACCATCTAATTCCTTGCTGTCGATCATCATTGTTGCAAGGAATACGTTGTCCTGTAACATTTCAAGAGCCTGTTCTGGAGTTACACCCTTAGCCTTACGTAGCTCAACCAGTCTGTCAACATACTTCTCACGAACTGAATCTGGATCAACGAACTCAACGTTCTCACCAAGAGTTACGCCCTGAGCCTTAGCAACCTCAAGGATCTTGTCCTTCTTACCGAATAGAACTGGAACTGCGATGTTCTGCTCTGCAACCTTAGCTGCAGCACATACTGTACGTGGCTCATCACCCTCTGGTAGAGCAATCTTCTTGTGAGCAGCTCTTGCAAGAGCAGTCAGCTTGCTACGGAATGCAGCTGGGCTCATTAGAGGAGTTGCCTTCTCTTCAAGATTCTTGATTAAATTGATTGCCTTTGCATCGAAGTCTTTTGAAGCATTTTCCTCAATTAACTTCTTCTGTTCTTCATCGTCTCTTAACTGAGCAGGGAAATCTGCTAGAGCCTGAGCAACAGACCACATTGGCTTCTCTGAGGTAATTACGGTAGCGCCGTCAACTGAACCTGAAACGCCGTCGGTTAGAATAACAATCTTAGCTGAAGTCTGTGCTGGAAGAGTATCTGTTACAAGAACTGATTTCTCGTTTGCGCTTTCATTTGAAAGAGAAACCTTGAATGCACGAACATTCTCGTCGCCTGATGCAATCTTTGCATCGATAAACTGAGCGATGTCCTTTGCTCTTGGAGCGTAGTAAGCCATGTCGAAGTTAACATTGGCAATGAAATCTGTTAGAACTGCATCTTCCTTCTTAGCATCACATGCAGAACCGCAGCACTTGCCACAGCCTGAAAGAACTAGCTTCTTGTTGCCCTTAGCATCCTTAGGAGCCTTCTCATTTAAAAGAATTGTTCCTAGGTGCTGGTTCTTTCCAGCGTTGCCGAAGTAAAGAAGTGTTGCATCAATTGCGCTCTTAGCGCACTTGCACTTGCCTGATACTACAGAAATAATATTTGCATCAAAAGCGTGGCAGATTTCAGCGTTGATCTCATTAACGTTGAAAGGAGCGTCAGTTACACCTTCAATAACAATTACATCATATTTATTTGCATCTTTTAGAGCATTGTAGTTTGCTACGATTGCTTCGATAACTTCTGTCTTTTTTCCTTCAGAAAGCTTCTTAGCAGCACAGCACTTGTTTAAAGAGGTTGTTGAACACTCTTTACCGCAGCAGCTGTAGAATGGTGTGAAAAGAGCAGCCTTAACGCCGTTGTCGTTTAAAGCCTTTACTAAACCTAAAGATGCAGTAAAAATACCAGTGGTTTTACCTGCTGGCACTAGCATAACATTACGTGACACTTGTGACTCCATACTTGCCAAAATTTAAATTATTTCTATACACGGATCTGTATCCAAGCATATTAACCAAAAAATTATAACATACCGTATAAATGCAGATTCGTAATAAAATGATAAGATTGTATTTTTTGTATAGTAGATTGTGTTTTTAAGATAACTATTTATAGAATTTTCTTAAATGAAAATTATTTTAAGGATAGCTGGTGAATATTGTAAGTAAAATCAAAATTGGAATTCAGTATATGAATGACTGGCCTCTGGAACCATTGCTAAATCCCGTTTTCCCAGAATGCCGTGTTAAAAGAGCCGTTATGCTCGGACGAAAAATACTACCACCTTTTATTGTTTTTATTCTATTCTGGGCCGTTTACCAGGGAGGCGGATTCAAGGGGATTCCTCTCCTGTTTGCGCTGTCATCTAACTTTCCTGTAACCTTGGTCTGTGTGATTTTTCTGATGCTTATGCCTCTGCAGGGATACCTGTGGTTTTATAAAAGAGCTGTAACCAGATTAAATGACAAGCAGAAGGATTTTTATATTCTCGTATGCTCCAAACTTGAAAAGGAGCCTGCTATGAATCCAACCATGATGGACCTTGAAAAAGCTCTCAATGCCTGTATTAAAACCTTCGGAACAGATCTTCTGAAAAAACTGTAAATTGCGAATTTTGATAACAAACTGTTTGTAATCGTTTGCAAAAATGTAAAATTATTTACATAAATGTTAGTCTATAATTTTATGTGATATGCTAATATATCTATAAATCAAATAATTAAAATTTGGATTTAAAGAAAAGCTTCAAAATTAAGAATTTCCGTAAAGGTTTACGTATTATTTTTGAAGCACCTCAAAAAATTTTTTATAAAAACGCAAAAAATGTAAAACTGTGTCACGTTTTCTTTAATCCGAAATTCGTTTTGAGCGCTCTCTGTCATACAATCAGTCTCAGAAAAGAGTTAATTATTTGGTAATTCTTTCTATTTACAAACAAACATTACAATCAGGAGTTGTTATGAAATTAGTAAAAGCTGTTCTTGCTGCATCTATCGGTGCAATCATTGCTTCTTCAGCTGTTCAGGCTAAGCAGTTAACCATTGGTTTCTCTCAGATCGGTGCTGAGTCAGAGTGGCGTACTGCTAACACTAACGATGTTAAGGAAGCAGCAAAGGCTCACAATGTAAATCTAAAGTTCTCAGATGCTCAGCAGAAGCAGGAGAACCAGATCAAGGCAATCCGTACATTTATTGCTCAGAAGGTTGATTTAATCGGTCTAGTACCTATCGTTGCTACCGGTTGGGATAACATTCTACGTGAAGCTAAGAGAGCAAAGATTCCTGTATTGATTGTTGACCGTGACCTAACCGTTTCAGATCCATCTCTATATGTTGCAAAGATTGGTACTGATTCATATGCAGAAGGTCAGAAAGTTTACAAGTGGATCGACGATTACGTAAAGGCTAACAATGTTAAGCCACGTAACGGCGGTGACAAGTTAAACATTGTTATTCTTGAGGGTACTGTTGGTGCATCAGCAACTACCGGTCGTGGTAACGGCTTCAACGATGCTCTAAAGGCAGATCCTGATGGCGCTAAGAAGTTCAACATCCTAGCTTCACAGACTGGTGACTTCACCCGTCAGAAGGGCCAGGAAGTTATGGAGTCATTCCTAAAGTCAAATCGTAACGACATCGATATTCTATTCGCTATGAACGACGATATGGCATTAGGTGCTGTTCAGGCTATCGAAGCTGCAGGTCTAAAGCCATCAAAGGATATCATCATCGTTTCAGTTGACGGTGTAAAGGGTATCTTCCAGGCTATGATCGACGGCAAGACCAATGCAACTGTTGAGTGTAACCCACTACAGGGTGAGCTATTCTTCCAGACTGCAGAAAAGGTTCTAAAGGGCGAGTCAGTTCCTAAGAGCGTATTCGTAGAGGAAGGCGTTTACACTGCAGACAAGGCTGCTGAAGTATTCCCATCACGTAAATACTAATCATATTTACAACAACAAAAATAGGGTGCAGCAATTGCACCCTAATTTGAATTTAAACCAATCATCAATCATCAAGAAGAACACCTGCATTAGGAGGGCTGTATGGCCTTAGAAGACAACGAATATATATTGCAGATGAAACACATAGACATGTTCTTCCCTGGAGTTAAAGCCTTAAAAGATGTTTCTTTCAATCTGAAAAAAGGTGAAATTATCTCTTTAATGGGTGAGAACGGTGCTGGAAAATCAACATTAGTTAAAGTATTAACAGGTGTTTATCACAAGACTAATGGTGAAATCACTTTCGATGGTAAGGTAATCGAGCCTACCACTCCTCTAGCCAGTCAGCAGATGGGTATTTCTACCGTTTATCAGGAAGTAAATCTATGTGCTAATTTGTCAGTTGCAGAAAATATTTACATTGGACGTGAACCTCGCGGAGCATTTGGTCGTATCGACTGGGCAACAATGCAGAAGAATGCATCTGACTTACTATTCCGTGAATTAGGTATTGATATAGATGTAACCAAAGAACTTAATTTCTATCCGGTTGCAATGCAGCAGATGATTGCAATTGCACGTGCTATCGATACCAAATGTAAAGTTCTGATTCTGGATGAGCCTACTTCATCACTATCAGATAAAGAAACTGAGAGACTGTTTAAGATTATGCGTAATCTGAAGTCTCAGGGCATCTCAATTATTTTCATTTCTCATTTCCTAGAGCAGATTTATACAATCTGCGATCGCATCACAGTTTTACGTGATGGTACCTACATCGGTGAGTACGATATCAAGTCTTTACCTAGAATTGAACTGATTTCAAAGATGATGGGTAAGGAAGTTAAAGAAGGCGAAATTGAATCTAACGTTGATAAATCTGTTCCTCGCGAGAATGTATTCTTGGAGACAGAGCACGTAACTGTTCCTGGAAAGGTAAAAGATCTTTCAATGGACATCAAGGAAGGTGAAGTTGTTGGCTTTGCCGGTCTGTTAGGTTCAGGCAGATCTGAAATTGCTGAAACTCTGTTCGGTACACTTCTGAAATCAAGCGGAAACATCTATATTGATGGAACTGCTGTTTCTGTTAAGACTCCAATGGATATGATGAAGAATCGTATCGCATTCTGTCCTGAAGATCGTAAGGTACAGGGTATTATCGGTGATCTTTCTGTAAGAGAGAACATTATCCTTGCTCTACAGGCTAAGAACGGCATGTTCAAGCATATGTCTAGACATCGCCAGAACAAGCTTGCTGACTACTATATCAATCTGTTGAGAATTAAGGTATCTGACCGTGAGCAGCTCATCAAGAACCTATCTGGTGGTAACCAGCAGAAGGTTATTATTGCTAGATGGCTTGCAACTGAACCTAATCTTCTGATTTTAGATGAGCCAACCCGTGGTATTGACGTTGGTACCAAGTCTGAAATCGAAGCACTAGCTGTTTCCTTAGCTAAGGAAAAGGGCATGTCAGTTGTATTCATCTCAGGTGAGATGGGCGAAATGGTTCGTACCTGTTCAAGAGTCATGGTAATTCGTGATCATGAGAAGATTACTGAATTAAATGATGATGAAATTTCAACTGCTCATATTATGCAAGCAATAGCCGGAGACTATCATGGAAAGTCTTGTTAAAAAATTTACTCAAAGCTCACTTGCTTTGCCTCTGGTTGCTTTAGCAGTGCTGCTTTTATTCAATGCATTTTTCGTAGATGACTTCTTCAAAATTGAAGTTATGGAAAATGGCAATCTGTACGGTCGTCCTATTGATATTCTTTACCGTGCATCTTCACTTATCATTCTTGCATTAGGCATGACATTCGTTATTGCAACTGGCGGTATCGACATTTCTGTTGGTGCTGTTGTGGCAATTTCTTCTGCAACATGCTGTGTGATGTTAGGTGGTAATATTTCTGGAATTCCTGAGCATCCATTCTTCGTTGCAATTCTAGCTTCACTCTGTGTCGGTATTGTTGCAGGTATCTGGAATGGTACCCTGGTTGCAAAGCTTAAGATTCAGGCAATGGTTGCTACCTTGATTCTGATGACAGCTGGTCGTGGTATTGCTCAGCTTATGACTGACGGTCAGATCATTACCGTTTACTACAAGCCATTCGCTTACATCGGTGGTAACATCCCAGGTGTAATGCTTCCAACTGCAATGATTATTGCTCTTGCAATGGTTATTCTGGTTCTTTTCATTAACAAGAGAACTTCAATCGGTTTAATGATTCAGTCTGTTGGTATCAATGCCAATGCAGCCCGTTACGCTGGTATTAAGGTTACAGCAGTTCTGTTCGCTGTATACATTTTCTCTGGTTTCTGTGCTGGTACCGCTGGTCTGATTGAAGGCTCTCTGATTAGAGCTGCAGATGCTAATAATGCCGGTCTGAACATGGAAATGGACGCAATTCTTGCTGTTACTCTAGGTGGTACTCTGATGGTTGGTGGTAGATACTATATTGGTGGTACTATCATCGGTGCTATTACCATTCAGACCTTAACCACAACCATGTACGCAATTGGTGTTTCATCAGATCGTCTTCCTGCTGTTAAGGCAATTGTTATTCTTCTGATCATCGTATTCCAGTCTGAGAAGTTTAAAGAAATGTATCGCAACTATAAGTTAAAGCGTCTTGATACTCAGTTGAGTGGAAAGAAGGAGGTTTCAAATGCGTAGTAGGTTTTTATCAAACTTAGTTGCATCCCAGAACTTCCCATTCTATGTAACTGGTGCATTATTCCTGGTTTTATTCGGTTTCGGTTCAGTTTTATTTGATGGCTTCTTCAGCCTGCAGGTTTTCCTGAATCTGTTTATCGATAATGCTCCTCTTATCATTGTAACAGTAGGTATTACCTTTACAATTCTATCTGGTTTTGGTGGTATTGACCTGTCTGTTGGTGCAGTGGTTTCACTATCATGCATGACTCTGGCTGTACTGATGAGAGATACAACAATAAGCCCATATGTATGTATGGCTATTGTTCTTGCAATCGGTATTACTGTCGGTCTGATTAACGGTCTACTGATTACCTACTTCAGACTGCAGCCTTTCATTGTTACTCTAGGTACAATGTTCCTATGCCGTGGTTTAACTGCAATCTTATCTCGTGATTCAGTGCCAATCGACAATCCTCAGTACTCAGAATTAGCATTCTTCTCATTCGAGTTCGGTGACTACTTCTTATCTTTAGGTGCTGTTATTGCATTGTTCATGGTTGTACTTGCTACCATCATCCTTCGTTATACCTCATTCGGTAGAGGCGTATACGCTATCGGAGGTAATGAGCAGTCAGCTAAACTGATGGGCTTGAAGACTGATTTCATCCGTGTTCGTGTTTATATTATCTCTGGTTTCTGTGCTGCATTAGGTGGTATCTGCTACTCATGGATCATGTTATCAGGATACACACTTCATGGTTTAGGTATGGAGATGGATGCAATTGCTTCTTCTGTTATCGGTGGAACCCAGCTGATGGGTGGTGTTGGCTTTATGCCAGGTACTCTATTAGGTGTAATGATTCAGGGCTCAATTCTGACCATTATCTCCTTCCAGGGAACTCTATCTGCATGGTGGACCAAGATCGTTGTTGGTTTATTACTATGCTTGTTCATCGTAATGCAGGCTTTAGTAAATGCTCATAAGAATAAACTTATGAACCAGATTGCTGAAGGTTCTGTAAAGGATACTAAATAAATTCATCGATCACACTTTCATTAAATGAATTTAGGGGTATGTCACAAAGCATACCCCTTTCTATTTCCTATTCTTATTAATTATCTATGATCGATATATAACAATAACAATTATTATTAATTTAAAAATAAAACTATAAAAATTTAAAAATAAACATAAAGACAGTAGACACAAGAATAATCTTGCATGAGGGATGTGCTATGACAAAGGCAAATTTATTCTTAATTGCTCTTACTGTAATTACAGCAATAGCATCAGTTACAATCAGTGCAATACAAGATGAACCAACAACTGTAACAAGAGTTAACTCTTCTTTTACAATTGATCGTTAATCTGTATAGGTGATATTTAGGAGATAAAGGTTAGTAGGCATAGATCCTATCGGACGGATCTATGCCTATTATCGTTTTTGAGCAGCATAATTTCTTCTATAGTTAAGATACTTTCTAATCTTAATCTATTCTGTAATTTCCTGATTATCCTCTCTTAATCATATCTGTATTGAATGATTCAGTATTACCAGCTTTTATTAAGAATTCTACTAATTACTTCTTCGAAGTTTATTGTTAAAGTTAAATGATAATAAGATGATTGTAGAGTAAAGGAAGTGTTTGAATAGGGTAGATACAAAAAGGCGTTGAAACTATATTGTTAATTTACTAGGTCAGAGGTAACAATACTTCAACGCAAGTCGAGTTTTCAGTTTTTGAGGTGATTTAATAATCTGGAACAAAAAGTCCCTCTATATATAGATACAGAGGGAACATTTTTAAGAATTTATATTACATTAAGTAATTTATTACCACCAAGCTTCAACCTGAGCACCGAACATTAAATCACTGGTCTTATCCAAAACACCGCTCTTTGTCTTTGGACCAACCTGATCATTGGTATTTGAACCGTGAACATATGAAACGTAGAATCTTAACTCAGGACGTGACCAGAAGTTTGAAGCATCAGGTGCAATTGCATAAGCAAGAGTATACTTCTTACCGTTCTTAGTTAGATGAGAACCATCTTCATACTTTGTTTTCTCTACGTATGCGCCAGCTTCTGCAACTAAACGAGTCATCTTGGTTAGCTGATAGAATGGACGAACAATTACAGATAAGCTCTTGCAGTTGTCAAAGCTTGTCTTTAAGTCCTTGTCATATTCGCTTCCTGTTGAGTAAGCTGCATTAACAACGTGCTGGAAACCGAAACGTTCTGTGATATGAGTGTCACCAGTGTTGATAAATCTGTAACCAGCTCCTGTATCACCGTAAACTTTAGCACTGCTTCCCCAGTTTGCATCTCTTGCAGTTGAACCTAGGAATGCCTGGAAAATTGACTTATTCCAACCTGCAGCAAAACCCTGATTTAATTCGATGCTTAGATTAATTGCATCTCCGAATTCTTTGTCGGTTGTATATGCCTTGTAATAACCTTTTTTATCCTTTTCTGGTTTTACATATGTTGCACCTAACTGGATGGTTGCATCATTCCAAGCAGGGAATTCATAACGAGTATCGAAATAATTAACCTTTAGCTTGCTAGGTTTAATTTCATTGCCATTTGAATCAACTTCCTTTGTATAACCATCTTTTAACTGATAGTTAACATCATCTCCGTCTCTATCAGTTCTTGTCCAAGCCAGATTTAGTTTACCAGGACCAACAGTTAGAGTATCAATACCGGTACCAGTACCTGATACGTTGTAGTAGTAGAAATCATTGATATGGGTGTCTTCACGCTTGTAGTATCTCTTACCGATCCAGATGTTTGCATCTTTATCGCTATCTATTAAACCATTTACATTAACGTAAAGCTGACGTACTGCGATGTTCTTATTCCAATCGTAGTCATCATTGTCTTCTCCATGACCGAACATTGCAAATACTGAGAAGGTTGTATCTTCTACTTTAACTACATCTGAACCAAAACCTAAATCGGCAAAAGTATCATTTTCGTTACCAAGACGACCAACCTGAGTTACAAAACGTTTTGCGGTGAAAGCACTGCTACCATGCTGTATACCAGAACGTAAGTAACCTGAGAAGTTAACATTTGGAGTGTATTCTGCGTGTGCTGCAGGCATAGAAGTGACGGCTGCAAACATAGCTGCAGCTATTAAGCTGATTTTCTTCATAATTTATATCCCAAAAAAATTTAATTTATAGATCCGAATTTTGAGAAGGAAATTTCATAAATACATTTCTGCATTTAAGTTCTTCAAATTAACTTCACAAATTAATATTCAGACTTTTTTATTATCGATCTCATCGGATCTTTGTTTTTTTTACCTAAAAACACCAAATAAATTATTTAGAATTTTTAATAGATGTTTTTAAGCGTTTTTATTTTGTTTTATTTTTTTTATTTCTTCAAACATGAAAAATAAATTTAGTGATCTTGATTCCAAAAAATCTTTAAAACGATATGTATAAAATGAGATATAAATCACAAAACATTCTTATTGAAAAAATAAAATATATAGCAATTTGCAATAAATCGTTTTAGCGTTCTGAAAAATTTAGACAATATCAACTTTTTTATAAAAATGAAAATTATTGCATTATTTTGTCATCGTCAGTTTTGAGATTTTTTGATGCGTGTTTATAAAAAATCGTGACAGAATGCATAAAACATGATTTTTATCTGTTTCTATAAAAGAAAAATAAAAAAAATTTGAGAGAAATTGTAATAATGCACAATTTGTGTCTTGTATATTTTTTTCTTTATTTTAGCTATAAAATAGCGAGACTTTATTCGATGCAGAATTTGCGCGTTAAGTCACTATTAAAATAATAATTACGTGAAAAAATAAGTTTGGGACATTCATAGAGCTATTTGGTGCGATGATAATGAGCAGATTATCAAAATATATTGGCTTGATTCTTCTTGTAACTTTTTCTTCTAAATCTTTTGCTGCTAATGAGTTAGTAGTCTGGGAAGATGAGAAAAAGGCAAAAGGTATTACTCAGGCGGTCGCTGATTTTGAGAGCGAATTCAATTGTAAGGTTACAGTTAAGGAAATTCCATATGTATCACAAGTTGAAAAACTAAGACTTGATGGTCCCGCTGGAACTGGTCCTGATATCTTTATGATTCCATCAGATAGAATTGGTTCTGCTGTGGTTCAGGGACTTGTTGCTCCAATAAAGTTTATGAATGAAGATCAGGATAAATATATTGCTTCATCTGTTTCTGCATTTACTCGGAATGGCGAAATCTATGCTGTTCCTAAAGTTGTAGAAACTCTCATCATGGTTTATAACAAATCTGTTCTCCGCAGACCATTTGATACTCTTGAAGAGTATTTTGACTATTCTAAGAAGAGACTTGATCGCGAGAATAAAGAGTATGGTCTATTAGTTAAACTTGATTCTTTATATTACGCCTTCAGTATGATGCAGCCTTACGGCGCATATGTCTTTGGCTTAGATAAGGATGGCAATCTTGATGCAAATGACGTTGGATTGTCAAATAAAGGTGCTGTTGAAGGAATTGAACTCGCCAAGAAGTTTTATGATAATTCCTGTATTCCAGAATCAATTTTAGGTGAAGATGGTATTTATGAGCTTGATAACCTTTTCTGTTCAGGAAAAGTAGGGGCAGTAATTACTGGTCCTTGGGCTCTTGACTATTATAAGACTGCGGGCATTAACTATGGTGTAACGCCTCTTCCTATTCTTCCAAACGGAAAACCTATGAGTTCTTTTTTAGGAGTGAAGGGATACGCTATTTCAACCTGGGCTAATGATTACGATTTGGCAGAAGAGTTCCTAAGATTTATCAATCAGCCGAAATATGTAAAACAGAGATATCTTGATACCAATGAAATCCCTCCTGTTAAGGCTGTAATGATTGATCCTATTATTACTGAGAATGATGTTGCAAACGCAATCGCTGTTCAGGCAAGTCGTGCAAGTCCCACTCCCTCTATTCCTGAGATGGCTGAAGTATGGACTCCAATGGATACTTCACTACGTTCAATTTATGAGAATAACAAGTCCGTTAAAGATGCTTTAAATTCTGCAGTTGAACTCGTTCATTATCAAATCGAAGCTTTCAGATCTGGCATGTAAAAAAAAACGGTCACTAAATTGTAGTGACCGTTCTCAGTGTTATTTTTCTGTCTTAAGCCTTAAGGCATTCAACAGCCTGTCTTTCAACTCCCAGGCATAGAACATATCTTTCTAGGAACTTATCAAAGCCAGCTACACCAGCAGGGGTAGGATCGATCTTTGAACCGTCAGCGTCCTTGAATACACGGCTGTCTAGGAACTGAGGAAGAGTCTGCTTGTTGTTATCTGCAGTTGCATAAGCAGCAAGTAGGGCAATACCCCAGGCTCCACCTTCTCCTGCGGTTGTCATAACCCATACAGGAGTATTCAGTGCATCTGCCATAATTGACTGACCAACGCCCTTTGTCTTGAATAAACCGCCATGACCTAACAGTTTATCAATCTTAACGTTTTCGCTCTTCAGAATATTCATACCGATTCTGATAGCGCCTAAAGAAGTATTCAGATTTGATCTGAACAGGTTAGCAACATTGAATTTTGAGTTAGGCATTCTTGCTAGAAGAGGTCTGCCTTCAGGAATATTGGTGATATTTTCACCAGACAGATAACCATAGGTAATAATGCCGTCACAGTCAGGAGCTCCATTATTGAGTGCCTCGTTGTAAAGAGTCTTGAACAGAGTGGTTGTATCCATCTCAATGTTTGCAGCTCGTAAGAAGTCTGCGAATAAGCCAACCCATGCATTCAGATCAGATGTACAGTTATTTGCATGAACCATGGCAACCTGTAATCCATCTGGAGTGGTTACACAGTCGATTTCTCTGTGAAGTTTCTGTAAGGCCTTCTCTAGAACAACCATTGCGAAAATAGATGTGCCAGCGGATACGTTACCGGTTCTTACAGCAACAGAATTTGTTGCGACCATACCGGTACCTGCGTCACCTTCAGGTGGGCATAATAGGCATCCTGGCTGTAGAGTACCTGAAGTATCAAGTAACTTAGCACCTTCAGCGGTTAAGGTTCCTGCGTTCTCACCTGCAGTTAGAACCTTAGGCAGAAGCTGCTCTAAAGTGTAAGGAAGTTTTTCTTCTTTTAGAAGATTATTGAATTTTGCCAGGTATTCCTGATTGTAATCCATCTTGTCTGAATCAATAGGGAACATACCTGCAGCGTCACCAACTCCTAGAACTTTTTCACCGGTCAGCTTCCAGTGAACATAACCTGCCAGGGTAGTGAAGAAATCAACCTTAGAGATATGATCTTCTTTATTTAGAATACACTGGTATAAATGAGAAATACTCCAGCGCTCTGGAATGTTGAACTGGAATAAGTCAGTTAATTTTGCTGCAGCTTCAGTGGTGTTTGCATTTCTCCATGTTCTGAATTGTGCAAGCTGATTTCCGTCTTTATCAAAAGCCATATAACCGTGCATCATTGCTGAGAAACCAATTGATGCAAGCTTGGTGATAGCAACACCGTACTGGTTCTTAACATCTTTTAGAAGATCCTGATAGCAGTCCTGAAGACCGGTCCAGATATCATCTAAATGGTAAGTCCAAAAACCGTTTTCCAGGCGGTTTTCCCACTCATGAGCTCCCTGTGCGATTGGTTTGAAATCTTCAGGATTAATAAGAACGGCTTTGATACGGGTTGATCCGAATTCAATACCAAGAATGGCTTTGCCATCGGAAATGATATTTTTTAAGTCTGACATTGTATTCTCACTTATGTATTATAATGTTGAATGGATTTGATATGTATAATACTATAAAACACAAACGTTTGCATAGTTGTTATTTATCTCACTTTTTGAAGAAAAATTTTATTTTTTATTTCTTCTGAATCAATGAAGATGTAGATATTTCAGTATTTGAAAGCATGTTTTCGAAATATTAAAAAAAACATAAAAAACGAAAACGATGTCAGTTAAGGATTGTTATGCGATATTTAGTTTTGTCGGATATTCACGGTGGTTCGGAGGAATTAAAACAGGCTCTGCAGTTTTATAAAAAATTTAATTGCGATTTTATTATTCTTCTTGGGGATCTTCTGAATCATGGACCTAGAAACAAACTTCCTTCTTCATATGATCCGATGATTGTCGGGGAAATCCTAAATAAGTATAAAGACAGGATTATATCGATCAGAGGAAACTGTGACAGTGAAGTTGACGGAATGGTTTTTGATTTTCCCTGCAATGCCGCATACGGATATGTTGTTGTAGAAACTACTGCAGGATTAAAAAGAATATTTTTAACTCATGGACATCTTCATAAGATTGATTCTGAAGAGCAGATCTCCAAATTAGGTCTTAATAAAGGAGATATAGTCCTATCAGGTCACACCCATGTATCTGGAATATTTTATAAAGACAGCGGTGTAGTAAACATAAATCCAGGTTCGATCTCAATTCCAAAGGGTGGTACGCAAAAAGGATTTGCATTGATTACTGAAAATGCAATAGAGTTGTACGACCTTAATGGAAATTTACAGAATTCATATAAGTTTCAGGAGTAATTTTCAAATGTTAGCTACCTCAATTGATTTAGTTTCAAAATACGATTATCTGTCAGAAAAATTCACAGCTGCATATAAGTGGCTTGCTGAACATGACATTAAAAATATGGAAGATGGCAAATACGTAATTACAGATGGCGTTTTTGCAATGGTTCAGCGCTATGAAACTATTGATTTTTCAGAGGCAAGATTTGAATCTCACAAGGAATATTTTGATATTCAGTATATTGCTGATGGCAAAGAGAGTTTTGGTATGGCTTTAGTTAAAGACTGTAAGCTAAATGAGTCAGTACCAGATAATGACGTTTATTTTTATGACACCCCAGAATTTTTTACAAAGGTAAATTTAAAAGCAGGTGATCTGATCGTAGTTCCTCCTGAGGAGGCTCATCAGCCAAGAGCATGCTATAACAATGAAAAAATGGCCGTTGTTAAGGTTGTAGTGAAGGTTAAGATTTAAATTTATAGAAAAAAAATTAAAAAAAATTTTAAAAAACATTTGACATGGGTCAAAAAAAGTCTATAATGCATTTCCGTTGTCACGAACGACAACGACAAATAAAACCAAGCGTTTTAAAAGTTCTTTAAAAACAAGTACGGACAATCTGTGTGGGCCCTCGGAAGAGGGAAACAAAGAGATAGAGAAAGCTAAGGCTGAGGGACTATCAAAAAATTTAAATCAAAATCTTTTTTATCGAAGAGTTTGATCATGGCTCAGATTGAACGCTGGCGGCAGGCCTAATACATGCAAGTCGAACGGTAACATAGGAAAAGCTTGCTTTTCCTGATGACGAGTGGCGGACGGGTGAGTAAAGTTTGGGAAGCTACCTGATAGAGGGGGACAACAGTTGGAAACGACTGCTAATACCGCATACAGCCTGAGGGTGAAAGCAGCAATGCGCTATCAGATGCGCCCAAATGGGATTAGCTAGTAGGTGAGGTAAAGGCTCACCT
>NZ_FUXX01000041.1 GCF_900167015.1 Succinivibrio dextrinosolvens DSM 3072
AGATGAACAATTACGTTTTTTCCAAGGATAGGTAGTTCGCTAATCTCTCTTGGATAATAATCATGGATGTTTGTCTGTCTGCATTTACACTGCTGACACATTCCAGGAGAAATTGCTTCTAAATATAGATGAAGGTCTGAACCGACTTCCTCAAGCTGAGAAATTTTGAAGCCAAAGAAAAATCTTTTTTCTAAATATTCTTGTATACTATCTATCATGAGCGGAGCTTATATTTTGTTTCTGGACAAAACAATTTTATAAAACTCCGCTCTTTTTATTTGCGCTCTACTTTATGTATTTAGAACATGACCCCGAAATTTTATTTAGAGCCATTTCTTTTTGGTGATAGTGATTTCTTTATTAAGAAATAAATAGCCCTACCAGTTACTCATTAAGTAACTTCTTGTAGTTATCACAAATCTTCTGCAGATCTGAATCTGAAATAGTCAGACAGCCGTAAGCAACACGGATTGGAGCAACTTCCATACCTGTATAGTTTCCAACTGCAGTAAGTGGCAGGAACAGTTCGCCAATAGTAGGCTGCTGATAACTCTCCTGAGGACTACCGGTACTTAAAACAAGCTGAAGGATCTTGCCCTCAAGAGCATGTCCCTGAGAGCCATAAGCCCAGCCGTGTTCAAATACTCTATCAATGTATGCCTTCAGCATTGGAGGAATACTGAACCAGAATACAGGACACTGGAAAATAATACGATCAGCTGCTTCAATAAGTTTCTGTTCAGCCTTAACATCAATCTTCTCTGGATTCTGTCCGTAAAGCTCCTCCAGATTGCGGATTGTTACGTTATCGGCATCCTGAGCAGCCTCTAAAAGAGCACGATTGACTTTTGATTGAGCAAACCAGGTGTGAGAAAAAATGATTAGAGTTTTCATAAAAACCTCTACTGCAAGTTTTATGATAAAAATAATTTTATTTGTAATTTCAATATGTTATTTTTACAAATAAGGAAAAAAAAGCACTTCATTGATTTGAAGTGCCTTTTTCTTTTTAATTATTTCTTCTTGTTAACAGCGTCTTTTAAAGCTGAACCAGCTGAGAATACTGGAACCTTGCTTGCAGCAATCTTGATAACTTCACCAGTTCTTGGATTACGGCCCTGGCGAGCTTTACGAGCTGATACCTTGAAGGTACCAAATCCAATCAGCTGAACGGCGTCACCCTTTACAAGAGCGCCCTGTACAGCAGCTAAGAATGCCTCTAAAGCCTTCTTTGAATCAACTTTGGTTAATGAGCTACGCTTTGCAATTGCGTCAACAAGTTCTGTTTTGTTCATAATATACTTCCTTATGTGAGAACGGGATGATTTGAATATACAACAATTCAATATTAGAGCAAGATTCAAAAGGCTTTTTTTATCAAAAAGTGTGAGGAGATTAGTATTTATTAGGAAAGAAACGTTACATACAGCATAAAACCGCTTGTATATCGGCTTTTAAAAACAAATAAAAGAGGCGACCTCTACTTGCATGTTTCTGCATCCTTACGAGCAGCTGCGTAGAAGTCGCCTCACTATACCTATAGTATAGATTAAAATCTCACAAATGCGATATTTAAGCCGTTTTCAAACATTTTTACCGTTAAATCAACAGTTTCCTCTGTGAACAAATTTTAAATATCTTAAAGCAATGCTGCAAAGCTTATCAATTGTATCTATTGGCGTTGGATAAAGGTTCTGCTCCTTATATCTTGGAAAGAATCTGCTGATATGAAGAGGAATCTCTTCACTGATACCACTTAAAAATCGAGCCTCGGCCGCCATATCTTCTGCAGAATCATTCTTCGTTGGGATAATAAGGGTAGTCACCTCGACATGACAGTAAGAATGTGCAAGCTTTATGTTTTCCTTTACTGTTTCAAAATCCCCTTTCACATAATCATAAAAAGACTGGGAGAAGCCCTTTAAATCAATATTCATGGCATCAACATAAGGCAGCAGTCTTTCAAAATAATCTGAGCAGATCCCACCGTTTGTCACCAGTACCGATTTAAGGTTGTGCCTTTTTAATTCTTTTGACGTATCCAAAACAAATTCATAGCTTATTAGAGGTTCATTGTAGGTAAAAGCAATTCCCAGATTTCCCCTGTCCTTTTGGGACAGATCAAGAGCTAAAGCTACTAGTTCTTCAGGTGTAACCTTCTGGTAATCACAGCTCTTATCAGCCATTGATATAGAATGATTCTGACAGAAAGGACACTTTAGATTACAGCCAAAGCTGCCAACTGATAAGATGAAGCTTCCAGGGAAGAAATGGTAAAGAGGCTTCTTCTCTATCGGATCAAGGGCGACAGAAGTAATACAGCCATAGTTTAAAGCTGTTATAACTCCGTTCTGATTAACTCTACCTTTACATACACCAACAGCCCCTTCCTTGAGGCTGCAGTGCCGAGGACAGAGTCCGCATTCAACCTTCTGCATACTAGAAATGTCTAATTACCTCAAAGCGTTCAAGTTCAACAGATTCATCATCAGCAATTCCGCCCTTGCGCCTACATATTCTGATCTGTTCCTGAGGAGTATCAACCCCTTCAAGATCTGGCAGCAGAACTCCGCTTTTATAGCCGCTGCGTACAATAACACCATACTTTTTAGGATCAAGTTCATCCGTAGAGCTGATTTTCTCAGGTGAAGTCAGAACATCCACACTTACAGTTATATAAGGCAGCTCATCTTCTCTAACAGGCTCAAATCTGGGATCATGAGAACAGGCGTTAACAGCGAATCTGATTATCTCATCTGCTACACAGTCACAGGTTGGAGCAAGAGAACCTATACATCCGCGAAGAGCACCGAATTTCTTCAGGGAGACAAATACCGCAGCCTTCTTTTTGATTAAATCCGAGGGCAGATTGTCAGGTCTTTCAAGCATAGATTGTGTTTTTACATAATGTTCCATTGAGGCTCTGGCTAAGGAGGTATATTCATCGCCATTCGCTTTTGATTTATCATTACTCTTTCTTACAGAGTCCAGAAATTTATCAAGATAATTATTGTTATTATCATCCCCGGTTACAGAGAAGCTTGCTACCGCATAGCCAACACCAAACGGTCCCTCATATGAAAGCAGTTTCCCGTCAATATCCTTTCTGTCAAGGACACCTGCCATCATAACAAAAGGCCGGAAACCACATTCACCTGCCCCGTCGCATATAGCAGAAGGAATTGATAAAAGAAGGTTAAAATCAGATTTTTTAAAGGAATCTGCTATGGTCCTGTCAAAAACGGGTCCATTTTCGTTAAAGCCATATGGCCCATCATCCAGCAGTCGATGCGACAAATCACCGCTACCTATAAATACAACCTTTCTCTTCAGTCTTGATGCAACATCACTTACAGCCTTGCCTACCCGGTAATGGTCACAGATATCAAGACCACTAATGCCGATACGAACAACCTTGTATGATGACAGATACTTATTTAAAAACCACATTGGAATCATGGTTGCATGATCAAGTTCAGACATCTTATGACCAAGCTTTCCTGCACTGAGATCCTTTGCCTTGAATTCATCACACAGCTCATCTATAAAGCCTTCATCGTAGCTTGCTTCAATACGGACATCTGAAGCTCCAAACTGAGCAAAGCTGCCACTTGCCCCATGACCTGATGCCACATGAATATAATCTGCATAGGTCTCCATGTGAGGAGAAGCAATCACCACCGTTTCAGGATTAAAGGATGCTAAAAACTCCATAACCTTGTTGTAGGAATCAACTGTTGACTGGATTTGTTTCTCTCGTCCCATTCCTACCTGAGGAATAATTAGAGGAGGATGTGGTACTGCTACGGCTGCTAATACAGACATATAAACTCCTTATGTACAAGTCTCCTGACTGATGTTCTTATGTATTTTTACCTGCAGGAAAGTACATTTATCTTTACAGAAAAGCATTACATTCAAATTATAGTTTGAGAGTGTGAAAGGAAAGCTGAAGAGAAACAAAGTTTTAAGAAAAAAACAGCCGATCAGAATAGATCGGCCAAAGGAGGAATTCTCAACCACTCAGGGCAGAGAACTTACTATTTAGAGAACAAATTATTTATTATTCATTTATAGACGAGTGAAGGTTGCACCATCACATGCCTGAGTCTCAAAAATGGTAGCGCCAATACCAGAAATCTTCTGATACTTAGCATTAATAGCGTTCTTAACAACCTCAACATTCTTAGGCTCAACAACTGCAACAACACAGCCACCGAATCCACCGCCAGTCTGACGAACAGCAGCATATTCCTCACCTAAAGCTTCCTTGACGATATCAACGATAGCATCAGTTTCCTTTACAGTGATTTCAAAATCATTCTTCTCAGAGATGTGAGATGCATACATCAGTTTGGCAAGAGTCTTCAGATCACCAGCCTCGAAAGCCTTTGAAGCCTCAAGAACACGCTCATCCTCAGTGATTACGTGGCGTGCACGACGATAGGTCTCATCATCCATCTTATCCTTGCATGCATCAAGCATTTCCATGGTTGCATCACGAAGTAGAGGTACACCGATGATCTTTGCAGCCTTTTCACAGCTCTCGCGACGATCGTTATACTCTGAACCTACAAGCTGGTGCTTGATATTTGAGTTAATGATCAGAATCTCCAGATTTGAAGGGACAGCAACCTGAGTTAAGCCGTATGACTTGCAGTCGATACGTACAGCGTGGTTCTTGGTACCATTAGCTGAGATTGCCTGATCCATAATACCGCACTTCATGCCGATGTAAGCTTCTGCAGCCTGTCCCATCAGAGCGATGTCCATTAGAGCGATGTTTAAATCAAATGCATTTGATACAAGGTGACCAAAACATACCTCTAAAGATGCAGATGATGATAGACCTGCTCCTGGAGGAACGTCACCCTTGATAGCAATATCAAGACCTTTTACCTTATCACCGAACTTCTCGCAGATCTGGTATGAAACACCGCGAAGGTAGTTTACCCATAGCTTGGTTGGATGCTTCTCAATCTTTGATGCTAATTCAAACTCATCATAATCATTATTCATATCAACGGCTAAGATGCGCATTGTATTGGTGCCATTTGGCTTTGCTACCATGCAGGTACCGTACTTGATTGCGCATGGAAGAACAAAACCGCCATTGTAGTCAGTGTGCTCACCGATGATGTTTACTCGACCTGGAGCGTACTCCTGCATGGTTGGTTTGGTTCCGAATTTGTCTTCAAAAGCTTTTAGGCAAATTTCTCTGATATCTGACATTTTGAAATCCTATGTTTATTTGTTTAATGAATAATGAGTTTCTGATAAATCTCTTAAGCGAGCTGCAGCCTGCTCTGGGGTTAAGTCACGCTGTTTCTCGGCTAATAGCTCAAAGCCTGCAACGAACTTCTTAACAGTTGCACTTCTTAATAGAGGTGGATAGTAGTTAGCATGTAACTGCCACTCTGAGTGTTCCTCACCGTCAACAGGAGCATTGTGCCAGCCCATTGAGTATGGGAATGAACATTCAAACAGGTTGTCATAACGACAGGTTAGCTTCTTGATTGCTAATGCAAGATCGTTACGCTGAGCATCATCAAGCTGGTTAATGGTCTGAACCTTGAACTTAGGTAGAATCATGGTCTCAAATGGCCAGAATGCCCAGAAAGGAACTAAAGCAACAAAGTACTCGGTTTCGAAAATAATACGTTCTTTCTTCTTTAATTCAGCATTTACATAATCTAACAGTAGAGGTGTATTGTGCTTTTCAAAATACTTCTTCTGCTGCTTGTACTCTTTCATAACTTCTTCAGGAATGAAGTTACATGCCCAGATCTGTCCGTGTGGATGAGGATTTGAGCAGCCCATAATTGCACCTTTATTCTCGAATAACTGCACATACTTATAGGTCTTTGAAAGCTCTGTAAACTGATCTCCCCATAAATCAACTACACCGCGAATCTCTTCAACATCCATTACAGGTAAAGTTTTTGAGTGGTCAGGGCTGAAGCAGATAACTCTTGCAGTTCCACGTGCAGGCTCAAGCTGGAATAGTTCCTCAGACTCTGGAGCATCCAGTGGTGTATCTGGAGTTAAGGCAGCAAAGTCATTTGTGAAAACAAAATTCTTCTCATACTTTGGATTTGAATCGCCGTTTACACGGGTGTTGCCTGGGCAAAGATAGCACTTAGGGTCATAGCTAGGCTTAATCTCGTTTGCCAGCTTCTCAACCTGGCCCTGCCAAGGTCTCTTTGCTCTGTGAGGTGATACTAGAATCCACTCGCCAGTAAGAGCGTTAAATCTTCTGTGTGGATGATCTGTTAAATTAAATGATGTCATTTTATGTCTTACCTTTGTTTAAATCTTTAGTCTTCGTAACCGTTAGGATTGTTCTTCTGCCAGTTGTAAGAATCAGCAGTCATATCATCCAATGTCTTCTTGGCTACCCAGCCTAACTCTGCCTTTGCCTTTGATGGGTCAGCATAGCAGGCGACAACATCACCGGCTCTTCTAGGAGCAAACTTGTATGGAAGCTCTCTGCCGATTGCCTTTGAGAATGACTTAACCATATCAAGAACGCTGTAGCCAATTCCGGTACCTAAATTGTAAATGTGGGTTCCTGGTACATTCAGACAGTGATTTAATGCAGCAACATGACCTAAGGCTAAATCGACTACGTGGATATAGTCACGAACACAGGTACCATCAGCTGTTGGGTAATCATTGCCGAATACTGAAAGCTCCTTTAATCGGCCAACTGCAACCTGAGTTAAGTATGGCATCAGGTTGTTTGGAATACCTCTTGGATCCTCACCGATTAAACCTGACTCGTGAGCACCAACAGGATTGAAGTAACGAAGAAGAACCATTGAGAATGAAGGATCTGCAATCTGAAGTTCCTGACACATGTACTCAATGTCAACCTTGGTCTGACCATATGGACAGTTTGCTCTCTTTACAGGAGAATTCTCGGTTAAAGGAAGTGAATCTGGCTCTCCATATA
This sequence comes from Succinivibrio dextrinosolvens DSM 3072, assembly GCF_900167015.1. Taxonomy (GTDB): domain Bacteria; phylum Pseudomonadota; class Gammaproteobacteria; order Enterobacterales; family Succinivibrionaceae; genus Succinivibrio; species Succinivibrio dextrinosolvens. The sequence continues at coordinate 6,956 of NZ_FUXX01000041.1, forward strand.
CAGTAGCAGATGAAGAGAAAATGAAGTTCTTGCATCCGTAAGCCTTCATTACAGATAGCAGTGTACGGGCACCATTTACATTGTTGTCGTAGTATTCAAGAGGCTTTTTAACAGACTCGCCAACAGCCTTCAGACCAGCGAAATTAATAACGGCGTCAATCTTATAGTTTTCAAAAACCTGTTCTAGCTGCTCACGTGAACGAATATCACCTGATACGAATGGAACTGTACGGCCGACAATCTTGTTGATTCTTGCAAGTACAGCTGGCTTTGAATTATAGAAGTTATCAAAAATAACAGGCTCGTAACCAGCTTTTACCAGCTCGATTACAGTATGTGATCCAATGTAGCCTGCGCCACCAGTTACCAAAATAGTAGTCATATTAAATCCTCGAAATGCATTAGAAATGCCCATGTAACCGTTTACATGAAAAATTATATACCTCATTGAGTTTAAAGCAAGAGATAAAACATGATCATTTTCACAGTTTTAATTTTTTGAATAAAAAAAATCGCAATTTTCTTGGAAGAATACATAATTAACATAATGATTTTAAATGTGTTTTTTAAGAGTATGCCCTGTTCGTTGTGAAACAATACAACAAAAGGTATGAAAAAAAGAGTCTTTTTTTCATACCTATCTTGAAAAAATCAAGAAAATCAACCTGAAAACAGCGAGACTGTTTTCATAAAATTTTCAAAATAATGTGAAATAAATAAAGTTGTTATGCTCAGAAAAAGCGGTTTTAATTTCAATTAGAGGCTTTTTTACATATAATTAGCCGAAGATTCGCGATTTTCATAAAATTTACATAAGCACCTCAAATATTATAAAAAGACTAAGTTATGACAGTAACAATTAGGGATGTGGCAAAGAAGGCAAATGTTTCTGTTGCTACAGTATCAAGAGTTCTGAATGGAACAGCAAAAGTAAGTGACGAAGCCAGAAACGCTGTACTGGCGGCACAGAGTGAACTTGGCTTCTACCTAAATGCCAATGCGCGCACTCTTGCAAAAAAAGACAGTGAGACCATTGGTGTGCTTGTTTCAGATATTTCTGATCCATACTTTGGAACCATGATTAAATCATGTGACATGGAAGCAAATGCAATGGGAAAGTCACTGCTGATTGCTCAGGGATTCTATGATCCTGTGCGAGAACAGAAGGCAATTGATTCACTGCTGTCACATCAGTGCTCTGGCATGCTGGTTCATGCTCTGGCAATTGACGATATTATTCTGTCTGACTACATGAGACGTTTCCCTTATATCGTTCTAATCAACAGACGATTAAGAGGCTTTGAGGATCGCTGTGTAATCATCGACAACCACAACGGTATGTATGATCTGACCAATTACCTGATTAAATTTGGTCACAAGAAAATCGCATATGTTACCTCCTCCTTTGGAATTTCAGATGCGCAGGAGCGTTTCTCCGGATTCAAAAAGGCCTGTGCCGACAACAACATTGAAATCAATCCAAGACTGATTCTCTCTGTACCTCCATCACTTGAAGGAGGAAAGATGGCGGCTGAACAGCTGATGAAAATCGGTATCGACCAGTTCTCTGTAGTTATGTGCTACTGTGATACCATCGCAGCTTCTGCAATGTCAACTTTTGAGAACAACGGCATAAAAATTCCAGATGACATTTCAATCACTGGCTTTGATGATCTGTTCATAGCATCCTGTCTGAATCCTGCCCTGACAACTGTTACCAACCCGATTGGAATAATGGGAAAAGAGGCCTTAAAACTGTCTCTTGCCAGATACAAAAAAGATTATGATTTTACAATTCCTCAGTTCAAGACAGAGCTTATTATCAGAAAATCAGTACAGGAGATAAAAAACTCCTGATATTTAAAGAACCTTATAAAGAACAATCTAAACAAAAATGTAGGTGGAAGGGAAACTCTTTGAGTTACAATAAAAAGTAACTGTTTGTTAGATATAGAATTATATGGCTAAATTATCACTTCACGTTTCAGCTGCAGAAAGACAGAAAGAAAGCAAAGAGAAAAAAAGATTCTCAACCTCACAGAAGGGATGGGGAAAGGGTTTTGCAGAAAAACCTGTATTCGTAAAAAGAATGCTGCTTCCTCATTTCTGGAGTGCATGGTTTGCTATCGGACTTCTGTATGTCATGGTTAATGTTCTGCCATACAGCTGGCTGATTTTTATCGGCAGTAAGATCGGCAGACTGATGGGAACCATTCTTCCTGCAAGAAAATATGTTCTAAAAAGAAATCTTGAACTTGCATTCCCAGAGATGTCAGATGATGAAAGACATGAGCTTTCAAAACAGATTCAGCGTAATACCGGTATGGCTATTTTTGAAACCGGTATGGCTTGGTTCTGGCCTGACTGGAGATTAAAACGTCACGTAATAATTGACGAGGACGAACTGCAGTACGCAAGACAGTGCAACCAGACCGGAAGACCGATTCTTGTGCTTTCAGCTCACTTTGTAACCCTTGAGCTTATGGCAAGAATCTACGCCACATACATTACACCTGGTATCGGTGTATACAGACCAACAGATCATCCTGTCTGGGAATGGGCTCAGGTAAAAGGTAGAACCAGAAAAAATCTGGCACTGGTTTCTAAGAATGATCCTCGTTCTATGATTAAGGCTCTAAAGAGCGGTGCACCTATCTGGTACGCGCCTGATCAGGATTATGGAAGACGTGTCAGTGTCTTTGCTCCATTCTTTGCAGTAAAAGAAACAGCTACTGTTGCTGCTACTCATAATCTTGCAAAAATCGAAGGAACTCTTATCACTCCTGCATGGACAATTCGTGAAGGAAACAAGTATCACCTATACCTGAAGAAAGAACTTCAGAACTTCCCTACTGAAGATGCAGTAGCAGATGCAGCAACCATAAACAAGGTTGTAGAAGACATGGTCAGAATGGCTCCTGAACAGTATTTATGGATGCACAGACGTTTCAAAACAGCGCCTGATGAAAATGAAAATCGTTATCCTGGACTAGAGGAGTAGGATTTTATGAAAAAGGCTTTATCTATAGCGGCATGTTGTGCATTTGTGCTGACAGGATGTATGTCTGCTCAGGAACAGGAAGCGGCAAACAAGATAATTACCGCCCTGCCAACTGAAGTTGAAGGATGTACTTTTATCGCTGATGTTGACAACAGTGGACCATACTCAACAGTGCCTATGGCAAGATTCAATCTTAAACATCAGGCAGCTCAGCTTGGTGCCACTCATCTGGTTGAAAAATATGCCTATACAGCTCATATAACCTATAGGCTTTTAGGTGTAGTGCTGTCAGGTAGAGCCTATAAATGTCCTTTAGGAAAAGGTCCAATTGTGAATAACGAAGCAGGAAAGCTTCAGTACGATTTTCCAATGACAGATCCTGAGCAGGATATTATCCACGACTAAAAACAAAACACCGCAGAGGAAAAATCTTTCTGCGGTGTTTTCTGTTATCTCTGACTTCAATCTTTCTATTCTGAAAAAATCTTCTTCCAGATTTCTTCTACCCTGTAGGTTGCAGGGATTCTGTCTGCCACAGAAATTAGTCTTGGCAGATCTGCCAAAGAGAGCTCATGGTATACCTGTCTGATATCAATATAGGCGGCTATAAGCTCGTCAGTAATACTCTTGTCTACAATGCCCAGATTTGAGCACTCCTCAAGAATACGCACATTATCAGACCAGAGCTTCATCTGAGGATAAATCGGAGCATATTTTAAAAGCAGGTACTGTGAGATAAACTCAATATCAATCATACCGCCCACACCATGCTTGATGTCATAGAGCTTATCTGAGGAACGATCAAGATGAGAACGCATTTTCTCTCTCATTCCAACAACATCCTCTTTAAGTTTCTTATCGTCCTTCTCTGCCCTGATAACTTCCTCTCGGATCTGATTAAACTTCTCGATGATATCAGCTGAACCTGCAATCGGACGGGCTCTAACCAAAGCCTGATGCTCCCAGGTCCAGGCTCTGCCCTTCTGGTATAAGTCAAATGAATCCGTATCTGAAATCAGAACTCCGGTATCTCCATCTGGTCTTAGTCGCATATCAAGATCATAAAGAATGCCGCCAACCGTAGTAGTAGTTGCAAGATGCATGATGCGCTGAATCAGTCTCTGATAGAAAATTGACTCAGGGACTCCATTTTCACCGTTAGTTACACCATCTCCGGCTCTCTTGAGAAACACCATATCCAGATCGGATTTGTAGCCAAGCTCAATACCACCAAGCTTTCCATATCCGATAACAGCAATGCCAGGATCGTTAACAGAGCGGCCCTCTGGTTCACCATACTTCTGAACATTAAGATCCCAGGCGATGACAATCAGTTCCTTGATAAGAGCTTCAGCAAGCCAGGTTAAGGCATCGGAGATTTTCATCAGAGGAAGCTTTCCCGCCTTATCAGACAGAGCGATACGGAAAACCATAATCTTTTTGAAAAGTCTCAGCTCTTCCATAACCGCTTCAAGATCATCTCTATCGATTCTCAATAGCTGTTCCTGCAGCATAGACAGAAACTCATCCGGTGATGGAGGTTTGGTAAAGTACTGAGGAATAAATAGCTCATCTAATAGAATCGGATGAGAGGTAATCAGCTCACTGGCAAAATGATTATCCTTCAAAAGCTCAATGAATCTCTCTAAAACCTCATTTTTATCTCTTAAAAGCTGAATATATGGGGTTCTTAAGGCGATTTTCTCAATCAGGCCGGACATACGCTTGAATAAAGCCGCAGACTGCTGCTCTTTGGCAATAAGGTAGATAACCTTAGGCATCAGCTCAAGTAAAGTCTCTCTGCCTACAGGACCAACAGGCATTCTTGCAAGAGATGTTTTCAGAGTAATAATATCTCCTGCCATATCTCTGGTATTTTCCTTGTTGACCATGTGAGGTTCGAGTTCGGCACACATCTCCTCAAGATCACTGTCCGCCTCCCAGAGATCGAAATTCTTGTAATCCTCTTCAGAATCCTCTTCGTCAGCTACAACCTTCTTGAATTCCTCGTGAACAAACAGCATTACTTCATCAAGATCAGCTCTGAAGTGTTCCTCGGAATCATAGTTCATTGCAGCAACAACTCTTGCCATATCCTTTGAATTATCCGGAAGATTCTGAGTCTGTTTATCGGAAATCTCCTGGATGATGTTCTCCAGTCTGCGCAGATAAACATAGCTTTCATCCAGCTTTTCACAGATTTCTCTTGGGATAAGATCAAGTGAGATAATGTTTTTAAGACTCTTGCGCAAAGATTCTTCTCTAAGCTCGGTATATCTTCCGCCTCTCATCAGAGCAAAGGCCTGGGAAATGAATTCAATCTCTCTGATTCCCCCCTTTCCAAGCTTGAAATTGTTGTTAAGACATCTGCGTCTAACTTCTGATTCAATAAGATGCTTGAGTTTTCTTAAAGACTGAATTGCACCGTAATCAAGGTATCTGCGATAAACAAAAGGTCTTAACATTGAGGTAAGCTCAGCTGCGTAGCTGTCAAGCTCTCCGCTCTGACCTAGAATACGCCCCTTTACAAGAGCATATCTTTCCCAGGTTCTACCCTGAGTTTCATAGTAAACCTGCAGAGCATCAAATGAATTTACAATAGCACCGGCATCGCCGAAAGGTCTTAATCTAAGGTCGATACGATAACAGAAGGTGTCTGAGGTTATATCAGAGAGAAAATTAGCCATTCTCTGAACAATCTTTGAGAAGAACTCTCTGAAAGTTACAACTCTAGGACCTGAGGTCTCACCTTCCATTGGATAGGTAAAGATAAGGTCAATATCAGACGAGAAATTAAGCTCTCGTCCGCCAAGCTTTCCCATGCCGATGACCAGTAAAGGCAGAGGACTTCCGTCCGAGTCAAAGGCATCGCCGTACACCTTTTTAAGCTGAGAACGCACAACCTCTAAAAGCCTTAGAACTACCGCTTCGGCAAGAGATGACAGTTTCTCAAAGACTTCATTGATATCAGCAAAGCCGCATAGGTCTCTCCAGGCAATAGCCATGTAATGGATTCTTCTTAATACTCTTAGTCGACGTTTTAAATCAAAATCGGAGAGCTTGTCATCCACGTATTCTTTGACGTATGAAGCTGGCTCAATGTGAAATGACGGATCATCAAGTGCGCCCTGCTCAATCAGCTGACAGCACTCTTTAGGGTAGGAATAGATAGTATTGGAAACGAACTCTGATAAGGCAAGGACAAACCTGAATTCAGGTCTTAAATCCAGAAGAGCAAACTGCTCTTCTGAGAGTTTGCCCTTTAGTCGTTCATACTGTATATCAGAGTGTTGTTTTAGTTCATCAGGTAATGTTTTATAATCAGTTGATCTAGGCTGTATTGAAAAATCCATCAAAAATCCTTACTTTGCCATCAGAGACAGCAATAACCTGAGCTTCAGCGGAATCAGGAACATCTTATTATTCTTTTCGCTGAGTCTAATCTTCTCATAACAGGAAGCAATGCCTTTTGAATTATTCCTGAATCTGCACAGAAGCATTTTCTTTGAAACATGACGACATACTCTGTGGAATGACTTTAGCAGTCTGATAATAATCTGAAGGTCACGCTTGTACTCAACAGGTTCTTTTCTGCCTATGATAAATGCCAGAAAGTTTCTGCGCTTTAAATACTTTAAGGAAAGCAGCAGAGAATCAATCAGTGATGTAATCTGAGAAAACAGAACCGCATCATGAGAAATCAGGAAGTAGCCATACAGCTTTTCTAACAGGGCTACCTGTGCCGTTACATAGTCAATAAAATTATCTGTCTTATCCAGCTCAGAGAAATCAGCAGTAGGACTGCTCTGCTCCTGCAGAAGGGCAGCACGATGCATCTTTGAGAAAGGCTCTAACAGCAGAGGTATGTTGTTTGAAGCCAGATGGGTACACAGAATTGAGAACAGATTTAATAGCTCATCAGAATGAACAGAGGTTTCCTTAAGCTCGATTTCAAGCTCGCTTAACGGATACTTGTTTGAACTGTCTACTTCAATGAAGCCCTGATCATAAGCCACCTCAAAGGTGCTGTCCAAAAGCTCAAGATTAAACAGATATCTGGTAAAATTGATACGACAGATTGGCTTAAGTCTCTTCTGAATACTCTCTACATCAAAATCCTCAGGAAGAGCATCCTTAGGAAATTTCAGCAGATTAGGAACATCATCCACAGGCTCAATTGGCAGATTATATTCTTTTCTCTTGTGAAGACCGCCGATATTCTCGCCTTTAACCTTTAGTGTCTGCTCAGAAAAATCATCTCCACGTCTGATTCTAAGACCTGCGTGAATACTGAATAAATCCTTATCTTCGGTATCAAAATAAGTGTTATCCAGGTGAAGTGTGGTTTTATTACTTACAGCACCAATGTGTGAAAAAATCTCGTAAAGATTAGATGCGTCCCCATCGAATCCAAATTTCAGCTCAATCTCTTTGTCCTGCATTAACATTCTCTCCAAAACAGAGTACGGACCTCATGCAATAACTACTCTGTCTCATTAAAAATTACAGCTTATTTATTATTCTTTATATTCCGCTGCATAGACTTCATTTTTATATTTCAGTCTATTTTACTTTCTATTTTTTTTATCATCTAGCATTAAAACACAAATATCAAACAAAAGTTCTAATTCACAAAAAATGCCCTTAAAATTCATTAAGAAAGAAAAAAGCCGATCAAAAAAAAATCACTTTAATAGGTAGTTGTTGTTAAAAATTGTGTGCAAACTCGTAGTTAAGTCTTTTCAGATTAAAACTTTAGCCAAAGCTTGTGCTAAAATCTTCGTAGAACAAGAATGATTTAAGGATTAGCAAGTGATTTCCATAAAAAAAATTATCTCAGGATCATTATTAGGCTTATGTATCTGTGCAGCTGGAGCAGTTCAGGCAGAGCCGGAGAACAATACAGAAACCGACGAAATAAAAGCTCCTAAAGCCAAAGAAGTCGCAGAACTTCAGGTTGGTGATGATCTTTACGTTTCAGAGAACGTAAATGTTTGGCTTAGAACCTGTCCTCGTCCTACCTGCAAGATTGTAAATTCAATTCATGTGGGAGAGAAGATTACCTTTAACAAGCTATCTGATGACAGAAAGTTTGTTGAGATCAATTATAACGGCAAACAGTACTGGATGCAGTACAGAGACCTTCAGGTTGAGCCTTGTGGTGAAGCTAAGGCTGATTTGCTAGAAGGCAAGATTGCAGAGCTTAAGAACTCTCTTGAAAACTATGACTCAGAGGTTGCAGCAAACTACAGAGCAGCAAAAGCTAAGCTAGAGAAGCTAGAAAAAGAAAACGCCAGCTTAAAGAGTACACTTGCAGCTCAGAACGAAAAGATTGAGGATCTGGATGCAACCAGAAGAGATTTTGCTGACAAGCTGGAAACAAAAGAGCTTGATATGCAGATGAGATGGTGGCTTCAGGGTGCAGTTATTGCTTTCTGCGGTGCCATTATTGGTATTATCTGTGTTTACATTCCAAGACCTTCTTCAAAGAGAAGAAACAGATTCTAAAACAGCTTGCAGCTTTGTGTTATATGATTCGAAAAAAAGTGAGTTAACCTCACTTTTTTTGTATCCATTGCCTGCGACAATAGACGCAGAACGTTCTTTTAGCTCGGATACAACAAAAAAGCGAGAAACTAATCCAGTAGAATCTCGCTTTCAGCACAACCTTCAGATAAACTGTTTCTATCAGTTTTCTGCTATTTTCTGCTTAACCTTCATAACTCCTAAATCAAGAGCAGCTTCTATAGGCTCACCGTTTTTTATAATACTGTAAAGAGCCTCCTCCATTGGCTCCCATACGAATGCCATCTGAGGAATAGTAGGCATAGGATCCGCATATTCAACCTGTGAGGAAATAGCACTGGCATAATCGTCGTTTTTAATCTCCTCTTTAGCTAAAAGTTCTTTGATAGGAGGAAGCTCAGCGATTTTGTGATAGCGTTTTAGAGCAAAATCGGTCTGATTGATGAACTTTAAAAACTCCTCTGCCAGCTTCCTGTTTTCAGATTTTGAACAGACTGCATAGGATTTCACACCAAAGAATGGTCTCATTGGAGTTCCGTCTGGAAGCTTTGGCAGTGGAGCTATGCCATAGTTAATACCTGCACTGGCATATTTGTTCAGAGTCCATGGACCATTGATGATTGCACCAACCTTTCCTGATTTGAACATATCATCAATATTATCCCAGCCCTCTGCCCCAAGCACAGACTGAGGTACATGATTCTTGGCAAAATCATAAAGAACAGAAACCCCCTTTAGGGCCTTGTCATTATCAAGTCCGATATTGTAGGCATCGAATTCCCCTTCAGAGTTCTGTTTGAAAACATAAGAACCATATGCACCAAAAAAGCCGTAGCTATAGTAGAAATTATCAACCTTGCTGATAAGTCCATATATGCCTTCTGCCTTATGCTTCTGTGTAAAATCTATATATTCAGGCAAGGTCTCATATGGAATAGGCATTACATCTTTGTTGTAGTAGACAACAAGAGCCTCTACCGACCTAGGCACTCCATAGTATTTACCCTTTACCTTAAAGAGCGCCGCAGCTGTATCAATATAGCGAGAATGCTCCTGCTCCATATTGTCAATCGGAGCTAAAAGCCCTTTTGACATGGCATCTCCCACACGATCAGAAACCAGCAGAAAGATATCAGGTGTCTTCTCTCCTCTGCTTATCAGATCTGCAACATCATAAACATGATTGGCAGAATCCCTATCCTTAATATCAACCTTCACACCATATTTCTTCTCAAACTGATCTGCAAATTCCCTTATGGCACCAGCCTTGTCAAGATCTTCCCATACAGTAAGAGTGGCACATAAGGAAGATGAGCACATCATCATAAGAGCAAGACCAAGAGAAGTTTTTATCATATTCTTCATATCAGAGCTCTACCTTTCAGTATCAATCAGAGCAGACTGCCCTATTAAACCTTAACCTTAGCTACAAGTTCAGACAGATCGGAAACAGACCTGCTTGCGTTGTTGACAACATCCTGAGTCTTCTCAACCTCAATAACAAATCCCTGAGCAGAACTGGTAATATTCTGCATATTTGATGAAATCTCAGAAGTGGCGGTCGTCTGCTCTTCAGCAGCTGTTGCAATCTGGTTAATCTGCGAGTTAACAACTGAAACCTTGCTGATAATTTCGTTTAACAGAACCTCAATTGAGGAAGCATCTTCAGCAAGATTAAACATAGAGGTTACAGACTTTGACATAGACTCATTTGCCAGATTAGCTTCATTCTGAACCAGAGTTACCATACTTGTAATTTCCTGGGTTGAAGCAGATGTTCTTGATGCCAGAGCTCGAACTTCATCTGCAACCACAGCAAATCCTTTACCGGCTTCACCCGCACGGGCAGCTTCAATAGCGGCATTCAGGGCTAACAGGTTGGTCTGGGAAGCGATTTCATCAATAGTCTGAACAATGGTTCCAATCTTCTGAGCTTTATCAACAAGAGCCTGAATCTGAGCTGCATCCTTCTTGGTCTGTTCAACCTGCTCGTGAATAGCGTTAATGGTAACGCGAACCTTGGATACACCTTCCTGAGTGGTTTTATTTGAATCATCAGCATTTAGAGCAGCTTCCTGACAGTTCTTTGCAATATCGGATGTTGTTGATACCATCTGATCTGCGGCAGCTGCGACTGTTAGAGATCTGCTCTCAGTGGTCTTTGCCGAATCCTTAATTTCAGAAGTTGATGAACGAATAGTATCAAAGTTGGAGTTCAGATCATTCTCAGACTGCTTGATTGCAGACACAATCCCCTGCCATTCAGAACGCATGGATTCTAGTGATCTTAGAAGAACACCGAAATCATCCTGAAGGTGTGTCTTAATTTCCCTTGAAAGATCCCCCTTCTCGATTGTTGAAGTTGCATCGCAGGCTCTCTTAATTGCTCCTGTAAATACAGCTGACAGAGCAAAACTGATAAACAGAGATACAACGATTACAGCTATTGAAACAACACCTACCACAATCAGAGGAGTATTGGAGTTCATCTCATTTAGGTGCCCCATAATATTTCCAAGAATATTATTGTTGATATTCACAAGATTTCTCTGGGCAGCGATGAACTTAGGATAGATATTGGCTGAATAGATTCCTCGAGCCATAGGTTGGAAGTTTCTGTCCAAAGTTGGGATCAGTTCATTGTGATAAATATCAATAGCCTCTGACAGATAGGTTTTTACTTTCTTTGAAGCATCAGAATTGATCTGCTTATTTAAAGCTTCAGACACCTTCATAATGCTTGCAAGCTTCTCATCCACAGCAGATTTATTGTCAGGAGTATATTCCTTGATGTTGTTTACAAAAGTAAACATCTCGTCATTGACGTAGGTGATATTTGAGCTTAATTCCGTATTCGGGTTGTACTCATTTGAAAGCGAAATATCAGCATAATCAATTGAAGCCTTAATATTGTTAAGATTAATCAGTGAGACAACTGAAATAATCATAGTTAATAAGATTACGATCATGAAAGCTAAAATCAGCTTTGCACGTACAGCTAGACGATTAAACCAACCAAACATATTCCACCCTATAATAAAGAACTATCTTTATAAGATATAGGTCTTATTTATAGGTATTCCTATTTGTTATGTTAACTTTTTGATTTACATCAAAAGCTTTTTTTACGGAATTTGATTAAGTCTTACAAAAATAGAATTCAGGAAATAGTTGGGGCCTGTTAATTCATGTTGTTTTCAGTAAGAGGATTTGAATTTAATAGGATGAAATAAAAGAAAGGTATGCCTTTGAGCATACCCTGACATGTTAAGCCTTTCTATTGGCAACACGCATTTTATTGTGAGCAAAATAATTAGTCAGAAGCAAACATCCTAAAGCTACAGAATGCGCAGTAGTGCAGGCAACATCAGGAGCAACATCACTCTCAATTACTGCATATATCCAGATTGAGACAATAAAGGTCTGAACCACACCAGCAATATTCAGTGTAATGTACTTAAAAATCGATGATTTATGCTTTGCAAAAACAGGAGTTAACAGACTGAAAGCAGTGATAGCACCAAAACAGTATGAAAGTATTATTGCAAGTTCAAAACTGACCGCTTCCTGAAAAAGAAATCTGCTTAGAAAATTACACCCCACACTTATTAAGTCAGCAAGCATGAAATCGAAATATCTATTCTTTTGCATTTTTTATCATTCTTATTTTTATAAGAGGAGATTTTACTTAACTCCACGATTATTCTTATTTTTTTTCGGAGAACATTCTACAATTTTTTTTGTTAAAAATCACCGCCTGAACTTAATGCACCTAGATATTACAGAGGAAGAATGCTGATAACAAAGATAGCAAAAGGCACCATTAAAAGAGCAGGAATGTAGTTAATCACCTTAAACTGAGTAATTCCTATCATATTGAAGCCTAAAGCAAGGATGATTGCGCAGCCGGTTGCGGATATCTCTCCAATCAGAAAATCTGACATATATGGCGCCAGATACTGAGAAAACAGCACAATTGAGCCCTGAAAAATCAGTGTAAAAGCAGCTGATCCCAGAACTCCAGCTCCCATAGTAGCCGCCAGCATGATTCCTGATATCAGATCTAAAAGGGATTTTGTGTAAAGCATACTGTAGTTTTCTCTCAGACCTGCATCAAGAGAACCTACAATAACCATCGCTCCGACATTCATTATCAGACAGGAGGTAATAAAGGCCTCGGTAATTTTAGAGATACTATCTCCATCTTTTGATAATCGACCTAAAAGATTCTGAGAAAATCGGTTTACCTTTCCCTCGAAATTAAAGATTTCACCGACAAAGACACCTAAAGCAATAGATAGGATGAGAATTAGAATATTCGAGGTCTGAATAGCGCCCTGAACGCCAATAATAACTGTACAAACTCCTAATGCCTTAAGGATATTGTTTGATATCTCCTTTGGAATTCCTTTTTTGATAAGAAGTCCGATACAGGCGCCAATGATAATGGCGATAGTATTAACTATAACTGCAAACATAGTTATTTCTCTTTTTGATGAATTAAGCATTAATCTTTAGATTTATTATACAGTTATTTGGGATTTTAATTTATGTTTTACCGATGAGCGCTGATTTTTATGTTTGTCGAGAGTCGACAATTGACTTTTATGGCTATATAGATTCTATTCTGGATGACAAAGGAAATCTCATCGTTACAAATGATGGAAGCAATTTCAACTCTATGCTCGAAGTTATGATTTCTCAAGAGAAGCAGGACAGACTAGCTTTCCTTGACTATAAAAACACCAATACTGAGGCTATGACTTCAATCTTAAACGATAAAAAAGATAATAAGATTGAAAGAATGATGCAGGCTGTTCAGAACAATTATATTGTTCACTCACCTGTAAATACTGAGTTAACAATTGATACTGACAAAGCATTAAATGAAGCTGCTCCTGATCTTTATGGAGAAATCAAGCTTTATACAAAATATAACACTGCTTACTGCAGTGCCCTGTCTTCAGGCACAATGTTGTTAAAGGGAACTCCGGCTGACGGAGCTCTTTTATATTTCAATCTATTGATTTTAACCATATCTGATTTATAGACACGGAGTAATTAGAGCGACTAGGAGCTTCTGTTCCAACCAGACGGTACTTTAGCTCATTGAGCAAAAGAAATTCTTCGAACATTTAGTATTTTTACTGCAAAAGTCATAGGACTTTTTGTGTTTTTATTGCAAAAGTCATAGGACTTTTACAAAATTTAACAGTAGAAATACCTCAAAAACAGGAAAGTTTTATGTACCTCTTTATCAAGTAATAGGCACGCTAAAACCACGCAGTTTACTGCGGGGATAAAGCGTGCCGATTAGAAAATGGATATTTTCTAATCAGGTGTGTTCTGTTGTTCTATATATTGTCTAATAATAGAAATTGAGGCTCACCCACAACTGCATGCAAAATAGGATGGTGACCAAAGAGCTTTCCCCCAAAGATTTTTTTGTATAGAGGGATAATTCTTTTTTCTGACAATTAGACTCGAATAGCCTTTGAGAGCTTGAACCAGTTTTGAGATTGTAATTTTTGGTGGATAACTGACTAGCAGATGAACATGCAAATTGTAAACACAATGTTGGCCGTGCAAAAATTCTGTGTTTTTCATATACTATCACCCTCAATTGTTAATAATCTGTTATGAAACGACCTTTATCAAGCTAAATTTAGTGGTTTAGCTGAGACGCTCTCCTCAGTGTAAGCACGGCCTTGGCCACTCTGTTATACGTGGATTGGTTACCGCAGGTCAATGGTCCGCCGCGAATTCTACTGTCTATTCTCGAGGATCACTTTGTGTGCCATCATAGTGTGAGCGTAGATAATTCAAACCTTCTTGATGGAAAACGTCTTACCTAAATCACTATTCCAGTTTTTTTTAATAAATCCCTTAATCTCTTTAATCTAAAGCACTTTCTTTCAATACAGAATTATCTTTTGGTTGTGTT
>NZ_FUXX01000090.1 GCF_900167015.1 Succinivibrio dextrinosolvens DSM 3072
TTATGTAAATGTTATCCCGACTTTTTATGTACCGATGCCCGTAACTAAGCCGATTTTTGCTGCTTTACGGTATAATCATAAAGTCGGGATAAGTGGTGTGAGAGCCCCGAAAGGGGCTACTCGATTTTAGTCCTTCAGTATGGACTATAGTTCCCAGTCTTTATAGGTTTCTGGACTCAGATTCTTAAGCTCATCTATTACAACTACACAATCCTTTCGTACATTCTGCATAACAGTGAGCATGTTTCGATGTGGAATTGCAATACATCCACCTGTGTAAGGTTTCTTATCTCCAACGCAATGCAGGAATATAGCAGAACCTAGACCGGCAATACCTTCCTTGTTGTAATCCACATTCAGAGCATACTGATACTGGTACAGGTAATCGATTAAATGCTCGCTATCTTCCCTGTTCAGGTCGGGATAATCCTTAAGGCTGACCATCTGATTGTATTTATAGTTTTTTCTTGAATCTCCTGACCAGTAGTCATTATCGTCCACTTTTTTGTAAGTGAAAGCCTTGCAGCCAGGATCATCAGCTATTCCGAATGCATAGTTGAAGTGGAAGTTACCAACAGGAGTTCTGGCATCTCCTTCCTTTGTTTTTCCTAGACCTAACTTGCCTATAAAACCAGGAGTACTTGTTATCTGAACCCAGCTGCCGTCAGCTTTTTTCTCGTGCATGGATACATAGGCTGTGGTTTTACCAACTCCCGCTACAACAAAAAGCTGTGTTGCCTGATTCTTTTCTCCAAGTGCTTTTACCCACTCAGGAGATGAGGTGTAACTTGGCTCATCAAAGCTTAATTTCTGTTCCTGACTTTGCGTACAGGTACAGCCTGCAAGCAGGAACATAGAGCAAAGTCCAATTGTCAGAAGATTCATAAGAATGTTTCTTCTCATAGTAATACTCCTGTTTTCGTATCAGAGAATTAACTCGTTGAGATCAGGTCAGGCTGACCTATGTCCTAATCCTGTGTAATCTCTCCTGTCCAGGTATTTATTCCGCCGAACTCGTAGATATGTGAATATCCCATTGCAGCAAGTTTAGATGCAGCCTGTTTGCTTCTGTTTCCACTTCTGCAGTAGACAAGAATTATCTGATCAAAATCTTTTAATTCTTCTGGTGGTGTTGTACCGATTGTTTCATTTGGGATCAGAACTGCTCCTGGAATATGTCCTATTGAGTATTCATCAGGACGTCTTACATCCAGAATAATATGACCATCGTTTTTAGTCATCATCTGCATTGCTTCATCCTGCGTAATCTGTGTGTATGTGTTCATAGTCCGCTCTTGTATATCTGTTTTGACTGTTGTTTCATCTGCATTTGCCACTGCTATGGTACACAGTCCTAGCAGTATGGTTTTCAGTAATGCTTTTAGTTTCATATTATCTGAGGTAATGTTAATTAACCTCTGCCTCCTTAAAAGTCTGTGAGTAGTTACTAATGTACAAAGAAAAGTATACTTGAGATGATTAAAAGAGATTTTTGTCTTTGTGAAACTTTGAAATCAGGAGTTTTTCTTTACGGATTTTTTGAGAATCGTCAATCAAGTCTCATTCATTTCGAATGGGGGGGGGATATTCGATTTATAGGTAGATAATTTTTATTCTCCCAAAAATATATAATTTTGGGAGAATAATTCTGTATTTTGGGAGAATAGAAAATATTTTCAGATGGTTAAAAACGAAAAAAGCAACCATAAGCCGTAACTTTGTTAATTTAAACACATAACGGAATTAAATTTTAAGGAAAAGTGCAGAAACATAAGCTTTTCCTTTATTTTTGTATTATAATATA
>NZ_FUXX01000040.1 GCF_900167015.1 Succinivibrio dextrinosolvens DSM 3072
TCCAGGAAAGCTTCACGAGATAAGGCTTTATTCTTAATCTTTTGCTTTTCTGTTAGATAGCAAACCTGAAAGACTCTTGCTGCCAGATCAACTCCTACAGGAACATATCCTGCAGATAGTTGCATGCTGTATAAAGCAAGTTCGCCTTCGTTTAGCTTTTGAGAATTGCCCGCCATTGAATAGCTCCATTGTTGTTTGTTAAACAATCACACAATTCAATTTAAAGGTTCGGCCTAGGATAGAAACTTAAGACTGAATAATGCGGTTCAAGGAAGTACCGTTCATAATTTTCCTTGTCACCACATCATTCTTAAGTCTGAGGTTTCCGCTCTGCTATTTTTTTTGATGAAATTAGAAAGAAGATTTTTTATGCTGGAATTGTTATAAAGTCATGTTTTCTGACTTTGTGCGGACTGATTCCTTTCTACTATATTATCTTGGATAAAATTCAGCAGTATAATGATTGGGGAAAGCAGTTATAGTCCCTATAATATGGGTAGATATATTTGTTTTTGTTTTCCTGATTATTATTTATGCCGTGACTGCAAGGAGAGAGAAATGATCACCGTATGTGCAGCTGTTGGAGCAATGGTTTTTGCAGCTGGCGTTATTGTCTATATAGTTTTGAAGTATTAGTAAAGCTGGCTGTAAAATAATTTCAATTTATCAAGTCCTCGTCTGAGGACTTTTCTATTTTCGTATAACCTTTTCTATAACAAGACTTCCTTCTTAACTCGTTTTGTCTTGGTCTATCTAATTTAATAATATATTTATACTTTTTTTTTAAGTATAATTATTATTTTATAAATCAATAAGTTATAAATATAACACAAAAAAATTTGTAATTCTTCTTGATTTTAATTAGATATCTAACTATATTGGTATTATCTTAATTAGATATCTAACTATTATTTTTTGGGAATTCTTAAGAAATAATTAAAAGAGTTTTTTCTCCCTGCATATAAAAGTGGAACAGTACTGGAAATGACTGAAAAATTCTTTTAAGAACTAAAGAGATTTATATATGAAACACTGTATTGTTGCTATGGCTTCGGCGCTACACCGTTGTGCCAATGATTATCTTGAACTGCAGCTTAAGGAAAAGGGGCTTACAGGTATTGTTCCATCTCATGGAGATATTCTTGTGAATCTCTATCAGAAAGAAAGCCTAACCATGCAGGAGCTGGCCAGACTCATCAAAAGAACCAAGGCAACAACTACTGTACTTGTGGATAAACTTGAAAAACAGGGACTGGTTACAAGAATCAGGTCACCAAAGGATGGACGCAGTACTCTGGTCACACTGACAGAAAAAGGCACTTCATATGAAGATGTATTTAATCAGATCGGAGAGAATCTTAACCAGAGAGTAATGAATCAGCTTACAGAAGATGAAGCTAATCTTCTGGAAGGACTTTTAAACAAAGCTATATCAGGATTTACACAAAAATAGAGAGGTAAAAAATGGCATTCGAAGTTGTATTATCAGATAAATCAAAGAAATTTGAAAATAAGTCTGAGTCCGAGCATGTATCTTTTTGTGATATTGGAGAGTTTGCATGTATTAAGGACTATATTATGGAGTGTCCAGATGCCAAGCTGACCATGAATTCCAAGCTTTTCTTGAAAGATCTTCTGAAATTTACTGGAATGGAAATGTCCTTTGGCTACATGGAACCTGATACCGTTGGTCCATTTTCTCACAAACACAAGCTCAATGAGGAAGTTTATATTGTGCTTAGTGGAAATGGCACCATGACAGTAGACAATAAGGATTATTCTCTAAAGGAAGGCTCTGTTATGAGAATTGATCCAGCTGGTGTACGCAAACTGTCATCTGGTAACAAAGGTCTTACCTATATCTGTATCCAGACCAAGAGCAACTCTTTAGAAGGCTATACAATGACAGACGGAGAGATCCTTTAATCTCTTCCTTTGATTAGTTTAAGACGAGGGCAGGAATAATCCTGTCCTTTTTTTTAGTATAAATTTTTTTTCCTTTTGGAGATTCTAATACATACCTGTATTGATTAAATGTACGTATATAATAAGATAAATACCTCTGTTGTCTCAGGATGCTCGGAATTTATTGCTTAGATATTCTTATTTCTCAAGAATCCTTTTTCTTTTTTTGTATAATCATATTGTTGTTGTCTTGTAGAGGATTCTTTATATGGTTACTACTCCTTCCCAGCGAGTCATATGTCTTATGGAAAGTTCTGTTGATGGACGTATTGATGAGTCCAGATGGTCTGTTCTGTACAGCGAAAAAGGGGAAGGTGATCCGGATGTTTACTATGAAACTCAGAAGAAAATCAGAGCGGACGTTTTTGTATTAGGTGTTAATACTGTAAAACGACACTACTGTTCTGATGAGTTCCACTCAGAAACTCACACTAAGGTAGAGAATCCAGAACCCTTTTTAGGTATTCGCTCTCACAGCAAGATGACAGCGGTATTTGATTCAAAAGGTTCTGTTGCATATAAAGACAACAATCTTGGAAATACCACTCTAATGGTTATTCTGGGCGAAGATACCTGTTCTCAGGAGTATCTTGATTATCTTAGAGAGCGCGAGATTTCATATACATTTGCAGGAAAGGATGGCAACGATATCCGCAAGGCTTTAAACAGTCTTTATTCTGATTTTGGATTAAGAAAAGTTCTGTTAAGCGGTGGCGGCAAGATCAATGGGTCCTTCTTAAAACAGGGCCTTATTGATGAGCTTTATCTTGTGATTTATCCTGGTGTTGATGGTCTTACTGGTGTTGGATCTATCTTTGAGTATGAGGGCAAACCTGATGATAAGCCGGGTAAGGGACAATCTCTTGAGCTTATTTCTTGTGAAGTGGTCAGGGCAGGAGTTGTCAGACTCAGATATAAGTTCCATTTCTACTCGTGTTAAGTCTATTATTCATTTTTTTGAAATAAGGCGTTTTGGTCGTTATTTTTGATGATCTGTTATGGTCTTACTCTTGCAAATTACAGATTTTTAAGTAAAATAACATCGTTCACATGGTGAGATGTCCGAGAGGCTGAAGGAGCACGCCTGGAAAGCGTGTATACGTTAACGCGTATCAGGGGTTCGAATCCCCTTCTCACCGCCACTTCTTTTTTTCCCCTTTTTTCATTCGTTCTGTATTGAGTTGTATCTTCAATTAAAGGTCATTACCGTCATTCAACTTCTTCTGTTGACCCTAAGACAAAAGAGCCGGATGATGATTTTTCAAATAACACCTTCTACCTGGAAGAGGTTATTGGAGACGTTGTGTATGATGTTAAGGAATCTTTAGGAAGCAGTAAACTGGTAAGTGGAATGGGCTTCGGAGAAAAGTTCAAGTCGCTGGTTAAGGGCGCATTTATGCAGTTCTCAGATGCTCCTGGAGGACATGTTCAGCCTGAAGTCAAACTTTAAGAGAAGGAGGACTCTACTTTATGATGTAGAGTCCTGAGCAAAAAAAACGAAATAAAAAAAACTTGCAGATCTTTGTGGCTCTGACAAGTTTTTTTTATGCCTTTTAAACTCAATATAAAAATATTCGTTTCGAATCTTTGAGCAAGCATGTGTTTTTCAGAAAAAAAATGTAATAGCCCGCTAATAATTGGGATTAACACAAGATTTTTAAAGATATTTGTGTTTATCATTTAACAAAGTGCGGGCATTGGCTTTGTTCATATTCTGTACAACTGTCTGTAAGTCTGCCTGAACCCACTCGAAAGCTATTAAAACATAAGAAGCGAAAAAGCTTCGATTTCTTCAGGAAGTAAATTTGAGGTACTGATGAAGAACAAACTAGTTGGCCCTTTATTATATGCTGCGGATAGTGGAAGCCGCCGTATTTATAATTCGCATTCAGCATCAGCTGGATACGATCCTTTAACTAATCTTGCCAGTATCAGAGAATTTCAGTTTTTAGCTCCCAATACTGTTGATGAGATATTCTCCAAGGGAAAGACTCCTGCTGTTCTTTTCTTTGATCTTGCCGGTATGAAGGCTTTTAATCTTCGTTATGGCTTTGATGAAGGTGACAGTCTGCTTGTTAGTTTTAAAGATATTCTTGTATCCAAATTCGGCAAGAGAAACTGTTGCAGATTCGGAAGTGATCAGTTTGCTGTTATCAGTACGACAGAGTCGGTTGAGAAAGATATAAAGAGTGTATTCTCATCTCTTACCACTGCAAATTCAGGAAAAACATTAAATGCAAGAGCCGGTATTTACGCTCTGGCTCTTGCTGATGAAAATATAACTTACGCCATTGATAAAGCAAAGATGGCCGCTGATTTAGGTAAAAACTCCATTGAATCAAGATATATCTGGTTCAATGAAAAGATGAGCTCAGACTATCTGTTAAGAGAATATGTTGTTTCTCATCTTGATCAGGCTATCGAGCGCGGCTGGATTCGTGTCTATTTTCAGCCTGTAATCAGAACTCTGACCAGAAGAATCTGCAGCTATGAGGCACTGGCCCGCTGGGATGATCCTACCTATGGATTTCTGCAGCCAAACCAGTTTATCTCAGTACTTGAGAATAACGGTCTGTCCTTCAAGCTAGATATGGCAGTCGCCAGACGTTCTGCTCAGATTATGCGTTCGTTGATTGATGACGGCAAATCTATTGTTCCTGTATCTCTAAACTTCTCAAGACACGATTTTAACCTGGGTGATCCTGTTAGCGCTCTTGAAAGTATTCTTAAGGAATTTGATCTCCCTTCTGATTACTTTGTTGTAGAAATTACCGAGTCGGCTGTTATTAAAGACAGTTCTCTGATGCGAAGCATGATTGAGAGATTTCATGAGATCGGCATTGATGTCTGGATGGATGATTATGGTTCAGGGTATTCATCATTAAATGTTTTAAAGGACTTTAATTTCAATGAAATTAAAATTGATATGGAGTTCCTGCGAAATCTGAATAAGCGTTCCCAGATTATTATCACTCAGACTATTCAGATGGCAAAGAAGCTTGGCATTCATACCCTTGCTGAAGGTGTTGAAACTGAGGAGCAGTATGAATTCCTCAATAAGATTGGCTGTGAGAAGATTCAGGGCTATTTATTCGGACCTCCAACGAGTTTTGCTGATATTTTCGATTATATTAAGGAAAAAGGTCTGGAATGCGAATCAAGAGAGACCTGCGCATTCTATGATCAGGCAGGTCTGGTTGAGATTTCAGAAGACAAGCCTACAGCCTTATTCTTATACGGCAAGGATAAGAAATTTGTTCTTCTGCATGAAAATGATGCCTATAAGAAAATAATCATGTCAGATCAGATTTCTGATGCTGACGCAATCAGAATCAACATGAATAGCAGTGATTCAGTTCTGAGCAGAAAGTTCAGAAATCTTGCCAAAAGAGCAATTTTAAATGGTGTAGAGGAGAAAATGGTCTTCGTGGACAGAGGCCATTATTATCTTTTCTCCTTTGAGCAGGTCGTAAAAAACCGTAATTTCTCACTTCTTCTTGCTCACATTGATGCAGTTAATTATGACTTCGGAATAAAGCAGAATGAGATTTTTGACAATACTCTGCGTAACATTATTTCGGTCTTTGACAGTATTTATCTTGTGGATATGAATACTGACTCAAGAACTGTAATCGTCAGTGATCTTCCTTCGGAAAAAAGTGGAGACGTTCTTTACGGCTTAAAGGAGTTCTACGCCAACTACCCTGTTCGTCATATTTATCCCGATGATCTTGCGCGCTGTCGTCAGTTTATGACCAAGGATTTTCTAATTGAGAATATAAACAAGTATCAGCGAGGCTTCTACGAGGATTCTTTCAGAATTAAAAAGCCTGACGGCAACTATGAATGGAAGGATTTCATCATTATAACCATGCCTGAAACTGATAATAAGGTTATGTTTGTCTGCATCAAAGCATCTTCCATGGATTATCAGAAAGACATCGTTTCAACTGTAAACCGTTATTTTGGATTTGATGCAAATGGAAACTCATCAAACGCTATCGCAAAAGATGCTCTGCTGTGGCGAACACTTATGGAGCAGAGTCATGTAAAGATTTTCTGGAAGGATAGTCAGAGAAGATTTGTCGGAGTAAGCAAATCATTTTTAGATTACTACAAATTTAAATCCTTTGACGAGATCAAGGGTAAGACCGATGAAGAGGTTGGCTGGCATACAAATAATGCTCCTTACCGTCAGGATGAGCTTAATGTTTTAAAGAAAGGTCTAATTATCAGAAATTCCGACGGAGAGTGTGTGGTTGATGGTGTCGTCAGACCAATTTCTGCTACAAAATTCCCAATCTACAGGAAAGGAAAAATCATTGGCCTGATGGGGTATTTTATCGATCTGGATGATAAAGAACATAGTAATGAAGATAACACAGATTCAAGGTTTACTGATCATGTAACCGGTTTTATGAACTCAAGAGGCGTTCTTCTGGCTCTGTTTGGTATGGAAAACGAGCTTCATGATCATAATCGTGACTACACTGTAATTCTATGTGAAGTAGGGGCAGTAACTCTCTTAAGACGAGAGTATGGCCTGGCTTTTGCGGAGAAGGTTTTAAAGGAGATTGCCAGAAGAATAAAATCAGTATTCACTCCTATGACAACTCTGGGAAGACTGCAGTCTGGAAGATTCATTATCTGTTATAGGGACAGTACTGACAGACTTTCAAAGATTCTTCAGAAGCTTAAGGATGAAATCAGTAAAATCAAAGAGGTTGATTCCCATAAGTGTTCTCTAAATGCGGAAATTGGTATTGCTAAAGGCTATGAAGCTTCAAATTCTCAGAAGGTAATTGATCTGGCTTCCAAACGCATGAGATCTAGTCATGGCAGAACTACATATAAGAATATTCAGTCCAATGACCTTTATTCTGATTTGCCTTTGCCATATGCGCTTATTCATCCTGTTATTGAAGATGATAAGGTTATTGATCTGCAGTATCTTTACGTTAACAGTAAATACTGTGAAATTGCCGGCAAGACAATGGATGATATGGTAGGTCGAACCTACAGAGAAGTCTTTCCAAATGCAGATGTTCAGTGGATTCAGTTTACTAAGAAAGCCTGTCTGGGAGAGGTAACCTCTGGAAGAGTATTCGCAGATACAATTCATCACTGGCTGCAGTTTTACTGTTCTCCTGCATCAAAGCCTGGCTGCTGTTCGGTGATGTTTACTATTTTCGATGAGGACAAGAAGAGTTATGACAAACTGACAAAGGGAAAGGCTACTGATGACTGCATCATCAGGATTGCAAGAACCTTGAACACTGAGCCTAATATCAATACAGGTATCACCAAATCCTTTGAATATCTGGGTAGGGTTATTCATCCAGACAGATTGTTTATATTTGATATAGACGGCTGGACAGTATGCAGATCTCTTGAGTGGTGCCGTAAGGGGATAACTTCACATTTAATTCATCGCAGATCATTTGACTATAGTATTATCAGCTACTGGGAGAAGATTCTGTTTAATGAATCCAGTATTGTGGTACATGATACTGAGGTTGTATCAGAGTTCAGTCCAAAGCTTTATGCATTCCTCAAAAAACTGAAGATAACCAATTTCATTGCAACTCCTCTGTATAACGAGGGTAAGCTTGTAGGTTATCTGGTAGCTGAGAATTACAGAGCTGATGAGCTGGTTGATACCAGACGTATTCTGGAAACTGTATCCTATTTCATTGCAGATCGTAAGGCTTTGAGTGTCTCATTAGAGAAGCTTAAAATGCTAAGCTCCCATGATTCTCTGACTGGAGCAGGAAGTCGTAACGCTCTTTTTGAAAAAATAGATGAGCTTCGTAAGGTATCCTGCATGGTTGGTCTTGTTTTTGCTGATTTGAACGGTCTTAAGGTAATCAATGATAATAATGGACATGCTGCCAGTGATGAGGCCATACGTGCTGCAGCAAATATGCTCTTTAGATTCTGTGGAAAAAAGAATGTCTACAGAAACGGAGGAGACGAGTTCATCGCTATACTTCCAAATATGTCTTTAGGAGCTTTTGATCTTGTTCGCGAGAATCTTAATGAAGCAATCGGAATAGAAAAAGGCTCGTCTCTTGCAATCGGCTTTGAGTGGTGTGATGATTCTAAAAAGCTCATAGATGCCATGAAGAGTGCTGACAAAAAGATGTATGAGGATAAGGCAGAATACTACAGAAAGCACGATAGAAGACACAGAGAGTAAGAATTCTGAAAAAAATCCATCGATTCTTTTTATTTTTTTATTTGAATCGATGGATTACTTTTTACAAGAATTTAGAAACAGCTAGACTTTGTCTGAAACGTGGTTCTGCCCCTTTGCCGCTGCAAGAATAGAGGTAATGGTTTTGCCTAATGACAGAGTATCGTAATTCAGCTTGTCCTCAAGTTTTTCAGTATTCTCAGTAACTTCCTTATATGCAGGAGATACAAGCTCTTTGTACTTTGCTATAGCTGTTGCTACTGATAGTGTGTCTGAGAATTCAACTTTACTGAAAAGGGTAGTGACTTTCTTTATAAGCTCAAGATTTGATGCTACAACCTTATCTTCAGTGACGGTTGCAAGATCATCCATCTGAGCTGTTTCAGATACCTTATAGGCATAGAAATCGTCAGTTGTCTTCTCAAAGTATTTTCTGATGATACTGTCATGCTGCTCCTGAGCCTTGTCTATAAAGCCGTTTAATGCTTTGTTTATTAGCTCTCCCTGTTCAGCGTTCAGATTCTTTCTGGTGTATTTTTCAACGATATTGCGGGCAATTTCAAAATGTCCGTAATTAACATAATCAAGGAGCTTTGAATCGGTAATTGAACCTTTAATGGCGCCTTCAGCACTTTTTAGTACAGTTACAGCATTTGCCATTTCTTCTGAAGTAAATTCAACTCCATCAACAGATATGCTGTTATCTGATTTCTGTTCAGGCTTTTTTCCTAAAAGGCCTTCAACACAATCTATTACTTCGTTCATCCTTTTTCCATTCTCCACTTTTTCCTGATCTCTGTACTTCCTGATAACTGATGCAGCATCATCAATTATTGAATTGATCTTTGCTTTGATTTTTTCCTTCTGCGGATCAACTTTTGGTGAGGAATTTTTTTTGTTTACATAGTGACTAGGTTTAAGTGTGTTCAGGCTTTGGGAGCCGTAGGTTACCTTAATCATATTAAATCTCCTACAAAACCGTATTCTTTTAGTTATAACGGTATATGTTTGCTTTACTATCAGTATGATGGATAAGGAGATTTTTTTAAAGCACGAAATTGGTATTCGTGCTTTAGATCTGATTATTTTGAGGTAAATTGAGGCTGACGTCTAGGTAGGATAGCAATAATAGCTGTCCTGCTGAAGTATGTCTGAACACTCTGTCTATTTTTTCTTTGACTTAGATAGCTTTAAAATAGCATCACCAAAATCCTTCATATCCACGTCCTCAAACAGTGATTTGACGGTATGAATCTGACTTTTTACATCATCAGACAATTCTGGAAACTGAGGATCAATTGCTGCAAGGTTGTCTCGCACCAGCATTGCTATCAGTAATCTTGTAAACCATTTGTTATCTGCTGGAAGTACATACCATGGAGCATATTTTGTGGAGGAACGATACAGCATCTCACTATATAAATCCTGATATCGATCCCAGTACTGACGCTCTCTTATATCCGCCAGATCAAACTTGTAGTGCTTATCTGGATTTATCAGTCTTTCCGCCAGACGTTTTCTCTGTTCATCCTTGGATACATGAAGAAATATCTTAATCATATGAAAGCCGTTCTGATAAAGATATTTCTCCCAGTTACATATCTGCTCGTATCTGTCCTTCCAGATAGCAGAATCGTTTTTAATTTCGTCTGGTAGAGGACCATTTTTTATCAGATCATGTAATCTTACGGTTACAACATCCTCATAGTGAGAGCGGTTGAAGATTCCTATTACTCCGCGAGGTGGCAGCGCTCTGTTGATTCTCCACAGATAATCATGGTCAAGTTCCTCTTCTGATGGAGCTTTGAAGGAAACAATTGAAAGACCTGCTGGATTTACTTCAGAGAAGACTCGTTTTACCGCACTGTCTTTTCCTGCTGCATCCATTCCCTGAAATAGAATAATAAGACCGTGCTTATTCTCTGCCCAGAGCCTCTCCTGCAGAGTACAGATTTCCTGAGTTATCTGTGGAAATAACTTTGATTCAACATCTTCTCTTTTTACTTTTGGATCTGCTTTGGTGCTGATATCAGCCAGAGAAATTTTGTCCTTTACAAGATATGACTCAAGTGAGATTTTCATAAGCTATCCTCAACTATTAATCTATCTTTAAGTATAGGAAAAATACCGAGATTAAAAATAAAAGCTCCTAGTTATCTAAGAGCTTAAATTCAAAAAGGAACTCAAAGCACGAAAGAGAGTTGTGCTTTAGAATGGATTATTTCTGCATAAATGCATGGTTGAAGGCTAAATATGCCAGCATTGAAAGACTTGCATTGTAGTAGTCATCCTTGGCTGTAAAGACTGGCTCTTCTACTGTTTCTCCCATGACCAGTTTTCTGACATTTAAAAGACCAGAGGTCATGGTGTAGTTTGCCTTTTCACCTGTTATAACATCAACGTATGCAGGAGTTGTGGTTGAGTTGAACTTTGAGAACCACTCTTTCCAAGGTGCAAGCTCTGGCGCATTCTGATTATCCCAGTACAGATAAAGAGGAACTCTAATGGCATCATAGCTTGATCTTGTAGGCCATCTGTCTGAAACCTCTACATTGCCTTTAAGATCCATTTTTACCCAGTCAGGAGTAATAGGAACGGTTCTTCCATTCACTGCTGAAATAATTTCCTTTCCATCCTTAGCAATTTCATTCCATTTTTTCTGGTAGGTATGCTTATATAGACCGCTTAGAGCAGGGTAGATATAGTATGAAGGATTGATGGTAACAAAACTGTTTTCAAGGAAAGTGTTCACTCCAGGCAGAATAACCTGCTTTTTGGCAAAGTTAATAATCAGAGTATTCTGAATTACAGAAAGAAGCTTCTGTCCTCTTTTTGTGTAATCCTTATTCTTCCATTTCTTGCCGGCCTCAAGCAGAACCCATGCAATCATGAGGTCTCCGTCGGTAGCGTTGTTCTTGTCGGAAACAGGATCATTCTCATTTCTCTTGTAGGCCCAGACATAAAGGCCCTTTTCCTCATTGAAAAGGTTCTTCTTGGTCCATGCAAGAATCTTGTCAAAGCTCTGTCTGTCATCAAAATACAGTGAGAACAGAAGACCGTAGCTCTGGCCCTCTGTATGGGAAATATTGCTGTTACCGGTATCTACAATGGCACCGTCAGCAGAAAGGTATCTTTTTTTGTAGTCATCCCATGCCGAAGCATTTGCTGCAGAGCATAGGAAAACTAGTGAGAAAGCTGCAAGAGCAGCCTTCTTTATAAGGTCTTTCAAAGACATATAAGGCTCTACTTAACACGTTTGAACTCGAAAACAGCATCTGACGGCGCAATTATTTCCTTGATTGTGCACACCAGCTCTACAGGTGCTCCAGTCTGTCGGAACCAGCTGTTGTACAGTCCGCACATAATAACGCTGAAATACTGTAACCATTTGTTTTTGAAGTCCCCGTCATCAATGACAGGAAGATCATGATGCTTAATAATAACATGATTATCGGCATCTTCAATCTGACAGACTCCAAAGCCCATTTTGGTTAGAATATCGTTTATTTCAAGATGAAGACCTGACAGTGAGTCCACGTTTTTAACCGCATGCTTATTTGCAAGATTTACTCCGACCTCAAAGAGAAAATCGTTAACCTCACGGTTGCTCGCGTTAATATTCATCATCTTGATGATCTGAAGCAGAATCTCAATATAGCCGTTTTCATTCTGTTTATACGAGGTAGAGAAGTAGCTTTTCATTACATACCTCCCAGAACTGACTTGATGTAGAGCATTTCAGACATTTCCTTATATTCGCCGAAGGTATTGTATCCGATAGAGCCTCCGACCATCAGATCGTCTAGCAGATAGTAATCAAGAATAACCTTGGCTGAACCGCCAATTCCGCTTTCATCCTTGGCATCATATTTTGATTTCTTGAGGAAGCCAAAGCCTGCAAGATAGTCAGCAGCACTCTGATATGCAGAATTTGTAGGGAAGTAATCTTCCTCGTTTAAGTGGTAGTTCTGATATCCAAGAGATACTTCTGAGGTGAATATCAGATTCTCTGTCTTCTTCTTGTATCTGACAGGAATTGATGCCACAAAGTATTTCTGAGGTGAGAAATATCCACCGTGACCAAAGGTGAAGTTGTTTTCGTTATGCTTGAAATTCTCGTAATTGAAATCGATACCAACGGTTAAATCCTGATACATTGTTGGTTTTATAGGGTGAACGTATAGTCCAGTATTTACACCAAAGCTTGAGTTGGACAGAACGTTCTTACCTCTATAGTTATAATATGAACCTCCAAGGTAACCTCCTAAGAAGCCATCATCATAACCGTATTCAATTTTACCGCCGTTCTTGGTTACACCACCCCAGTAGGTACCGGACATAACATCCTTATAACCATAGTATGACAGCAGGGAGTCTTTAACTGCAGTACGAGACAGGTTGAATCTTAGCTCTCCATTCATTGATACAGGTAATCTGTAGAATACTCCACCAGTCAGGGTGGTTCCGTCTTTTCCTACAGGAGTTACACCCATGTTGATTCTGTAATTATCATCGGATAGACCAAGGTTAAAGCCTACACCAGAACCTCTGTTTACCCTTGCGTTGGACATGACAGATGTAGCATCAGAATACTGATTTACAGCATACATTGTTTTTCCAAGGTCACCGAACTTGTTAAAGAATTCCTTTAGTTTAGCAACACCTGCGTCAGTTGTGACATTCATTTCAGAGGCATCAAGGGTACTCTGGAATAATTTAATAGCATCTGTAAGAGACAGATTTGAAAAACCTCTCTCATCCTGGAAAGTTTTTAGTGCGCTTACCAGTTGCTCTGCGAATCCTTTTGAGTATGTAGCACCAAGTTCAGGATGACTGTCTACAAATTTTTCAATTAACGCTTTTATATTATTAAAATCAGTTGAACCAGCTGTAACACCTGAATAGGAGTTTTGAATAATAGTTAATAAATCATTATCATTATATGCAGTTGTATATTTATCGGTATCATGATTTGCGACTGCGTATGCATATTGACTCTCGTACTTTGAAATTACAGCAGCTTCAAAATCTGAATTAATTGCATTAACTCTATAGGACAGATTCTGTACTCCAACGTTAAGCGCATTGGTTCCCCAACGTTCTGAGGACTGACTTGAAAGATTTCCTGTATACATAGTATTTGGAGTAACTGTCAGATCAAGTTTTGCACTGTCAAATACAGGAGTGGAGAAGGTAACAGGTACCTCCAGGGAATTAACCTTACTTAATCCTGGTTCACCACGCTTCTGATTGGTGTTCATGCCGATAGAAATTGTGGTTGCAAGTTTATCCTGAAGTTCTCTAATCATGAAGTTAACTTCATCAAGAGATTTTTTGCGGTCCTTAGGAGTCATATTAACTGCAGTTTGAGTTGCACTGCCACCTGTAGTCCAAGGGAGAACCACCTTATCAGGCTGACTTACAGTAGATAAGGAGGACTTTCTGTTTGAGAACGGATTTCCTGGCTGATGCACAATAGTATTGGCAGGTGCAGTCATGGAGGTTGACAGATGTGAGTCTGGCAGAATCTCATAACGACCGTCTAATAGAGTACGAGCTCGTTTTAACTTAGCCAGTGCACCTTCGTAATTCTTATTCTTGTTATCAACTCTTGCCATTAAGGTCAGAGTCTGAGGATCATCGCTAGGAGCCAATCTTTGAGCCAGCTGAGTAGCTGTCTCATACTCTTTGTTTGCCAAAGCAGCATTGATGGCGCCCTTAAGTGCATCCTGTGAATTTGGATCGTTTCTTAATACATTCTCATAGATTGCATAAGCCTCATCATACATGCCGTTATCCTGATACAGACGGCCCATTGCCATATTAAGAGCAGGACTGTCAGGATTTGCCTGAATCAGAGGATACAGTGTATCGTAGGCATCTGCATGACGTTTTAATTCACGCAGAGCATCGGCTTTACGGATTGAATCGCCAACACTCAGATCATCTAATGCCTTGGCACTTGAGTTTGCAAGAATACTCATGTTGTTGGTGATTTCACGAGCCTTATCGTAGTTACCGGTTTCTGTATAGACGGTAACAATATCAGCGTATTCTTCAATACCGGCTGTTGCACTTGCAGGTCTTAACATGGCCTGATTTGCAAGATCCAAAGCTCTGTCCTTCTGGCCGCACTTTAAGTACAGATAGGCAAGATGTCCTAGCTGACTGGTCTTGAGTGTGGCAGGGGAGATACTCATAGTCTGAAGTGTATTTAAAGCAGCCTGTGGATTTCCCTGCTGAAGATACAGTTCTACCTCAGAGAAGGTTCTGTTTCTAAGAATTTCTTCTTTTAGGGCCTTGGTCTTGTGATTTGTGCTTGCTCTTGAGATGGCATTTAATGCCATTGCATACTGTTTCTGCTCATTTAAAAGCATAGCGCCTGCATACAGATCATCACTGCTTGCACCTGATCTTGTCAGATGTCTAATGTGAGAATTTGCACCTGCTGTATAGCCCTGCTTGCTCAGGTATTTAGCCAGATCATAGTGAAGCCAGGTTGCATTTGGATGCTTGTTGACACCTGCATTCAGAACATCAATTGCCTCTTCAATATTTCCGTTCTGAGCCAGATTCTCTGCATTGCGTCTGATTCCTGGAATAGGATCAACATATGGCTTTACAGTAGTTGCCTTTATGATCTTGTCTCTTACAAGCAGAGGAGCTTTGTCTAAAATTTCTTTTGCCTTGGTCTGATTACCAGCATTTCTGTACAGATAATATAAGGTCTCAGTTGCACCTGTATTATCAGGATCCTGAGCTAAAATTGCGGTTAATGCCTTCTCAGCCTCAGGATAGTTCTTCTGCTTCATGTTGGCATTAGCTTTGATAAACAGGGCATCCTTATCGTTAGGATTCTTTGACAGAATATCTTCTACAATGGCACCTGCCTGAGCAAGATTATTAAGAGACAGGTTATAATTTGCCTTTGCCAGCAGTGCATCATGACTAAGTTTTCCGGCCTTGGTGCCTCCCTGCTCAGATGCTCTTTCAAGGTATTCTGAAGCCTTGGCATAATCCTTATCCTCAAGATAGATATAGCCTAATGCTTCAAGAGCATTCTGATTATTTGGATTACGTGCCAGAATCTTTTCAAATTCTGCAATGGAAGCATTCTTGTCAACAGACTTCTTTGAATATGCGCTCTGAGTCAGATTGCCAACAATGGTTTCCTCATAGTGTTTTATAACATCTGTATTATTTCCATGTCTTGCGGCGTATCTTTTATAAAGCTCCTCATCTGCAGAAGTAGGAGTTAACCATAGAAGAGCCTGATGCAGAGCCTTGTCAGCTTCTTTTGAACGGTTAGCATAGAAATCTAAAAGCTCAATACCTTTTCTGATTGTTTCTTTACGATAGGTAAGAATCTTACCGTAGGTAATCTGAGCGTTGACATCATTAGGATTGTTTCTGATGTAGCCAGCAAGATCGGTTACAGCCTTATCGTAGTAAATCTTGTCGGCAGCCATGGTCAGATAATACTCTGATACCAGTGAGCTTGGAGGTATATTGCCAGAGAACATCTTTCGATACTCTGCAATAGCTGCTGAGGTATTGCCGCTTGAACTTAATGATCTTGCGTGATTTAACTGCTCTGCAGAGAGGTTTGACATACTCTGCATACGAGTCAGCTGCTCAAGATATGGACTGTTAGGATTAACTTTCTCCAGTCTGGCCTTGTAAGTATTTGCAGTCTGAGCCTGATTAATTTCAGATGCCCATAAAGACATATAGTACAGAGCTTCCTCATTGTTAGGATCGGCAAGCAGAATTCTGTTTAATGCCTGAGAAGCCTTCTGGTGCTGGAATTTGTCATGCCAGAATTTAGCCTGATTTAGCAGATTATCCTTAAGATTTGAAGAGTTTTTCTCCTGGTATGAGGTTGGACCGGTTGTTGCTCCGCTATTAGCTGCAAATGCTGCTGGGATCAGAATCTGAGATAGCACAATGGCTAAAATGCTTTTATTTATATTTGCTTTTTTCATATTCTAATACCTTAGTCCCAATCTTTTGTGTTGATGATGTCTTCGCCAAGACGGCTCTTTGCTCGTTTCTGCAGGTAAATTGAGATGATCAGAGATAGCATCATAATTATGAATACAGAGAATATAGCAAGCCACAGAATATGCTCACCTGCAAAATGCAGAATCTTGTAGATGGTTGAAACATCACCTGAATAAATAAAATCACCAACAGTGTATTTGATAACTCTGTCCTGTCCTGAAATAATGGTCAGATCACCGCCAACTCCGCGGTTAACCATTGGATTATCAAGATCATTTGATAACTTGGCGATTTCCTTGTCATCAGTTGCTGTTACAACCACGGCAATTCTCTGGTCATCAAATGGAGAGAGCATACTTAAGAATCCTCTCCATGAAAGAGAAGTTCTTACGTAACGGTTAGCATCAGCATTCTGGTTTCTGAAGTCGCCGGAGAACAGTCTCTCAAGACCGCGCATTACACCGCCTCTGAAATTCAGCATTCCGTAGTCATATACGTTAAGCTCATAGCCGTTGAAGGTAAAGGCTGAATTTTTAAACAGAACTGACAGAAAATCCTTGTTCATAAGAGTTGAAACAATCAGAATATCTTTTTTAGAAAGTTCCTCCTCATGCTGACGGATTTCGTTTAAGCCCATAAGAATCATAGGTTTTGAGATTATTGCTCCTGTTGCATCTCCACTGCGTGCGCCCATGTCAAACAAAGCTTTCAGTTCGTTTTCTGTTGGATTCTCTGGAAGTAGAATTGCTGTCTGTGAATAGTCTGCATACTTTGAGAATGGGAATGATGCACCAACGAAATATGACAGATTTGGCAGCTTTGAGTAATGAACAGAATGAGATAAATCAATGTAGCTTGATGAATCAATAACACTCTTGATGTTTGTGTTCTGCAGAACACTACATGGAGCATTAGCATTAAGTCTTAGATCAAAATAAAGCTCAATATCATTCTCGCCATAGATATAGGCTGGGTTAACCTGAATATGTCTGCTGGTCTGTCTTGCATTACCGCCAAATAGACGCCACATATTCTCTAAAAGACCTTTCTTGTTAACAGGCAGCTTGTCCTGGAAGAAGCCTGACAGGGAAACATTAAGTCCTGATTCTCTCTCATTGAGTTCTTTTTCAGCAGGGAATTCATATGAGACATACAGATCACCCTGACCGTCGTACATCATGTACAGATCAGGTGCGGTTCTGAATGGCAGATGAATAGAGTTATGCCAGAAGCCCTTTGTGGTCATTGACTGACCTGGCTGCAGAAGCTCTCTTAGGTATACCTTTCTGGTAGTTGGAATCCACTTAGGAGCATCATAGGCGTAACTGTCCTGAAGTGTTCTTGCATATATAGGATAGTAAGAAACATCTACAAGCTTCTCGTTTGGAGAGAAGATAGGATCGGTAAGCTGCAGAATTGCGCTGGTAAACTCTACATCAGATTCAGCAACCACATAAACTACCTTATAAGGATAGAAGTAAGGATTTTTCCTGATATATACGCCTTTCTTCTCTGGCAGAGCCATTCCTGCAATTTTCTCCTCAGGTTTGCCAAAGATAATGGCATGATTATGAGGCAGTTTATCGTAGGTTACCTTGAACTGAACTCCTCTGAAGTCAGCCTTGTTTCCTAAGAAGGATGACAGCATGTGAGCAGCCTTAATCTCTTCTTTTGAAGGATTCTTGGAGAAGACATACTCGACTGATCCCTTGCTGATATCGTATTTATCCAGGAATGGCAGTGGGAATAGTGTCAGATCAGAGTCGACCTCCATTGTATTGCCTTCAACGCTTAGGAAGCTGTTGCCTTCAATACTGATTTCATTGAAACCGGTGTAGTCGATTTTGCAGTCCTGAGATAGATCTTCTTCAATTTCAAAGGTCAGACTGTTTTCCTGAGCAAGATACTCTGATGGAACATTAAGCTCATAGCTTGAGGTCTCAACATTTGAAATTACGATTGAACCGAGCTCCTGACCGTTTAAAAGTACGGCAAGATGAGGACTTTTTTCGGCGAAGTTCTCAGTTGCTGAAATAAACAGCTCAAGCTTTGATTTGGTAATAATCTTGTCAGTTGGAAGTGTAAAATTCAGACCGCTCTGTTTCTGTCCCAGAGTCATGGTAATACCCTGAGGGAAGCCAAGCTTATCAAAAGGAAGCTCAGCTCTGTAGTTTACGTCCTTTTTTTCCTGGGTATTGATGTTGAATCCGTCTCCAGTTGAGAGATCTGTAAAATAGCTTTCGTTCTGCTCCAGAGGAGTAGAATTTAAAAGGATCTCCTGCAGCGCCTGAGGAAGCTCCTTATTCTTCTGATTATCAGAATTAACATCCGCATATCCTTGGGTAGCAAATACTAATGCAGATGTAAGTAAAAGTGTTTTTGCAAAATTATTCATTGTTTTCAACCACAGCAATATGGATGTTTTCCTTACGACGTGTACCTCTTAATGAATCCCTGATACAGCCTAGGATAGTAATGAAGGCTCTGATAGGATTATCCTGCTTGTACTCAGGTCTTACCCAGGTATCAGCACGGGAGAACAGCAGTCTTACAAACTCACGTCTTGAATCAATATCTATATCTAAAAATCTGATATGAATAAATCCGTCAGGTCCGTGTCCTGGAATAATTCTTTCAACAGGAACACAGAAGGTTTTCTTTTCTGAGGTAATCTCAATGTGTGAAATCGGATCAGCGTTTATATCAATATCTCCGTTTTCAAAGTTATCTACACGGCAGCCTGTCATTGAAAGGTCTCTCATGAGGGTACGGGAGACGTGGCCACTCTCCTGGTAGATATTTACCGGAGTCTCAAGATACAGTCGAACAGTCTTTCTTTTGTTTTCTGTTTCTCTTGCAACACAGATTGCAGCAGTCAGCAGTACAAGATTGAATACGGTCCAGCCGATATTCAGAAGAGTTGGCTCAAGCTGTGCTTCAAAATAGTTTGGCACAAACAGCTTGGTTACACCGATAATAATTGAAAGCACTAAAATTCCTGCCGCAATCAGATGTGGTCTTACAGATAGCGCATCAAAGTATGATTTATCAACTGTATCACCCTTATCGGTAACATTGAATGAACCGCTGTGAGGAGAGAACAGGGTAACTGTAGTTGGCAGAACCAGATGGAATGACAGTACCAGATCATAGATAGGGCCCCAGAAGCTGTATCTGTATCTTCCGTAAAGTCTTGAGCCTGCAAACACAGACAGTATCAGATGCGGAATTGCATAGGAGAGCAGCAGTTCTACAGAGCCGTGAACAATGGACACACCAAACAGCAGATAAAGTACTGGTGTAAACAGGAAGATAAGCACCGGTATTGCAAAGAAGAAGTACATGGTTGCTGAAAGATAGCACAGTCTCTGTGGCAGAGTCAGACCTCTACCTAAAAGAGGATTATCCAGTCTGAAGATCTGAACCATTCCACGAGCCCAGCGGTTACGCTGCTGCAGGTGTAAAACCAGACGCTCAGTTGCAAGACCGCCTGCAAGAATGTGGTCTAGGAATGCTGTTTTCCAGCCTTTTCTCTGCAATCTTAATGCAGTGTGAGCATCTTCGGTAACGGTTTCAACCGCAAAACCGCCGATTTCATCCAATGCCTTTCTTCTGATTACTGCACATGAGCCGCAGAAGAAGGTTGCATTCCAGTTATCGTTTCCTCTCTGAATTGGTCCGTAGAACAGATCATTCTCAGCAGGAATATCTCGTCCTAAATACAGATTTCTCTGAATAGGATCAGGTGAGTAGAAATGGTGAGGAGTCTGAATCAGAGCAAGCTTTGGATCCTTTAGGAATCCGCCTACTGTTGACTGCAGGAAGATCTTGGTTGCAATATGGTCACAGTCGAAAATAGCGATAAGCTCACCGTCGGTGATCTTCATGGCATGATTAAGATTTCCAGCCTTGGCGTGGTCATTCTTGGTTCTGGTGATGTAACCCACATTGGCCTCGGTAGCAAATGTAGCAAACTCCTTTCTCTTGCCGTCATCTAAAAGATAGATTTTCATCTTGTCTTTTGGATACTCAATACACTGAGCAGCAAGAACTGTATCTTTTACAACGTCCAGTGATTCATTGTAGGTAGGAATATATACATCTACGGTAGGCCACTGTGAGGTATCTTTTGGTAGAGGTACGATCTTTCTCTTTAATGCCCATGACAGCTGGAAGAAACTTAGGATCAGAACCACATAAACGTAGAGCTCTGCAAATAAAAGCAGGTATCCAAAGAACATGTCAATCCATGATGGGAAATCCAGTGTCTGGGTGATTCTAAAGAACATGTATCTGGTTGATGAAATCACTGCAACCAGCAGAATACCCAGAGAAACGAAGTGTTTTTTTGACATGAAATGAGCAAAGAAACATGTCGCAATCATGGTTATGCCATAGATAAACTGGTTATGTGTGCTCATTGGGGCAACCACCATCAGTATAAGAATTGGCAGTGCCACAAAACATAAAAACAGAGTAACAAGAAAATGGTGTTTCATATCAACTCGAATACTTATTCTTTTCTTAATGGATTGATAGTCATAGTGCCTTTGTTTACTACAAAGCCAAGCTTCTGAGCTACCTTTTTGGCTATAATCTCAATATCAAATGCAGCTGCTGAATTCTTGTTGTAATCAAATACCGCCATCTGCTGACCGGCAGCTTCAATTCCGGAAGTATCTCTATGAATCATTCCCAAAAGCTGTTCTTTAAAGTTCAGATTACAGAAATCCTGAACCTCTCTGTTTAACTTAATACGGTTGTCGATCTGATTTAGGATGATGTAAAAACCAAGTCCGCCACCGACAAGTCCGTCCATCAGACCGCCAGACATAAGCTGAGAGAATAGGGAAATGGAGGCTGCATCGGCAAGAAGTGGAACCACCTGCATATCAGATACAGATGCGATTGATTCAAGTGCCTGTGTATAGCCTGGAGCAAAGTCGGCAATGACTAGAATGTTTGGATTGTTGAACAATCCGCCCTGAACGTTCTTGAAGAAATCTGGCTCAGCCATAGCTTCATCGAGAGCTGCACGCTGTTCCTTGGTTGATTTTCCAAAAGGCAGCATGTACAGATTCTTATCAATGTTAATGCAGGCACTAGCCCAGTCGTTATGAGGAGTTGTTACATATCCTCTATCATCGTTAAGTGGTAAACCAAAATATAGTCTTAATGCATTCTGAGGGTCAAAATCAACAACAATTACCTTGGTACCTGCTCTTGAGAATGCGTAAGCTAGATTTGCAACAACGGTGGTTTTTCCAACACCGCCTTTAGGTGAACAAACACTAATTACTGGCATAATCTTTAATATCCGTTTTCTTTTATTAGCTGTTTAAAAGTCTTTTATATAAATCCTGAAGAGAATCGTTCTTATGTCCTTTAAATTCAGAGGTAACAGATGATCTGAACAGACCTGCAAAAGGTCTGGACTGACTACTTACATCTGGAATGGAGTCTGTAACCGAAGGAGTTCCTTCTTTTTTAGGTGGAACCTTTACCTCTTCCTCTGCGATTAAAGCTTCCTTTTTAGGCGCTGTTTTCTTCACTGGTGCAGGATCATCTGTAAGAGGGGACACCTTATTCTGATAAGAAGATTCGGTATTCTCAACCAGAAATGATTTTAAGGACGAGGTTCTGTTGGTTTGTAATGCGACAGATGACAGATTAACCTTGCTTGTTTTTTCAGGTTCCTGTGGTTTTACTGAGAGCAGTTCCCTTACCGAGGCTGCGGTTTTGATAT
Source organism: Succinivibrio dextrinosolvens DSM 3072 (assembly GCF_900167015.1). Taxonomy (GTDB): domain Bacteria; phylum Pseudomonadota; class Gammaproteobacteria; order Enterobacterales; family Succinivibrionaceae; genus Succinivibrio; species Succinivibrio dextrinosolvens. Next base: position 21,912 of record NZ_FUXX01000040.1, read on the forward strand.
TGCTTTCCTTAGGCGCAGCTTCTGTTGCAAGTTCTCTTAAAAGAGAGAATCTTGAATTGACGTATTTGTCTGAATCTGTTTCACTAAAAGTTTTGAAGTTTACTTTATCTCTATAAGCCTTCTTGAACTTTGATTCGTCAGTGTTCTCGTTCATAGCTATCACTACATAAAAATTGAATGTTGTTTATGCGTGTGATTTTCTTAAACATAAATGAAGGAACAATCCTTCAAAACATCCATAAACATGGAATCTCTGTTCTATTCAAACAATAGAAAAACATATCTTTCATAAATGAAAAATATAAATCACACACTACTTATGCTTCTTAAAATGAAGCCTGTTTTTATAATTTCCTGAGTTGATTATACACAACTGAATTTAAAACGTTTGTTGAGATATAGCCTATGTATGCGTTAATTAACATATTTAGTGAGTTTTTTTCTAAATTTGCTACGTAAATCAATTTGTTATATTGAATGGGGCTGATAGAGAAAATTTTTTTGATCGGAAAAAGTGCGAGAAAATTTTTTTGATCGGAAAAAGTGCGATAGGAGTACTTTATAAAAACACGTGTTTCCGTTTTTTTATCAAGTAATAGGCACGCTAAAACCACGCAGTTTACTGCGGGGATAAAGCGTGCCGATTAGAAAATGGATATTTTCTAATCAGGTGTGTTCTGTTGTTCTATATATTGTCTAATAATAGAAATTGAGGCTC
>NZ_FUXX01000038.1 GCF_900167015.1 Succinivibrio dextrinosolvens DSM 3072
AGAATAAAACTCTCTAAGCTTCATAAGAAACTTACTGATATCAGATACGATTATCTTCAGAAAGAGTCTGCACGCCTAGTCAAAAACCACGACATTATATGTGTGGAAGACCTGAAGGTTAAGAATATGACCAAATCAGCTAAGGGAACTATTGAAGAACCTGGCAGAAACGTAAAACAGAAGTCAGGCTTAAACAGAGAGATTTTAAAAGAGTCCTGGTCTATGTTCTTTAAGCAGCTTGAGTACAAACTCAAGCTTAAGGGAGGAATCTTCATACAGATTCCGGCTAAGAACACCAGCAGAGCCTGTCATGTATGCGGCTATGTTGATAAGGAGAACAGAAAGACTCAGGCTGAGTTTAAATGTATCCACTGCGGTCACACTGAAAACGCAGATGTGAACGCAGCTAAAAATATAAAAAGGGCAGGTCTTGCCCAGATCGCTCGCCAAGTGAACTGCAATAGCGGTCAGCAACGAGAAGCCATAGAGGCCTAGTTAACATTAGCAAAAAAAAAGTTAACGGGCGGTATTGAATCCCCAGGCCATGGGGAGCATGTCAACGAGCAATGTAGCCATAACGGGTTTTCTGACAATCTCAAAGCTATCTGCTTTTGATACTGCCTACTTTAGATCCTTTAATGAATAGTAGCCGGTATCAATCAGAATTTCCTTGATGTTTTCCTTGTTAACAACCTTAGGATCACACAGATAGACTGGGATTACACCAGTACCGTTATCGTATGATGAAGTATCGTTTACCTCAACCTCCTCACCTGAGAGCATCTGATTAACCATGTCTACAACATGAATTGCAAGAATTCTTGAATCCTTGAATACACACATTGACTGCAGACCGTTTCTGATGTTCTTGGCACCTGGCTTGGAACAGTCCTGACCGGTAATCACCGGCATATTGGAAGCATCATAGCCGCACAGCTTTACCAAAACCTCAATAACAGCATTAGCTACAGTATCATTAGGACATAAAACTGCATCCAATCGAGTCTGATCTGGCTTTGGTCCATAGTTATGTGCCTGTATAAGCTTGGTCATTCTATCTTTTGCATTTTCTGCAAGCCAGCGATGTACAGCAGCGTCTTCCTTTGAGGTCTGATTAGACTTGCAGACAAGACGACCTGAGACCAGATATGGCTTTAAAACCTCCATATCACCAGCCCACAGGAAGTTTACGTTGTTATCATCAATTGAACCTGTAAAGAATTCAATATTCTTTGGAGATTCATCGTTTTTAAGATTAAGCTTCTCCTCGATAAACTCACCCTGCAGCAGACCTACCTTGAAGTTATCAAAGCTTGCATAGTAGGATACAGCATCAGAGTTCATAATCAGACGGTCGTAGGATATAATCTTGATGCCAGCCTGTTTTGCCTTATCCAGAACTTCAGTCAGAGATTTACCGTCAACAGGAACAACTATAAGAGCATCGCACTTCTGAGCAAGCATATCTTCAATCTGTGCAATCTGAGTCTCTTTCTTGTTATCAGCGAATACAAGCACAACCTCATTATCAGTAGCCTCAAGCTCCTCTTTTAAAGTCGCACCGTCTGTCTGCCAGCGTGGTACAACAGTATTTGGCATGCAGATACCGATCTTTGCGGCATAACACTCGGAAATTCCGCCTAAAAGGAAATAAAGAACAAATGATAGAGAAAAAAACTTACGAAACATTTCTTTACACCTACTGTCTGTTAATCCTGCCCCTTTTTTCAAGGGATCTACTTAATTCTAGATTATGATTATTTATATGAGAGGAAATCTTCCTACTTTTAAAAGGAAAACTTCAAAAATTATTTATTTTTGCGATTTTTATTTGATTTCTCAGCAACCAGAATGTTTTTCTACAACTATATTTATACAGATGAATTTTTTCTTTATTCAGAAAAAAATAAGACAGGGTTTTCGCCACAATTCGGTAATGATCAGCATCCGATACATTTTGGCCCGATGGCCTGATAAAACTATAGAGACAACTGCGGTCCGAAAGGACCGTAGTCATTTGTGAACAGCACAGAATCTAGGAAAAGTCTTCTGCCTTCAAAGGAACAGGAGCTTTAAGATCACATAATGCCTTCTTTCCTAATACAGAATCCAGACGATAAGGCTCAAGACCTAGAGCTGGTCTTATGGATTTGACATGAGAGGCGGTTAATACCTCCCCCTTTTTAATATCCTTAACAAGATAGATTGAACGACGACCTGCCCTGGCAGCATATTCATCATCATGAAGATAAATACCGGATCTGCCCATTGCCGATGTCACCATCTTTGAGTCTTTTACAAGCTTTCTGAGATCATCGGTATCCATGGAAAAAGCACTGTCTACCCCGCCCTTTTTTCTGTCATCGGTAAAATGCTTTTCTATCATATCAGCACCTAAGGCAATAGCGGCAATATCAAGCTCATCTCCTAGAGCATGGTTGGACAGACCGCTCTTGCAGCCGTATTTCTCCTTAAGATAAGGGATAGCCTTAAGATTAAACTTCTCTGCAACTGCAGGATAACGGCTCTCACAGTGCAGGAGGGTTAAATCAGTAACTCCACGTTTCCTGACAACCTCAACCGCACGGTCAATCTCCTCCTCCAAAGCAAGACCAGTGGACATGACCATTGGCTTTCCAAAGGAGGCACAGTAATCAATGAGTCCAAGATCATTAAGCTCATATGAGGCAATCTTATAGGCAGGACAGCCTGCCTCTTCAAGACAGTCTACATCAGCAAAGGAAAATGGAGAACTGAACAGCAGTATGCCGTGAGCTTTTGCATGTGAAAAAAGTGGCTTCATCCATTCACGGGGAGTCTTTGCCTTTTTATAAAGCTCATAGTAGCTCTGACCGGCCCATAAGCCATCTTTAAGCATGAACTCATCTCTGTCAGAGTCAATGGTCAGACTATCCTCGGTGTAGGTCTGAATCTTAATAGCGTCAGCCCCACAGTCGTGGGCAAGCTCCATAAGCTCAATGGCTCTGTCTAAAGAGCCGTTGTGATTACCAGAAAGCTCAGCTACGATGACGGCATGATCTCTTTTTTCAAACATAAATGCACCTTAGAATGAAGATTCTCTTAGAGCTGCAATTCTCTTATCCAGTGGAGGATGAGACATGAAAAGCTCTGATAAGGTGGCAGGTCCGTTGATGCATAAAGCCTGCATATAGCTCTTCTCCTTGTTAGGCTGAGGCTGAACGCCGCGCTTTAAAGCCTCCAGGGCACTTATCATGCACTGCTTGCCGTTAAGCTCAGCTGAGCCGGCATCTGCTCTGTACTCACGATATCTTGAGAACCACATTAACAGCATTGAAGCTAATAGACCGAATACCATCTGCATAACAGAGTTGATGGTATAGAACATCATGCTTGAACCGAAGGATGGCGATCTGTCCGAGTCGGAATTGCTGCCTCTCTGAGCATTCACAATCGCAAAGGTTATGATGTATGAGAAGAAGTATACAAAGGTGTTTAATACGCCCTGCAAAAGAGCCATGGTTACCATGTCTCCATTTTTGATATGGGAGATCTCGTGGCCTAAAACACCGGTAACCTCCTCCTGAGACATGGAGTTTAAAAGACCGGTAGATACAGCAACCAGAGCAGCATCCTTTGAAGCTCCGGTTGCAAAGGCATTTGGATCAGGAGAATTGTAGATACCGACCTCTGGCATCTTAAGTCCATCCTTCTGACAGAGCATTGCCACGGTATTGACTAAAAAAGCCTCCTGAGAATTTCTTGGGGTATCAATAACCTGAACACCATAGGCCTTTTTACACATGAACTTGGACATCATGAGTGATACAAGGGAACCGGCACAGCCAAATACAGCACACATCACTAAAAGTGAAATATAGTCATTTGGATTTACATAAATTCCAAACAGATTCATAAGCACAGAGCCTACTATGCTGACCAGTACCAGTACAGCTATCTGCATTGCAATATACAGTAAGATTCTCATTGTAGTTATTCTCCCAAAAAATTATTCGTCCAGAGACTTTTCGGTAAATTCAGCTTCATTCTTATCCTCAGCAGCATTATAGGTAACACCATTGAGGCTGATATCCTTTCCCTTGATGGCAAGAGTAGTTGAATACACTCCATGCTTCAGTGTAACAGCGCCTGACTGCATCAGGTCAAACAATCCCTGCTCATACTGGGCTGATACCAGTGAATCCACAAAAGCACGATCTGCTTTAGCATGGATTGTAGCATCAACATTCTGAGGTTTGCCTGAGTTAGGATCCAGAATTACACTGGCCCGACCTGATGTTGAGACATTGCTTCCTGCATGTTTGAATGACAGGTTCTTAAGATTGAAGTTCAGAGGCTTTGAAATAGCGCCGATGATTTTATCAACTGCCTCTGGATTACGGGCAGCAGCTAAAAGTGTTTCAATATTAAAATTGCCCAGGGTTACATCATAGTTAAGATCAGAGAGATCATAGTATGGAAGAATCTTTGAATCCTTCTCATGAGGAAGAGCAAATTCGATGGTCATAGAACCGTCTGATGCAATCTCTCTGCGCCCCTGATAATCCTTGTCGGACATAGATAAATCAAGATTCAGAGATGATAACTTAAAGCTGTCACGAAGTGACGGATCACGAACCTTGTCGTTAGGTCCAAAACCAATCATGTAGATTGTTGAGGTATCAACAAGGAAGGTATCAAGCTTTACATTGACCTTATCAAGTGAAACATTCTTGTTTTCGATATCCAGTAATGGCTTTGCAGTTACCTTAAGGTCAAGCAGATCCAGTATAAAAGCAGGCTTGTGATTGTACATCTCATAGGCCTGGCATTTGATTCCGGCAGAAGCAAAACCTATATCAAGACTGGTTTTAGAACGACCTGAGGCATAAAAAGAATTCTCTCCAAAACGGCACGAACCACCTTCAATCGGAATGGTGAAAGCAGATGTCTTAACCGCACCGCTGCCCTTAAGCTGCCATGGATAAAAGGCAATTGCGCCTTCCAGCTTTAAAGTAGGAATTCTCATTGAGGCAAGAAACTCATCAATATTGCCCTCATGATCGACCTTTGAGAAGGTTGCCTTGATGGATGAAAAGGAAAAATCAACATTGATTCTAAATACGGTTCGGATATTTCCAATCTTGGGAGCAGAAACATCAACCGTTAACAGACCATCCTTGTTCAGAATCGAGGATGAGAGTGGCTCATATGTGAAAACCGCATAATGCTGTCTTGAGTTGATTTTTGAAATCACACTCTGGATTTTAGAGTTGTAAAGATTACTTGCCACCACCAGAGCAGCGGAGAAAATAATCAGAATTACAGCTGAAAAAACAGCCAGGTATTTAGCCAATTTTTTCATCAACTTCTTTCATCCTGCAGCTTGGCTAAAAGAGCACCGCTCTCTTTGAAGGCCTCATCGGAAAATTCGCCGAAGTACTCACGGATCTTTATGAAATTCTCGGTAAAGGCATCGACATTCTTATCCTCAACAATCTTAAGATCATCGGCAAGAGACTTAACAAAGTTTCTGATTAAGTCAACATTGGCATCGGAGGCCATGATGATGTCGGCGTAGAGTCTAGGATCCTGCGCAAAAAGTCTTCCAACCATCATAAGCTCCATTCTGTAGATAGGAGATGACAAATCAATAAGACGCTTAAGATTCGGATTAAGATTCTTCAGGAATGAACCGTAGCTGTAGGTGCCAAAATGACGTAAGGCCTGAATGATACTCATGGCTCTGTCATGATCCTGAGCTCCTGACTTGAAGATTTTGGCGCCCCAGATTCTAAACTGTTCAACTAAAAACTCTGAAGCCTTCTCATCGCGCTCAGGCACAGTCACAATCACCTGCTTTACAAGGCTCTTGATATCTGGACCGAACATTGGGTGCAGGCCCAGAACAGGTCCCTTATGATACTTCATCATGGCATCAACAATAGGAGCCTTGACGGAGGTGAAATCACAGAGGATCTGATCCTCTCGTAAAAGAGGAGAGAGCTGCTTTATGACATCCACAGTCACATCAATAGGAACAGTGACAATTACAACCTTTGCATTTTTTAGATACTGTGGAGCCTTATCCCATCCTCTGTGACCAAAAGAGAATACTCTGTAGCCAGAAGCCTCAAAGTACCTTGAAAAAATGCGGCCCATACCGCCATTGCCGCCGACAATGACAATATCGCCATCTTCACTGAGAGTCTTAGGATATGAAAAATCAGTATCAGAACAGATTTTGTAGGACTCTCTTAACAGTCTTTTCATAACATCTGAAAGGAGTCCTGATGGAAGGCCGTTCTCCTGTGCGTACTTCTCTGCGGAACTTACAACATAGGTTTCGCGCTCACGTGAATAAACCTGTTCGCCATAGTCTTTTTTTGATACTGTTGCTTTAGATACGAGATCAAATCTTTTTTTAAGTAATCTGACAAGCTCCCTGTCTGTATCGTTGATTTCTTCTCTTATTTTTTCTAGTTCTGCTGCGCTCATTAGTTAATCAATCTCATCTAAAAATTCTTCGACGTTCTCGTCTTTCTTGTTTTCCATAGCGGCATTAGGGTTAACCTTACCCTCGTGATACTGCAGATATGCAGTTCTTACCTGTGCATATGGATCAACAGAATTATCAATCATCTCTTCCTGAGGAATCAGACCTGCTCTGGTATCAATAACGCTGATGGCATTGAAGGCCAAGCTGATTGGGAAGGACACAAAATAGGTTGGCCAGGCATCCACAACAGTTCCATGCAGAGCTCTTTCGGTTGAAGGGCCCATACCAGGAATCATCAGATAGGCACCGCTGTCGGCACCTGCCCTGCCCTGAACAGTATCAAAGCTCATTTCTCTTCGCTCAATACCCATTGGTGTTGCCACATCAAAGAGACCTAAGATACCGATGGTTGAATTGATGGCAAAACGGCTTACAGATATTCCACTGTCAGCGAAATTGCCTAAAAACAGATTGTTTACAGTATTGTTCAGCTCACCGACATTGCCGATGAAATTGTGGATACCGGTACGGGAGAACTGAGGAAGCATGGCATAGCCATGAGCTACAGGTCTTAGAATATATCTGTCCAGAACATAATAGTTTGTCTGCCATGGCAGATTACGGTTAAAGCCTTCAATTGAATCAATTGAATTACCAGGAAGAATGGTCAGACCATAGCTGTAGTCAGCATGTGATGCCTTATATGAAAGCTGTCTTGGAGCCATAGGACTGTAGTTTGAATGAAAAGCTAAAGCTGACTCTCCAGATAAAAGACAGAAAGAGAGAGCGAGTAATACTAACTTCTTATACATAACCTATACCTCTTGTTTTTTCTTAACATTTTACAACAGCATTTGTAATTTTTATCCATTGAAAACACAAGTGCACCAAAGAAACGACAAAAATGAGAAGCAACACACTACTTATATGCCAGATTTTTACAAAAGCGTGAGAGATCAATATCTAATTTAGAAATTTTTTTGTTATCATACGACCATAATACGTATTACAAAAGATAAGCACGAATGGATAACTTAGATATTGAAGTAAAGAGCTCAGAGAAAGTTCAATCTGAAGTCTCACTATCAGAGAATGAAAATAAGGCTGTAAAAGAACCAGCCAGAATCAATACTCAGGCCACTGCGAACTATATAAGTTTAATGTCCCGACAGAAGGGGCTTTTGGCCGAATCCTCACAGCGTACATACAACCAGTTATCTTCATCGCTAAACACCTATGTGCAGGATCCTCAGTCCGTAAAGGATATTGAAGCGGATAAAGACTCTGCATCTTTAGGTCATTACAGAAAACTTACTGTTCAGGTTATCAACAGAGATCCTTCCCTGCAGGAGAAGGTGGCTCAGGATCTTTCATCTGCAAAGGAAATGGTCCGTTCAAGAGATGCTGCATCAACCTTAGAACAGAATATGAAACAGCTGCCTGAGGCTCTAAGTGAGGGAGTCCCTGCCGGTAAAAATCTTTCAAAGCTCATCTGTCAGAGTGTGGTCAACCTTACTGACTATGAGAACATGGGTGCAGGTCTGCAGCGTGACCTTGCCATAAGAGAGGTTTATCCTCCTCAGTCAGAGCTCTCACTCCGTTCAAAGATTGCAACCTCTGATGCTCTGTCAGCATCCATTGCCTACGTTAAGAGTAATCAGCCAGAGGTTTTAGAAAAGCTTGAGCCAGACCAGCCTGTTGAAAAACCAAAGCCTGGCACCTCTACCCCTCAGATTATGACCAGATATCTGCGCAAGGCATTAGATGAATTTCCTGAGGGCTCAACCTATCTTGATATCTTCAAGCAGAACCGTCAGAAGACAGAAAAGGTCGAGGGCGAAGCTGAGTACAACGACGAGATTTCAAAGAATACCGCAAAGCGTATTCACGATCTGATTCACAAGGCAGCTGACACTGCCCGCAAGGGAAATCTGATTCCGACCGCAGCAAAAAATGCAGCTGCAGAGACCGCAACTGGCACTGTCGCAGAGGAGAGCGCCAAGGCTTTAGATGGAAAACCACGCGATGCCTCTACCCTTTCTCTATCTGAGTTATCAGCAAGAGCAGCAAAACTTCAGCAGCAGTTCAGAGAGGAGCGAATCAGACTGGCAGCTGAGGGAAAATTACCTGATCCTGCTGTAAGACAGTCTTTGGCCAATGTTGACGAGCAGGCACTTCGTAAGGCTGATGCGGCCCTTGAACAGAAGATGGCGCAGACAAAGGCTGCAGCTGCAGAAACTCAGACCAAGGCACAGTCTGAGCTCAGAGCTGCCCAGAGTGAAACCTTAAAAACAGAAACTCCTAAGACAGAAACCTTAGCGCCAAAGCCAGAACAGATTAAAGCAGAACAGATAAAAGCAGAACAGGTAAAAGCTCAGGTTCAGGAGCCTGTTAAAGAACAGGTAAAGGGTGAAACTCCTGCACCTAAGAGTGAACAGATAAAGGCTGAGGTTCAGGCTCCTAAGACAGATACTGCAAAGACACAGATTGCCCCATCTGAGGTTAAGACTGCTACGAGTGCAGCTCAGAATCAGCTAAGTGCTGATGATATCAGAAAGCTTGCAATGGAGGCTGTTAAGGAAGCCTTAAAAGAAAGTGTAAAGACACAGCTTGAGGTTACACAGACTTCAGCTAAGGCAGCAGCATCCGAGGTTGTAAATGAGCTTAAGGCTCAGCTTGAAGCCTCCCAGAATAATGCCCGTGAAATGGCATCCATGGTCAAAGAGGCTCTGGCTTTAAAGGCTCAGAGTACCCCTAGTGAATTTCAGGGTACTCCTGTAAAGGTATCCTACAGTACCAATATGGGAGCCTACGGTTACTCTGGCTCTTCCCTGTTTGATTTAAGCTCATTTCACAAGGCACAGAGAATAGCTGACGAGTCACTGGTTCAGGATTTTACATCCCAGGCAACTCAGAACCGGGTCTCAATGCAGCAGGAACAGCTTGAAAATGAAGCTTCACAGAAAGTTCCTGATGAGACAGACAAAGTAACTACAGCAGAACTGCTTAGGCCTAGAGTAAACGCAGATGGCTCCGAGATTGAAGAGCCAGTTCAGAATGAAGAGGAACTGGTTCAGAACCTGAATCAGCAGACTCAGCCTTCTGTGAATGAAGAAGCACAGGTAAACACTCAGGCCCAAGTACAGGCAGAGAGTGTTGCTCTAGCAGAAAATACAGAGCCTGTGGTTAACGTTCAGGCTCAGCAGGTTCAGACTGTACAGACTTCACAGCCAGAACAGAGTGCACAGACTCAGGCACCGCAGGCAGATCCAAATCTTAACAGACTGTACTCCCAGATTAGCTCAGAGGCTCAGAGCAGAATTCTCAATGCCTCAGCAGAACAGACTACTCCTGCCACAGCTCCAGAGCAGAATGCTGCACCGCTACAGCAGGAACAGGCTACATCTACTGGAGAAAATGTTCAGCCTGACAGAGTCCAGAAGGATATCTATGTAGAAGGACAGCGCTCTCACGAGGAAGTACTGGTTCAGAATGATAATTCACAAAGACAGCCTCAGTCCGCAGAGCAACCTTCCTTACAGCAGAATCAGGGGGCTCCTGTAGCTGAGGTTCACGAAGCCCCTGTTCAGAATGAGCCTGCCTATACACAGAATCTTCAGCAGGTAAATGAGCCACAGCTAAAACAGAACACAGCAACGGCCTTATACCAGAATATTGCTCAGGCTCAAATGCCTCAGAATGTTGAACAGCCTCAGAATATTTATGTAAACCTGCCAGAGCTTCATCAGAATACAGTAGAGACTCAGCAGGAATTACCTGAGCTTCGACAGAATGACAATGTAGAAACCACAAAGGTTCAGACAGATGAGCCAAAACAGTCTCAGAACATCCATGAGATGAAACAGACTGATGGCGAGGTTCTGAAGAAAGATGCTCAGATCATCATCACCCGTTCAAATCCATCCGCTCCTTCAGCAGACGCTCAGATTGAAGCTTCAAAGGCTGAGCAGATGGCAGCTCAGAATGCTCAGAGACAGGCAGCTCTTACTCAGGGAGGTAATGCCACCCAGAGTACAGTTCAGAACACTGTAACCAATATGACAGAGCAGGTACTGGTTACCAAATCTGGAACAGTTATTTCCCAGCCTCAGCCACAGATACAGACACAGGCCCCTGCAGCAACTCAGGGAGTTGGTCTGAATCAGAATATGACTATCGCTCAGGCTCAGGCCATGACTGCAGCTATAGATGAAGCTGAAGCAGAGGAAACCGCAAAGGCAATAGCTCAGGCTCAGGCCCAGGCTCAGAATCAGGGGCAGGATGTAGAACAGAGTAAGACACAGAATACCGCTAATACAGCTAACGCACAGAACACAGCAGAAGCTTCAGATAAGAACGGTCTTTTAGATCTGGAGGCAGAAAGTACAAATCCAGTTCCAAATCCTTTTGCAACAAGCTTCTCTACTATCTCTGGAGTTGGAGTTACAGCAGGAGCAGAAGCTTTATCTGAAACGGCATATACCAGCACTGCCCAGACAAACAGCGGTGTTACACTTGAGCAGCAGGCACAGATGCACAGTCGAATTGTGGCTGCTCAGAATATGGATGACGTCGCAGCTGATGACACTCCTATCTCAAATCCTGACAATGATATTTTCGAGGAAATACTTGATCCTGAAAAGAAAGGAATCAACTCTGATCTGAAATCAGCTGTTCAGAACAGACCTTCATTCCTCTCAGGTCTGAACGCAGGTCTTGGAAACAATCCTGAAACAGTTCAGAATAACCAAGCTGCTAATCCAAATCAGAATCTGCAGACTAAGGTTCTGACTGAAACAGTACCTGAGGATGAACTTGATGAAGGTGTTGTTCCTAAGGATGTTAAGGCTGTAGACAAGACCAAGGTTGCAGCAGTAACTCAGGGAGCAGAAGCTTCTGATGACTTTAAGATCAACGCGGTTCCATCCAAGACACCTGGTGCTGCCGCCATTACAAATGGCAGAAGCGAGCCTATTCCTGATCCTACAGTTGTTGATGATGTGGGTGAGATTAAAGAGAAATCAGGCTTTTTCAGCAAGCTAGCCTCAATCTTCTCAAAAAAGCCTGAATCAGCAGGAGAGACACAGAATCTTCAGTTGAATACAGCATCAGCAAGTGCCGCACTGATGGCACAGAATGTTGCCAAGGATTCACCTCTTGATGCATATACCTATGCATTGAAGGCTCAGATAAACAACCAGGCTCTGCCTCAGGTAGTAAGAGATCAGGCCAAGGAATTCCTGAAAAAACTTGAAAGCCCAATCAATGATCTGCCATCGGTTACCAATTGGCTGAGCTTTACATCATCACCATTAAGTACCAGCTCATCAATGTCACTGGCACTGCATCAGTGGGCATTCCTGCTTTTATCAATCAGATTCAGCCAGCTGGGTAAATCTGTTGATAAATTCCTGAGAAAAGATGTTGATCTGATGGAAGACAGATTTGATGATGAACTTAAGAAGATTTCAAAGGAATTAGGTTCAGGTTCAAGAGGAACCATCTCCTCGCTTATCGATGATACCTTTGAGCAGATTTCAAGAATGCAGAAGCCTCTCAAGGAAAATCTGCCTGCCCTCTTCCAGTATATTCCTCTTCCACCAGCCTACGATGGAGGAAAGGAAGGCGCATTCAACGCTCGCCCTGTGGTTGAGGAAGACGGTAAAAAGAGCTGGCATCTGACCTTTGTATTCGATCTTAAGGGAATAGGTCCTATTGAAATCAAGGCAGTAGCAAAACTTCCAGAACTTAAGCTATCAGTTATTGCAAGTTCTGTTGAAGGACTGCAGAAGGTTCAGGAGGCACTTCCTATGCTGAAGGAGCAGCTGCAGGAAGCAGGCATTACCACAAGATCAGCTATGGCAAGACTTGGCAATGTCCACATTCAGGATACAGTGGCATCTCCTGATGTAGAGAATCATGAAAGAAACTCCGATGGAGCAACCTTGTCAGTTAATATCTGATGAGGAGGAGGATTTTTATGGATAATGAAAATAAGGCAGATAACATCGTTGAGACTCAGGTTGAGCCTGATGTTCCTAGCAGTCCTGAAGAAGTCAGACCGATAAATGCAACTGATGAGGATCTGTCCTTTAAGCAGACCTATGAAAAGGCCAGCGCTGCAGTGGCCATCAGCTATGATGAGGACAAACAGTCTCCTTTTGTCAGTGCCCTAGGATATGAAAGCAGAGCTCAGGCCATTGTTGATATGGCAAAGGAGCTGGGACTTTACGTACATAAAGATCCTGCGCTTTTCAATCAGCTGAAAAATCTCAAGGAAGGAGAAGAGATACCAAAAGAGCTTTATATAATCATCGCTACAATTCTCTCTTTCAGCTACTATCTCCAGGGTAAAACTCCTGAAAAATACAGACGAGCCGACGGCAGTACTGCCATCAACACCGAAGCCTAATCAAATGCTTTTAATGATATAATCCGGATATTGGTATTTGTCGTAGGTCGCATACATGAAACTTATTGCTCAGTCAGAAAATATCGAAAAATTTATTGAGAATAACTATATTTACATAGACAAAACAGAATATATATATAATCTGACTAAAAACTATGAACGTGTTTTCTTTTCTCGTCCACGCCGCTTTGGAAAATCTCTTACACTAAATACCATAGGAACTCTTTTTGAAAAAGGAGTTGATCCTTATTTCAAAGGAACATGGATTTATAATAAGTGGAAACAGGATAAATATCCTGTGCTTCATCTGAGTTTTCTTAAATTCTCAGTTACTGATGTTGTGCAGTTTAAAAAAGATTTCTGCAACGAAATTCTAAAATTCGCAAATGAAAATAATATTACCGGCTTTAATGATAGTAATGAGCCAAAGACTCTTATAGGCAATATTTTTTCTGCAATGCCTGATGGCTGTCAGCTTGTACTTCTTATTGACGAGTATGACTGTCAGCTTACTGCAAATATCAATAACAAGGTGTTATACGAGAATTTCAGAACTCTTTTCAGAGAGTTTTATGCTGTTTTAAAAGGCGAAAAGCATATCAAATTCATGGCATTGACTGGCGTCACCAGATTAAAGGATGTATCAATCTTCTCCGTGGGATCTGATATTAAAGATTTAAGTTACAACAATGCCTATTCTAAGCTTATAGGCTTTACACGAGATGAGATAAAACACTTCTATTTAGATTATCTTAAGCTTGGAGTGTCCTATGAGAAAAACAAGACATTAGAAAGTGTTACAGATTCTGAAATAGAAAATCTTATCGATAGAATGGCTGCGCATTACGACAGCTACTGTTTTGATGAATTCAATAAAAATAAAGTTTTTTCTACATATTCGGTAAACGGTTTTTTACAGGATATATACGAGAAAAAAACAGTCAGATTCGGTGACTATTGGTATGATATTGGTGGACTTCCATCTATTCTCATGAATTACATGGAGTCTCATAATCTCAATATAGAGAATCTTCTGACCTCAGAAATTGAAATTCCTTATAACGATTTCGCGAACCCAACTTCTCTAATTGATATAAATGAAAATGTTCTGATGTGTCAGACCGGTTATTTAACTTTAAAATCAGAAATTGTGCCAGGCTATGACATAATCTTAGGTCCAGCTAACAGAGAAGTTAGAACGGCACTATTCCTTCTGCTAAGTTTAAAAATCTTTGATACTAATAATTCTGCTTTCTCATTAAAAAACAGATATGTTTTTGAGAATGGTACTGTTGAAGAAATTATAGCTCTATTCAACGAGGTCTTAGCTGCCTTATCATATGATAAATACCCAGTAGATAATGAATCTGTTCTCAGAGCACTATTACAAGTATATCTTTTAGGTAGAAATCACGATGTTCGAATTGAACAGCACAATTCCAAAGGCAGAAGCGACATACTTGTAAACTTCCCAAAGCGCAGAGTTGTGTTAGAACTTAAGTACACAACTGAAGAGAATGAAGAACCATCAAAACTTGATGAAGCTGAAAAGCAGATCAAAGAAAAAGGCTATGGCCTAGAGAATCTTGCCGACAGAGAACTTCTTCAGATAGCCTGTGTATTCAATGGTGATAAGCGTAAACGCCAGATCACCATGTTTAAAAGAGTTGAAAAATAGCAACTCAAAATCTATAGTTTTCTTCAGCAGATTTACAAATGAGGAAAACTAGAAAAGCATACATGCAATCGAGATATTCGTCCGCTAAGACTCTTTAGAGTACTTCTTTCTGTTAACTAAGGCTCTTCAAGTCTTAACTCAAGAGAGTCAACCTTATCAAGCAGTTCATTGCAGGATTCAGATACAGCATTGAGCTCTCGCATAACTTCACTTAAGGTTGAATTAAATTCTCTTATATAAGAGGAATTGTCAGTAGAACCTTCAGATAAACCAGAATTAAGCTGTTCTAAGAGATTCTTTAACTTGGTTTCGAGAACCTTGTTTAAAGTCATGTCAACAAAGATTCTAAGCTTCTGAACCAGTTCTTCATGTTTTTTATCAAGGGTCTCGTTCAATACCCTTTTTACTATATCTTCAACATCAGTTCTGCTTAATTCGCTCATATTTCACCTTAAAACTGTCTGTAGGAAAATTTGGAAGAAAGGATTTTTTCCAGTCTATATACCATTATAGGAAGAGGACTGCTCACAGGTTGTTCAGAGGACAAAACTTACAGCTAAAAAAAATGAAGAAATAGACCAAGTTCAAAAAAGGATTTGTTTTAGAGAAAATCAGATTTGAAAAAAAATGAGAAGTATTTGATTCCGAATACAAGGACGACAAATCTCCTACCAAAAGAGAGAACTTGTCGTCCTTAAAAACGTACAAACTAGTGTCTGTAAATATAATCACCTGAGCACACATACTGATAGGTTGTAAGCTCCTGAAGAGCCATAGGTCCTCTTGCATGAAGCTTCTGAGTTGAAATAGCCACCTCAGCGCCCATACCGAACTGACCACCATCAGAGAAACGGGTAGATGCATTTACATAAACACATGCAGAACCAGCTGATTTAACGAACAGCTCAGCATTTCTTCTGCTGTCTGTCAGAATTGAATCTGAATGAGATGCATTGTGTACTCTTAAATGAGTAATTGCCTCGTATACATCAGGCACAATTCTCACATTCATCTTCAAAGATAAAAACTCTCTGTCAAAATCCTCGGCAATGCCCTTCTCTAAGAAAGGATAGTTCCCGCATTTTGCAAAAGCATCATCATGAGCAAGAACAACAACTTCCTTTTCCTTAAGCTTATTTAAAACCATTGGCAGGAATTTATCTGCAATCTTCTCATGAACAAGCAGGGTATCAAGGCTGTTACAGGCAGAAGGCTTCTGGGTCTTTGCATTGAAGATAATATCAACACTGCGATCAAGATCAGCTGACTCATCCACAAAAATATGAGAAATACCAAAACCGCCGATAATCACAGGAATTGATGACTCTCTCTGGCACATACGCTGAAGCTTTTCACCTCCGCGAGGGATCAGCACATCAATATACTGATCTAATGAGAGCATTGTACCAACCAGCTCTCTGTCAGTACTGTCGACGAAAGAAACACCATCTGGGTTAATACCACACTTTTCAAGAGCTTTGGTGATAATACTGTGAAGAAGAGAGTTAGTGTTAAAAGCCTCAGAGCCGCCTCTTAAAAGACATGCATTGCCAGACTTCAGACATAAACCAGCAATATCCACAGTAACATTTGGACGGGACTCATAAATTACGCCTACAACACCAAATGGAACAGATTTTTTAACAACTTCAAGTCCATTTGGCAGGACTCGTCCATCAAAGGTTTTGCCGCAAGGATCTGCTAGAGCTGCAACCTTATCAAGGCCATCCACCATTTCGTCAAAACGGGACTTTGTAAAGGTAAGACGGTCAACCATAGCCTCATTTAAGCCCTTGGCTCTGGCATTTTCCACATCCTTTTTGTTGATTTCAAAAATCTCGTCAGAAGCTTCTCTTAACATAGAGGCTATTGTATGCAGAGCCTCATTTTTCTTAGAGGTTGATAGCAGAGCAAAATCATAACCGGCTTTGCGCGCTCTTTTAGCAGTTTCAATAATGTCTGTCATAGTTTTACTTGTTCACCAATACTAAATCGTCACGATGTACAGCTACATCACCATGTGAAAAGCCCAGAGTCTTTTCAATCTCTGAAGAACGCTTCTTAGCAATCAGATTAAGCTCATCTGATGAATAACGGGTAAGACCGCGTGCAATCAGCTTATCGTCTGTACTTCTGATTTCCACAGTGGCACCACGAAGGAAATCACCTTTAATAGAAGTAATACCCTTTGGTAGAAGACTTGAGCCAGAGGTCAGAAGAGCCTTAGCTGCGCCATCATCAATATAGATAGAACCAACAGCCAGAGTTGCTGTACTGATCCAGGACTTTCTTGCAAGCACAGGCTTCTTTGAAGGCTGAAATACAGTGCATTCTGCCTTTCCATTGATTACATCAACAATAGCAGATGGATTTGCACCAGAGGCAATAATAAGCTCAACACCGGCCTCGGTTGCAACCTTGGCAGCCTTAATCTTGGTGGCCATACCGCCTGTACCTAAAGAGGTTCCTGAGCCACCAGCAATCTCAATGATATGCTCATCAATCTTCTCAACAGTACTGATAAGCTTTGCCTCTGGATCATGTCTTGGATCACCGGTGTACAGACCTTTCTGATCGGTCAGGAGAATAACCTTGTCAGCCTCAATCAGAACACCAGACAGAGCTGCAAGATTATCATTGTCACCAACCTTGATTTCAGACACACTTACTGCATCATTTTCATTGATGATAGGAACTACGCCCATCTCCAATAGAGCAAAAAGAGTATCACGGGCATTCAGATAACGCTCACGATTATCAAGATCGGCACGTGTAATCAGGATCTGACCTACAGGGATATCATAAATAGAGAACAGTTTTTCCCACTCTTCAATCAGTTTTACCTGACCTACTGAAGCGAGCATCTGTTTATAGCGGACATCTTTGGGCAGCTCGGGGTAATTTAGGAACTCTCTTCCGGCAGCAATAGCACCGGATGATACTAAAATAACCTGAGCCTTCATTTTTAACAGAGCTGATACAGTTCTTACAATCTCCAGCATATGAGCTCTGTCGAGCTTTTTGCTGCCGTTTGTAAGAGTGCTGGTACCAAGCTTGATAACAATTCTCTTATTTTTTAAAGATGTCACTTTTAATTACCATTTGAAAATTTTTCTGAGAAAAATTTTGTTACTTCACCAATTGACTGACGTATAAACTCAGCGCGCCCCATCTTCTCATTTGAGAGGACAGTAATATCGCTGAAATTGTTCTCAAGTAAAGTTACGTCATCGCGGCTTACAACAGAGTTCTTGATAATACTTACATATGTAGGAACCTTGCAGCCGCCTCTACCTGAAAGAATACCCTGCTCTTTTAGAGAGAATACCTTAAGCTGCGGAGTAAGTGTATCCCAACTGCTTGCATCTAAATCCAGTCTGTTACATAAGGATGAACGCAGACAGAGAGGCATTGAGTTGAGGATTTCCTTATCCGTAAAGAAAGAATGAACGTAAGGAGCCAGAACAGCAAGAGCTTTAACAGATGAACTCTTGAGAATTGCTGCACGGATGCATGCAGTTGCAGATATGCCTGAACCAAATAGACCGATATTCGTAGCATCAACATACTTTAGAGTTGAAAGATAGTCGATAGCTTCTTCTATAGCCATAGAAAAATGATCATTAAGATTCAGTTTTTCACAGGCGCCAGCTCCTGGCATTTCAATTACAAAGGCACAGATGTTTGCCTTTGCAAGATAATCATTGATAAATCTGTAAGCATACGAGAAATTAGACTCATATGGACAGACGATAATCACACATGGATATACCTGCTTTAAATCAGGAATATGCAGATAACCGGTGACCTTTTTACCGTCTACATTGAAAGAATGCTCCTGCAGAATACCGTTTGTAGGATCAATATCATACATCTTCTTATATGTTGTTCTGCAAAGAACATCTGAATTCTGAGCAAGGATATCCGATTTTAAGAAAGGATAAGCTGCAATTGCGAAATAACGGGAGGCAAGACGATAGTTGTGACTTGCACCTTTAATATCATTTTTGCTTTCACATTCGTGGGCACGGTTAACACGATTCTGTGCAATAGTATTGAATTCAAAGTTCCAGTGACCACTACCGTATTCCTTTACGGTATCATATAAGCCTTCTCTGCTTCTTGGAGCTTTTGAAACACAGATTTTTGCCAGAGCCTCATCAATATCAAGAGCACTGCCACCTGAGAATACCCACTCGAATTTTAAGACAGGTCTGTAGAAATCATAAACAAATCCAAAGGAAATATCCTCTCTGGATAGAGTTGGAAGTTCAGCTCCGCTGTTTGAGATTACAGAAGTCTCAGGGTATACGAATTTTGGTTTAAAAAGTATTTCACTTAAATTTAAAGAATCTTCCATAAATACATATCTTACCTGGTCATACTTATTAAGCAGATTTTAACCTATTTAAGGTGTGGATGCACTTTTAATCAGATTGAACAAAAATAGAACAGAGGAAATAAGAAAAAATCCACTTTATGAACAGCTAAAAAACAAATTTAGGGCATCAAAACTTTTGTACAAAATAACATAAGCCTACCGAGATCTCAAAATTAGAAAAAGCGCATTCCAAAGCCAAATATCAAAAGAAAACCACTGAATACAAAATAAAGTTTCCCACAACTTGAATAGCTATTTTATCTTAGTTTCCCACCGTTTCCACCGTAACCCACAGACTTTCCCACAACCCACATAGGGAAAATTAATTCAATAAAAATATTCATATTTTCCAAGATAAAAAAATAGAACTAATTAAAAAAATAAAAAAAATAAAAGTCACTTTTATTCAAAAATCAAATTTTTCTTATCTTATTGTTTTATAGATATTTTTAATCAAAAATTTTCATTTCATCAAAAAATGTTACTAAGATAAATTTAAATGAATAATGAAATAAACAATGTATAGATAATTATTATATTGTTAAGTGTTTTTAAAACTACAAGATTAAAACACTCGTCAACTCAGGTTCTTCTGTTGAAAATAGTGCTTTTTAATAAAAAGCCGAAAAGTTTCCCACAACTGTGGAAAACTTTTTCCACTTTCCCACAAGTAAAAAATAGAGTTAAAAAGGGTGTGGGATAATAAGTTAACATATTGTATATAAAGGTTTTATTATTAAGAAAGGCTCCTATTTTTTATTGACAAAAAAATGTCAATAGATTTGAATAAAACTAAAAAAATTTTTTTTCCACACAGTTTCCCACAGTTTTTGGGAAACAGATTCCGCTGATTATTTATTACATTTCTGAAAACAAAATGCTAATAGTTACTAGATAAGCTCAAATTATTAACTTTCTTATTGTTTTATAAGGTTTTTATTTTATAAACCAGCAATATTGACAGTGTTTATTATTAAATACAAATCTCATTTTTACGTCATTTTTGAGGTTTGGATAATTTAAATTAAGATCTGTGTTGTGGGAAACGTCGTATTTTATATTAACATATTGATATTCAAACTCTTTTTAGAATGCAATAGCTTTTTTTTAATTTTTTCCCACAAGCTAATTTTGTTGATTAAATGCAATTTACCCACAGTTTCCCGTCTAATCCACAGAGTTTCCCACAGTTTTCGACACTTTCCACAAATGCAGGATTTACTACTATTTAATTTCAGTTTTGAAAATTGCTTTTATTTGATCTTTTCAGAATATTGTTGATTAGTTTATTGAACATTATTCTGCAAATTTTCCTTTCTTTTATGACTAGAGGAAGTTTTCAGGTCTGACAGAGCTTAAATCTGCTAAAATTTGGAGACTAAATGATAAGGATATAAAGTGGAAAACAAAAAAAAATCTGTCCTGCTCAGATCAGGAGCTGTTACTGCCAGCGCAACCTTCCTTTCCCGTATTCTCGGAATGCTGCGTGATATTGCAATTGCATCGTTGCTTGGTGCTTCTTTAAGTGCTGACGTTTACTTTTTCGCCAACAGAATTCCTAATTTCTTCAGAAGACTGTTTGCTGAGGGAGCATTCTCGCAGGCATTCGTTCCTGTAATGAGTAAGACAAAAGAGACGGGAGACAAGGCTGCACTGAAAGAACTTCTGGATATGACTACAGGAACTCTTGGAGCAATTGTTCTTTTAATTACACTTATAGGTATGATTGCCTCCCCTATTTTAACTGCAGTCTTCGGTTGGGGCTGGTATCAGGCATTTATCAATCATACAGATGAGGCTATTAAGTTCACTCAGGCAAGTTATCTGTTAAAAATTACCTTCCCATACCTGTTCTTTATTACTCTTACCGCCTTAAGCAGTGCTGTACTTAATGTTTTCGGAAAATTCCTGATCCCTGCAATTACGCCCTGCGTACTGAATATTTCGCTTATCTCATTTGCATTCTTTGTGGCACCTCATTTTGATGATCCTATTGTGGTGCTTGCATACGGTATGGTTGTAGGCGGTGTTCTTCAGCTTTGTCTGCAGATTCCTTTTTTACTGAAACTAAAGATTTTCATTCTGCCAAAATGGGGATGGTCACATGAAGGTGTAAAAACCATAAGACACCTTATGATTCCAGCCATTGTCGGAGTATCCGCAAGTCAGATTAACCTGATAGTGAATACCGCCCTGGCATCTTTCCTTGCAACAGGAGCAATCTCATATCTTTACTATTCAGACAGATTACTTGAATTTCCTATCGGAATCTTCGCTGTTGCAATTTCAACAGTTATTCTTCCTGCCCTCTCCAGGATTGATATCAAGGCAGATCATGAAAAGTATATAAAAACACTGGACTGGGGAGTCAGACTGGTTCTGCTGCTGGGTATTCCATCAATGTGCGGCATTATTTCCCTATCAGAGCCTATCCTAAGAGTAATTTTCATGAGAGGAGCTTTTACACCAGAGCACGTACACCTTTCATCAGCATCACTTTTAGCATCCGTATCTGGATTATGTGCAATCATGCTTGTAAGAGTAATTGTTCAGGGCTTTGCGGCAATTCAGGATACCAAGACACCTGTAAAATGTTCTCTGATAGCAATTATCTCAAATATAATCTTCAACCTTTGTCTGGTATGGCCTCTAGGATACGTAGGTCTGGCTTTATCCACAGCTCTTGCAGCCTATGTAAATCTATCACTGCTGCTGTTCTTCCTGTATAAGAGAAAGATATACACCGTGTCATCCGGCACAATTCTCTTTATTCTAAAAGCATTATTTGCAGGAATTGCCATGGCACTGGTAATTCACTTCACAGTTCTGGACTTTAACAGATGGATCAGCATGTCCACACTGGAGTCTATTTTCTATCTTACAGGCTACGTGATTTTAGGTGGAATAACCTACGTGGCAGTATGTCTTGCTCTTGGCATCAAGCCAAGAATGATCAGAATGTAATTCTTTTATGGAGGAATTCCCTGCTGAATTCCTCCACGGTCTATATATCTTTCCTGTAAAAATTGGCAAAATTTAATTTTTTTTATTTTTTTATTAGTTGATTTTGCAAATTTTTTTATACCTATAATAATTTTGTGCAATAAATTATTTATTTTGTGCAAGGACTTTTAACTTCAGATGTCTATAATAGGCTCATAACAAACTTACAAAAGCACAAAATATGTATGTTTATAAAAATAATATAACCTGTAAATAAGGAGAGTTTTCAAGTAGATAAATAATTGGGAATATTTATGAAAACCTTCAGAGTAGATGCATCTGTTTACTACAGAGCTCATTTTAAAAATATTTACGATTCACCTTGTAAGACAGAAAAAGACAATTTTTTAAAATTTACCCCTAAAGATGAAGACAGAATGACAGCTGCATTCAATCTTCTGTTCGGATATCTGCCAAATGCCCTAGCCTCCTACATGCAGTTTGCGGCAAATGTTGATCCTGACATCTTCAGCAATATGTCCACTCTCTCTGACGTAAATCTCTTTTCAAAAGTTAAATTCGAAAAGATTCAGGAGACAAAACTAAACTGTATTTCCAGGCTATCCTCATCTGACTCTGAGGAAATTGTCAGTGATCTGTTAAAAGCATCTCAATCCGTTGGAACTCTAACCGAGAATCTTATCAACAGAAAAACAACCAATCTGTTATGCGTGATTGAGAACCTGATGCAGATTAACATCTTTCCAAGCATCATTGGTCCAGCTGACGATGTTTCAAAGAGAAAGACACTTGCCTATATGATGGTAAAACTTGGAAGCACCAAACATTTAATCCACAAGGTTACCGGTGTTGGTTCTAAAATCATCAAGGATCTGTGTGATGCCACAACCACTGACTACACAAGACCAATCAGAAAATACAAGCTTTGTAATAATGAAAATTTTGGAGTCAATCATCTTCTAAGAATCTGCAACAATAAACAGGCAAGCAATCAGATCATGCTGATGATTTCTCTTTATACCATCTGCTGCAGAATTCTTCTGAACAAACTGCCAACAGCAAATCACTTTGATCAGGAAGATATCGGTGACAGATTGTCTATACCTCTTGCAATAGGTGTGTACAAAACATGCTATGACATGAGCAGAAACTTCAGCAGACTCTATCCTGACAAGACGATTAATTCATTCGATTTTGTGTTTTTTGATGACTTCTATAATGCACTGGAAATATATACCAGCAAACAGGCAGAAGTAGTTGCATGCGAAGACTGTCATACACCTTATCTGAACCTCTATGCAAAGAAAGGAACCAGAAAAACTATCCTTGCGGCAAATGACGATGAAATATTTTCCTCAAGAAAACTTACCATCTGCCCCAACTGCAAATGCAGATTCGATTACAGTCTCTACGAGTAGGCAATTACAAGAAAGATAAAAATATGGACTGAGCAGACAGTCCATATTTCAAAAAAGGTTCACTACTCAGTTATTAGTGAGAGTGAACATGACTGAATGTTGAAGGATTATGCTCACTCATGACTGAGGTAGAAACAGCATTTTCCTCTGTAAGTATTCTATAGTCGGAATCCAGTCTAGGATCCGCCATACCCGCAATCATAGCGACATGAGAAATCACCAGAAAAGCAGCAAGAAGACCTACGCGAATACCGCCCTGCAGTCTACGACCTAAAAATTCGCCAAAGAAATTTAAGGAAACAACGCCTAAGGCAATCATGATAATTCCACCCAGGACATAAAAGCCAACTGCAATTTTGTCAATTAGACCATACCAGCCAGAATTCTCTGACAGAGGAATGATTACCTCTCTGAAAATATACAGGTCGATCAGAAGAAATACTGCTGCCCCAAGAATGCAGGAGAGCTTATTTACAAAGCTTAGGGTTTTTGAGCTTTTCTTTGAAAACAGAATAACCAGCTCTGTAATTGCAGCTGTTTCGGCTAAAACAACAGGTAAAGCCATAAAGATTAGAAGATTGGAGGTTGTAGTCAACAGCTCCATGTAATGTGTCATATACATAGATATAGGAATCCTTAAAAATTTGTCGTTAAAAAATTAAATTAAAAGATGGTTAAACGACCTGATTACAAGGAGGCCTTTGCAGAGTGTAGGACACGAAGGATTTATAGTTATCTGACTGGAGAAATATCTCTTCAGATACACGATAGGAAGGATGTACGATATTAATGGCGTTTGTAACTGTCAGACAGCAGGTCATGCCAAAACTTGAACAGCATGAACCTATACTCTTTTCTAGAGGAGAAACGCCTACAGTCTTACGAATATGGAAATTATGTGATTTTTGTACTACTGTTGTTTCTGTAGTATCAGATGTATGCTCACAGCTAAAAGCTCTAGCATTAAAGCCAAGCAAAAATAAAGCTAAGAGAGCAAGACACAGAAATCTCATAATACACCGAAGAAAATAAAACTCGTAAAATCTTACAACAAAATTATCTTAAATACTATCAGTTGAGAAAAAAATGCATTCTTATTTACCAAATTGATCTGAGCTTCAGCTGTCTAATCATTCTGTTTCTTTTCAAATATCGTAACCATTTGAAATTTTAATAAAAATTTTGTTTGTCTTCGCACAATTATCAATATGAGCAAATGTTTTTGTTTGTCTTTTAGTTTATAGTTAAAAGTATGTAAACACTATAAAAATAAGGGGTTGTCTATGAGAAAATATACAAACATCTTAGTTGTTGCTGAACCCAAAAAAGATGTTCAAATAGCACTGAAAAGAGCTATAGATATAGCAAAATTCAATCCAAAGACAACTATCACCTATCTTAGAGTTGTATATGACTTCGCCTACGATCTGCTCATACTGAACAAGGTTAAGGAAAAGCCTATTCACGCAGATATAGAACAGACTCATATCGATCATTTGAATCAGATTATTGAAGAATACCGCGAACAGTCAAATTCCGAAGCAACAATTGTTCCTAAGGTTGTCGAAAACAGAGATGTCGGTGAAGCTGTTATAGATGAGATGAGAGTAGGTGACTACGATCTGATTATCAAGGCAGCCAACAGTCACGGTCTACTGGATTCCATTATTTTCACTCCTATTGACTGGTTTATTCTTCGACATGCCGAAGTTCCAGTTATCATTGCAAAAAACAACGACTGGCAGCAGCCTGGAGGCAACATTGCAGTATGCGTTGATTTCACTTTAAATGAACATCTTCAGAGCAATGTGGCTATGCTTCGTGAAGCTCAGGTTCTTTCCAAGATTACAGGCGGCAGAATACATCTTATTAACTCTGCACCTGTTTATATGCCTACCGTTATGCTTGAAGTTCCACACTATTCCCCTGATCTTTATGAACAGGGAGTATTGGAAGAACACAGAAACAGAATGTATGAATTTGCAGACAAGCATCATATAGACAGACAGTACTGTCATATTGAGGAAGGTATGCCTGATGATGTTATTCCTGAAATCTGTGAAAGAATCAATGCAAAGGCAGTTCTAATCGGCTCAGCAGGACGTTCAGGTCTAGCTGCAGCTCTTATCGGTAATACATGCGAAGAGATCGTTGATGACATTGATGCCGATCTGTTCGTGTTAAACCGCAAGACCATCAAAAAAGAAAAAGAAAAAAACAAAGAGTAACAAGTTATTTTCTTTCAACGAATTATTATTTTCTTTGAGGCTGGCTAAAAAGTATGTCAGCCTCTTTCATTTTTCAAACATAGAATTTTGTTATTTCTAGGGAATTGAAATTTTCAAATACGATTTTGTTGAGATATTTATTTTGATTGGAGATTTTTAGAACTTTTAGAGAGATAAGGTAGGAAGCTTAAGGTATTTCTTGTTCTTTTTTAACTTATTACCGCATTCATTTCATTTCTTATATTGGCCCATTTTCTTATATTATGAGCCAGAGCCACAAGCCCAAATTCAATTATTACCTTCGCTTTAGATCGCAGTCTGAAT
>NZ_FUXX01000036.1 GCF_900167015.1 Succinivibrio dextrinosolvens DSM 3072
TGAATGGGTAAGGCTGGCAATGTCCTCTGGTGTTGAGGAAATAATGAAATTTGCTAAGAGTCAGAATGACCACTACAGAGACGGCATTACCAATGCCGGCATCTACCATATCAGGACAAGTGTTCTGGAAGGTATAAATAACAAGATAAAGGTTCTAAAGCGTGTAGCCTATGGGTACAGAGATTTAGATTATTTCTTTTTAAGAATAAGAAGTGCATTCAGAGGAAAGTTTACTCCAATCCCGACGATTGGATAGAAGAAAGCCCTGATGAATTTTATTATATTCAAATCAGGGCTTTCCACAGATTCACGGATGAACCAAATTTCCTTCATTTGAGATTTTTGTTTCTGCATGTAAAAAATATAAGAGTTGTAACAGAAAAAATTCATTAACTATTTACGACTTGATAAAAACACGAGAATAACCGTGTGCATATGTGAAATCATATTATCTTTAAATCAGGGGATAACAGATTTAATGAAGAATCTAAAGAGGTTGTTGAGAAGAGTCATTACATAATCTGATATTTGTTGTTTAGCTCTTCTTGTTACGTTCTCTTTCAGGAGAGACCATTAGTATTCAGTAAAAACAAAAAGAGGACTTACATATCGAAGTCCTCTTATCAGTTAATACCTTTTAAGTATTAAACCTTAATTCTGGCCAGAATATCAACCAGTTCACGAAGCAGAACGATTGACTTGTCAACTTCACCCTTAGCAATAGCACAGTCATCAGACAGCTGCTGAGATGCATGAGTAATATCCTGCATGTTACCAGAGATTTCAGCGGTAGCAGTGGTCTGCTCTTCTGCTGCGGTTGCAATCTGGGTAATCTGAGCGTTAACCTGACTTACCTGCATGGTGATGTTGTTCAGAAGCTCCTCAATAGTTGAGGTTTCAACAGCAAGCTCATCCATGTTCTTAACAGATGACTGCATAGACTCATTGGCAGTATTGGCATTAACCTGAATCTGAGAAACCATCTTGGTGATTTCCTGAGTAGATGAAGAGGTTCTTGATGCCAGGGCACGAACTTCGTCAGCTACAACAGCGAATCCCTTACCGGCTTCACCTGCACGGGCTGCCTCAATTGCAGCATTCAGAGCCAGCAGATTGGTCTGAGATGCGATATCATCAATGGTCTGAACGATGGTGCCAACCTTCTGAGCCTGATCAACCAGAGCCTGAACATTGTCAGCATCCTGCTTGGACTTAAGAACCTGATTCTGAATACCTTCAATGGTAAGCTGAACCTTGTTAACACCTTCACGAGTTGTATCATTAGACTGGTTGGAATTTGCAGCAGCTGATTCACAGTTCTTTGCAATATCACCGGTTGTTGATACCATCTCATCTGCAGCAGCGGCAACAGTCAGAGAACGTGACTGAGATTCCTGAGACTTCTGATTCATGCTGTTGGTCATATCAGTAATGGTCTCAAAAGCATTCTCAATCTTGCTTGCAGAGTCTTTAATCATGATAACGTTGCTCTGCCAGTCTTTTCTCATCTTCTCAAGTGAGTTTAAAAGCATACCGAATTCATCGTTGTGACCTTTGTTATTGATGGTCTGTGACAGATCACCGCGAGAAATTACAGATGCCTGATTTACAGCGTAATCCAGGATTGAAACAAATGAACGTGGAAGTTTAATTGCAATAAACAGTGATAGGGAAACTGCAATCAGAGTAACAATTGAAACAATCCAGATTGGGGTAGGATCTGTCATTTCGGTAATGTGATTGTTTACACGACCCAGATATACACCAACCAGCTTGTTAACAAGTTCAATTGCGCCGTTGATAGTAGGGAATACTTCAGTTGAGTAGCAGTTTCTTACGTCAACAGAATAGCCTTTGTCTACCATGGTCTCCATCTTGTTCTTCCATAGGTCAATGGCATTATTCAGTGAGGATTTGATATCTTCAACATCCTTTGTATCTGATGGTCTGAACACGGTCAGATTTGCAATTGCATCCTTTAGGGCTGCAACCTTCTCATCTGTTTTAGCAGCTGATTCTGGTGTGTACAGCGATACTGAGTTGTTGTACATAACCAGATCATCACGGAATGCAGTTGCGGCACGGGAAACATTAACGATTCGAGCGTAATGGTTCTCAATAACTCCCTTTACAAATCCGGCAACATTTCTTGATGAATTTGCGTTTGTGATTGAAACTATAGCGATGATCAGAGTTAGAAGGATAACTGCAGCAAACGCCATACCTAATTTGGCTTTAACGCCAAGAGCTTTTTTATTGTTCATATGATCTCACACTAAGAATTAAAAAAATAAAACTTAACGTAACACAATACCATTCACTTAACCTCTGTATAAACAGTAAGTTAGGTACTCTGATACCACAATCTACTATGATTATAGTCAAATGACAGCTAAAAAAATGATATTCAAAAGGTTTTTATGTATTTAATTTATGTGAATTTTCTAAAACGAAAGAAAGTTCACAAAGTTAAAAGGATTGATTAAAGATTTTTATAATTTAGCCGAAGAACTCTTTTTTATATATTTAGTTGTTCTATTCCATTTATTGCCTTTATACGATTGCTATTTAGAACTTCATTTAGTTTATCAAGGTTCTCCTGCTCCAAAGAGCGGTCATTCTCAGGATGAAACAGGTGCAGAACTCCTGTAGCAAATCGACCTGATTTAACTTTTACTCCTGCATGAATAAGTCTTATGGCAAGATCTGAATCCTCATATCCCCAGCCGGAGAAGGAATTGTCAAAACCGTTAACCTTAATTAAATCCTGTTTAAAAATACCAAGGTTGCAGCTGCGTACCTTCTTCCAGTTTTTATTTAAATCTCTAAGCATTGTCATGCATGGAAGAGATAACAGAGGGTAAATTCTGTTTGCTTTTCTGTTAAGGTACAGCTTTACCCACTGCAGTAATGAATTATTCCAGACAAGAGTTTCCTTCTTCAGAACTTCGTCTGTATATTCCTCTGATAACAGGATTCTGTCTCCTGCAACAAGGTAGCTGTTCTGAGCAAGTTTTCTGTGTTTTTCTATGAATGTTGGTCTTGGAATACAGTCTCCATCCATGAAAACCAGATACTCGCCCTTTGCTTTCACTGCTGCCTGGTTTCTGATTTTTGCGGCTCTAAAGCCCGCATCCTCCTGCCATACATAGGAGATAGGGTAATTGGAATCTATAATCATGCGATTGATGATTTTACGTGTCTCTTTTCCTGAACCGTCATCAGCGATTATCACTTCAAAGTTTCGGTCAGTCTGATAGTTGAATGACTTTAGAATAAGAGACAGAGCATCAGGCCTGTTATAGGTTGTCACAATTACCGAAATAAGCATCAGATACGTCCTTTATATTTATTCAGACTGTAAAGCTTTAAATATTTTTCCATGGTATAAAAATAATGGGCAACACAGAACTCAAAACCAAGTTTACCGTCCAAAAAGCCTCCATGTATTATATACATCTTAATAAAAGCCCATAGGGGCTTAAACATTATACTTGCAAAACCACAGGTTTTACCTTTGTCATGATACTTTTGTGCAAGAAGTGTGGAGTATCTGTTGGTTTTATCAAGATGGATTTCCCAGGTCTTGTATGGATAGTGAATCAGTCTACCCTTAAGTTTCTGCTTAGGATAAGGTGAGTGCAGTCTTTCGTGAATAATTCCCTCATAGAAGGAGCCTTCCTTTTTAAAGAGTCTCTCTACATTATCTGGTCTTAATACACCGTGCAGGACCTTACCCTGCATGAAATGATTCTCGCGGCTTACCTGATAGCAGATATCCTTATTGACCTCCACACAGATTTTTATGTCGTGAGCAAGCTCCTCAGTGATGCGCTCATCCGCATCAAGCATAAAAATCCAGTCATGCTTTGCGTTTTCTATTCCAAAATTTCTCTGGGCAGAGAAGTCATTATTAAGGTCTCTTTCAATAACCCTTGCACCTAAGGACTGTGCAATTTCAACCGTTTTATCGTGAGAGTCGTTGTTTAGAACCAGAATTTCATCTGCAAACAGAGCACTTTCTATGCAGTCTCTGATATTGTCTTCTTCATTATGGGTAAGAATGATGACGCTTAAAGGAAGTTTATTCATATTATGAGGAAAAGTATGGCAGTGCATCTGCACTGCCTTAGGACTGATTAGTGGGACATTACATATTTAACGAACTTAAGCTTGGTAGCATCGTCTGCACTGTTATACATGTTAACAAGCTCGTTATATGTAGCTGAGTTTACAACTCCACCGCCTACAGCTGAAGTGCTCATGGCTGAAGTGCTGCTGCTCATTGGCTCTAAGGTTAAGCCCTGAGAAGGTGCTCCTGAAACAGAGCCATCTGCACTGGCCTTGATGGTTGGGGTGCCGTATCTTGTCATGGTAATACCGCGCTGAGCATCAGGTACATCAGTAGGAGCATAAAGTCTTCCTAATGAGGTAAGCTCTGCCTTATAGTCTCTCATCAGTGTGAAACCACGCTCTGAGGTCAGAACGAAGTAGCTTGCATCTGACTGAGGAACTGGCTTGCCGTCAGCATCGGTAAGGGTAATCTTCATCTGTTCGGCAAAACGCTCTGCCTGAGAGATTCCTGATGGAAGCTTGTACTGGAAGGTTAGAACCTGATCTTTTTTCAGATTCTCAATATTGATAACAACCGGATTTACAGACTGAACCAGTTTAGTATCATTGCCTTCCTTGAAGGTATCCTTAAAGCTTACTACAACCTGATGTTTGCCTGAACCAAGTTCAATCATTCTGCTAAATCTGCTGTATCCGCTGTAATCACTGATACCGTCGACAAGTTCAACGTTGAAGTGAACAGGAACTTTAAATCCTGTATCAGCGAAAGCCTGAGTACCAAAAACAGCAGCAAGTGCAATTAGTGAAACTTTGATCTTTTTGATTAACATATGTTTTTCCCAGTTAAAGTTTTTTGTTTATCATATCATATTAAAAAGAGTATTCAGCTCCGATAAGACCTTTATTTTTATCAAGTGCCATACGTCGAATCTGTGTGTCTGAATAGAATCTGTCCGGTTTTGATGAAATATCAAATGAAGCCTCGGCAAATACCTTGAAATTTGGATTGAAGCTATAGTAAAGACCAAAGGTCAGATCAGAGATAATATTTGCTCCGTCAAATCTTTTCATTCCATAGCCTAGGGTTGATGAGAATCCATTTTCAAATGCATAGTTTAAAACTGCTTCATAGCTGTATAAATGATTGGTGTACTTATTGTATTTGGTAATGGTTGCATTAAAGGCAGCATAAAGTCCTTCACCGAAGTTTCCATAGGTAATAGATAGTCCCTTATCAATCTTATAGGTAGGACGCAGAGAGTATGCTGTATTTAAATCAGCTTCAGTATTGCCAAGATGATACATTTTCTGTATCTGTGGGCTGAATTCCTTTGCCATCATCTGATTTTTATCAGGCTGCAGATAATAATAGCTCATGCCGTAGGCAATGCCGATACCGTTGGCAAGTCTTGTAGCAACAGCGAATGCGGCACCGTTATGAATATTTACATTTGAATTGTTAACATCATCTGCGGCAGTCTGGTATGACATTCTAAGATCCCAGCCTAAGGCAGATAGAGAGTACATGACAAGGCCAGGCTGATAATTACCGAAAACATAGTGATCATTAACTCTGCTGTCTAACTCCTGATAAACATCAGTTACACCTGCAACAGTATAGAATGCATTATCACCTCGACCAAAGGTCAGGGTTCCGTACTGCTGTGCATCAAAGCCTACATACTGAGCTCTGGTTATAAAATCTTCCGTACCGCTGGCGCCAGATGGCATAATCCATTCAGAGTATCCGATTGCATAGACATTGTCAGATATCTGAGAGCGTCCTGCTATTCCTGAATAAACAGTAGTCTGCAGGGTATTATCATCTGAGCCCTTGTTTTTAATTCCCTTTACATGACGTGCCGCACTGTCAGAGAGGTACATTGCGTTTATTCGGCCAAACAGATCAAGACTAGTTCCGTCCTTACTGAATACAGTGGCTGAATGAGCCTGTGAAATTAAAGCTATTGAAAGGGCAAATGCAAGTGGTAATTTTTTCATTAGCACACCAGAATGTTTGTAATATTTTTTCTTATAAAGGCTATCTTAGCAAAAAATTATATTTTTTAAATCTTCAATACTGTCAGCTTTGTATGTTGCGCCCCAGGTATCTATATCAGGACACTCATTCTGTCCATACCCCCATAAAACGGCAACAGAATCAGTTTTTGCGGCAATAGAGGCTTTTATATCGTTAAGATGATCTCCAACATATAAGGCATCCTTGGCTGAAATGTTTAAAAGCTCCAATGCCTTTAAAATAGGCTCTGGATGAGGTTTTGAATGTGTCAGAGAGTCACAGCCGAGAATAAGCTCAAGATTTTTGGAAAAATTAAACTTGGATAACACTTTTTTAGCCATGTCATAGTACTTGTTGGTTATGACAGCTGTCATGATTCTGTTTTTGTGTAGCTCTTCCATTAGACTGTCCATACCGGAGAACTCTTTTGTCTTATCACAGATATGTTCGGTGTAGAAGTCTGCAAAACACTTCCTCATATCTGTATCAATCCTGGCGGTATCCCATTTATCCTCTGGAACACCAAGCTTCAGCATTTCTCTCATTCCGGCGGTTACTTTTGTTCTAATTATTTTTTCATCAAGAGAAGGGTAGCCAAACCTGTTTAATGTATAGTTGCAGGCCTGTATGAGATCTGGAGCTGTATCTAAAAGAGTGCCGTCTAAGTCAAAAAGAATCGCTTTATATTTTGTGTTCATTGGACAAAAAACTTAAAATTAGGATGAAAGTTTGATAGAATATCCCGCTGGGCAAATTTCATTATAGCTCATACAATAGGACTAACAATGATTGATACATCTAAGATAGACAATTTTCAAAACCGCATTCAGTATCTTAAGGATTCTGTAGCTGCTGTAAAGGATTTTCCTCAGGAAGGAATTCTATTTCGTGACATCACTACACTTTTAGAGGATCCTCGTGCATTAAAAGATACAATCGATCTTTTATATGAAGTATACAAGGACGAGAAAATTGACTATATTGCTGCTGCGGACGCCAGAGGATTTATCTTTGGTTGTGCTCTAGCTTATAAAATTGGCTGTGGTCTGGTTCTTGTCCGCAAGAAGGGCAAGCTGCCTCGTGAGACTATAAGTCAGGATTATGACCTAGAGTATGGCAAGAATACTCTTGAAATCTGCAAGGGCTCATTAAAGAAAGGTGATAATGTTCTACTATTGGATGATTTACTTGCAACTGGTGGTACTGCTGGTGCTATGATAAAATTGGTAGAAAAATCAGGCGCAAACATTGTGTCATTCGCTTTTATTATTGAGTTGTTTGACCTTGGCGGAGCTAAGCATATTAAGGATACCTTCGGTATTGACTCATTCAGCTTAATCAGCTTCCCTGGTCATTAAGAAGAAAAAATGGCAGTAGAAACATCAGGACAGTATCAGGCATTAGCAAGAAAATACAGACCACAGACATTTGATGATGTTGTAGGTCAGGAGCATGTTGTAAATGCTCTTAAGAATTCCATAGATTCACAGAGAATTCATCATGCTTACCTGCTTACTGGAACCCGAGGTATTGGTAAAACCACTATTGCCAGAATTATCGCCAAATGCCTTGAATGTGAAGAAGGCATTTCCTCCAACCCTCACGAGCACTCCGAGTTATGCTCAATATGCAGTGCAATCAGTGAGGGTAATTTTCCAGATGTCATAGAGATCGATGCTGCATCTCAGACTAAGGTAGATGATACCAGGGCACTTTTGGAGAATACCCAGTATCCTCCACTGCAGGGCCGTTTCAAGGTATACATCATCGATGAGGTTCACATGCTGTCAACAAGCAGTTTTAATGCACTGCTTAAGACTCTTGAGGAGCCTCCTTCATACGTAAAGTTTATCCTTGCAACAACTGATCCTCAGAAAATCCCTACAACGGTTTTATCCCGCTGTCTTCAGTTTCAGCTTAAATCACTGACAATTGATCAGATTGCATCCCGTATTGAGTATATTGCCAATAAGGAATCAATCCCATGTGAGCCTGAGGCAGCTCTGATTATTGCAAGAGCCGCAAAAGGCAGTATGCGTGATGCCTTGTCCCTGTGTGATCAGGCTGTGGCTTTAGGTAATGGTGCTATTAAAAGAGATACTGTCTTATCTATGCTGGGTACAGCAGGAGATGGATTTATCTCTCAGGTGCTTGAGCTTTTAAAGATAAACTCTCAGGTAAAGCTCTCCGACGTTTTATCATCCATCAGAGCAATCTGTCCAAACTACAAGAGTCTTTTAGACGAGCTCGTACAGACTTTCCATGATCTGGCTTTATATCAGATGATAGGCGGTAAGGATGCTTTAAATGTCTTTACTACTCCTTTATCTATTCTTGAGACCTATTCAAAGGATTTATCTGCACAGGGCATTCAGCTTTACTATCAGATCTGTCTTCAGGGACTAGAAGAGTACAAGGTCGCAGCTGACGGTGCATCAGCATTTGAGATGACTGTTCTGCGCATGCTTGCTTTTACTCCCGAAAAAAAAAAGATTGGCTAGGTGAAGACTGTCCTGAGATTCTTGAGTATTTAAATCAGGAACTGCAGTCTTTAACCTCAGAATCACTTCTTTCTGCAGATTATCTTGCATTATCTAAAGAAGCAGCAGAGTTACTGTCTTCAGATAATGTTTCTAAATCTTTAGCTGCTGATGACTTATCAAATGTTCAAAAGCCATCTTCGTCATCAGAAGTACCTGAAACTTCTTTAGCAGCAGCAATTCCTTCTGATGATGCTGTAAAGGATGAAGTATCTTCAACACCAGTATCTTCAATAGAAGATGTATCCTCTGAATCTCAGGCTGATTTATTCCCTGAGGCGCCAGCTTTATCTTCAGAATCAGCTGTTGCCGATTCTTCTGCAGGAATTGAAGCTCCATCCTCTAGTGAGCCTCTTTCTGATCCGTTTGATCTTCCAAAGCACAACGGTCCAGTCTTTAACTCTCCAATGGATGGTTCTGAGATTAAGAATGTATCTCATAACAATTCAAGTGAGCTGTCTTTACTTATCAGCGCTCTTGAAGAGCAGCAGAAACGTACTGTAACAACCTTAAAGACAGATAATTCTCATTACTCAAAGAAACTTGATGAGATATTTAATCCTACTGTTCCAACTTCAGAGATTGTCCCTGAAAAGGAAAATCTAAGCACCTCTGATTTATTTAACCAGAAGTTTAAAAATGCTCAGAGTGTTATCGACAGTAAGCTGGATATAGTTTTAGATGTTGAAAAGTATCTGAATGAATTAAAAGATTCTGTAAACAAGCTTACATCAGATGGAGATAACCAGGCTTCAGTAAGCAATGTTACAAGAAGTATCGAAGGCATTTCCTCAATTGTTGCTGATCTGACCTCTACAAAGAGTTCATCCTCTGAGCTTAAGTCAGCTCTTTCCAAGCTTCCTGCCTTTGACGAGTCCGGAAATATTGTATCAGCAGAATCTTCAAATAATACAGCAACTCCTCCTGAAGAGGTTCCTTTTGAGCTTACTCCTCAAACAGAGGAACTAAGTATTGATGAGGCATTTGCTCAGGCCCAGAAAGAGGCTTTAGCCCAGCTTGAACAGGATAAGGAACTTGAGACTCAGTTAAAAGAGGATGCACAGAGACTAAATCAGTCTTTAAGAGATTCTTCTATTAACATTGAAGCTGTAATCAATCCTGAAACTCCAGTACAGGAGAAGCATGAGCTTTTGGAGAATGAAGATGATCATTACATTCAGAATATAGATGAGGATACAGATAAGGATCTTCAGTCTTCTGATGGTAATGATGAAAAAGAAAAAACAGTTTTACCTTCTGCAAAATCAGATGAGACGATAGCTTCAGATATTAAGAAAGGAACTGCTGTTACCTATGTCGCTGGTTTCTTTGAAGGAAACAACAAAGAAGTTACTGAGATCATTCCTGAAAAATTAGAATCTTTAGCCTTGGTATTATCTGAGGTTGAGAATGGCACTTCAGAGTCTGCAGCTAATAATCAGTCATTAGAAAACTCTAATTTACCTGATGCCTTACCTCCTGCACTGCAGCAGGCTCTGGATTCATCATTAAATGGAATCTATGGTCAGAATGTTAATGCCGCATCTGAAAATGGAATGCCTGTTCAGACAGGAGCTTACTCAACAAATATTTCAGATAATACTGAAGCTTTATCAGATTCTTTAGCGCTTTCAGAATACTCTGATAACACAGTATCCACTATACCAGCAGATGCTTCATTTACTCCTGTTGCAGATGAAGACGAGGCAGAAGAAGACTCTCGTATTGAAGCAGTCCGTGTAAGTGACTTAAAAGCTGTAGATAATTCCAATCAGAACGCTTCAGAGAATAATAGTCTTATTGACGGCAATCCTAAGATTGTTCGTGAGTCAACCCTAAAGCTTATCGAGGCAGAGCGTCAGTTTGAAAACAGACGTTTAGGCCGTAAATTAGAACCTAAGGATTTTTATTACAAGGTTGAACAGACCGATCCTTGGTTCCAGACAATTTTAAAATCAGGCTACAATGATGGTCCTGTATTCTCTGCATTATGCTATTCAAAACGCATTATTGATCCGAATAATGAGTATAACTGGAAGCTTCAGATTTCAACTGATTTTGAGCTTATGACCAGTGCTCCGGATTTTCATCATAACCTTAGAACCAGATTCTCTTTTGTTTTAAATCATCCTGTAGAAATTGAATTTGAGTCATATAAGGGAATTCCTCCTGGATGTCCTGAAGAGCTAGCAAGAATGTGGTTTGTAAGGGAAATTGAGAATGCTAAAAATGAGATTGCTCAGAATGAGGAACTGAATAATCTTCTTATGAAGCTTGGAGAGAATATTAAAACTCTTAATATCAGTATTTACACTCAGAACAGTCTTCCAAAAAAATAAGCCCACTTTGTAGTTGCATATAAAGATTTGCTACACGCGTGTAGCAAATCTAAAAATGTTAACTGCACATATGATAATCAGTTCCTTAGTGCAGTCAGTGGAACAACGAATACTCCATCTTCTCTCTTATAAGCCGCATTAGATAGGCCACAGATTACACACATTATTTTGGTATGTCGCCTTCCTTTTTTCTCTTGTAATCTGATTTCTAATGTTTAAAAGTTTTTTTTTCGCACCATCTATCGGACTAGAATCTAGTTTTAAAAAATTACTATTTATCTATTGTTATAAAGAAGGTATTAAATTAGATAATTTTCATGTATTTTAAATTTGCTACACGCGTGTAGCAAATCTAGTATTTTAGATAATTGGAAATAACAGCAATGAATACCAATGTAAATATATGGGTGATTGTTATTGTTGAATGCTAAAAAAATATAACATTTGGTCAATTTTCATGTTTTTAAATTTGCTACACGCGTGTAGCAAATCTAAAAATGTTAACTGCTAATATGATAATCAGTTCCTTAGTGCGGTCAGAGGAACAACGAATACTCCATCTTCTCTCTGATACGCTGCATTGGAAAGTCCACAGATTACACATAAAACTTTTGGAGGTCGACCATCTCCTTCTTTTTCAATTTGATTTCGTATTTTTATTAGGTTCTGCGCTGCTGAATCTATCTGATTTGCTCCAAGCTTTATTTCAAAAGCACACCAGTTTCCATCTTCAAGCTCAATGACTGCATCAATTTCCTGATTGATGTAATTCTGATAATGATAAAGTTTTCCTCCAAATGTCTCCGCATAAATACGAAGATCCCTTTCAACCAGACTTTCGAAAAGGAATCCAAATGTATTAAGATCACCAATCATTCGTTCTGTATTGAGTTGCAGTATTGCACATGCCAGAGATGGGTCAACAAAGTGTCTTTTTACTGACTGTTTTACTCTTACGGATGACCTAATGTTAGAATTAAATGGCTCCTGATTTTCAATTAGAAATAATCTTTCTAAAACATCAAGATATGCAGAAATGGTTCTTGTGTCTACATCTTCATCATCTTTTTCTTTTATGTCATTTTTTAGAGTTTTGACAGATACTGTAGTACATTCATTTCTGGCAAGAGATCTTAGTAGCAATAGAACTTTTTGTCTGTTTTTGGGAGTATCATCTACTCTGTGGACGTCATCTTCTATTACCGCTTTTACATATTCTGACGGTATTATACCTGCCTCTTGTATATTGGTGTCCTGATTACCAGGCCAGCCACCTCTGACTATATATTCTGCAAGACTTTTTAAATTTATTTCACCAGTCATTTTAGGAATGATTTTTCCTTCACATAAGTCTTTTAGTGATATTTCTCCTGTTGAAAAACCTGCTTCAAATAGGGTCATCGGACGCATTCTTAGTCTTGCAATACGACCTGCACCGCTATGCCTAACTCCTTTATATTTTGGTGTTGAAGAACCTGTAAGTATGTATTGTCCACGTTCTGCTCTTTTATCTACTTCGTAACGAACTGCATCCCATAATGGAGGAACATCCTGCCATTCGTCGATTAGTCTTGGGTTTTCTCCTTCTAGTACGATTGAAGGGGAAAGTTCGGCAAGTTTTCTGTTTTGAAAATTACCTTCAGGACTTCCTAACAGGATTTCACTTTTACAATGGTGTCTGGATGTCCATGTCTTTCCACACCATTTAGGTCCTTCTATGCAAATAGCACCAAATATCTTTAGATACTTTTTTACAGTTTCATCAATCAGCCTTGCTTTATAACTATCAGTCATAGAATTTCCTTTATTATTTTTTTGATGTTTGGGAGCCTGTAATTTTTGTAAAAGAGTTCTTGTTTATAATGATTATAAAACTATATGTATCAAATTTTAAATATTCAATGTATCAGATTTTAAAAATACAATGTATCAGATTCTAAAAAAAAGCAATGTATCAGATTCTAAAAAAGCAATGTATCAGATTCTGAGAATACAATGTATTAGATTTTGAAAATACAATATATCAGATTTTGAAAATACAATGTATCATATTTATAAAAATGATAATATATAACATATAATATATTTGATTATCAATAAGATAAAGTTAATCTCTGCATTGATAAAAATAGGAACATGAAATGAATAATATTTCAGAAAGTCAAAGTTATACTGCTATTCCACCTGGTGAGACTATAAGAGAAATCTTAAAAGATAGAGGTATTACAGTAGAGGAATTAGCAAATCGAACTGGTATTTCTCACAAATGCATTTCTGCTTTGCTTTCTGGTAAATGTGAATTAAATAAACCGATCGCAGGT
This sequence comes from Succinivibrio dextrinosolvens DSM 3072, assembly GCF_900167015.1. Lineage (GTDB taxonomy): Bacteria > Pseudomonadota > Gammaproteobacteria > Enterobacterales > Succinivibrionaceae > Succinivibrio > Succinivibrio dextrinosolvens. The sequence goes on from NZ_FUXX01000036.1 coordinate 13,295, forward strand.
AAACTTGAAACTGCTTTGGGAATTGGAACTGATTTTTGGCTTAATCTTGAGGCAATATATAGATTTGAACTTAAAAAAGTAAAGGAAGAGAATAATCAGTAAGAAGAGCTTTTATTGAATTTATTCTTCTCGTTGAAAAATGCTTTTGAAATTTTTTTGAGTAAGCCATGAAAAAACGCGGTTATCCAATTTTGGGATAAACCGCGTATTTATCAGATGATCTTAATGATATTTCAATTAATTCTTAATCCCAGCCTTCGCCGCTATTTTCTTCAGCCTTGCCTGAGTTTAGTTTCATTGAATTCCAAACCTTGTTGGTAATCTTAGTAACCTTAGATGAGGTTGGAGTTAAGAAATACATGGTCTTCATCTTATCCTCTGGGATATTTAATGAAGGATTTGCCTTAAGTACATCATCTAAACCTGCAATTGCATCGGTTACAGGCATCATATAACGCATGTCGTTTGCAACAGTGGTAGCAACCTTAGGATCTAAAAGATAATTAAACCACTTGTGTGCAGCATCGTAGTGATCTGCATTAGCTGCGATTGTCCAGCAGTCAAACCAGAATACAGAGCCTTCCTTTGGAATTACATACTCAATATCAAGTTTATTAGCCTTTGCTCTTTCAGTTGCCTGAAGTACATCACCTGAATAGCCTACAGCCATACAGATTTCACCTGAAGCAAGATCATTAATGTATCTTGATGAGTGGAAATATGAGACATTTGCGGCGAGAGAGGTTAATACCTTTAATGCCTCATCATAATCAGATGCATTCTCTGAATTTGGATTCTTACCTAATACGTGCATAGCAGTTGAGATAACTTCAATAGGAGAATCAATAATTGCAATACCGCACTGCTTTAGCTTCTTTGAATTCTCTGGCTTGAAAAGTACATCCCATGAATCCAGCTTAAAATCCTTGCCAAAGATTTCTGCAATCTTCTGCTTGTTGTAGCCGATACCAACAGAAATCTCGGTGTATGGATATGCGTCCTGATTGTCTGGATCGATCTTGGCTAAAGCCTCCATACGTACCGGATCAAGATTCTTCCAGTTAGGAATCTTGCTCTTATCAATCTTCTGCAGAGCTCCTGCCTTAGCAAGACGAGGTACATAGTAGCTGGTCATCATAACAGCATCAAAACCAGATTTACCTGATAGAAGTCTTGCCTCTACCATTTCGTTGCTGTCAAACAGGGCATAGTTAGTCTTAAGACCTGTTGCTTTTTCAAAGTCTTCAACTGTGGTTTCACCGATATAATCACTCCAGTTCCAGACATTGACGTCATAGCCTGCATTTGAAGCTGTTGCTGCAGATAGGAAAGCCAAACCTACAACAGTCTTAGAAAAATTCTTCATGTGCATATCCCTTTAGAAAAATGAAGAAAAATAAATTGGTCAATGGATTTGAATTATAGATATAACGCACAGGATTACAATAAAAAATTACACTTAATTGTATTTTATTTTAAAAATCTGAAAATAATCTTTTATTTCAGAATGTTAGTTGTATTTATGGTGTTTAAAAAAAATACTGCTGTGTTTAATTATGATGCAGTGAAAAAATGGAATTAAATCGCAAAATAGCAGTATATATACACAATATGCTTTTAATATTTCCTTGTTTTTTAATACAATAGGTAGGTAAGGAGATGATTATGGGCGTTATTATTACACTTTGCAATCCAAAGGGGGGTACTGCAAAAACCTCTACAGCTGTTAATCTTTGCTGTGGTCTTAAGGCTGTAAACAAAAAAGTCCTGCTTGTTGACTTTGATCCTCAGCGTTCTGCAAGTGTAGCCTTAGGTTACGAGTATTTTGACTCGGAAAATAATATCAGCTCATCAGTTCTAGATGGAGTCCCTATTGAGAGCTGTATTGTTCCTTACACAAAAGGCGGATTTGACCTGTCATTAGCAAGTGATGATCTTATAGCGATACCCGCTGCCCTGAGAGAAAGACTGAATGCCCATGAAGCTCTTGCAGATGCCTTAGCTCCGGTTAAGAATAAATATGATTATATTATTGTAGATACTCCTGCTACACTCAATATGATTACTATAACAGCAATCTGTGCCTCAGATTATCTTATTATTCCAGTCTCCTGTGATATTTTTTCTGTTGACTCAATGATGGGACTTATAAAGAAATATCATGAGTTAAAGGAGAACGGTTTAACTCACAGCAGCATACTTGGAATTCTAAGAACCATGTATGACAAGCTTCTGCCTCTGGCTTCAACTATTTCCTCAGAACTTGAAAGTTCATTCAATGATCTTCTGTTTAAAACCAAGATTACCTATAATCCTCGTATTTCAGAGTCTTCATCTGCAGCTGTACCTGTACTTTTATATGATAGAACCTCTTTAGGTTCTCAGGAGTACCTATCTTTTACAGGAGAGGTCTTAAAAAAGCTTAAGGTTTTGGAAGGCGCTGCCTAATCAAAGCTGTTTTGTGTTGGTCTGTTATGATGGCAATAGTTTGCCGTCAGTGTAGTGTTTTTGCCTTTTAGCTCAAATATTCTTTATCCATCTGCCGTATTATTACCTGTTCTTTATATTTAACTCTATAAAATATAAAGAAAATTTTATTATTGTATAAATCTTCTTCTGGCATATAAATTGCTTTTGTTTCTTTCATGTTGACATAAGTGAGAGAATTGCCATGGCACTATATATCCAGACCAATACCACATCTCTAAATGCCCAGAGAGATTTAAACCAGGTTAACCGAGTTAATAAGAATGTGACCCAGAGATTAGCTTCTGGTTTACGTATCAATTCTGCTGCCGATGATCCTGCCAATCTGCAGGTAAGCAACCGTATGACTTCTCAAATCAACGGTCTTAAGCAGGGCAATAAAAATACCAATGACGGTCAGGCTCTGATAAATACTGCTGAAGGTGCTTTATGCGAGGAAATCAGTATTCTGCAGAGAATTCGTGTTCTTGCAACTCAAAGTGCCAATGGAACCTATACTGAACTTGATCGTCAGTCCATGCAGCAGGAAGTTAATGACATCTGTAAGGAAATTACCAGAATTGCCAATGACACAACTTATTCCGGAGCTCAGATTTTAAACGGTACAAATAACGGTCTTATAAATCAGGATGGCAATCTTAGAATTCATGTAGGTGCTGCAGCTAACTGTGTAGTTGATATTAAGCTTGATATTGCATTTTCAATGTCGGCACTGCATGCTTATATCGGTGGTCTTGATGATGGCGGATATGATTCAGACAATCAGTCTTTTGATATTTCCAGCAGAGAAAATGCGGAAAAGGTTATTGCCGGTATAGACGATTATATTCAGTATATTGATTCAAAACGTACCGAGTTAGGTGCTATTTCTAATCGTTTTGATTCAACTGTAAGAAATCAGGATACTATTCATGAGAATCAGAGTTTCTCAAGATCACAGATTCGTGATAGTGACTATGCTGAGGAAACTTCAAGGTATATTAAAAACAATATTATGACAAATGCCTCAACTCAGATGCTGGTTCAGGCTAATGCCAGACCGGAGATTGTGGCAGCTCTGTTATCGTAATAAATACAGATCTGCTATAGACCATTTGACAGCATTATATTCAGCTGGATATATTTTTCAGCTGAAAATATGCATGAAAAAAGGTTACTCAATGATCTGCCATTGAGAGACAGCTTTATTCTTGGCACTGATGACTACAGCAATCCTTATAAGTTTTTTTAGAGGAAGAATTTCGCCATAATGCCTATCTTTAATCTGGGAAACCGCTTCTTCCAATAGTCTGTTTTCGGATGCAGAATCTTGTGCGAGTTTAAACTCAAATACGTATCTTTTATCTGTAAGCTCTACAGTTAAATCTGCTCTACCATTCGCTTCGATAACTTCTCTTTGAGCATTGATTCCAGACAGAGTTAATGTGAAGTAAACAATATCTCTACAGTAGTGCTCTGATTTGAAGGCTTCATTATCATCGTAGCCAAAGGTATTCAGTGCTGCTGAAAATGTTTTAATAAGAGAGTTGTAATCTGATTTCTCAAAATTATTAATCAGAGCAGATGCGAACTCATAAAATACGTCGTCATCCAGAGAGTTCTTTCTAACGTTTCTGTAGTAAAGCTGAATCAGTGATGAATGTACTTCTAAATTTGGCGGAACAAGGAACAGACTTTGTCCTCCCATTTCGTTTGGTTCAGATCTTACGGTTAAATATCCAGTCTGATAGAGAAGACTTAAAGGAGTAGCATCAAAGTAATCATAGAATTCATTTAATGTTTTGGGACCACACTTAGTTTTTAAAAGTGTTTCAAGCGGTGTTTTCTGTATATTTTTAATATATGACGCTATTAGTGTTGGATATGCTCCACCTGTCTCGTACCAGAAATTTCTGAATCCGTTTTTAGGTGTTGTTAAAAAGTTCAATACTGACCATGGATTGTATAGAGTAGCAGCATTATCCACATGGAATCTGTATCCATCATAATGAGCCTTAATTTGTGAATAACACTCTTCTTTTGAGATATTAAGTGTATTTGCCGCATTCTCAACATATTCATCAAAGTACTGATGCATATCATCATCGGTATAGCCTAGTAATGGAGCAAAATCACTTTCAAGACCTAAATCTCTTAAATTGTTTAACTGTGAGAATACAGAGGTTTTGGCAAATCTGCCGACACCAGTGATGAAAACGAATCTCATATCACCGGTTAACCCCTTTATTGCTCCAAAGAATCCCTGAAGATAATTTCGATATTCTTCAAATAAGGATTTGTTATCTAAAGAATGTGTTAAAGGATAATCATACTCGTCAATTAGTAATACAAACTCACCGGGAGCACTTAATATAATATCTTTGAACAGACTTTCAGCTATATATTTTGACGAAACTTCGCTGGGGGTTACATTAAGAGCCTTTGCAGTTTTGTTCAATTCATCATATATTTTTCTATCAAATTCCTCTGTAGAGGTATAAGTCATGTTAGAAAAATCTAGATGAATAACTCTGTAGATTTTTCCTTTTTCTTTTTCATCCCAGAGTTTTTCTATTTTTAGTCCTTTGAAGAATTCTGTTCCATGAGAGAACAGAGATTCAAGAGTTGACACCAGCAGAGACTTTCCAAATCTGCGTGGTCTTGACAGAAAGTTGGGACCGTCAAGATAAGCAAATTCGTAAATCAGATCAGTATGATCTACGTAAATCTGATTTTTTTTACGAATGTCTTCGAACTTGTTTTTTGCTCTTGGAAGTCTGGAAATATCAACCATGATTAATCTCTTAAGAAAGCTTTATATTTCTATATTTATTGTGCTTTTTTACTAAATAATTCTAGCACAAAAATGCTGTTACTTTTATTGTTTGATATCACCAAACGCAGAAGTTTCTTTCTATAATTCAATGTATTATAGTTTTTTCTTTCTGCGTTTGTTTCTTAAGGTTCCGACTATGATTTAAGAAATGAAGAGTGTGATATAATCACGCATCCTTATTTATATTAGATTTGTTTGATTAAGTAGCATATGAACAAAGACAGAATTATCCCAGATAAATCAAGAAGAGCTCCTAAAAGAGATATTGACGGTGTATTCCTTTTAGATAAACCAACAGGAATCAGTTCTGCTTTAGCTCTGACTAAAGTTCGCGGTATCTTCAGAGCAAATAAGGCAGGGCACACAGGTTCTCTTGATCCACTGGCATCAGGTTTATTACCTGTCTGTTTAGGTCAGGCTGCAAAGTTCTCATCTTATTTTCTTGAAGGCTCAAAAAAGTATATTGCTACAGGTAAGCTTGGCATAGTTACCGATTCAGGCGATGCTGAAGGTAATGTTTTAGAAGAGCATGAGATTGGTGATGCTTTATCAAGACTTGATGAGGCAATCAAAAAGTTTGTGGGCGATATTACTCAGGTTCCTCCAATCTATTCTGCGATTAAGGTTGATGGAAAGCCATTGTACAAATACGCAAGAGCAGGCAAGAGTGTTGAAGTTCCAAGCCGTGAGGTAACAGTCTTCTATATTAAGCTTCTGGATACAACAGAAGACTCTTTTACAATTGAAGTTTACTGCTCAAAGGGTACCTATATCAGAACTCTGGTATCAGATATCGGCTCTGAACTTGGATGTGGCGCTCATGTAACCATGTTAAGAAGAATCGAGGTAGATGGGCTTCCAAAAGGTGAGATGCATACCTTAGATTCCCTGCAGAAGCTTGCGGATGCACGTGAAGACTTCACCGATTTTAAGGATATGGATGCAATGCTGATTCCTATTGATGAGGCAATGAACTATCTTCCAAGAATCGATATTCCTTATGATATGGCTGTTCTTCTATGTCAGGGACAGCGACAGGATAATCTTTCAGATTGTAAATTTACAGACTGTGACATCAGCTATAAGGATACTGTTCAGATTAGAACCAATGACATGTTTATAGGTGTCGGTCATATTCAGAATGGCACTTTAATCTCTGATCGAATGATGTCTGACCCTCTTCATACCAATAAAGGTCTGTACAAATAACAAAATTTAGGTTTGATTGTAGTATATGTTTCTCTGTTTCCTTATAATGAGGTGTTCGTTTTAAGAGGATAGAGAAACAATGTCATTTCTTGATAAAGTCTGGTACAAAAAATTAGGAGTATTAAATGCTCCTGTTATCCTTCCTCTTCTGCCTTTATCTGCTGTTTTTTCCCTGATTACAAAGATTAGACGTGAAAGATATAAATCACACAGGAAATTCTCCTTAAGAGTAAAGCCAATAGTAATTGTTGTAGGTGGCATTGCGGTTGGCGGAACCGGCAAGACTCCTCTTTGTATATCTCTGCTGCAGCGATTAAGTGACCTTGGCTACACGGTTGGACTGCTTTCTCGAGGATATAAAGGCAAATCAAAGGAATATCCTTTAGTTGTAACAACAGCCTCAAATGTTGAAGAAACTGGTGATGAGCCTCTTCTAATCAAATTAAGTGTTAAAGAGAAAGCAACGGTAGTTGTCGACCCAAACCGAGAAAGGGGAGCTCAGTACCTCGAAAAGCTAGGAGTAGATGTCATTGTTACAGATGATGGCCTTCAGCACTATGCTCTGGAGCGTGATATTGAGATTATTGTAATTGATGCTCAGAGAATGCTTGGTAACGGTTTTCTTCTTCCAGCAGGTCCTTTACGTGAAGGTGAATGGCGACTTAATTCTGCTGATATTGTTGTAACCAACGGAAATCCAGCTGAACCTAGGAAAAACTATCAGTCAATGCATCTGGTACCATCACCTGCTGTTTCTATTGAATCCTTCTGTTCAAACCAGGGATATCATGATTATCTGCAGAAGGGCACTAATGTTGTGGCTCTAGCCGGAATCGGCAATCCAACTCGTTTTTACAATACACTTAAATCCTGCGGATACAATATAGTTTCTACCATAGACATTGGTGATCACGGTGTTGTAAGTAAACAGATTCTTATAAATAATTCAAAGAAATATCCTATCGTAATGACAGCAAAAGATGCTGTAAAATACGCTAAATATAAACTTGATAACCTGTATGTTCTGAATGTTGAAGCTGTTCTTTCGGAACGTTTTTATCAGATTGTTGCTGATAAGCTTTATGATCTGACAAGTAAAGAATAAAGAGATAATTATGAGTAATTATATTGTTGCAATTCCTGCCCGTTATGCATCAACCCGTTTCCCAGGCAAGCCTCTGGTTTTAGTTGGCGGTATTCCTATGATTAAAAGAGTCTGTATGCAGGCTTTAAAATCAGATGCAAAAGAGGTTGTTGCCTGTATTGATGATGAGCGTGTTGAGTCTGCTTTAGCAGGAATGGATAAAGTTAAGGTCTGCATGACCTCTCAGGACTGTAAGTGCGGTACAGACAGACTTGCTCAGATGATTGAAAAACTCAATATTGACGAGAATACAATCATTGTAAATGTACAGGGAGACGAGCCTTTAATCAATCCGGAACATATCAGACAGGTTGCTCACCTGCTGGAAGAGAGCAATGCAGACATGTCTACACTCTGTTTTAAGATTGATAATGTTAAGGATGTTTTCGATCCTAACTGTGTAAAGGTTGTGTTTGATAAAAATAATATGGCTATGTACTTTAGCCGTGCCCCTATTCCTTACGAGAGAGAGAATTTCAGAAATAAGGATATTTCTTCATTAGAGTTTGAGCATTACCATCATATCGGTATCTATGCATATAGAGCAAAGACTGTGCTTAATTACTCAAAGATGCCTCAGGTTACTTTAGAGAAGTGTGAGTCATTAGAGCAGCTAAGATTACTTCAGAATGGAATGTCTATTGTTGTAGGTGTTACTGATAATCCTCCTGAGACAGGTGTTGATACTCCTGAGGATCTGGAGAGAATCAACAGTATTCTTAAGAATTTATAATATTCTGTAACTGATTATTTATACTACAGAGAGAACCTATGATAAGAGATATCGTCAGAGATGAGGCTTTTCTTTCATTAAAATCAGAAACTGCCACAAAAAAGGATTATCAGATTGCAATCGATCTTGTGGATACTCTAAGAGCTCATGCTGATGAGTGTGTTGGCATGGCAGCTAACATGATTGGCTTTAACAAAAACATCATTATTGTTAATGTTCATGATGATTATGTGGTTATGTACAATCCTGTTATTGTAGCTAAAGAAGGTGAATACGAGACTGAAGAAGGCTGTCTTTCATTAGACGGTGTCAGAAAGTGTACCCGTTATAAGAAGATTGAAGTTGAGTATTCTGATATCAACTGGAAGAAGAAGGTTAAGAAATTCTCTGGTTTCACTGCTCAGATTGTTCAGCATGAGGTTGAGCATCTGAATGGTGTTCTGATTTAATTTTTATTAGAGTATTATTTTATTAAATAATAACTTTTAACTTTCCTTAAAGGGCTGTTTTCATAGCCCTTAAAATCCTCATAAAAGACTAGTTAAACTAGATATCCTTATCTTCTCTAACTTGGATTTTTTCTTGTAATTACCTTAATCAAAAATCAAATTTACACGTCAAATTTTCAATCGACATTAATAAATCAGTAAGTCAAAACGTTTTTAAATTAATATTTATAAAAGGTTGTTGAAGAGATCTTTTCCCTGTAATCATAGTGTATTATTTTTAATAGCAATATTTCTTGCTGATATATCTCTTAAGCGATATACTTATAAGTATAAGGAGATATTTATGCTGGTTTATCACGGTTCAGATCATGTCATTGCGCAACCTATCTTTAATGGTATTAAAAGAGCTAATGATTATGGATATGGCTTTTATACAACTGAGAATATTGAACTTGCTAAAGAATGGGCCTGTTCAAAAAATCAGGATGGATTTGTAAATGTATATGAAGCGGATCTTGATAAACTCAAAATCTTAAATCTTAATGCTCCTGAATATAACATCCTAAACTGGCTGGCGATTCTTACAAAGTATCGAACCTACTGGCAGAATGGAAGTATCTCTGAACAGGCTAAAGACTACCTACAAAAACATTTCTATATTGATCCTGCCCCTTATGACGTAATAATCGGATATCGAGCTGATGATTCTTATTTCTCCTTTGCTCAGGATTTTGTTGCAGGAACAATTTCTGTCTCAAAACTTTCTGAAGCTATGCATCTTGGGAAACTTGGTGAGCAGATTGTTTTTAAAAGTAAAGAATCATTATCTCATATAAGTTTTGTAAGGGCAGATCCGGTTGAATCTTCAGTATATTTTGAAAGAAAAAAGAATAGAGATACAGAAGCCAGACAGGCATACAGAAAAACTAAAAGTTCATCAGATAATATTAATGATCTTTATATGTTAGATATCATGAGAGAGGAGATTAAAAATGATGATCCACGCTTACGATGATATTTATCTTTCTGATGCTCAGAAAATATTAGGTCACGCTGTAGATTTTGCTCTTATGTCTTTAAATATTGAACCTGATGTTTTTGGTTCTGCTTTTGCGGTATCTCATGTTTCCTCTCAGTTTGCTATGGGAAATCCTGTCTATGTTGCAGGAATGAATGGCTGTGAGCTTGCCCGTGAGGTTTTAACCAGGGTTAATATTCATTTTGATGATACAGAAGATGCAATGTATCTTGATAAATCTCCTGAATACTGGGCTGGCTGGGCGTTGGCTTTTTATCAGTGGTATTCTTCAAGAAGCTTTATTGAGATACTAAAGACGGTTCCTCTTTCTGAAATTATCAGTATGTATCCTGTTTTCCATGAAATGGATATTATGCAGTTTGCAGATAGAATGGATGAAATCTTTAAAGAGAAATATCCATTCACAAGACTTAAATATAAAAGATTAAACTGCAATCTTTCACAATCTGAACTGGCACGTAATTCTGGAGTTGCTTTAAGACAGATTCAATTATTTGAACAGCGACAGCGAAATATCAACAACGCATCTGCCATTACTCTTTTAAAACTTAGTAGAACTCTATCCTGTAGGATGGAAGATCTTATAGAGTTTCAGGTGGCTCAGTAGATTTTTAGATGTGTACATTATAATTGTTGTCTTATTTTGAACTCTATATTATCCGGTTTCATAAACCTCATCTAGGAAACATGATCTTAGAGAAAATTGGAGGGGAGAATTAAATATGGAAAAAGACAACCTTCTGAAATATAAAAACTATATAGGCTCTATAGAATACAATCTTAAGGATAAAGTTTTATTCGGAAAATTTCTTTTTATCGATGATTTAATTTCTTATGAAGGTGAAACTTTAGGTGATTTAGAGGGCAATTTTAAAGAAGCTGTAGACGACTATTTACAGACCTGTGCGGAATTTGGTAAGAAACCACAGAAATCCTACAGAGGAAGCTTTAATATAAGAACCACACCTTTAATTCATCATCGTCTTTCATACTATGCAAAAGCAAAAGGTGTAAGTTTAAACAGGCTTATTACGGATATATTTAATTCATATATTGAGAATAATCAGAAGAATATCTGATTTGATAACTATTACTTACTGTAATTTTCTAATGAAGATTTATTTTTTTGAAGTAAGTAATATTCTTGTCTTTATGAATAATATGTTAATCTTAAATACAGATTACATTGAAAAGGGAATATCTTAATAATGGGAATGTATCTTAATCCTGGTAACAGTGGTTTTTTAAGAATAACTAAAAAAGACTATATTGATAAAACTGGGTTGATTAACGTTATCAATGGAGCGATAGGTACTTCTGATAATCTTATCTGTATAAGCAGACCTAGACGTTTTGGAAAGTCTTACGCTGCCTTAATGCTGTGTGCCTATTATGATAGATCCTGTGATTCACACGAACTCTTTTCTAAATATGATATTTCTAAAGACCCCGATTATAAGACTCATTTAAACCATTACCACGTAATCAGTATAGATGTATCCGGTTTTATTTCTGAGGCAAAAAAGAAGAATCTTCCTCTAAGGGATATTCCTTTCACAATAGATAGAGCAATACTATCTGAAGTCCTGGTGTTATATCCTGATCTAAGAAAGTCTGATAACCTCAATGAAGTTCTTCTGGAACTTGTCAATAATACTGGTACTCAGATTGTTTTCATCATAGATGAATGGGATTCTATGATAAGAGAAGCAAAAGAAGACGATAATGCTCAGGATAGATATCTGAATCTTTTAAGAGGCTGGTTTAAGAATAACAACTTTACTCCAAAGGCTGTTGCAGCAGCATACATGACCGGTATTCTTCCAATTAAGAAGGATGGTTCTCAGTCTGCAATCTCCGATTTCCGGGAATATACCATGTTAAACCCAGGTCCTTTTGCGGAATATGTTGGATTTACTGATTCTGAAGTCAAAGTAGAGTGCCAGAATAAAGGTCAGTCATTTGAGAAAATGAAAAAATGGTATGACGGTTACACTGTAGGTTCAGAACATTCAGTTTACAATCCATACTCTGTAATGCAGGCACTACAGTCTGGTAAATTCAGTTCATACTGGAAGAAAACTTCTGCTGCTGAGACATTAATGACTTATATTGACATGGATCTTGATGGTCTGCAGTCTGATATCGTTAGACTCATAGCAGATGAAAAAATTGTTGTTAATACAGATTCATTTAAGAATGATGTTGAAAACTTTTCCTGTAAGGATGATGTTATCTCTTTGCTTGTACATCTAGGCTATCTATCTTATGAGGAAGTTTCTGCATCATACGACGATGAAGATGATACTGTCATAGGTGTTGCCAAGATTCCTAATGAAGAGGTTCGAACTGAATTTGATTCAATTCTTCGTAAGGCAAAACATCATAATTTAGTTAAATTAGTCAGAAAGTCAGATCAGTTGCTTCAGGACTCATTAAACTGTAATGCTGATGCTGTCGCAAAGGCAATCCAGTCTGTTCATGATTCGGAGTATGCTCCAAACTTCTATAACAATGAGCAAAGCCTTAGATATGTTGTAAAGATGGCATATATCTCATGTATTGATCAGTACTCAAAATTAGAGGAACTGCCTTCTGGTCGAGGCATGGCTGATATTGCCTTTATTCCTAACAGACTATCAGCTCTTCCTGCTATGATTGTTGAACTTAAATGGAATAAATCATCAGATGGAGCTATAAAGCAGATTAAAAATAAGAAGTATCCTAAATGTCTTGAGAATTACGGTGGGGATATTGTTCTTGTTGGTATAAATTATGATGAGAAGACAAAGGTTCACTCCTGCAATATAGAGCGTTATAGTCTTACCTGATGCATTGAATACAACAAATTATCAATTTTTTTGTTATATAGCAGCAAATAAAAATAATCGTAGCTTATCTAATAGTAGCATGTCTGGTCTGAAGGAGTTATCTTGAAGATGCCAAAAGAGATAAGTCTTTACTTATAACTGTAATATTTGTATCGAACCTGAAGTACAGCGTATAGTTAGTTAAATTAGATGTTACAACAATTCTAAAACAGTCAATAAATAGATATAGTTAGTTTTAAATCTGAAACAGAATAAGTATGAGGAGATTTTATGGACGTAAAAGATGAAATTCTCCTCAGACAGCAGCACTCTATAAAAGCTAAAGATTCATATATTGATTACCTTCAAAGACTATTAAAAATACACAATATTGATTTTGAAGACATCAATTCCATAACTCCTAACCATGAGCAAGCTTATAGCTCGGAATTAACAAGAAATGAGTTATATAAAAATGCATCAGCTAAAGATCAGATAGACTCACAATCTTCAGAGTATTTAACTAACTCTAAGATAGGACATTCCTGTGAAGTTGCTATAACAGAGAAAATCCAAAGATCAGCTCGCGGCGCACAAAACTTATTAAGAAATACAGCTAATTCGCTTAATCCTAGTGGCCATAATATGACAAAAGTAATAGATGATAATCCTGAGATGTTCTGCTATCGCTCTGGTATTACTTTGATTAGAAAGGATTACAAGGTTGATGCTTTTATAGTCATAGATAAAGAGATTGTCTGGTATGGAGCTGATTTTATTGAAGGTGTAAAGAGAGCGGATGTTATTCTAAGGCTTGAATCTTTGAATTCTGCTTCTGAGTTATTGGAAAAGTAATAAAGTTTTTTTTTAGATATTTATCAAGTAATAGGCACGCTAAAACCACGCAGTTTACTGCGGGGATAAAGCGTGCCGATTAGAAAATGGATATTTTCTAATCAGGTGTGTTCTGTTGTTCTATATATTGTCTAATAATAGAAATTGAGGCTC
>NZ_FUXX01000034.1 GCF_900167015.1 Succinivibrio dextrinosolvens DSM 3072
GTTTAATTCTTTGATTTTGAACACATTAATTATATTAAACAGAAAACCATAAATCAATTAATTCCTTTCAAATCAACCACATTTCAACCTTTTCACAAAAATCCAATTTTACGGATAAAACAATTGCAAAATATCAGAATAAAGCTCCGTATATTTTATTAACACATTGATCTATATATCAAATTTTTAAAGAACTTTTTATGCTGAACTAATTCAGCAACGGATCGCAACTGGTAACAGTTGCATATCCTTTAATTTATGAGGATCCTAGAATAAATTTCTTAAGATCCTAGGTATGTTTAAATTAATTCTCCACATAATATGCGACAAAGATAATTGTAATTTTGTGTGACAAATATAATTTCATAACATCTATATTTTGCGACAAACTAAATTACCTATGTACATTATGTTTCAAAAATCAGAAAAGCAGGATTAAGAAATAGAAAAATAGATGAGAGCTAGGATGCTTCAAAAACTATAGTATCTGTTACTTTCCAAAATGAAGTTTTTTTCTCTAATTAAATGATATGGTTTCTTTAATACAATTCTTATTAGTTTTTATTTCAAATAGAAAATTACCAGAGCAGAGAAAATTTAAAATGAGTTCCCCAAAATAAGAAACAATAACTCTTTCACTTACAGAGAATGACTATAACTTGATTTACACAGCATTATTACATTGCCGAGATACTTCTAGGAAAAATGCTGCATACGAAGAATCAAAAGCAATAAGAGAGAGTTATTTAGACAAGCAAGACCAATTCTGGAAGGTAATTGAAAAAATAGAAAGGCAAGCATGTAAATAACATGTATTAAACATGTTAATAACGTGTTTAATACAAAAAAAGCCTCTTTGGAAGGGCTTTTTTTGCTTTAATTAGCATGTAATTTAATACTCTGAGACACCTTCCAATACATCAAGAAGAAAACCTTTAGGATTATCGTCAATTACGTTTATAGTTTTTAGAGGGTATTCTTGATTAACGTCTGTAACCCTGAATACGCTTACTTCCTCTTTTTTTTCATCAAATCGTATCGAAATATAATAAGTAATCGCAAAAATGTCGTTTAGTCTTTCAGTTATCAACTTACACTCTGAAATCTCTCTTTCGTTCATCATATAAAATTCGCCTCCATCTTATAATTTAGTTATAGCACGTAAATAACATGCATTAAACATGTTTTTTTACAGTTAATAACATGTTTTATAGTTTTTGGAATAATGCTAAAGACAAAATAGAAAAAAAGCTCCTTACAAACTATAATTTGGGTAGTAAAAGATTTGGGAGTAAAATGCAGAAGATTGAATACTACCTGTTTAGTGGTGAGGAAATTTGCTATCTGCGGGAAAAAATGGGATTAACTAAAGATACTTTAGCGAACCATCTAAATATACCTGTATCACGTCTTATTCGTCTTGAATCTGGAAAGCAAGAAATCTCTCCTGGACAATCTAAAGTCTTTGTTTCAGTTCTCAAAGAGCATTTTAACTATAATATTCGCATTCATTGTTCACTTGATACTTTTCTAAAGGTCGTATTAAAGAAAGGTAACTCAAAAACACTATCTGCGCCCTGTTCCAAACCATGAGAGTAAATCTGAAATTTTTACAAAAGCATAAGATGGGAGGACAACAGTACTGAGTTATAAAGCAGATTACAATATTTGATAATTAACAAAAGGAACTATAAATGAATAAGATCAAAACATTAGTAAAACAGTTCAAGTACAAATTACTAAGTGTAGTTGCAGTTGCGACTTGTGCAGCTTTATTAACAGGCTGTGCAACCAGAGTTGAATCATACGACAAAGGAGTAGAAGCTGAAAAGGTAAATTTATACGCAAAATCTCTTCCAAAACCACCAAAAGGCTATGCTGGTTTATACTTTATTCGTGAAGTTTTAGTACAAGGTGCAAATTTAAACAAAGATCTGTATGTCGACGGACAGTTTGTCGGTGAAACCTATGTAGGGCGATTCTTTTACAGATTAGTAAAACCTGGTACTCACTTACTGCAGACAGAATCATCAATTGGAGTTAACAATTTAGTTGGTGAATTTAAAGAGGGAGAGAATTACTTCTACCAGCAGGAAATCGTTTATAGACCAATGGTTCAAGGAGCAAGATTAGTTAAGATTTCAGAAAATGATGCATTTAAACTTCTTATGAATGCTGTAAGAGCAAAAGATCAAGACGATAGGACACGTGATTTAGCTGACGCAGATTATTCAGAAGGAAAAGGCTCAATTCCTGCACCTCTAACAGGAGATGATGCTGAAGCTTGGCAGCGTTTAGGCAATAAGGCACAAGAAGTTTTAAAGACGATGGAATAGCTAAAATCCCCGAATGGGGATTTTTTTTGGGGGACTCTTAGCCTGTCATTCCTTTCCTGTTACGACAAAGTGAATGGATTTAACAAAAAAATTAATCCGCCTGAATGCAAGAAAAATCTTTTAGTAGGGCGCTTTGCCTTTTTAGAGTTGATAAGTTTTGGTCGACATCTTTCTTTGTGAATAACTGATTCCCTTTTGAATCGGTAATGCCAACGTCAAGGTTAATGTAATGACATTGCAGGTATTCATAGCAGAACATTGTTGCTTCTGCGTCTCCTAGCGAATTATGAAATCGACGTGCTTTTTTTTGTGGTTCATAGTTACAATATTCAGCACATTTCTCAAGAGTTAGAAGTTTATACCAGTCAGACTGCTCTTTTTGGACGTACATATAGATTTTGAATAATAACTGTACGTCAATAATTTTCTTGCCTTCTTCGATAAAGATTTTATTTTGATTAAGCCATTGAATGTCGTTCTTGATTGCAAAACCAATAATAATATCAGCACTGTTTAAGTATTTTTGAATTGATTCCCTATAGTTATATAGTGGAGGTCTGTCTTTTATCTTATCGAACGTTATCCTATTAAGTTTTGAAGTTCTTTTTAACTGTTTCTTTAAGAATTTTTCTGTAAATTTCTTTGGTCGGGTATAAATATTAAAAAGAGATTTCCTATTCTCGTTTATCATTGAAAATTGGATTACATCAGTAAGTCTACCGTATCCAGTTGCTTCTATATCTAATGAAACAACTTTATTGTTGTAGTCAATTTCTTTTTTCTTCCACATAATTAAGCATTCTTTCTTATAAAATTTTGGATGAAGGAATATTTACTGTAATTATCTTATGCGGTAATGGCAGGGTGTCCTGCCATTTTACTAACAACAATTGATACAAAACTTTTGTTTGAAAAGGCTTTTCCACTCTTCTTCGGTGCGCTGTGTATTATTTACTACGAGCGCATGATTATTTGCGATACAAAAACATATTTTTACTGGTTTAAATCTTCTGAATACTCCCGATTGTTTAACTACAGGACTATAGTGATTTGAGGCGTATATTGAACTGTATGTGAATTCAGAGTCATCCTTATAAAGTACAAAAATATATACGTCATGTAGATTTTCCCTTGCTACTCCATAATCACAGCTCAAGACATCGGAAATAAAAGAAGAAATTATTGATTTGCTTTTTTCAATGATCTTCATGTTTAATTTTCCGTTCTAGGCGTTCTTACTACTTCATAGTCGATGTAAACAAAATCTTTTTCATCCCTGATATATAAAACATCGCCTAACGATGCATCTGGAATAATTTGTTTAAGTTTATCTTCACATTTCTCTATTGCGTCACTAAATGCATTTTTGTTATGGCTGAATAATGAAGGATGAGCTCTACAGGTTATTACAAGTTTATCTGCCCTATATCTCTGGCTTTCAGTTGTAGCTATTTCTTTTTTCTTTTCTTCTGCTTTTTTATGATTAGCGGCCATGGCGGCTGCTCCTACAGCTACAATTGCAGAGCCAGTCGCAGCAAAAGTTTTTGTATTTATGAACATAAAACAAAGAAGAATTGTTGCTAGTTTCTTCATTTAATTTCATCCTTATATCTAGTAGAGTTTATTCCAAGTCTCTTGGATTTTCTTGTTTATCTCTTCATATTTTACTTTATATTCATTGAGATGTTCTGGATTAATACCGTTAAGCAGTTTTCTAAATGGCTCTGTGAGTTGGTATTCATAAATAAAATATCCCCATAGACGAAGTGCGTAGAATTTTTCTTTGAAATAATCATGTCTGTTATATACTGCTGCAACTTGTGTTTGTCCGTGAAGTGAATGAGAAATAACTTCTTCTCTTATTTCATATGGGATTCCAAATCCTGTTAGCCACGTAATACATGATGTTCGCATTCCGTGCATTGTAATTGATGTATTTGCTGCAACATATGTTTGGATTGAAGGAAGATGCACTGGTTTTAATAAAGATCTTTCTGCTGAGAAAACATAAGGACCGAGGCAGCCGTTTTCTTCACAGTATTTTCTCCAATTAGTTAATACTGCCATTGAAAAAATAGTAAGAGGAACATCGAAAGGACGCCCCATTTTCATATAGAATCCAGGTATATGAACCACTCTTTTTTCAAAATCTATCCATTCCCATTTACAATTTGATATTGATCCAACTCTTAATGCAGTGAATGCTAAGAGTAACCAAAAATACATGTACTTAATTTTTTTTTGATTTTCTAATTTAATAAAAAACTCATTCTTTAGATTCTCAGCTTTTGCCCATGCAAAACTTTCTACTTTTGGCCTACTATATTTTATGGAAAGTTCACTTGTGGATTTAAGCATGTTCTTGCAGTGATTTTTTTTAATTAGTCCTTCAACTTCAGCGCAATCTAAACACTCGTTAAGTATTTGAATAGCTCGATGCTTGGGATAATCTGTTACATCATCTTGTGCTGACAGTATCTGGTCTACCAGTTTTGGCGTAATTTCATCTAATGGATATTCATTTAAAGCTTCTAGGATTTTTAGTGAACTGCAGACTGCTCGATACCACTTATTGTTTTTATGTCCTTTTTCTTTGTTAGGATTTGCTTTCTTAGTTTCTTTCCATCTATCGGAGTATTCTCCAAAAGTACATGATTTAGTTTTACTTTGTTTTGTTTTATTTTGAGGTAGAATACCTGCCATTTCTTTTGCGCGGGCTCGTGCTTCAGCAAGTGTCATGTCTGGATAATATCCTATAGATACTCTCCTATCTTTATTGTTGATTTTCATTCGCACAGCGAATGTCCATTTTTTTTTGTATATAACGCAATACAAAGAGCCATTTAGACTTATTACAGTCTTCTTTCCGGATTTGACCGCTTGGGCTATTTTGGCGTCCAACTCTTTTGCTGATACTAAATTGTTATAAAGCATCTTGAACTCCATATGATTGTTGATTTGCAATCATTCGGCAGATATTTTTTTGTCTTGGGTTTAAGGAATGAAATGAAAATATCTGCTTCATTTCTTCGTCTGTTTTTCCTAGTCTCTGTGCTTCTTTTATTTCTGCAAAAGCTTTTCTTCCATTCTCATATATTTGTTGCGGTGATATTCCTTGTGTGGTTGCGTTATTTAAATTTTCTAATACAATTTCATGTAATTCTTGATTACCTATTTTTTTATTTCTAAAGGCTTTCTCGGCTGCTTTTTTTATTTCAGTAAATGAAAATTGATGTGAAGAGTTATCTTTCTTTTTCTTGAATATGGATTCATTTGAAAATAGAAAATTGAGTCTTTCTATTTTTTTTCTTTTTGCAAAAATCGGATCTTTATTTAGTTCAATTTCACTTTGATAATATATTTCTTCAATGAAATATGCATATGCTCTTTGTGCTTGTCTGAGTTCTCCTAAATACTTTCTTCCTTTTTCAAATATTCTTATGCAATTACCTGTTTTTTGATTTATCTTCTTTTCTACATATTTATTAAATTCCTCTGTTATCGTTACTACGCATTTGTTTCCCTTTTCTAATTTAAATTTAATAATATGCTTCTCTTTTCTGTTCTTTTTTAGATAGGAATTCATATTTTTGCTTTTAATATTTGGAAAGGAAAAATCAATTGCGTTAATTAGATGTAATACCTTATAAAAGTTCTTAGAACATTTATTTTTATTTGTTTGTGTTTCTTCTCCTCTATAAAGCATTTTTGCGTACTCTTTACAATCGATAATGAAAGAGCAGCTTTTCCCTTTTAGATTTTTTTCTTTTTTTAAGGAGCCTTCGATGAGGGTTAAAAGTGGAGCAATATCAAACAAGGCTGCTATAGAATATTTTATATTTTGTTTTTTTAATTCAATTGCTAGATTTGCTGGGTAATCTAATCTAATTAGAGAAAACTTGTATGGTGCTGGTGGTAAAATCAACAAATTTGCGTTAGTAATCTCTTTATTCTTTTCTTTGTTTGCTATAATACGAGTCATAGATTTCTGAAGCTCTTAATTGCATTCCTTCCAATAATTGCAATTAAGAGCTTTCTCCTTTTATTTCTATTTATTGCATTTCTTTAGATAAAGGGTTTTCGATTCGATGGCTTTTCGCCCAATCTAATATTTCTTCTGTCATCCAAACTGGTCTTCTAGCGAGACATATTGCCTTAGGGAAAGAGGTTGTTTTTTTCCATTTCTCCAAAGTTGGTCTTGTTATCTCAAAAAGTTTCATTATTTCTGTCGAATTGACGAATATTTTTTCATTAACGATCAATACAGGTGTCAGTTCTTCTTTTTTTGGCATTCTGAATAATCCTCTTCTATATTAAAAATGTAATATAACTGTAACTGTGTAATTAATAATACATACAAAGTTAAAACTATGCAATACATTGTATAAATAATATAAATATATTGTTTAAATTATATAAGAAGAAATGGATTAACTTGTTGAATATAAAGCAGAAAACAATATAACTATTTGTTTACAGATGATAGAAGATTGAAGTGAACAAAATTGATGTAATATATAACTATATACAATGTATATAGAATATATATATAAAGTGAAAATTAGTGTTTAATGCTGTAGTGAATATAGGGGATGTTGAGTATGAATTTTAATGAAAGCATTTTTTTGTGCGATTATCTTAAAACATATTTTCCAGACCTTTCTGTTGATGATGATGAGTCTTTATTTGAAGAGGCTTATTTATGGGCATTAAAACTAAATCACAAGCATTTTAGAAAAAAACTCAAAGAGTATCGAGAGAATTGTGGTTATTCTCAAACTAGCATTTCAAAAGCATTAAACGTTACACAAGCTACATATTCTTCATGGGAGACTGGTAAACATATACCAAAAGTTGAATTTATAAAAAAATTAACAGATCTTTTGAATTTGCAAGATCCTGTTCAATTTATCGTTTCCGCCATCAATAAGCCTTTTGGTTCTAAGTCTGTTCCCGTTTTACCTCCTAATTTTTTTGTTGGTTTAAAACCTGAAATTATAAATACAGAATTAGAAAAATATTTATCTGAGACAAGCTGTATAGAGACTTTTAGAATTTTAGAATCAGAAAAATATGATTTTGCATTTAAGGTTACCGATACACTAATGGAAGGAACCCAGAAAAAAATTACTAAAGATAGTTATCTTCTTTGTAGCTTTTGTTCTCCTCAAGGTTTAACTAAATACCAACTTTTAAAGTTTGTTAGCGGTATGGTGGCTATAGTTAGTTGCAAAGGAAATAGCGCAATTATAAGAGAAGTCCAATTCTCTGAAAAAGAGGAAATAGTCTCTCTTCTTATATGGAATACAAGAATAAATCCAGAATTAGGTATTTTTTTAGGAGATGATGCTGGAAATAACTATAGTAAAAAACCTATTAAGATTCGAGAAAACTATTCTCCAGATGAAATCGAAATATTAGGTATTGCTGTTTCTGGTTATTATAGTATACAAACTTTATAAAATTTTACTTGTGGGAAAGCTGTTGAAAAAAAACTAAAACTGGAGAAAGTTTTACCAAAACGGGAGAAAGTCATACCAAAACGGGAGAAAGTTATACTATAACGAGGAAAAGTTCTTTTTAGGATAAAGAAAAAAACTGATGAATATTTGTGATTATTTTTATATTTCTCAATAGTAGTTTTTGTTTAGGAGTAGTTAGATATTGTTACTTTTTGTTACTCAAAAAAAAATATCAGACTGATTTTAAAAATAAAAATAGTAAAAAACTGTGTTTCCTTCGCACCACAAATCTCATTTCTTGAAATTTTCTCCCCAACCAAAATGCCAGAAAATACTTTTCTATCTATTTGTTTTTCAAATAATTTGTCTAATTATTCAAAATTTTAACTTTGTGGCATTTTTAGCTAAGCAACGCCAAAATTCACCATCAAACGTGAATTGAAATTTGGTGAATTTGGTGAGTAGCGTTTTGGAGAATATTCCCCAAAATATTTTGTTTTTGAAAAGAACTCTGCGTATAGAGATCTTATAGAGATCTTCTATTTATATAGAGTTACTTTTATGTGGAAAAAATAATGTGGATAAATAAGGCATTTTCGATGGAAGTACCAGTAGTTTAATTACTTATTGTTAATATCGCTAAGAAACTACTAGAGAGTTTTCTCGCTGATGATATTCTCACTTTAACCGAATGTTAAATACCTGATTTTCAACAATCATTTTTGCATCTCTTCCATTTGAAATTATTGTGACTTGGGGCATAAAAGAATATGTGTAATCGTAGTCTTCACATGTTACTGCATATTGGTAGTCAATAATTATTTTTCTTCCAAATTCACATCCTTCAAATGCACCGTTTTTATTAAATTTTCCGTTTGGACGAAGGCTATCGTCTACAAATCCAGTGATAGTCCCTGAATAAACAATGCTATACCCTACATACTTAGATAGATCAGAGCTTCGAGCATATGATGTGCTACTTAAGAACAAAAATGTTAAAGAAATAAAACATAGTAAGTATTTCATAATAATTCCAAGTTATAACTTGAATCTATTTCGTTAAATAAAATATAAAAAAACTCCTCTTTTAGGTCATCAAGTTATTTTGTTAATGTGACATCATATTGTTTTTCTTTCAAAATCTTATCGTCGTTGTCATATTCCTTTACCATATATTTCAGCACTTGCTGAACTTCTGAAGATTGTGCTGTTTTAAAGAAATCTTTAATTAAAGCTATATAATCCTCATATGATACGGAAGAACTTATACTTGAAGATACTTCATAAAATTGTTTACTATCATCAAAACGTTTAGTAAATGTAAAGAGGCCATATTTGACGTTATTCTCAATGTGGCGTTGAAGAAATAATTCACATCCAGAGCCTTTTCTTGTCTTTATAAAATAAGGAGCTTTATAAAAACCGCTTGTAGGATCTTTTTTGTAGAAATCTACAACGCTATCGCAACCAATCTCTCCTTCTCTCTTTGCATCATAAGTTTGAATCGATACAGTGATTGATTTACCTGGTGCTTGGGCTATTAGGGCATTTATATCTTCATTATCAATTGCAATAAATCCTTTTGGAATTACGAGTCTGTATTTATCGTTTTTTACGATGTCGCCCTGTTCATAAAGTTTTTGAAAGGGTTTAATCTCTTTTTTCATTTGTTCTTTTACAAAATCGTAATATCCTTCGTCATTGCTGGAATTTTCCTTTGTTGTATCATTCCTATGTAGTAAAGAATATATATATGAGCATCCAGATAATGAGCTTAGGCTTAAAAGAATAATAATATTTGTAACAATTTCTTTCATACCAAACCTTCCCAACAGCGGGTGTTTAATTGCTCTTAACAAGAGAGTGAACAAAGGTTGCAGAGTTTATTAGCGATGCTGGAGAAGGATACTTTCCTACACTTACAGCTAAGGCAATATTAAATATACTAATTGCTCCAGACTCTAGCTGTTTTATTGTTCTTTCATCCTCCAATAGCTTTCTTTGATATTGCAATCGGTCTTCTATTAGTTTTGCTTGTTCATAGTTCTTAGCTTTTGTTAAGAGCTGCTCATTTGTAGCAAGTGTTTCTTTAATTTTATCTAAGTATAGAGAAGAATAATTGCTTCCAAAATTACAGATAGTTGTTTTGGTTTTAGCGTAGTTGACAAGTTTTCCTTTTTCACAATGATTGTAATGGTATGAATTTCTTAAAGGCAGAAGCTTTGTGTATACTCCTTGTATAGTGTTCTTTTCATAATAAGACTGGTTATACAGGTCAAACAATTCTTGAATATATTTTTCGGATACAAATTTTTCTTCTGGTAGACCTGACTCTCCTATTACAAACGAACCATAGGTAAAGTTTTCAAATATTTGGATATCTATATTAGCAGTTGGACTACTACTTTTTCCTACTAAGAATTGTAATTGAATATCGTTTGGAGATGTTAAAGGTATATACGTATTATCATTGAAAACGTATTCAACTCCGTCTTCTATTATTTGACTACTATATGAAGCTGAAAATGGCGATGATACATAATTGAAGATTCTTGCATTTTTATCAAAACTATGAAGAATATTTTTTATAGAGAACTCAGGAAAAGGTGTAATTATCTGCTTAACGGACAAAAGTTTATCGTTTGTTTTATCATGTGAGGAATAGTGAACCCTACTATTTACGAAATCATAGGAAATGGTATCAGCATAACGGTCATCCTCTGTTCCTTGTAAGCTTGTAATACTTTCAAAATGAATTGATTCGCCTAAAGTGACCAGTCTTCCTTCTCCCGTGGCAAAACCGTTTTTACAATTTCCATCCCAATAAAAAGATGTTTGTTTGTTTAGTCCTTGTCTTGACGTCTCTGTGTAGACTAAATCCCATAATAGTGACGTAGGTAAATAAATACGACATTTATTATTTGCTAGTGGATAAGAATTGGTATTTGCTGATTTTATCCAATTTAATATTCCCTTTGCGGTATAATTTTTTTCAATTTTAGCAACATAAGCTTGAGTCTGTTCATACGATAGACTATCTATTTTCTTCTTTGTATTGAGTTGCTGTCTCGAGTTATTTTGAAAATACGGCGCCATTAAATCCGATATCTGAGAACAAGCGGATAAAGCGGTTAATAATGAAATACAAAGGCAAGTCAAAACAAAATCTTTTTTTTTCATTTTAATTTAATCTCACGTTATATTCTTTTTTCTTTAGAATCTTTTCCCCTTTTGCATATTCTTTATTCATATGTTTTAAGATAAGTTGAACTTCAGGAGAATAGGTGTTCTTGAAGAATTCAGTGATGAATAAAATATAATTTTCATAAGATGCAGGATATTGTAGTGTTGCTGAAACTTCGTACATGTGCATACTGTCAAACTGTTCCGTAAATGAGTAACTAACATACTGTAGTCCGTCGTTCTTCGTATAGTGAAGAAACAACTCACATCCTGAACCAGTACTGGTTTTTACAAAGTATGGTTTTTTTAAAAATTTAACCTCTGGGTTATTTTTCTGATATTCAACAACGCTGTCACATCCAATTTCAGGACCTCTCTTCCCTTGGTACTTTTGGATAGATACAAGAGCCATTCCATCTAATGAGTGAGCTGTCATTAAATCACCATCAGAAGAGGTACCTTCATGAACAACTATATCCACTGCAGAGAAATTGGTTGGAACCATGAATCGATAATTATCATTGGCTACAATTTCTCCTTCCGCATAGTACTTTTGGTATTTATTTAGAGACTTAGTCATACTCTCTTTTTCAAATTTAGCATATCCCTGATTTAATGTATTTTGATCTGTGTTCTGCGAACTAGCATCTTTATTAAATATTGAATCTATATATGTACAGGCAGGTAAAGTACATACAGATAACAGTACCAAGACAGAGAAAATTTTAGTCATACATAATCCCACAATCTGCAAAAACATTAAATTACAAATAAATACACTAGAGAGTATAGAAAAGAATTAAAAAAAAAATTGTACTGATTTCAAATATCCAAGATCTAAAAAAAGTTACTCACAAACCTTTTGCAGATTTGCTCCAGCTTTTTTTAGATGATGTATAAGCTCTGTTGCGTTTTTCGCTGTAAAAAACTCCCCACCAGTATTTTTAGATATACAAGAGATGTCATAATTACTGCCAATCATTATTGTGTGAATTTTTAATTTTGGTTGCCTTTTATGTATCTCTTTAGATACTTCGCAATGTGAGTTGAAAATATCCTTAATTTCATAGCATAGTTTTCTGTTTGTAATGATTGTGCATCCCTTTGCGCTTTCTTTTCCTAAAGCGCAAGCATTATTTGGAACCTTCATTTGTTTGCAGAAATTATCATTTTCTGTATCCTGACAGACATCTTTAAGATTTAAATCTGGATTATTGGTAAGTATGCAAGATGAAATAATCGGATTAGTTTGAAAATGATTTGCGAATTCGCAAGAATCCTCTCCATCTGTAATGATTATTCCAATGGCTTCAGAATTAACTCCATCCATATTTGATGATAATTTTCTCAATGCATCAACTAGAGGAGTTCCTCCTGTTTGAGGAGGGGTAAGATTTTCAATAGAGTTTATGAGGTTATTTCTTTTTGCAAAAGGAAATTCTCCTATGTACTTCGCCTTTGGACAGCCGTTTACATCTATAAGACCAACCGTTATTTTGGGATCTAGAGTTCGTATTAACTCTTTTGCTGCGGCTTTTGCCAAAGTAATTCTATTTGATGTCCCATAGCTCTCAATCATTGATGATGATGAATCTATAATCAATTCAAACTGTGGTTTATTGTTTTCTGCTGTTATCAGTATGCATTTTTCTTCTGAATCGTCTAGGTACTTGTATAATCCCAAAAATATCAAGAGTAGCAAAGGAAGAATTGGAAAAAATGGTTTAAGATTTAGCCTTTCTTTTATTACACTAGTCGTTATTGGCTTAGGTATAGGTGGAGGAACAATTACCGGTTTTTTTGTTTCATCTACTAAAGGCACAGAAACGATATTTCTCTTTTCAAAAATATATTTCTTGTCTAGTGATTTGAGAATACGAATTAACGTTTCCCTAGTAGAATTTAATGATTGATCATTTAATTTTGTATTACTTTGTAGAAAACTCAGAATTTCACTTAAATCTTTATCGTATTGTTTTAATTCTTTATTGTAGATGAATGAATTTTGCTCTGAAATGTAGTCAAAGTTTCCTGTAACTGAAGTTACAAAATTTACGTAATCTTCATCGATTATAGGTTGAGCAAATACCGTATAAGTGTTGATGTTTAACTGATATAGAAGTTCTTTTTGCCACTTTTTTGAAACAAAAGAAAATGACATTAAATCATCACTTACTCCGGTTTTATAAACTCTAACTATTCGTAACATAATTTATTTACTGTTGATTAGTATCGTTTTTGTTTGTAGCAAAGCATAAGTAGATCATAAAAACAAAACCAACCAGCGGAATTACAATAAGCCATGCTAAATATGTGTTTTTCCCACAATCTCTTAAACGTCTTGCCATACAAAAATATGCAAATAAAAATGTTACTAGAACTCCAATTAAAAACACAAAAGAAGCTATTAGGTAAGAAGAATCTGACGCATAGGGACTCTCTAAAAGACTAACTGCCGAGTTAGATGCAAATTGATAAAAAAAACTCCAAATAAAGAAAAGAACAGCAAAAACCGAGTATTTTCCTCTTTTCATTACTTTATTATTCATTTTATTTACCTCAATACTATTCCTAACCTAAGTATAGATTGAAATCCACATGATGTTAGATCGGTTCCTTTCATAACAAATACAATGGAACTTTTCTGAGGTTCGAAAAAAGGTTCTATTTTGTTTTTAGGTTCTGATCTAAGTTATATCCAGAATATCGGATAGTTAGATAATCAATGAAATTTATATGAAGTATCAATGAGATAAGATTTTCTCACCAGTGTTGAGAAAATTCAGTAACAAACTAAAACAAGCTAATAAATCAAATATTAATGAGATTTCCTAACAAAATCTTATGAATTTATACTAAGATTCAATAAGATAAGAAATTGTCACCAGTGGTGACAATTTTGTGGATGGCTCTTTCAATCTAAAAATCTCATTTACTATAAGAAGTTAATTGGTAAAAAATAAACTTGGTCATGACCAATTTTTTTGCAAAACTCAATATACAAAATGACTAGTGCAGGATAGGCACTTTCTCCCAAAATGCAACGCATGGTCGAAAATGCCGATCCTGCTCTCCGAGTGCAAAATCATTAAAATTGATTTTGATAAACACATAAACTTAATAGTTTATGTCGCAAGCAGTGCTTGCAGTTTGAAAAGAATCTTTCTTTAGATGATTAATGTTATTGCGATAAAAGCAGTAAGCTATTTACCGTAAATAACATGTTATTTTCTTGTTGTTTACCTGTTATTAACATGTTTTTAACCGTTTATTACATGTTTTTAACGGTAAAAAAATGACGCAGCTGCGCCATTTATAATTTAGGAGGTGAATTTTTGGGATTAATGGGGCTCCAGTACAAGTTTCAGTAGCATGTTTTGCTCCGAAACCTGCATATCTTCTGCCTTACGATTGATTTTAAGATCACTAATGCTCTCACAGTAAAAGTTCTCAATCTTCCAGAGAGTTCTATAAGCTTCAGTTAAATAAAGCATTCTGTTGTTAGAGAAGTTCTCAATGACCCTGAAGATGAAATTGGTGATCTTGCTGATCTCATCATCACGAAATCCCTTTGCTTTTAGTAGTCTTTTGAACTCTAAGCTTCTTACCAGAAGTTGATCTTCATATTGATGATGATTGATGTATGCAAAGGTCTCAATCATTTCTGCAGGACTGAATTTTCCTTGTGAAAACTGAATCTTTCTAAGAAGGTTCAACTCTAGGTCACGTATCCATCTGGCGTGGCACTGTCTATTTGTTAGTTTGTCAGTTCGACGGTCAAACTCTTCCTGAGAGACCATTTCTCTTTGCAGAAATTCACTTCTTTTATCGAGAGCCATTTCATAAATTCTACTTACAGCAAGTTCAACAAATTGAGAAGAGCTCAATCCATACTGACGGGCCATGTACTCAAGATTCTCCTTGTTATCTTCAGTACTGTATAATTTCATCTGTATCTTCTTATCTGTTGATAGAGGCCGCCCAGCCTTGCCTCTTTCACGATGGGGGAATGCATCTGCTCCTAAAACTTCTTCGTATTCTTCTGTTTTTTTTAAATCTTCTGTAAATCTGTTCATTCTGAATATTCCTTAAGCCCTTATTGTTTTTGATTTATAAAGGACTTTGAAAATAAAATTTTTAAGGCTTGTGCTGCCGTTGCAATCAAGCTCGATATATTCTTAGATTTTGTTAACCGTAGAATCTTTCACCGGTGATTAAATCATGATGGTATCGACCTCTATTTATAAGCGCTATGACTTTTTTAGTATGGTCAAGTATTGCTCCTCTTAAATTTTCTGTTTTGTTAATAAGTCGATTTAAGAGTTCCTTGATAGTTTGTGCGTCATAGTCATTAAATCTTTTAATATCTATTGCATTAACCTTATGTGCAATCTGATTGAGGTTTACTCCTATCATACGGAGCTCTCCGTTTGATTTTTCTAAAGCATCAGTTTCATCAAGCGTATATTGTGGTTCATTAGCTGTAAAATATCGTATTAAAGCTCTGATAGCCTGAGTTTTTGATATTCCCATATGACCAGCAAATCTATCTAAGGCAGCAAGTTCATCTCTTCTGAGAATGACTTTGAATTCCTTTTTCTCTTCTGTTGAAAGGTAATCTGCTAAGGCTTTAAGATCTGATGCATCCCACTGCTGCAGTTTATGGGCTTCGATTGCATTTCTGATTAGAGCTGCAGCAAAGGTTGCAGGTCTAACTTGAAACTGTCTTGATAGCATTAACCATTCTTCATGATAAGTTCCTAGATTGAGAGATAATTGCTTTCTTTTCTTTTGTATTCTTTCCATAGTGAGCCTCTGACATTGCTTATTTGTTATGTCTTATTTTGAAATAGGATTAAGCAGTACTCTGTTTCTTCCTACATTGACCATATCCCATACGCACCTGGCGTGAAGCTCAACTTTATTGTACATATCCCTGCATTCTCGTCGAACACTGGTTATAAGACTCTTAATGTCATCGTAATAAACTTCATCCTTAGCTAGAGAATTGATTTTCTTTGCCATCTGGTTAAGATTTACAACGCACTTTCTCATATGGTGATTTGAGCGGTATACAGCTGAAATCTCGTCATAAGTGAAGTGAGGCTCATTTGCAACGAACTCTCTTATAATCATTACAAGGGCATCATGACGTTTTACCTCCATTGCTTGAGCAAATCTGTCCAAGGCGGCAATTTCGTCTGCTCTTAGTGAAACTCTCTGCTTAATAACCTTATCAGCCTCGGCATGAGATATTTTTTTCAGATCTGCTATGATTTTTGGGTTATTTAACTTCTCGCATATCATCACATCTAACAGAACTTCTCTGGCCATGGTTGAAGGTCTCTGCTTGTATTTTTTGCAGAAATTGATCCAGGCTTCATGCTGTTCACCAAGATCAATACTTAATCTATTTCTTGCCATAAAAACTCCTTAAATTCTGTCGAAAGAACCACGCTTCAGCGTGACCCAAATGGCTTCCATTTTGGGTGTTCCAAAAATTTATTTTTGCTCTCAGGGAGCAGGTGGCGCAGCGCAAATGGTTTCCATTTTGTGCACTAGCGCCTATCCTGCACTAGCCTTTTTGATCTCAAAAAATGTCAATTTTTATATCCTAGGATATAATTTGCTGGGGCATTATTATTTATATCCATGGATATAATTTTTTATGTCATTTTTTTTGATAAGCCTAAGTTAGACTACCTAGAATTAATGTTCTGATTTGAATAAAGCAACCTTGCTTAACTGATCTTCAAGATCACTTTTGCATTTGTTCAGAAAATCCTGAGCAGGAGGATCTATAAGATTTTTAAATTCATCCGGAAGCTGTGTATAAATGAAATAGTTCCACAATCTCATAACAGTGATTCTCTCTTTAAAGTAATCATATTTGTTATAGACTGCTACCAGAGAGGATTTAGCTTCATGCGACAGGGCATATTCAGCAATCATCTCTGGTACTCCAATTTTTGCCATCCATGTTCTTGCTGTTTTTCTTAGACCATGTAAAGTAACTTCCTTTTGAGTATTGTTGGTAACAGGATCCTGAACCTGAATTAGTCGTATTGGTTTTTGCAGGGAACTCTTTGCATAAAATACAAAAGGACTAATATTCTCTTCTCTGATGCAATGTATTTCCCATCTTTTCAGAAGGGATGCAACAAAATCAGAAAGCGGAACATCAAATTCACGATTCATTTTCATGTATTCAGCAGGAATATGTATGACTTTGTTATCGAAATCGAGCCAACTCCACCTTAATTCACTAGCAGAGCCCACTCTTAAGCTGGTCATTGCAACAAAGGTATAGAAAACCTTATGAATATAAGGCTCATTGGTAAGTTTGCTGAAGAATTTATCATTTAATAATTCTGCCTCAACCCAGGCATAGCCTTTTACTTTCGGTTTTCTGTATCTCTGAGCGATCAAGCCTTGACTGTTCAGCATGTTCTCACATGGATTTTTATCGATGATGCCATCAACCACAGCACTTCTGAGGCATTGATTTAATGCTTTGATTGCAATACGTTTTGCTCCGGTTGTTTTATCTGTCTTGGAAAGAACAGAATCAACAATCTTAGGATTTATAAGATCTAAAGGAGTTGAGTCTAGGCCTTTTAGAATCTTTAGCGATGCACGAAGATTATCGTGTCTTTTGTTATTTTTATGAGAGTTGTCATTGCTGTTCGGATCAACTTTAAAGAATGACAGCCACATTGATGAATATGAACCAAATGTTGGTTTTGAAGATTGCTGCAGCTGCTTTTCATTCTCATCTTTTGCTCTGGTTAACTCTATATTGGCTTTATCACGAGCTTCCTTTAAGGATAAATCAGGGAATCTGCCCAATAGTTTCTTGGTATCTAAGTTGGAGCACCTGATTCTTACGTAAAATGTACATAATCCTTTGGAGGATACTTCATTAAAGAGGTTTCCTCCGCAGTTAATGCTGGTCTTCTTATTTTTAGATAGTGCGGTTTCAATCTGTTTGATAAATTCTTTGTGTGTAATGATTTTTTTCATTTTTAGGCTCCTATAAGTTCATTTCCGGTATTAAAACTATCGAAGTCATCTCTTGCCGGATTGAAAGAAAAGCTTATAGAGCCGTATTCATCAAGATTTGAATAGTATTCGTTTGCGTCATTATCTCCTGTATCCTTATCAGTAGCTTCAGGTAAAAATTGAGAAGATGCATCAGTGGAATTACAAGGTACTGTATTATTTACAGACTCAATCTGATGTTCTTCTTTTTCATGGTTTTGTGATGCCATTATGTAGGTTGATAATTGTGAATTTCCGTACTTGTTCTGCTCTCTAATTGTCTTGTTAGATAATTCGTTGAAGAACAGATCGTCATACTTATATTCATCAAGAAGGTTCAGTGCTTTCTTCATGAAGGAACTGAAAGAAAAAATATGTTTGCTGTTTGGATTGTTAAACATATCTCTTATTCTGGATTTACATTCCTCAAAAGAAGATTTGAGTTTTAATGTCTTAGCGCTTAAAGCTGCCCCCTGCATATTCATTTTTCCTTGAAAATACAGTTTCTCTAAAAACAGCGCATATGCTCTCTCCTTTTTCTTCAGTACATCCAGTTTTTTTTGTGCGTATGGGTAAAGCCTTACTGAATATTGAGAGCACTTTTTTAGGAATGATGAGGCAAAACTAAAAAATTCTGGATAAATAGTAAGAACGCAAGGGGAATTCCTTTTTAACTTGAAATATAGAATTGCCTTATTACAATCTGAAACATATTCATTTATCAGAAGAAATATGTGTCTTAAATGTACTCTTGCAAGTTTGGTCCCTTGCTCTGTTGGTAAATATAAACTTCTTATAATCTGTTCTGTATTAAGTTTGACTATGAGGTTATCCTTGCTGTTATGCTCATATTTGTTAATACCTGCATAGATAAGTCTTAATACAACAGGAATGTCATATAGGTTTGGTACACTCAAACCGGACAGTTTTTTATCAACAGTTCTCAAGGTCTTTGAAATCTTTGCTGCTAACTCAAGATCAATCAGTTTGAACGAGTATTTTGGAAACGTAATTTTTAAGATTTTGTCTAATTTATCGTTATTATTTATAAGTATTTCATTTATAATAGTCATAACATTTCAAGCTTCCCGGTGCGCAATTTTCCAGAAGGGCATCGGGGAGTTTTCTCCTTTTTTCTAGTTTGTTTCTGTCAGTTTCCATAATGGGTTATTCTTATTGAAGCTATCAGCCCAACTTAATATCTCATCCCTCTTCCATAGCGGATGCTTTGTTAAATAAAGCTCTTCAGGAAAACCTTTAGATTTTTTCCATTTATTGAATGTTGCTCTGGTGATACCAAAGATCTTCATTATCTGAATGGTATTTAGGAAGATGTTTTCATTGAGAAGCTGTATTGGAGAAGTTGAAATTTTATCTGTTTTATTTGCCATTTTTTATACTCCTTTATAAGAAATTGTTTATAAATGTTTAAAAATATAAAATATGTAATTATGTTAGCTTATAAAATGCTTTAAATCAATAAAAATATAAGAATAATGTTTATATTGGAATATAAAAGGCTTATATATGCAAATTACAAACAATTAGAATATAATTAGAACAGGGATAATTTCTGATAAATATAAATATCGAGCTTATATGAACTTTAAAGATTCCGAATTGTTTGTCTCTAAGTTGTTAAAAGTAAGACCTAACACTAACTTTGATGATGAAGAGGATTTAGAGGCCGCTTTTTTCATTTGTATTCGTGATAATACTGATGAATTTAAGGAGCAATTACGCGCTGTAAGAAAGCAACACTCCAAGACACAAGCGGAGATTGCCAAGTTTTTGGGGGTTACTCAGGCTGCCTATTCTGGATGGGAATCTGGTTCAAGTTTTCCTAAATCTTCATCAATTAAAGAATTAGCTAAGTACTATAACGAAGATCCGTCTATATTTCTAAGCTTTATAAATGAGAATGATCTTGAACACACAGAATCTGTACCAATCCTGGTTAAAGATGATCTTGATTACTGTTCTCCTGCTCTGTTGAGCATGAAGCTGCACCAGATAAAGAAAAACTTTAATAAATCAGAAACTGATCTTGGGAACTCTATTCATAATAAGTTTTTTAAACCTGATTTTACTACTGGTCAATTCAAGAAGGTTCCTTCAAGCTCTGCTGTTGATTTTTTCTATATGGTTCCGGATGATTCTATGGAACCAACTGTAGTAAAAGGCAGTCTGGTATCTATTAGTCATGCTGTGTTTATGGGCGGTACTGATGAACAGAAGTTTTCTCGTGCCAATAACAAGGTGGTTTTATTAAGTATTAAAGATGGGCCTGTGATGCTTAGACGTGTGTTTTTTGAAGGTGATCTGGTTACTTTAACCGCTGCAAATCCAAACTATGCATCACGATCATTCCCGTTAGATACAAATGAAGGTGTTATAAGCTCAATTACTGACAAGGGAAGATTTTCCTCGTCTAATGACAATAAATCAATAATTCTTGCGAAGTCTATTACTCTTTTGGGAATAGCCAAAGAAATGATTGTAGATTTGTCCTAATAATCGTAAGCATCGGGGAAGTATTTCACTACACAACCGCCCATCATGTACTTGTGGCGATCCTGAGTCTTTCTGAGCTGCTCCTTCTCCTCACGCACTATCTTGGCAAGCTCCGCATTGGCTCGCTTCACCTTCTCCATTGCCTTCAGCTTTTTGGCTGAAATCTGTTGCTGTTCCATTTTGAAAATCTCCTTTCTTTTTTTTGCCGTTTCCGGCGATTTATGGATAAAAAAAGACGGGGACGAATAATCTTTTAAGATCGTTCGCCACCGTCTGTGGTAACAATATTCAATTATGCTATGTCATTTTATATTCCGATATAACCTACTTCACTTTTATTCTATAATCATCTGATCTGTACTTTGATCTCACACCATGCTTCTGCTAAAACTGCCTCATTGTCCTTACCGTCTATCGCTTCATATACGGCGGTTTCTAAGGATATAATCGATTCCTATTTTTGAATGAGATCTGTCTATATTTGTCAACATCTATTTTAAATCGTTTACCATATCCCCATTACATGTTGCATCACAAGGCTTACAACTGTTATTCCTATCCAGCAGCAACCACCAAGCAGTATCGGCTTTCCACCGGATTTAATGAGCCTGATTATATTGCTGTTCAGGCCTATAGCAGCCATGGCCATTATGATAAAGAACTTACTAAGTTCCTTAAGGGGCTTAAAAGCATTCGAAGGGACTCCCAATCCCAGGCATAGTGTTGTGATTATGGAAGCAAGAACAAAGAACACTATGAACATCGGAAATGCTCTCCTAAAGCTGAAACCATTGGTACTGCTTCCATCCTTTTTCGCTTCCCTTGCCAGCAGATACGCTAGTACCAGCGTAATAGGAATAATTGCTAATGTCCTGGTAAGCTTCACTGTAACAGCCTTGTCCAAAGTCTGACTACCCAGGTTCCACATGCTGTCCCAGGTTGATGCAGCCGCAGTTACTGAAGATGTGTCATTTACCGCAGTTCCTGCAAACATACCAAATGCTTCACCTGTTGTGATATCAAAACCTATAAGTTTCCCAATTGATGGGAAAAGGAGTGCTGCCAGCACGTTAAAGAAAAATATTACGGAAATTGCCTGCGCCACTTCATCATCATCCGCATCAATGACCGGCGCTGTAGCTGCTATCGCTGAGCCACCGCATATTGATGAGCCGACTCCGATAAGGGTCGCCGTATTCTTCTTTATATCCATAACTTTATGAAAAATCCATGCAACGATAAGTGATGTTGATATTGTGCAGATAATTATTGGAAGAGATTGCTTTCCGGTCTGAAGAACAACCGACAGATTCATCCCAAATCCCAATAACACAACCGCAGCCTGCAGAATCATCTTTGATGTAAACTTTATTCCATCTGCCGCCTTTCCCTTATCATTCCAGAATAAAGCTATTATCATACCCAAAATGATTGCAATTACCGCTCCGCCAACGACAGGGAATCTCTTTCCCATTAGCCATGAAGGAAGCGCAATAATGAAGCATACCATTATTCCCATATAATTCTTTTTCAAAAAATCCATCTCAAGACCTCTCTTACTTTCTACTCTGTTCTTTCGCAGGTCTTATTCTATTCTATCTTTTGAAAAAGATATAATTATATATTATTATATATCCATAAATATTTCTTATCGTTATGGAGAACTGATTATGCTGGATTTCAGGATAGATACCTTTCTATGTGTTTGCAGGCACCTCAATTTCACCAAGGCGGCTAAAGAGCTGAATATTACCCAGCCCGCTGTTTCTCAGCATATACATCACCTTGAAAATGAATATGGGACAAAGCTGTTTACCCAGGATGGGAAAAAGCTTTTACTAACTGACAACGGAAAACTTCTGTATCAAAAAATGAATCAGATAAAAAATGATGATGAAAGCCTCAAAGAAAGGCTCTCACAGAACAATCGCGGGTTAAAAGACATCTCTTTTGGTGTCACCATGACCATAGGAGAATACATAATTGCTGATCCGATCGGCGATTACATAAACAAACACCCGGATATTAATCTTAAGATTACCTTTGGCAACACATCAGAGCTTCTGAAAAAGCTCTCGGAGGGTGTTATAGATTTTGCACTTGTAGAAGGGTATTTCCCTGAAAACGATTATGAAACCCTGCTTTTTAGCAGGGAAGAGTTTGTCCCTATCTGCTCAACAAAGCACTCTTTCACTCAGAAGCCGCGCGTGATAAAAGATCTCTTTTCCGAGCGAATTCTTATAAGAGAACCTGGTTCAGGAACGCGCAATATATTAGAAAGAGCTCTTGCCCTGAACAATTACTCCACAAGTGATTTTAGCCATTTTATCCAGGTGGAGAACATGCATGCCATAATAAGTCTTATTGAAAAAGACTGTGGTATCACCTTTTTATATAAAGCAGCGGTTGCATCAGGACTGCAGTCCGGATATCTGAAAACAATCCCCCTTGACGACTTTAGGGTAAAACATGATTTTACCTTCATCTGGCCCAAAGATACTGTTTTCAGTGAAGAGATCCGTGCAATATGTGAGGAAATACAACCTATTACTCATTCTGCATGAAGTTCATGTTCTTTTTCATAAAGCTTGTTATCCTGCCGTCTCATGAAAAGCATCCGGGACAGAAAAAAGAATCAAGCTACTTCCTACAAAAATCTGAATCGGATAGGCTGCAGTTTACATTTGCTCTTTTTTTTATGAGTGGGGTCTGCAGATTTTTAATTGTTTATGCGTTTTATTCTTGCTTAATTAACAAATAAACAAGCATAAAAAATATGTTATATATTCTGATTTGCAATTATTTGTTAGTTTTTAATTTAATCTTATTGATTTTAAACTATTTTTATAATTTTTTTATGTCATCTGTATGAACTCAGTTACATACCGGTTACATACAGATTAAAAACATAACTGCTTTATATATAAGAGTTTTATTATTCTGGTCCCTAGAAAAAGTCCTCTTTAGTTACATCCCAGTTACATACCGGTTACATATAAAATTTGTTCATATACTTAAGCCCAAAAAGGAATGTACCCATTGTTGTTTCTGCTCTTGTTATCTGCTTTTATTCCCCATTAAATATTAACCTTTGGTACAAATTCAATCTTAAGTGTTCTTCCCATGGCATCAGCTAGTTTTCTAAGTAAAGCAACGCTTGGGTTTCTTGTCCCATTCTCTAATCTAGAAATATCTGCCTGACTAATGCCTGATTTTACAGATAGTTCTTTCTGTGTTAGGCCGGCATCATGTCTAGCCTTCATTAAAGCTTTTGTTATCTCCATTTCTGGCTGGAGAGATTCGTATTCTTTTTTGAACTCTTCATCTTGTAAAAGTTCATTTGTTAATTCTTCCAAGTCAGTCATTTATATATCGCTCTCTTGTTGAAAAATAAATTTGTCTTCTTTCTTTTGCCAAAGCAATTTCATTAGGCGGAGTTTTTCTCGTTTTTTTTACAAAACCATTTGTTGCAACTATGATTTTGTCTCTGTCAAAGAAATATAGAATTCTTACTATATTTCCACCTTCGATTGTTCTTAGTTCAAAAATACCATCATCGAGAGGTTTACTTAAAGGTTCTCTTGCTAGATTACCAAGTTCCTCTAAAAGATGGAGGTCTGTTACTACTTTTGCCTTAAGTTTAAGATCCAATGTCTTAATAAACTGTGCTAATGGTTTTGTTCCATCAGCTTCTTTAAAAAAATAAATTCTATACTTCATATAACCTCTATATGTTATATATAGCATATTTTTTTAAAAAAACAATTAACTTTGCAAATTATTTTTTTTATATCACAAGATTGATTGGCTATATTCAAGGTTATTAATGGGGATTATTTCATCAACATTGTTGTAATCAATTTCATATGTGGAAAAAGCTGTTGGAAATATTTTTTAGATACACTTACCTATGTTATTGGAAAGTAAGAATGTACACTTATCTATATTATTGTTACACTTACCTATGTTATTTGATTTGTATAAATATACCGAATTTGGTGAGCTTAAAAATGGGGAGTATTTTTAAGTCGTTATTACTAATTTATTGAAATTAAAACTGATTTGGTGAAAATTGGTGAATTGCTAAAAAAGTATATTGATTTTTAAGAAGAAAATATAATATTTGTTCTTTCCTTCGCACCAATCTTTAAGCGAAACAGGCAGTCAGATGACTGCTTTTTTTGTGTCTAAAAAGCCTCATTTTCTTTTTCTAATAAAACTCAATCTTCATCTTCAACGTGTACATCTGTAAGAACTCAGTTACATAGCGGTTAAATGTAAAATTTGTCCTTATTGAGCCATAAAGGAATGTAAACATTGTTGTTTCTTAGCTTATTTTTTTACTTTCCAGATAGTATTTTGCTTTGCGCCTTCTCGCTCAATTAATCCCTGCTCTTTTAGCGTATTCAATGCTCGTTGAATAGTTCGAACTGTTTTAGATGTTTTTTCTGCAAGCACTTCTCTTGATGCTGTTGGATTATATTTCAATATCTCTAGAATGGATCTCTCTGTATCGTTAAGCTTTTTGAATGATGAATATTCAATGGTATCTCTGCTTGTTTCGGTTATGATTGCAGGTCGATTGATCACAAATTTGAATCCATTTGAATCGTTAACATAAGAATACTTAATGCCAGAATCTTTACATAGGCTATCAATTCTTTTGAATCCGCTTCCAAATTTCTCTATTGATTTATTTAAGAATAATATTTTTGATATGGTTGGATTCCTTATTTCTGATTCAATATTCTTCTTTACATATTCCTCGGGTTTGTGTTTACTTGCAAATTCTCCTGGGTTGTAAATTGTAATCATTCCTGGATGAATACAAATTTCGTGACTTGTTCTTCCCGCATAAATTGCATGTGCAAAACTATTCGCGAGTACCTCTCTGATAACTGCAACAGGGATCTCTGGAGTTTCTGTTCTTTCCATTTCTATAATTTCAGTTTTCCAGCGTATGTTTTTTAGAATATATTCTTCTGCAATTTTTAGAAGATTGAAGATATTATCTTCATAGAATTTCATATCTAAAATTGTAAGCTTCTCGTCGGTAGCGAAGATTCCTGCTTTAAGAGAAATAGGATGATTACTGCTAAATAAAGCTTCACCGGCTTTTGTTAAAAAGCCATTGCTTACCAAGCCGTACCTTTTCAGAATAATAGGGCAAGTATATCTTCCTTCTGGCAATCTTCCTGCAGCAATTGCGTTATCCCAGAATTGTTTCATTGAATCATGATCAATCTGTTTTTCTGTGGATTCTGAAATCTCCTTTTCCCATTTTTCACGGTATTTATTTACACCAAAGAATGCTTTGAGTTCTTCAGGGGTTACCTCGCGATCTTCGTCGGCTGTTCTTAGATAATAACGTCCAGATGCGGAATAAGGTGTATTCTCTCCACTGAACTCAACTTTTATAGTGCTGTGGCCATCTAGTATTTCTTCTTTGATTACCGGATAGATTTGAGGTTTTATTGATTCGTATACTGCTCTAGAAACATCTCGCAATGATGACTCTGACACATTTTGTCCAATTACGTCTCCATTTGGTTTAACACCAAAGTATATAGTACCAACACCGTGCTTATTTAAGATTGCTGCTATTGACACCATTGCTTCTCTTATTTCGCCGGTAGTCTTTTTAAATTCAAGCATTTCAGTTTCTTTACCTAAGTTCACGGTTTTATCCTCAAATTGACGACTTAATAGAATTATACAATAGAAGTGACATTAGAAGTGACAAAAAAAATGTCACTTCTATAGAAAAAGCAGAAATTCATTTATTACATTTTCTTTAAAAAATAATCAGTTAGATGTTAGCTCCCAGATAAAACACTTTTACTAGAAGTGACATTAGAAGTGACAAAAAAAATGTCACTTCTATAGAAAAAGCAGAAATTCATTTATTACATTTTCTTTAAAAAATAATCAGTTAGATGTTAGCCCCAAATAAAACACTTTTAATAGAAGTGACATTAGAAGTGACAAAAAAAATGTCACTTCTATAGAAAAAGCAGAAATTCATTTATTACATTTTCTTTAAAAAATAATCAGTTAGATGTTAGCCCCAAATAAAACACTTTTAATAGAAGTGACATTAGAAGTGACAAAAAATGTCTCTTCTAATAATGTGTGTTGCCCTTATTCTTGCTAAAGTAAGGAATAAATACGGAATAAATAAGGAATAAAAGTAAGGAATAAAAGTAAGGAATAAAAGTAAGGAATAAAAGTAAGGAATAAAAGTAAGGATTAAAAGTAAGGATTAAAAAAATTTTATGATTACGAATCCTAAAATCATCATTACGAATAATGCATTTTTCCGAAAAAATGTATTTTTTATCTTTATAAAACAAAAGGATATACCATGATTACGAATAGTAAAACATGATTACGAATATGGTTACGAATAAGTCTTTTCCTTTTAAATCAAAATGTTATTTTTATATATATCTATTCTCGACTTAGAGATCTGGAGGTCACCATTACCAGATCTCTTGGTATTATGTTTTTGTTAAGCATTGTTAACGGCGCTGTATTTAGCAATTAGTATCTCTTCTTATAATTTTTAAAATACAGTTTGGGTTTAAAAAATTTCATTTGACCAATATTATTATGACGGCGAAATTCATATGCATGTTTAAAAATATCATCCATAGATACTTTTTCTGCCAAATTCCATTGATCTATCTGCTGATTGAAGGCTTTGGCATAGTAAAACATTCGATCCATGTAAGTTACATTTGAAACATCCCATTTTTCTATTGGCTGGTTGAAGGAAGTTGCTTTATTGAACATCTTAATCATACCCGTTACCCTGGAAACATTCCAATCGCCTATAGGTTGATTAAATGTTGTCGCTTCGCTGAACATACTACACATATTTGTTACTTTAGAAACGTTCCAATTACCTATAGGTTGGTTGAATGCTTTTGCTCCATGAAACATGCTTAACATATTTGTAACTTTTGAAACGTTCCACCCCCCAATTGGCTGATTAAATGCTTCTGCATTGTAGAACATACCGGACATGTCCTTTCCTTTAGAAACATTCCACGTATTTATTGGTTGATTGAAATTTGTGGCCCATGCGAACATAGCAGAAAAAATCGTTACATTTGATACGTTCCACTCTTTTATAGAAGAGTTAAAATCTTTTGCGTTGCAAAACATTCCTTCCATATTTGTAACATTTGATACGTCCCAAGAACTTATATCTCCACGAAAGCGTGCCGCAATGTCATCTCCTTCTAAGCCAGTAACAAAACGTGTATTTTCTGGTGGATTTGCAAACAGAAAACTCATATCTGTAATTCGTGATGTGTCAATGTCATTCAAATCACACTTAGGGCCTTCTTCCTGTATTTTTTCTACAATAATGGCTCTTAGTTCTTTTCTAGATAAAACGACAGTTTTATTAGTAGATTCACTTGATGTTTCTTCTATATTTAATGGTATCGGCGGGGCAATTAAGCCGCAAATAATAGCTTTCTTGAAGTAAGTATATTCATCTTCTGAAAGATAACCGTTATCAAAAAAGTAAGCGTAAACAGTTTCCTACTAAAGTAAATTTCTACTAAAAGGCATAATTTCACCATCACTTGTTTCTATTAAGGATGGCGAAAATGCTTGAATCTGAAATCAACCTCAATAACATTTCTAATCTTAAACACAGAGCTATTCTGCAGGCACTTCTAACAACCGAGCTTCCTGTTAATGCAATTTCAAGAAAACTGCAGTGTACTTCTGGCGCAATTTACTATTGCATCAAGAGATACCTGTATAAAGGCTTCAGCGAAAATCGTAACAAAAAGATACAGATGAACCAGCTCTCTTCCTGTGCCCAAAG
>NZ_FUXX01000024.1 GCF_900167015.1 Succinivibrio dextrinosolvens DSM 3072
C
Organism: Succinivibrio dextrinosolvens DSM 3072; assembly: GCF_900167015.1. Classification (GTDB taxonomy): domain Bacteria; phylum Pseudomonadota; class Gammaproteobacteria; order Enterobacterales; family Succinivibrionaceae; genus Succinivibrio; species Succinivibrio dextrinosolvens. The sequence goes on from NZ_FUXX01000024.1 coordinate 2, forward strand.
GACACCTTCACCATTTGCAATTTCAGCAATATTACGAATATCTGTTTTAACAGGATAATTTTTACCTTCAACACGAGAGTTCTTATAGGTGCGAATATAGGTTCTATTCTTTGATTTACAACAATAAACTGTTGGTAGAGGAGCAATTTTACTCATAATAAAATATCTTTGTAGGTACAACTATATAATACCTACATTATAGCACTAAAAAAATTATCTAACTGATTGTTATTTAAATTTTTTGTGAGATTTGATTAGAATACGTTGTACCTACTTTGCAAAGTACAGGTTACCATTTCCTACGAATACAAGAATCTTTCAGAAGAAACAATTCGTTTTAGTTCGATTAAACGAAGTGGAGATTGCCAGAAAAACAAAAATCCCGCGCTATACGGGACTTTTGAAATAAGATTTAAAGACTTTTATTAAAGCATTGTTGCTCTTAACTGCTCTCCTGATAGTGGAGATAGATAAGCAGGAGCAATATCGAATACAGTCTTACAGCCGTTAACACCTTCATTGTGAAGACGTGCTATAGCTCTTGCATAGGCAACAATTACGCTACCAGTAAACTCTGGGTTAGAATCAAGCTTTAAGCTATACTCGATAACGTGATTGTTTTCAAGATTAAAACCAGTCTTACCTGATCTTAAAACAAAACCACCGTGAGGTAGACCACGATGATTCTTGTTTAACTCCTCCTGAGAAATGAAGTTAACAGTTGTATCGTAATCTGAGAAGTAGTTAGGCATGGTCTTAATCTCATTCTCAACTTTAGCAGCATCAGCACCTTCCTTTAGAACAACATAGCAAAGTCTTGTGTGCTTCTGACGAGTAGTTAGTTCTGGATTTGAACCGCTTCTTACAGCCTCAAGAGCAGACTCAATTGGACATGTATACTGTCTTGCATCTGCAACACCTTCAATACGACGAATTGCATCAGAATGGCCCTGACTTACACCTCTACCCCAGAAGGTATAGTCTTTACCGTTAGGTAATACAGCGTTTGCGTATAAACGGTTTAATGAGAACATGCCTGGATCCCAACCGGCAGAAATCAGAGCAATATGATTTGTAGCTCTTGCAGCAGCATCTACATTTGCAAAATGCTCAGGAATCTTAGCATGGGTATCAAAGCTGTCGATCACATTAAATAACTTTGATAAAACAGGAGTCTGCTCTGGAAGATCGGTTGCAGAACCACCACATAGAATCATTACATCAATCTTATCTTTATATGACTCAACGTCATTAACGCTTACTACAGGAACTCCTGCTGTTGATAGAGTTAAAGAAGAAGGATCTCTTCTAGTAAATACAGCAACAAGCTCTAGATCTTCTGCATACTTTAAAGCTCTTTCAATTCCACGACCTAAATTGCCGTAACCGTAAATTCCAACTCTTGTAGTCATTTTGACCTCTTGTTAAAAATTGTTCGTATTAAATTGTTCTAAAATGTAGCAAAAAGAACACTATTAGTCTAGTTTTGATCAAATATGCACTATTTTATAACAAAATTCTTATCTATCCAAAAATTTTAGTCCATTAAAAAAAACAAAATAATTTTAATATGTAAAGATTATTTACTTCTTATAAATGTGGAATTTAGATAACTATATTAAAAAACAACAGATTTTTATGAAAAAAACTAACTTTTTTCTAGTTTTGTATGTTCAGACACGCACATTTGTGAATAAAAAGCGTAGAATTATTTTCAGTTTATAACTATATAAAAAATATAAAACAACATTAAGGAATTCCAATGAGCATATTAAGACGACTAAGCAATCCGCAAATCAAGGCGTCAAAATCAGACAATAAACTCATTCACTACTTTCTGGCAAATGGCTTAAAAGCCTGTTCATCATCTATTTCAGAGATATCAGCAGACTGCGATATATCACATGCAACCGTTACCCGTTTCGCAAGAAAATTCGGTTTTGAAACTCTAAAGGATTTCAAAATTGCCCTGGCACAGGATCTTGGAGCACAAGATAATGATAGTCACGGTAAAAGAACAGCAATCAATCTGAAAGAAAGCTGTGAAACCACAGCACAAAAGCTGCTGCAGTTAAACCAGACCCTATTGTCTCAGACAGCTGTTGAAATTGGATTTGAGTCTGTTACTAAACTAACCCGAGAGATTGTTGGTGCAAGACACGTCTTCTTCTTTGGTATCGGTAGTTCTGGCTACCTTGCAAGAGATGCTGCAAGAAAAATTGCACGTATTGGTATTGACGCAAGATGCTACACTGATTCACACGAAATCATGACTCATTCAGCAATGATTACAAATCAGGATGTAGCAATTTATATTTCAAATTCTGGTCAGACTCCAGAACTTGTTAAATCAGCGGCATTATGTTCAAAGAAAGGAGCTATGATTTGCGCTATTACAGCAGAAACCACATCTCCTCTTTATTCATTTACTGATATTACTGTTTTACATGCTGTTCACGATTACGATCTTGCTCAGGGTTATGCTGATTCACGCCTTTCAGTCTTCTTTATTATCGACTTAATCTACATTGAACTGATTAAGCTTATCGGTGAAAAGGCTATCAAGCAGAAACAGGAAACTCAGGATGCAATTGAATCACTCTCAAATAGTGATTAAAAATCAGAGCGTTATTTCCAATTTTCACAAAAAAGACACGCTTAAAAAAAGCATCACAAAAAAGGCCGTTAGAATAATAACGGCTTTTTTATTGGTGCTATTTTTATGAAGATTCTATCTTGTTCAACTATCATTTTTATAATCACATTGTGCGTTTATCTATTTGATATTCAAATCAATACAACTTCATCAATACCGATTGGAATTTATACCCTCGATAGAAATAAAGGAATATTAGGTAATAATAAGACAATACTTTTCTGTCTAAGTAACGAATATGTTGAAATAGCAAAGACAAGAGGTTATCTTCCAGTAGGTAAATGTAAAAACGGATTATCCCCTATTGGAAAAACTATAGTTGCATCAGAAAATGATTTCGTTGAAATTACTAATGAAGGAATTTATGTAAATGGGAAGCTCCTACCTAAGACAAAACCTGTGCCTTATGACAAAAACAGACAAAAGCTAACCTATTCAAAAATAAAAAGAATCTTAAATAAAGATGAATTCCTGGTAGCAAGTCTAAAGAAGGATTCTTTTGACAGCAGATATTATGGAATAGTATATAGAAATGAAATACTGGGAATATTAAAAGAATTGTTCGTTATATAACATTATCCCGCTAAATTTAGCGGGATAACTATATGAATTAGTACATTCTCTTGAATAGAAGTGAACCATTGGTACCGCCGAAGCCAAAGTTATTTGACATTGCGTACTCAATATCATGCTTCTGAGCAGTGCCAGGAACAAGATTGAAATCACCAACCTCATCTTCTGGGTTAACAAGATTGATTGTTGGAGGACAAATCTGATCCTTAATTGACATAACAGTGATAACAGCCTCAATAGCACCAGCAGCACCTAAAAGGTGACCAGTCATTGACTTGGTTGAGCTCATGCAGCAGTTCTTTGGTGCATCACCGAATAGGCTCTTAGCAGCACGTAATTCAGATAAATCACCAACAGCAGTTGAAGTACCGTGAGCGTTAATATAGTTAACCTGCTCTGGCTTAACACCAGCGTCCTTCAGTGCACCCATCATTGATCTTGCAGCACCTTCACCGGTTGAAGGAGTAGCAGTCATGTGGTAAGCGTCACCTGACATACCGAAGCCAACTAACTCAGCATAAATCTTAGCACCACGAGCCTTAGCGTGCTCATACTCTTCAAGAATCAGAACACCTGCACCGTCACCTAGAACGAAGCCATCACGATCCTTATCCCATGGACGTGAAGCATGCTCAGGATCATCGTTACGGTGAGATAGAGCCTTCATAGAAGCGAAACCGCCAATACCCATTGGAGTTGAAGCTTTTTCTGCACCACCACAAACCATAACATCAGCATCACCGAAAGCAATCAGTCTTGCTGATAAACCGATAGCGTGAGTACCGGTAGCACAAGCTGTAACAGTAGACAGGTTAGGACCACGCAGACCTTTCATGATTGAAAGCTGGCCTGAAACCATGTTGATAATAGTTGATGGAACGAAGAATGGGCTGATTCCACGAGGACCTTTAGCAACTAAGCCGGTAATGTTCTTCTCAATAAGAGTTAGACCACCAATACCTGAACCGATCATTGTACCGATTCTATCAGCGTTCTCTGGAGTAATTTCAAGACCAGAATCATTTAATGCCATAATGCCTGCAGCGATACCGTACTGGATAAACTCATCCATCTTACGAGCATCTTTAGTGGTAATGCCCCACTGCTCTGCATTAAAGTTCTTTACTAAACCGGCAATCTTTACAGAGAAATCTGAAGTATCAAAATGTTCAACAGTAGTGATACCGCTCTTACCAGCTAATAAATTTTTCCATGATTCTTCTAAAGTACCGCCAACTGGGCTTAACATACCCATTCCGGTAACTACAACCCTACGTAATTGCACCGTTGGATCTCCGTTATTGATTTGTGAACTACATCGGTAATAAATTACCGAATAACAAGCATTAAAAGCCTGATAATTGACTCAACGTAGGGATATTAATTTCCCTTACGCTTTAGACGGGATGATTTCCGTCATGAATTCTTTTGTTATGACAGTGTCATAACATTATCAACATTCAAAGAACTGGTATAACCAGATGAATCCTTTGTAAGCTTTATAAAAGGTGATACAAAATCTTCTAAAAAGAATGGAGATGTTTAGCATCTCCAGTCCACTTTAAATGTTTAAATATTGGGGGAATATATTATTCACCCTTAAAATTCAACACCGACCAGCTATTACTGATTGTTGTTGATGTAATCGATTGCGGCCTGAACGGTAGTGATCTTCTCAGCTTCCTCATCAGGGATTTCGGTACCGAACTCTTCCTCTAAAGCCATTACAAGCTCTACGGTATCTAGTGAGTCAGCGCCAAGATCATCAACGAATGATGCCTCAGGTACAACATCCTCAGGCTTAACGCCTAATGTGTCAACGATAACTTTATTTACGCGCTCTTCAATATTGCTCATTTTTTTCCTTGACCAGGCTGCAAAGGCAGCGCTGTCCCTTTACTAAAAAAAACGCCCCAGCCCAATGCTAGGACCCAAACAAAACTACATGCAATTATATATGTTTTAAATGACTTTTGGTAGTAAAAATTAGAATAAAATATACAAAAAGTAATTTAATTCACAAATATGCATAAGTATCAATTAGTTGCAGTGTAAACCACCATTTACATCAATGGTAGAACCAGTGATATAAGCAGCTAAATCTGAAGCTAAAAATACAGCAGCACCAGCGATATCATCTACAGAAGCAGCTCTCTTTAAAGGAATTGAATTAGTCCAAGCCTTTAACTGCTCTTCATTTAATGCAGCAGTCATATCAGTAGCAACGAAACCAGGAGCAATACAGTTAACTGTAATACCTCTTGAACCAACTTCTTTTGCTAATGACTTGCTAAAGCCGATTAAACCAGCCTTTGCAGCAGCGTAGTTACACTGACCTGCATTACCATCCTGACCTACGATTGAAGAGATATTGATGATTCTACCTGCTCTCTTCTTCATCATAGGACCGATTGCTAGCTTACACATCTGCACACAGGCAAACAGGTTGCACTGTAAAACATCAGACCAGTCCTGATCCTTCATTCTCATGAATAAGGTATCACGAGTAATACCAGCATTGTTAATGATAATATCTGGACAGGTACCTGCATCAGCTACAACTGCATTGAAACAGTCTTCTACGGTCTGCTTATCAAGAGAGTTCATAACAAAGCCCTTGCCATGACCATTCAGGTACTCAGTAATACCAGCAGCACCCTTCTCTGAGGTTGCAGTACCATATACTGTTGCACCTAACTGCTCAAATGCCTGTGCAATACCTTTACCGATACCACGTGATGCACCAGTAACTAATACAATCTTTCCAGAAAAATCTAAATTAAACATAATCTACTTCCTATGCTAATTCTTCTAAAGCTTTTTCTAAGGTCTGCTCGTTGCAGATATTTGCGCTACCCAAGGTCTTGTCAATACGACGGTTTAAACCGCATAGAACCTTGTTAGGGCCACACTCTACAAGAGCTTCAACACCGTCAGCCTTTAAAGCCTGAACAGTTTCAACCCAGCGAACAGGCATAGTTAACTGCTTAACAAGAGCATCAACTAAATCTGAAGCCTTGGTTAATGGCTTAGCTAAAGCATTAACATATACAGGAATAGAGGCATCGTTAATCTTGATTGACTTTAAAGCCTCAGCCAATCTGTCAGCAGCAGGCTGCATTAAAGGACAGTGAGAAGGAGCAGAAACAGCTAGAGGAACAACTCTCTTGGCACCCATTGCTGTAAATTCAGCACAAGCCTTATCAACAGCTGACTTGTTACCAGAAATTACAACCTGACCTGGAGTATTGAAATTTGCTGCCCATACTTTTTCAGAATCGGTTGATACCTTAGCACAGGTCTCGATAATTGCGTTGTCATCAATACCAAGAATAGCTGCCATAGCGCCAACACCAGCAGGTACAGCCTCCTGCATTGCCTGACCACGAAGTCTTACTAGTCTAACAGCATCTTTAAAATCAATAACGCCTGCAGCAACTAGTGCACTGTACTCGCCTAAAGAATGACCTGCTAAAGCAACAGGTTTATCAGACTTTGACATTAAAACTCTAAATGCAGCTACAGAAGCAGTTAAGATAGCAGGCTGAGTTACTTCAGTCTTGTTAAGCTCTGTATCAGGACCATTTAAGGTAACAGCCTGAAGATCATAACCTAAAGCCTCATTTGCCTCAGCATATGTTGCCTTAACGATTTCATTGTCCATAAAATCAGCAAACATTCCAACGCTCTGAGAGCCCTGTCCTGGAAAAACTGCTGCAAATTTCTTCATAAAGAATCTCCTGAATTTAAGAAAAACTTTTTTTCAAAATTAAATCTGTCATTGCCTATCTTTAAGGCAACAGTCATTTTGATGGAATCTAGTAACGAACCAGAGCAGAACCCCAGGTAAATCCACCACCAAAGGATTCTAATAAAAGGATATCTCCTCTCTTAATCTTGCCGGAACGAATACCTTCATCTAAGGCAAGACCAACAGAAGGAGCTGATGTATTTCCCTGTTTATCCAATGTAACAATTACATGGTCCATATCAAGCTTAAGCTTTCTTGCAGTAGCAGCAATGATTCTTAAATTAGCCTGATGAGGAACAAGGAAGTCAAGATCTGCTGCAGTCATATTACCCTTCTCTAAAGTTGTGTTAACCAGAGAAGCTAAAACAGTAACAGCATGCTTGAAAACATCATTACCTTTCATATATAGCCATGAATCATCGCCGGTGAAGTTTCCACGCTTAGCGTATGGTAATGATAGCAATGGTCCGAATTTTGAATCTGCTGAAATGTGAGTAGCGATAGTACCCTCTGTTTCAGATTCACCTAAAACACAAGCGGCAGCACCATCACCAAATAAAATAATTGTGGTTCTATCAGTTGGGTCACATGCACGTGACATTAAATCGGCGGCAACAATCAGAACCTTCTTTGCCTGACCAGAAATAATCATTGAATGAGCAACTGAATATGCATAGCTGAAACCAGAACATGCTGCAGCTAAATCGAAAGCAGGTCTATCCTTAATACCCAGCAGACCTGAAACTTCACAAGCAGCAGAAGGGAATGCATACTGAGCAGATGTTGTAGCGCATATAACAAGATCAATCTCACCAACATCAATGCCGGCAGCTTCGATAGCTCTTTTAGCAGCGATTGCGCCCATAGAAGCAGCAGTCTCATCTGGAGCTGCAATACGTCTCTCACTTATACCGGTGCGTTCAATGATCCACTCATTAGAGGTATCAACCATCTTTTCCAAATCAGCGTTGGTACGCACCTGTTCAGGTAAATAACTACCTGTTCCAAGAATTCGAGTAAACAAAGAATTCTCCAATTTCTACAAAAACAATTTTGGTATTTTATCAAGAATAAATAAAATTTCCTAAAAATCTGAGGATTTTTTACTTATTCTTTAAAAACAAACAAAAACGTTAGAAAAATTACTGAGTTTATGTGTTGGTATCGATTAAAGTTTACTGTAGCTTTTCTCTAATAGACTCAACCAGATTCAACTGAGCGGTCTTTGCTGCCTCTACCAGAGCAACAGCAACAGCCTCCTTTCCTGCACTGGCATGACTCTTTATAACTAAGCCGTCAACACCAAGAAGAACAGAGCCATTATACTGCCATGGCTGAAGCCATTCTGGTCTGGCAAGTTTTGAGAAAAACTTCTTCATTCCCTGTGCATTCAGGAATGCAGAGGCTACACCTTCAGCAGCCTTTAATGCTACATTGCCGGTAAAGCCATCAGTAACAATTACATCAGCATCATCAGTAAACAGCTTATCAGCCTCAACAAAGCCGTAGCAGTTTAATGAATGATCCTGCTCAATAAGATCACGAGCCTCTTTAACCAGAGCACTGCCCTTGTTTCTCTCGCTTCCAACATTTAGAACACACACTCTAGGTTTGGAAACATTGTAGAAACACTGATAAGCTGCCTGACCTAAAAAGGCGAAATCATGAAGATCCTTAGCATTGCTTGAAGCATTAGCCCCAAGATCTAGCATTAGAGAATATTTAGATGGACCAGCAGGGATCTTTGCACATAATGCAGGTCTTAATCCGCCAATGGTTCCAAGAATATGGCGTGAAAGGCTTACTAACGGTCCTGTGCCACCACTTGAAACAGCAACATCAGCTTCTTTATTTTTAACCGCTTCAATAACACGACGCATAGCTGATGTGCGGTAACCTTCCAAAACGGCTCTAGGATCCTCATCCTGAGGAATGCATTCTGGAGCATCAATGAATTCATATCTGCTAGAATCAACTTTCTCGAAAGCTAAAGCAACCTTAAGCTTCTGAGATCCATAAACCTTTATCTTTATGTTTGGATATAGAACCAGTGCAAAGCGAACAGCGCTAGCAACTGTCTTTGCATCAACGTTATCGCCACCGGTTCCATCAAGGGCAACAGTAATATTTATATCGTTATTCACAATTCAAAAAGGGCGTAGAGACTGTGTCCCTATGCCCTTCTCCATAAATTCATAATGATAAGAATCTTATCGACAACTAAAAAAAGTTATTACTTAGACTCGATTGGCTTTGCAGGAGTTAAGTTTAACTTCTCACCACGGTAGTAACCACCCTTGGTGATATTGTGACGAATATGAACTTCCTCAGAAGTCTTATCGATTGATAACTGCATTGCTGATAAAGCATCGTGTGAACGACGCATGTCACGACGTGAACGGGACTTATGGTTCTGCTGAACAGCCATTTTTATTGTCTCCTAAAATTTACTTCATTGCGGAGACCTTAAATGCCCCGCTTTCTCTGATTTTTAACAAACTTTAACCACCTTCTGTGGCACTAATCGCGGTATTATACTTGCTATAAATATTATTTTCAAGCAAAAAACTTTATAACAATTATTTAAGCTTTGCAAACACCTCATAAAATAAAGAAATTAAACGAAAAAAAACTATTTTTTCAGTTTATCTTTCAAATCAGCAAGAGCTGAAAAAGGATTCTTGCTAGCATCCTCATGAAGCTCACCAAATGACCAGCTGTCATCGGCACTCACACACTCAGGATCATCCTCATCATGAGATGTGATGTAGGGAATCTCAAGCAGAATACAGTCTTCTAAAAATGACAGAAGATTAAATGAACCATCCTCATTAAGCTCTACAATATCAAGCTTTTCATCTAGTTTTAGACTTCTGGCTTTTTCTTCATCACAGGTTGAAATAAAGCTTCCTGTAATTTCCTTGTCAAACTCTTTCTGGCATCTCTGACATACAAAACGAAGCTTGGCATTAAAAGAGCCTTCAATAGTTCTTAAGCCCTGCAGATCCTCATAGAACTTAAACTCAACATCAACTGGCTGAAGAATACAGCTGCAAGCCTCAGCTAGTCTTGGTAAATAGGAAGGATCGATTTTTGTTTTGTACTCTGCATTGTTTGCAACAAGTTTTTCAAAATTTACAACTTCGCTAAAGGCTAATTCCGCCATGATATCTACCTAAAATTTATTAAAATTTGATACAAATTCTGATTATTTTTGAGTTAACAGTATACACTAGAATAAGGGAATGTCTGATTTAAGGTGGATTCATGTCTATAAAATCTTTCATCACAATGTGTGTATGTGCATTCTACACCATTGGTAGTGCTTATGCTTACACTATGGAAGCACGATTCGAAACTCAACACTATGGTGTTTACCAGGTAATTCTTGGTAAAGGTGAGGTTTATGGTGTATCGCTAAAACAGATCATTGCAAAAGATTTAAGTCAGAGAAAGAAGTTCCAATCAACAGCTGTGGTCTACCCTAACGGAAGTGCTGCCATGAATGGAACCATCAAAGAGCCAACAGTTGGAATCATTACAACAGAAAACTATGATGGATCTTCATCAGTTACAGTTAATCTCAATGATAACGCAAAAACCTCAAGCTATGTGGGTATCTATCTGAATTTCAAACAACTCTCAAAGCTTGCTGATAACAGAACTGTTAACTCACTGGCATCAGAACTTGCGCAAATGCCTCTAGTTCTTGAGGGGGTTCCCGTTGATGTTGTTTCAAAAGATTTCAGAGGCAACCTCTTCTACACAGCAGCAACAGGGGCTGTAATTCTGGATTTCAACGTTATAGACAGTCTTTACTATGATAGAAAGAAACTTGAATCAGTAAAGCCAAAGTGCAAGGTGAATATTCTTTCACTTCCAGACAGAAGCACCAATGAGTTTCCTTTATATATAGCCGGACATGGAGCTGTTAACGATATTATCTGCGACGAAGATTAGAAAATATAATTACGAAGATTAACAAAATACTCACGAAAAAGTGAGTATTTTGTTTTTTATATTAGGTCGATGTATTTTTCCATATCAGATACACATGGAAGAATCATATCAGGCTTGAGTGAAAACAAAGCATCACCACTCCATACACCTGTCTGAACACCAAGAGATCTGTTGTTTGCATCAATAAACATCTTGATATCCAAAGATGAATCTCCTACACCCAGGATGCTCTCTGAAGGTATACCAAGTCTTTTGGCCATCAGATTCATCATTTCAGGATTTGGCTTTGGAATTTCAGAACCACCACAGATTGCATCGCAGTAATCACCAAGAATTGTTGCATCCAAAGTTTTCTTGATACCAGCGGTTGAACGACCTGATGCATAGCCAATCTTCAGCCCTTTATCCCTGATTTTCTTCATCAGAGACTCTACTCCATCAAAGAGTGTATCAATCTGAAGTTCTGGTGACTGCAGATACACATCTCTGTAGAAAGAAGTAATTTTCTTGTACTCTGGCTTTTTCTCTTCAGGAAGTAACTGCTTAATTCCCTCACTAAGTTCAAGTCCGATGGTACTCATAATTTCTCTTTCATCTGGCAGAGGCAGACTTAAAAGAGAAAAGGACTTGTGGGTACACTCAATAATCTGAGTGATACTATCTGTTAAAGTTCCATCCAGATCAAAAACAACAGCCTTAATTGAGTCCTTAAATTCAGGAAAAGATGAATCAAAAACCAAATCTCTTCTTCCATCTATATATGAATAGTCTTTTTTTACTTCCATATTTCGTCAAAAGCCTCTTTATTTTTTGGAGGTGTATTGTACTCCAAAAACTCTTTTTCTCCATAGGTCATATATTGTTTAATCGTTAGAGAAAATTCTCATTGTAGAAACGAAATGAGGATGTCATTCATGATTGAAGGACATCCTCATTCAGAGTTTTAAAGCTATTTCTTTAAATTACTCTTCCTTGATTCTAAGAGCTTCAACTGCCTGCTCAAGTTCTGGAGGAAGAGGAGCCTCTACCTTAAGCATTTTTCCATCTGCAGGATTTAAGAAAGTAATCTTAAAAGCATGAAGGAACATTCTCTTAAGACCAATAGATTTTAAGTAGGCATTAAATTCCTTGTCACCATACTTTTCATCTCCGCCAACAGGATGTTTTACATAGGCAGAGTGAACACGAATCTGATGTGTTCTACCTGTATGAGGCATTGCCGCCATCAGGGTAGCACCATTTAAAAACTCAACTACATCATAGCCGGTTGAAGAAGGAGCACCATTTTTAAAGCTTACTTCAACCATACGCTCGCCAGATCTCAGTTCATTTCTAACCAGAGGAGCATCTACAAGATGAACACGTCTGTCCCATTTTCCAGGAACTAGTGTCAGATAACGTTTCTTTACAATTCTCTGACGGAACTGCTCATGAAGATTTCTCAATGCAGATCTTCTCTTGGCAACAATAAGACAGCCAGAAGTCTCCTTATCAAGTCTATGAGCAAGCTCCAAAAATCTCTGATCAGGCTTTAAAGCCCTTAGAGCCTCGATAAGACCAAATTCAATACCGCTTCCGCCGTGAGCTGCCAGACCAGCAGGCTTGTTAACAACTAGAAGATCTTCATTTTCAAACAGGATTCTATCCTTCAGATCCTGAACCAGGTGAAGATTTGAAGAAGGAATGGTAACAGGACCTTCTGTAACAGTTACAGGAGGAATACGGATTATATCACCAGCCTTAAGCTTATATGAAGGTGATACTCTACCCTTATTTACACGGACTTCTCCTCTTCTAAGAATTCTATAAAGCATACTTCTAGGTACACCCTTTAAAACTCTTGCAAGATAATTGTCCAGTCTCTGACCTTCGTCATCTTCATTAGCGGTGTTATAACTTACACCGTGTGATACAACGTGTTTATCTGACATAAAATTCCCATAAAAAAACTTGCACACATTGTACATTAAAACAAAGCTGATTTGATTTTAATTTTTCCTTAAAAATCAAGCTTACAAAAACATGTCAACAGAATCAGATCTCATTTAAGCAAAAAACGAAGAAGAAATTGATATAACAGGACAGAAAATCTCCTGAAGAGAAAATGTAAAAAACGATAGTATATTAAACAACAAGTTAAGATTCTTAATGCAAAATATTTCATGGAATAAGTAAAAATCAGCATTCAAAAACAAAAGAAAAACTCTTATAAAACAAGTAATAATCGCTATAACATTTTCCTGTATTGATACACTTCAAAAAAAACAACAATTTTGCACTGCCAAGATAAGTTTACCTTCCTCTTTTGTGGCATAATATCGGCGGCGAAGTGCGATAATCGCTTTGTTCATGATTTCAACTCGCCTTATAACTAATCAGAAGTCTGCAAGGGATGCCTTGCGTCTTTATGCGATAAAGCAAAAAAAGGTAAAGACTGACGATTAAGGTTGCCAATAAATAGACCCCACTTTTTTGAAAGTATAGGCGCGTCATTTAAAGGTGTAAGAAAAACTTGTTTTCAATGCATTGGCTCTGCCGAAAGGCTGCTTACAATAGAGCTTGGTTGGGTTTTGCATTTTGAAAACCACAAATTTAGGATGATTTCTCGTGAAGAGAATGCTTATAAACGCAACACAGCTTGAAGAAATCCGTGTTGCCTTAGTCGATGGTCAGAAGCTGTATGATCTAGACATTGAATCTCCACAGCACGCCAATAAGAAAGCGAACATCTATAAGGGAACCATTACTCGAATCGAGCCTAGCTTAGAAGCAGCTTTTGTCGATTATGGTGTTGACCGCCACGGCTTTCTTCCACTAAAAGAAATTGCACGCGAGTATTACCCAGCAGGCACCAATTTCAATGACCACGCTTCAGTCCGTTCTGCTCTAAAGGAAGGTACTGAGGTTATCGTTCAGATTGAAAAAGAAGAACGCGGTCTAAAGGGTGCAGCTCTTACTACGTTCATTTCTCTAGCTGGCAGCTATTTGGTTCTAATGCCAAACAATCCTCGTGCAGGCGGTATTTCACGTCGTATCGAGGGTGAGGACAGAACCGAACTTAAGGCTGCTCTAAAGGGACTTACCGTACCAGAGGGTATGGGCGTTATCGTTCGTACTGCAGGTGTAGGTAAGAGTGCAGAGGAATTAGAATGGGATTTATCCATTCTAACCAAGTTATGGAGCATGATTAAACAGGCTGCATCAACCCGTCCTGCACCATTCCTAATTCATCAGGAATCAAACATTGCTCTAAGAGCAATCCGCGATTACCTAAGACCTGATATCGGCGAGATCCTGGTTGACAGTGAAGATGCCTACAAGCAGATTCTTCACTATATTGAGCTTGTAAGACCAGAGTTTGCTTCAAAGGTACATCTGTACAACGGAGACATTCCTCTATTCAGCAAGTTCCAGATCGAAAGCCAGATCGATACTGCATACCAGAGAGAAGTAAGACTTCCTTCAGGTGGTGCTATCGTTATTGATCCTACTGAAGCTCTAACCTCAATTGATGTTAACTCAGCAAAGGCTACCCGTGGCGGAGATATTGAAGAGACAGCTCTTCAGACTAATATCGAAGCTGCAGAGGAAATTGCAAGACAGTTGAGATTAAGAGACGTTGGTGGTCTTGTTGTTATCGACTTCATCGATATGACTCCACTGAAGAATCAGCGTGAAATCGAAAACAGAATGAGAGATGCCGTTCGTCAGGATAGAGCTCGTATTCAGTTCAGCAGACTATCTCGTTTCGGTCTATTAGAAATGTCACGTCAGAGACTGCGTCCTTCATTAGAGGAAAGCAGCTCTCATGTATGTCCTATGTGTAACGGTCAGGGTACCTGCCGTGATACCCAGTCTCTAGCTCTGTCAATTCTAAGACTGATTGAGGAAGAGTCACACAAGGAGAATGCAGGTGATGTATTCGCAATTGCTTCTGTTGAAGTAGCAACATTCATTCTAAATGAGAAGAGAGCTGCTCTTGCTGCAATTGAAGAAAGAACTAAGACCAGAATTACAATCATCCCTGAAAAGACTTACATGCCTCAGGAATACCAGGTAAACCGTTGCATCCAGACTCCAACCAGCAAAGAAAGCAACATTCACAGCCTGGAAGTTTTACGTGAGCTTGATAAGGATAATCGTCAGAAGGCAGAGAATATACTTGAGAATCCTCTGCTTCAGAAGGTTGTTCAGAACGTTGGTATCAGCAATGCAACCAATGACACTCCTGCAATCAACGGCGATATCATTTCTTCAACCATGACTGCACCTAAGATTACATCCCAGAAGAAGGATGCAAGAAATGGTCGCAACAAGGTTCAGGATGAGCCTGGTTCAATCATAGGTTCAATCAAGTCATTCTTCGGTTCTCTATTCGGAGCACAGAAGAAGGAAGAACCTGTTGCAAAGAAGAACAGCAAGGGCTCTCAGAAAAAGGGTACTAAGCAGCGTTCTGAAAACCAGAACAAGCGTGGACAGAGAAACTCCAACAAGCAGAATTCTCGTTCAGCTCAGGCTAAACAGGAGAAGGTAGAGCGTGCTGAAAAGGCAGAGCGCAATGAAAAGACTGAGAAGGCTGAGAAGCAGTCTCGTCAGGAAGCAAATGAAGCTCCACAGCGTCAGCCAAAACAGCAGAGACAGCGTAAGGCCCGCAACAACGGAGCAGAAGATGCTCCAGCAAAAGAGCCTCGTTCTCGTCGTCAGCCAAAGGAATCAGCACCAAAGGAAGAGCGCAATGAACAGCGTTCATCTGAGCAGACTCCAGCTCCAAAGCCAAGAAGAATCAGTACTCCTCCAAAGCCAAAGGCTGCAGAGTCTAAGATTAAGGAAGTAAAGCCTTACAAGACTCCTAAGAGAGAATATACTGAAGAGCAGATGGAACAGGGAAAGGATTTCTCAGTTGACTTCAGCAACATTCCTTCAGGTCGTGATATTCATGAAGACCTTCACATTGAATACTCAATCAAGGTTGGCGGACTTCGTGATGCAGAATTAAACGGTATCGAGGGAATCTCAGAACCTACTGTTGATCCAGTTGATTATTCAAACGTTCCTTCAGGAAGAGATTTTGATAAAGGTAATGCTGTGGAAACTTCACCTAGAGCAGGTGGTTTAAATGGTAAGACCTCAAGCGCTGCAACCAAGATTATTGATACCCAGCGAGATACAGATCCTTTCATTGAGAACTAACGTTTAATATAGAATACAGATTAAAGCCGGTAAGTAAAATTACCGGCTTTTTTTATGTTAGTATTTTTTTCAGATTTTTTTTACTAATTCAAATGATTTTCTTTGAAACAAGAACCTTGTTTAAGAATAATATTTTATTTTGCATTAGACTTAACTCATAGTTTAATGAGGGGTGACCATGGATAAGTCTCTATTACCAAACATATATGAATTCATTTCCAAAACATACCCTTTCTCTCAATTGAGTGAACTTGAGAAAGATGCTACTGCAACAAAAATTCAGATTACATACCATTCCCCTGGAGATGTGCTTGAGGATGAAACTCTGGCAGGTGCCGGTTTATTTATGGTTAGAGCTGGTGTAGTTGAAACCAGATATAAGAATGACGGCTCACTAAGAGGAAGATTCAGTGTTGGTGATACCTTCGGCTTCACTCAGATGGATAAAGAAGGAAAGAGTGACTATAAGGCAGTTTTCCTTGAAAATACCCTTCTCTATCTTCTTCCTAGAACTGTTCTTCATTATTTAATTGAAAAGAATAAGGCTGTAGGCGATTACTTTGACTCTAAGGAATGGGTTCGTCTGTCCTCATCTCATAACTATGCAGATGAAATCTCAGAAGAAGAAAAACAGTCATCAACATTTAAATCTATTGATTCAGTCTGCAATCACGACCTTGCAATCGTTACCCCTTCAACCTCTATCGTTGATACCGCCATCAAACTTGGCGAACACAATACCGATATGGCTGTGGTTATTGAATATGACGAGCTTAAAGGTGTAGTTACCAAATCAGATATCACCCTTAAAGCTGTTGCCAAGAGCATGGATATCAATTCCCCTATCAACGAAATCATGACAAGAAACATCATGACCATCGAATCAAATCAGTCTGTATATGACGCTTTGGAAATGATGGTAATGTACGACATAAAAAACATTCCAGTCATGAAGAACAACAAGGTATTCGGTACAGTTTCTACCACCAGTCTGTTACAGAATTCTCAGCTTCAGACAGTTTACCTGTGTCAGGAACTCCAGACTGCAAAGGATGTGAATAAGATCATTTCACTGTCAAAACAGAAAAAAGAAATCTTTGAAACTCTGGTAACAACTAATGTTAAGCCTCACACTATACAGAAGGTTATGAGCCATATTGCAGACAACTTCGCTCAGGCTTTTGTACGAATCGCAGAAGATCAGCTGGGACGCGCTCCTGTTGACTATGCGTTCGTTGCAGCAGGCTCTCAGGCTCGTTCAGAGGTTCAGTTCCTGTCTGATCAGGACAACTGCATTATTACCAAGACCGAGCTTACAGACGAACAGAGAGAATACTTTGTAAAGCTAGCCAAATTTGTAACCGAAAATCTGGATAAGTGCGGATACCCACTGTGTGATGGTAATTTCATGGCATCAAATCCTCGCTGGGTGGCAAGTCTTGATACATGGAAGTCATACTACACCAAGTGGATTTCAGATACAGATCAGGATGCAATCCTATCAAGCTCAGTATTTTTAGATATGAGATGTCTTTACGGTCATACCCTGCTGGTAAAACAGCTGCGCATGCATCTGATTGAGACTGCAAAGAACAACAGTCGCTTTATGGCAACTCTGATGAATATATCTGCAGCAGTATCACCTCCTGTAGGTACCTTCAGACAGTTTGTTCTTACCAAGGACGGAGACAACAAACCATATCTGAATATCAAGAAACAGGCTATCAATCTGATTATTGAAATGGCTCGACTATACGGTATCTGCGCACAAACAGACACCACTGATACCTATGAAAGATTGAAGGCAGCTGTTAAGGCAGATCTGTTAAAGGAAGAAGACTATAAGGAGCTTTCTGAGGCTTATACCTTCCTGAACAGCGTACGATTCAACCACCAGCTTAAATCAATGAAGAATGGAGAGAAACTCTCTAACAATATCGTTCCTAACGATTTAAGCCAGTTTGAAAGAAACCACCTAAGAGATGCTTTCCAGATTATTGCTAAGCATCAGAAGGGCGCTTTATTCAGATTCGCTGGAGGTCGCGGAGTTCTATAATGGAAATCTTAAAGCTATTTGACAGGGTCGAAAAACATAGAAAACAGTGTAAGAAGTTCCTGTCATCATCCAGATGTACAGAGGAAATAAAACCGTTTTATGAGAGGGAACTCCCTTCTTCAGATAGCTTTATTGATCAGTGCAAGTTTACCTCAATTGACTTTGAAACAACCGGAGTTGACCCAACTGATAATTACATTCTGTCTATAGGTGGAATCGGTCTGGTTAAAAACTCCATTGACTTTAACACATCATTTCATTATTTCGTTAACAATTCAAAATATATCAAAAAAGACTCAGCAGTTATCAATCAGATCACTCCTGAGCAGCTTATAAATGGAAAAGATCCGGTTGCTGCTGTAGTTGAGCTTTTAGATAAAATCTCAGGCGGAATCGTACTTGTTCACTGCAAATATATTGAAATGAATTTCATTAAGAAGACATTAGGTCTTGAGGATAAAGATCCTCTGCCATTTATTGTCTTTGACACCATGTCAATAGAAAAGAATCTAAGACGAAATGAACCTAATCCTGATGTAAGACTAGTGTCAATCAGAGAAAAACGTGGATTCCCAGCATATGAAGCCCATAATGCTCTAGTTGATAGTCTGGCAACAGCAGAAGTTTTCTTAGCACAGCTTAAAGATCTGTTTGGGAACAAAAGAGCTACAGTAGGTCCTGTAGCTGAAAGATCTTAGAAAACAAACAACAAAAGGAATTGAAACTTTTAACTGCGCCACTTTGTCTTGGCGCAGTTTTTTTTAATGGAATGATTATTTTAGAATTGCAGGTAGATTCTGAACGTCACAAACCTGAAGAAGTGCACGTAGAACCTTTGGATTACCTGAAACTACGTTTCCACTCTTAACATAGTTTGGCTCGCCCATAAAGTCGGTTACGATACCACCAGCTTCACGAAGAATTAAATCACCAGCAGAGAAATCCCAAGCCTTTAAGCCCTGCTCTAGGTAGCCGTCAAAACGACCACAAGCTACATAGCACAGATCCAGACTTGCTGCACCCATACGACGTACGTCAGCACAATTTGAGATTAAACGAGAGAATAGCTCAAGATAAGCATGCATTCTGTCACGATATCTTGTTGGGAAAGCGGTACCAATGATAGCACCGTCTAATGAATCGCGTGAACCAACACGGATTCTGCGGCCATTTAAAAATGCTCCACTTCCACGAGCTGCAGTAAACATCTCGTTTGCCATTGGATCAAATACTACACCAATTTCAGTCTTGCCATTGTGTCTTAAAGCAATTGATACTGCGCAGTGAGGAATACCCTGAACAAAGTTTGTGGTACCGTCGATAGGATCAATAATCCACTGATATTCAGAATCTGGATTACCCTGAACTCCACCTTCCTCTGCAATAATGCCATGGTCACGGAAAGACTTTAATAAAGTGTCAACGATAACTTTTTCACACTGTTTATCAATGCTTGTAACCAAATCATCTTTATTCTTTGTTGCAACTTCAAAAGTATCTTGCTGGCCAATATTGCGTGCAATTAGATTACCAGCAGCACGTGCAGCACGAACTGCAATGTTAAGCATTGGATGCATTTTTAAATTCCATTTTTGAAAAAGCGATACACCGAACTGAGGATTTTTCCCACATTGGTGCTAAAAAATTCTGACTAATTATAATATAATTTTTTAGAAATTTTGAATTTATAAAAAAAAATTACATTACATCCTGTTTCTTCACCTTATTTTTTTGAAGAAAACTGATAAAAAAGCCTTTTAATTTTTTTTAACTTAGGTAACTTTCGGATTAGAAACAGCAAATGCATAAGATTATTCTTGCATTTGGTCTTGTTTTGCTTCTGATTACAGGCTGCACAGCCCATAATAAAGAGATAGAGGATCCTGTTAAGGCAGAGCTTTTAAAACCAGCTCCTCCTGTAACAGTTGAGACTGATGCAGATAAAGAGCAAAGCACAGAAGACAAAAACAAAGATAACGAGGAAAGCAAAGGTGTAGCCTACTATCTGACAGTGGGTGTTGGAACAGTATTCTACACAGGTCTTTACGTACTGAGCGAAATAGTCAGTCATTAAAGAGAAGTTTCAGCTTCTCTTTATATTTTTTAGGTTGGAACGATTATGGCAGATAAAGATTTATATACAAAGGTTAAGTCTGACTTAACAAACGCTGGAATCAACGAAGGTCACTTTCAGTGGTATGCACTGATGCTGGGAGCTCTGGCAAAAGGAATCGCTCCAGGCAACAGAGTATTCAACTCCATCTTCTCAAACCTCCTAAATGACGGAGAACCTCTTCCAGGAGCAGTAGTTGCAGCTATGACCAATCTTGCTATGGATTGTGAATCAAAGCTTGAGAATGCGGACGAGGATCTGTTTGCTATGCCAGACTCATCCGTAGAAAAGAAAATCAGACTTCAGGTTTTAGCAGACCTTTCCTATGGACTGTCATTAGGATTAAGCATCAATGCTGAGGATGGCACCATGGAGAAGATTAAGGATAAGGAGCTTCTTGCTGATCTTGCAACTATTTCAGAGGTTTCAAGAGTTGATACCGATGCAGAGCTCGATGAAGAGGATCTCAAGAATGTTCTTGAGTTCATGCTGGATGTTTTAACCAAGACCTACCAGAAAAACCAGTAAAGGTTTTTATACTGAAACACTCAAAAGAGTGTTTCAGTTCTATTTTCTATTCCTTATCATCAAGGCCCGGCATTAGAATCAGAGCCTGTTTCAAGTCAGCAATTTCATCACGGAGAGCAGCCGCTTCCTCAAACTTAAGCTCTCTTGCAAGATCAACCATCTTGTCGGTTAATACCTTGATTCTTGAAGTGATTTCCTTTGCTGTCATCCTGTGAGCAGAATTCTTCTTCTCCCACTCCTTTCGAGACATCGGTCTCTTGCGTTCTTCATCAGGAACCTTAAATGAACTGGTATCGTTGATGGCAACTTCCATAATATCCAGGATCTTCTTTTCAATCTGCTTAGGAACTATACCGTGGTCATGATTGTATTTTTCCTGAATCTCACGTCGCCTCTGGGTTACATCAATAGTTTCCTGCATCGAAGGGGTAACCTTATCCGCGTAGAAGATTGCCTTTCCATTAACATTTCTGGCGGCACGGCCAACAGTCTGAATCAGTGATCTAGTAGAACGAAGGAAGCCTTCCTTATCAGCATCCAGAATAGCAACCAAGGATACTTCAGGCATATCCAGACCTTCACGCAGCAGGTTAATACCGATAAGAGCATCAAACTCTCCTAAGCGCAGGTCACGGATAATCTCCATTCTTTCAACTGTATCAATATCAGAATGCAGATATCTTACGCGTATATCATGTTCAGCAAGGTAGCCAGTTAGCTCCTCTGCCATTTTCTTGGTTAGAGTCGTCACAAGTACGCGCTCGTTCTTTCTGGCGCGCTCACGGATCTCACTCATAACATCATCAACCTGGGAGGCAACTGGTCGTACTTCAATAATCGGATCTAAAAGACCGGTTGGTCTGATAATCTGTTCAACAACCTGAGAAGATTCCTTTAACTCCATTTCTGCTGGAGTTGCAGACACATATAAAGTCTTAGGCTGCAGCTTTCTGAACTCATCGAATTTCAGAGGACGGTTATCAAAAGCAGAAGGAAGACGGAAACCAAAATTAACAAGGCTTTCCTTTCTTGAGAAATCTCCTTTATACATGGCACCAATCTGAGGTACAGTCACGTGCGACTCATCGATGATTAGCAGACCATCTTCCGGCAGATAATCAAAAAGACAAGGAGGAGGTTCTCCCTCTTTTCTTCCTGTAAGATACCTTGAGTAGTTCTCGATTCCAGAGCAATAACCAAGCTCGTTGATCATCTCAATATCGTAGGTTGTTCTCTCTCTGATTCTCTGTTCTTCAAGCAGTTTGCCGTTATCAAGGAAATACTGACATCTGTCCTTTAGTTCTTCCTTTATCTGCTCTACCGCGTGATCCAGAATATTCTTTGGTGTTACATAATGAGTCTTAGGGAAGATGGTTACTCTAGGCAGAATCTGCTTAATCTCACCTGTAAGAGGATCAAAGGTCTTAATAGACTCAACCTCTTCATCAAAGAGTTCAATTCTTACAGCATAGCCATCAGAGTCTGAAGGATAAATATCGATAACATCCCCTCTAACTCTGAATGTTGAACGAGCAAAGCCAAGATCATTTCTTGTGTACTGGAGATCTGACAGTCGTCTCGTAATCTGCTCCTGAGAAATAAACTCACCACGTGAAACATGGAGCATCATCTTAAGATATGTTTCAGGCTCACCTAAACCATAGATGGCAGATACCGAACAGACCACAATCACGTCCTTTCGCTCCATAAGAGCCTTGGTGGCAGAAAGTCTCATCTGATCGATATGATCATTTACCTGAGCATCCTTTTCGATATAGGTATCAGATGCGGCAACATAGGCTTCAGGCTGATAGTAGTCGTAATATGAAACGAAGTACTCCACCGCATTCTCGGGAAAAAATTCCTTCATCTCTCCATATAGCTGAGCCGCGAGAGTCTTGTTATGAGAAAGGATCATTGTAGGACGGTTCAATGAAGCTATAATATTTGCCATGGTAAAAGTTTTACCAGAACCTGTAACACCTAAGAGGGTCTGAAACTTATCTCCCCGCTCAAAGCCTTTACGAATAGCCTCAATAGCCTGAGGCTGATCGCCTGTTGGCTTAAACTCTGAATGTAGCTTGAAATCCATAAATATAAACCGGTAAGATTATTTTGAGTGGCGGAACAGCCTTGTTGTGAATAATACTTTCGAAAGTAATGCTAACACTAAAAGAAAATTAAGAGAATTGTAAACAGAGAGAAATTTTATCTAGTGCAGAAATAAAAAAAGCAACCTACGGTTGCTCTGTGCGTGGCTCCTCCTGCGGGACTCGAACCTGCGACATACGGATTAACAGTCCGCCGTTCTACCGACTGAACTAAGGAGGAATACCTTGCTTTTACTTTTTGATTGGCTCCTCCTGCGGGACTCGAACCTGCGACATACGGATTAACAGTCCGCCGTTCTACCGACTGAACTAAGGAGGAACGCCTCAATTTTGTTTTCACCTTGTCGTGAAAACGGAAGTCATTATAGAGGCAGATCATTAGTCTGTCAACACTAAAAAAGAAAAATAATTTCAGGAATTATGCTCATATGAGCATAAAACAAGGAGGGATTCGATATATAAGCCATTCTGTTATTTTTAATTTTTTCCACTGTTCAGATAATCTCGGAAACTGCCCTTTGATTTCAGATTAGAACGTACATTTGGAGCTATTCTAAAAAACAGTTTCATCCTATAGAAATTATCGCGGATATAAAAACCTAAAGGAACAAACAGAACCGCACACAGGATTATTACAAGAAGTACTTCCTTTTCAATTACTATTGATTCCATATGCTCTCCTAATTCAGTTTGTACAGACTGTGCTCTTTAAGAATCTTAGAAGCAAACTCCTCATCCGCATGAGAGATTCTGTCATTGTTCTTGATGTCTATAAGCTCATCAAGAATCTTATTTTTCTTAGAAATGATTCTATTTCCCTTAAACAGTTCAATAGAGGTACTACTTAAAACCTGACCAAAGATTTCAGGGAAACTATTCTCAACATAGTGCGGAATAAACACATATAGCTCATTGTTTATAGCGGTACAATAATCACCTCCCTGCTTAGGAGAGAACCTCAAAATACATTCCTCTATTGAAATCTCATCCTTAGGAGAAAGTATCAATAGACAGGCCTTAATATTCTCATCATTGATATGCATACTTACTATTGAGTAAATCTTATTCACAAAGACATCAGGATAAAGAAAGCCATTCTCTTCTTTAGCCACCAGATGATAAGATTCGATTATGTTTTCAAAGGAAGGATTTAAAGCCTTGCTCATGGTCATAGACTTTAGAGAAGGAAGCATTGCATTGATATAATCACTGTTTGAAGTTGCCTCAAAAATGAAGTTTGTTCCACACTCGAGGAAGAATGACCTTACACATGATTCTACCTTTTGAACCTTTTCAATAATGATAATCTTTAAAAAATTACCTCGACTGGTTCTAAGTTCATAAATCTGTTTACCCAGAGAATCGACCTGATCTCGCGAAGACAGACAGAAAATCAGCGTTGCGGCAATAGCCTTCTGAGAGGCATCTGCAAAGAGATCCTCATTGGAATTGTAAAAGTGTATTGAATTAAATAGAGACTTATCGATTTCGAGAGCATCAACATGGGTATAGCAGATTGAATTATCAATTGCATTATCAATGCTGTTATTGTCTATCTTAAACTCATATCCCTTAGGACCAAGCTTTAATAGCGACTCACCGTGAGAGAATACACCCTCATTATTTCGCCACATCTTGGTATCCAGCTTTAAATCAGCTCCGTCATAGCTTAATACAGCAAGACCTGAAATATAATGACTCTTTTTTGAGATCTTCTTTACAAGCATTTCAGGATGTTCGCCGAAGCTTACAAACAGAATTGCAGTATTGAATCTTGAAGCAAAAATAGAAAACTTTGAAAGAAGCTTGTCCAGCTCTTTACCTTCATATGGCAGTAAGGAAATCTCGTCAAACAAAACAATAATGAATGAATTTTCCTTGGTCATTTTCATGAACTTAAAGTCATTCACCAGAGTTTTCAGAAGATTGTTCTTATTTCTGTTTCTAAAAACTTCAGCATCTATTCTCAGTAGATAATCAAGATCATAGCCCTGAATAAAGAACTCTTCTCTATCCACATCACTGACTACAAAATAGCGGTTATAGGAAACACTGGAATTATGATACAGACATGATAAGGATACGTTTATTGCAATATTACGGTTAGAACAGGCAACATAGGAAACACTTCCGTTTTGTAATTCCTGAAGTTCCATAACAAGATTCTGTATACCAAGATACATAGGCTGCCCTTTGAAAAATAAACAATACACTCTTTAACTAAGGGTAGATTATAAATAGCCTTTTTTCAGAGAAACTTTTTAAAAATGAAGGGTAAATTCATATAATTTTGACAAAAGAACATAAAAAATTTTTCCGAATGTTGCAGAATATATTAGTCAACTATAAAAATAATCCCTTAAAACAGGTAAGGAATATAACTATGAAAACAGCTTTAATTTTATATACCAACGGAACCGAAGATATTGAGGTTACTGCCGCTCTGGATGTACTACATAGAGGTGGTGTAAAAATAACAACTGCCGCTGTTTCAGATGAAAGCTCAAGAATGGTAGCTCTTGCCCATGGAACTGTTGCTGTATGTGACACCAATATCGATGAACTTGAGGGAGAATTTGATCTGATAGTTGTTCCAGGCGGTCCAGGCACAAAATACATGGGACAGAACGATAAGGTAATTGAGTTACTAAAAGCTCAGAAGAATAAAGGTAAACTTATCGGAGCCATCTGTGCTGCGCCGGGAGTTGTTCTCTACTCTCATGGACTAATTGATGATAAAACAACAGCATCATGCTATCCAGGCTGTGAATGTGGCAAGAACTTCAGCAAGCAGGGCGTTTCAATATCAGAGGATGGAAAAATTATTACAGCAAGATCTGCTCATTATGCGATCGCCTTTGGACTAGAAATGCTAAAAGCTCTATCAGGTGAAGAGGTATCTCTCAAAGTAGCAAGAGATCTGCTAGTTATCGAATAGTTTCAGCAGAATACAAATACTTCTAATACACCATTAGAAAATAGCCTTCTCAATTTTAAGAAGGCTATTTTTATTTTAAATGTCAAAAAGATATTTTTTAAAGGTTAGAAGAACTTCCACCAAGGGCGAGCATTCTTGCCGTTGCCAATCTCATCAAGTCTGGTACAGATCTTAGAACATATTGAATTCTCAATAGAACTGTCACCCCATGGAGTCTTAAGCAGAAGCTTTGCAGCACCAGTTACATGAGATACCACATAAATATGGAACTTACCTTCCTTAACAGCAGAAATCACAGAGCCTCTCAGAACCAGCTGATCAACGCATGAAGCAGGTATAATTACGCCCTGAGTACCAGTAAGACCATGCAAACGACAAATCTTAAAGAAGCCTTCAATCTTCTCGTTCACCCCTCCCACAGGCTGAACATCACCGAACTGATCTACAGCACCAGTTACAGCTAAATCCTGACGGATAGGTAAATCAGATAAAGCAGAGATAACAGCACATAAGCCTGTCAGTGATGCTGAATCACCATCAATCTCACTGTAAGACTGCTCGAATACCAGGCTCGCTGATACTGGCAGAGGCTGTTCTGCACCGAATTCATTTGAAAGGAAGCCATTGATAATCATCATGGCCTTTGCATGAATCTGACCAGCCAGCTCAGCCTTTCGCTCAATATCAATAACATCCCCTTCACCACCGGCACGCAG
Organism: Succinivibrio dextrinosolvens DSM 3072; assembly: GCF_900167015.1. Taxonomy (GTDB): domain Bacteria; phylum Pseudomonadota; class Gammaproteobacteria; order Enterobacterales; family Succinivibrionaceae; genus Succinivibrio; species Succinivibrio dextrinosolvens. The sequence goes on from NZ_FUXX01000024.1 coordinate 26,594, forward strand.
TGTAGCTGTAATTCTTACAGGTTCGCCATACTCGTATGAGGTGCCGGCAGTCTCAATTACACTAAGACCGTTAATCTGGCCTATTTCCTCACCCTCAGTTGCAAGAAGGATCTGATTGTCTCTATGATTGCGAAGCTCAAGCTCTGCAAAATAATTGATTCGATAATCCTCAGCCGCAATTGCCTTGAGAACAGAGATATTATCTACTGTATTCCCCTTTGCATAACGGTTGGCTGCTATAACCAGAGTACAAAGTCTTATTTCAGGAATTCCAAGCCATCTTCTATCCCCTGACTGTCTTGAAGACCAGATACACAGAAGCTCAATTGCTTCCTGAGAGAATGGAGAGAGTTTGTATTTATCAACATAGCTTGCAACCAGTGAGGCCATAAGCTCAACACCGCCAGCAATAGGAAACTCCATGACAATATCTGATCTTAGAACATTATCAAGTGAAGGCCAGATCATCTGAAGAGAGGCACATTCAGTTGCATCGCCGCATAGGATGAGTTTAAGTCCTTCATTCTGCGCAATGCAGGCATCAGACATATTCAGCCATTTAGGATGATCAAGAAGATGAGAACAAGGCATGATAACAAAACCTTTAGAGGTAAGAACTCCATCTTCCTTGTCATTACCGAAAAATTCAAACTTGGTTGGGGCATAGGCAATTGTTGGTTCCTGCCCTGCCAGCTCGACAACAAGCTCATGTGCAATTTCAATAGTATTAACTCTTGAACTTCCACATATCATCAGAATTTTTGAATAAGGGTTATTTATAAGTTCTTTTACTGCATTTCTAGCTCTCAGCTGAAGCCTGGCAAAAGAACGAGGCTTAAAATCGCCTGTATCTTTAAAATCTTTTCTTTCAATAACAGGCAGTAAATCCTGATATTCAAGCTCAACAATTGCATCAGCAGCATTCTGAGCTTCTTCTGTTGCTTCTGTAAAAACGTACTTCAAGTTTTCTACCTTATTAATTAGTCTCAAAACTGTAGATTAAATTTACCGACTGATCGATTGATGAAACGAATTCAGCGTACAGCTTTCTTACTAATTCATACCTGATCTTAAATTCATTAACCGAGTTATAAATACCATATCCATATGAAAGACGCAATCTGTTGTTCACATAGGTTTGAACTTCAACCTGAGTTTCATCACCACTTCCGGATGAGCCCAGCTGAACTCCATCCATACCGAAAATTCCAACAACAGAATTCAGCATTCCAGCTGTTGTTCCAAGTCCCAGAGACATTAAAAGCTGAGCACTTGAGGCATCAGAATTACCAGAAGCGTTTCTCTCAAGGCCATGTCCGTATAGAAGGTAACTTAAAATCTCGTTCTTACTCATTGCAGGCTTTGAGAACAGAGTAATCTCAGGGTTCTCTGCGTAACCTGACACCTTTACTCCTGCAAGAACATCATCATCGATTGCACTTGGATCTGCTACAACCTCAACATCTAAGGCAGGATTGGTAATATCTCCCTTAAAGATTGCATGAGCATGATTAAAGATGAACTTATGTCCGTACATATCCGCTCTGGCATGCTCAAGAGAAACCTTTCCTGAAGATATAACCTTCTTTGAGTCTGAAGACTTATGAATCTTTACTCCACCAACAACATTAGATCTAAGGCCCATTGCATTGACTTTTACATTGTCGCCAAGGTTGATTTCCACATCAATTAACATGTCGTTATTGATTGAGGCTGCTTTTTTCTTGTCGATCATCATACCTCTCAGGTTGGTATTCGAATCGACAAATATCTCATCCTTAGAAGGGGCAATGCTCTTATTATCAAGAGATTTGAATTTAATCATGGCTCGAGGAATATCTACTTTTCCTGTTACCTTTATAATCTCGTCAAGCTCGCACAGAGTATGAATATCTGCAACAGCTTCACCGTAGGTTAGAAGGAAGAATGGAAGACTTACAGCATCAAGCTGAAGTTTACCCTTTGCAGATTCTGACCAGTCAAGATTGCCTCCAAGATTCAAATCTGAATCATTCATAGTGAAGACACCTTTCACCGTTCCTTTTGAACCATCGGCCTTTACATGCACATCAAATTTACTGATTTCACCGATACTGAGGCTTGGATCAGCCTTTCCATTAACATTTATATCACCAAAAATTAACGGAGCAGCCAGAGTTCCATCAAGCTTTGCATTAATATTGGCTCTGCCTTCAAGCATGTTTAGCTGTTTAGTAGCTGCAGTGAACAGATCAAGATTCAGATCCTTCAGAACTACACTGCCGGAGAGTCGCTTTTTAGAATAAGGCTCTGAAACAGCAGCACTGACATTTAAAGTACCAAGATCCTTTCTAAGCTCTACATTAAGATCTGTAACCAGGTTCCTAGCATCCGCATCAAAGTTCAGGTGAATGAGTTTGAATGGCATAAAACTCGAGTATGCAGCAACCATTCCGTTCTCAGACTTAATATCACCCTTTATATTTGGGATGCCGTTATTAACATTAATATCTGAATGCATGGAAACTCGTCCTGCGAGTTTCACCTCATCCGGAAGATATTTGTTTACAAACTGAAGATTCATTTTATCCAGATCTAAAACGGTCTTTAATAAACCCGGACCAAACAGAATCTCTGTTGAGGTAAGTGTAGAGTTGCCATCAGAAATAGAAACCGGAGAAACATGACCTTTTCTGCTGTTCAAATCATAGTTAATCTGAATAGGATCCTTAATTGAGATCGGATCAATCACGTTGGAAACTACCAGCATATTCATGATCTTGGCTGAATACAGCTTCTTTACTTCATCAAAAGAACCTTCTGCAGATACGTAGCTGCCGCCACCGGAACCACATGACAAGGTCAGACGGTGATGAGGAAGATCTCCCGAAAAATCAAGAGAACACTTCTTATAAGGCTTAATATACTTTGACACCATAACAGAGTTGGCGATCATTGATAGATTCATGTGCTCTGAGGCCAGATCTACAACTGAATCGAAAACAAAGTTAGAAAGGAAAATATTATTCACAAAGAATCGTTCTGATTTTCCTGCTAGAGCAATTTTTGGAGCTTTAGCATCTCCGCTTACAACAAGACGACCTGTAAAACTTCCCTTGGAGCCAGGAATAATGAGTGACAGATCTGGAAGTTCAAAAGTTCCATCCAAAAAGGAACTGTCACTGAGATTACCGGTAAGATAAACATTGTTCTCTTTCTGCTTGAATGCAAAAGTGTCAACATGGAAACCTGTATCTGAGACACCTGTAAAATCCTTGATTACCAGCTCAGATGGATGTGAATTCAGGTTAAATTTTGCATTAACATGATCAACACCAACTTCCACTGACTTTGAATCAGAATCAGAAAATACTCTGAACTGGGAATCCAGATCCAGTCCGCCGCGGAGGAACTCAGATAAATCCCCAGCATCATCAGCCTTGAAACTAACCTTTCCGTCAAAGCCGACTTTTTTATCAAAAGAGAAAAGTCCTTCAACCTTACCTTTAACAGAGCGCTCTCCTAGAGAGCCGGTCATATCAAAGCTGTGAATATTAAAGTCTGAGGTGGTCAGAGTTGAGTCAAGATTCAGCTTTACCTTCTTAAAGCCATGACCAGAGAAAATAGTAGAAAGCTTAACAGGCATCTCTTTGAAGATTGCGCCTTCAAGAGAAAAATCGAGCTTATTAAAGCTAAACTGATTCTTCTTTAAGTCCTCTTCATTGATACTTGAAGAAAGGCCGGTCTCTACAGACTCAATACTGGAAACAACATCCTTAACACTTTCATTATCCAGAGAAGTTTTTGCTTTTTTGAGTAAATCATCGCCATCAACAAGCGGAAAAGTAACCCTGTCAGATTTAACAGAAAGATAAACAGGTACCTCGTTGGATAACGTATTGATTCTTGCCTTGACTGCAACCTCTTTAGGAGTGTTTATGTTTGCATCAAGATTCAGATCAACAAGATCTCCTTTTAGAGTGCCTTCACCGGTAAGACCATATAATGAGGACTCATAATGCTCAAGATTGTATTTTGTCTTATAGCCGACACCAGATACCACAAAGTTCATGTTGTAGTAATCAACAAAATCCATGGTACCAGAAACGCTGACCTCTCCTAGAGGATGACAGGCTCTGATGGAGAACACTTTAAGCAGAGTATGTTCCCACAAGGCGTTTACAGATGCATCAATAAGACCTGTATCGTAGCCATCCTGATAATATCTGCCCTGCTTGATTTTCAGATTATATAAGGCGGCATTCAATGGAAGATCAATGTCGGTAATCTTTTCAATGGCCCCGTTTCCATTATCAAAGGTCAGAATTTCAGGTAGGTTATTAGGCTCTGGAGTATCATCGCCTGTGTATTTAAGATGAACCGATGGATTTTCTATAACACCAGAAGTTATTCCTGCAAAATCATCATGAGCCTCTAAAACAAGATCTGCTGAAGGAACTCTTACATCAACAATATCTGATAGATAAGCAAAATTCTTTAATTTTAAAGAGTTAATTGCAATCTTAACCAGAAAATCAAGACGGAACGGAGTATCATCTTCAACCTCAGATTCATCTTCAGATTCTTCTGAATCATCAGAGTTGTAAACAAGCTCGACCTCCAGCTTGTCTGCGTTCAGATGGTCTATTTTAAAGACGTCGGTAGAAAGGTATCCTAGTGCATGATATTTAAGATCAATGCTGTTGGCTCGGACTATAACCACATCCTTTACATTGACTTCAAAATAGCTGTCGGTCTTAAATCCGTCTAAGACAGAACCTTCATCTATATCAGCAGTAATGGTAAGCACATCGGATAGGCTGCTGTTAACTTTTGAAATAATGTACTTCATGCCCGACGTTGTAGACAGGACATAATACAGAACGGCCCCGACTGTCAGCATCAGGACAGTTAAAATCACAGCAGAATATTTTAAGGTCTTTTTTAATCTAACATTCATACTTAAAATTCTGGGCCAAACTGGAGATGCAGTCTTAATCCGCGCTTATCACGGTGGTTATCAATTCCACATGCCACATCAAGCTTGGCAATACCATATGGAGTTATATATCTGAAACCAACACCAGGACCAAACAGTAGATGACGGTCATTTTTATAGTTATTTGTAACTATTGCAGAGTCCAGGAATACAGCACCACGTGCGTTCTGCATACCTATAGGAAATTCAAACTCTGCGGTTGCAGCAGACATATATCTTGAACCAGTCAGTTCATCTTTAGCATTTCTTGTTGACTGGCTCTTATAACCAAAGCCTCTGAGGTTCTGGTCACCACCGGCGAAATATCGCATTGAAGGAGGAACTTTTCCTGCATCAAAACCTAAATTTGCGCCCTGATATAACTTATATAAAAATCTTGTGTTCTCTGAAGGAGATAATACACCTTTGAAGGTCAGCTCACTCTTCCAGAAAGTCAAATCTGAGACCGCCTTCGTAGCAAATTTGTTATCCCATACAATTGAATAACCGGCTCGAGGATCAAGTCCTCCGGTCGTAGTTCTCATGGAGATCATGGTTCCAAGCATGGTATTGAAGGAATGACCTTTTTCGTCTGACTGAGTATAGTCTTCATACTCTGAGGCAACATAATAATCACGACGCCATTTTCCGACCAGATTGGCAACATAGTGGAAGGATGCGTGAGAAATATCCGACAGAGTATCATTCAGATCAATTCTGGTCTGAGCAAGTTTTATAAAGAAATAGTCAAGATTAGGATTCTTATGAGGAATCTTATAAATAGCCTGAGCTGTCTTCTTTTTCTGAGATGCTCTTATAAATGATGAGAATGAATGTCCGTGAGAACTGATAAGAGGCTTATCCCAGCCTAATAATCCGCGGATTCCTTCATCTGTTGAATAGCCTATACCTACCCTATACTGATTCTTAGCCTGTCTTTCAAGCCCCAGTTTCACTGGAACATAACCGTCCTTTCTGTCTTCAACGATTGGCTGAACATCAACCGATCTGTAGTAGTTTGTCTGAGACAGAGAGGTGGAGAAGTTACCTAAAGTCGCAGAAGAGAATGCATCCCCTTCCTTAAAGTTAATCAGCGACCTTGATGGCTTTAAGAGCCATTCTGTTTTCTCATCTGTTATAAGCTTTCCAAACTTGTATCTTTTGCCTGTATCGTAGATTAGGACAATGTCAGCCGCATTCTGCTCCTGATATACAAGAATTCTTGAACTTATCAGCTTGGAATCAAAGAATCCCAATGAGATGGCATTTTCCTTAAGGTCGGTTTTCAGCTTCTCGTATTTACCATGATCCAAAAGGGTATAAGGTCCAATACCGCTCTTCTCGACAATTCTTTTAAAAGACTGGTAAAAGGCACCTTCACCTAGAATTTCAATCTGAAAATTTCTGATGAAAAGAGGCTTGCCTAAATCAACCTTGGCAACAAGCTGTCTTGATGGTTCATCTCTTTTTGGATAATCAATATCGATTTTAGGATGATAGTAACCGTAAGAATGAACAGCAAGGGTTATCTTGTCTGTAATTTCCTTTCCATACAGTCTGACTTTGTCTTTTGAAATCTGAGGGAGAGAAGAAAGATACCCGTAAACATTGTCTCTTACATCAGGACGGTTGATTCCATCTACCTTGATTGAAACAGGATTGGAAACAGTACTTGTCGATTTTACAGGCTTACCGTCTGAGGAGCATCCACCAGCTACAGTGACAGCAATAGCGAGAGCACATTCTAAAATAAAGGTGCTCTTCCTAATCGAAAATTCAACCTTATGCTGGCGATTAAACATTAGTAGAAATCAGTATCCGGATATTATTATTGTTTTTCACACCAATTATATCGAACTTTCTTATTTCATTTATAGGAAGCTAAAATAATTGTGAAAAAAAACAAAGAAAAAGGACATGATATAACCAAATTGGTTCAATTCCTTTTTTTTCTTGAAAAAGTATGAGATTCGTCTAAAATATTGCAGACATTGGTCCTGGTGAAAAATTATCTGCACCAAGATCGGCGTCGCTCGGTGTTCTCAATCATTTTTTTGGGGGTCTTTGTGGTCGCATCCGCAATTCTGGCTCTCGCTGACGGAACAGTATTTAAAGGTAAAGCTTTCGGCGCCGAAAATACTACCACCGTTGGTGAAGTCGTATTCAATACATCCATGACAGGATATCAGGAAATTCTTACCGATCCTTCATACGCTAGTCAAATCGTCACTCTTACTTATCCTCACATCGGCAATTACGGTACAAATGAAGAAGACATCGAATCTCGGGATGTTTTTGCAATGGGATTAGTTGTAAGAGATCTTTCATTAGTTGCATCAAACTTCCGTAACACAATGAATCTAAGCGATTTTCTTGCTAAGTATAAAAAACCTGGCATTTATGGAATTGATACCAGAATGTTAACCAGAATTCTTCGCGAGAAAGGTGCCCAGAATGCCTGTTTATCAACAGATCCAAAAATGACTGCTGAAAAGGCACTAAAGCTTGCAAGAGAATTTGCTGGTATTAAGGGAATGGATCTTGCCAAAGTTGTAAGTACCAAAGAGATTTACAACTGGAATGAAGGTACCTGGGAGCTTGGTCAGGGCTACGTAAACAAGAGCCGTACAGAGTTTAACGTTGTCGCCTATGATTTCGGTGTTAAGTACAACATCCTAAGAATCCTGGCTTCACTAGGCTGCAAGGTAACAGTTGTTCCAGCAATGACACCTGCAAGTGAAGTTATTAAAATGAATCCAGATGGAATCTTCCTGTCCAACGGACCAGGAGATCCAGAACCATGTACTTATGCACAGGAGGCAATTAAAACCTTCTTAGAGCATAAGATTCCATTATTCGGCATCTGTCTTGGTCATCAGTTACTGTCTTTAGCTTCAGGAGCAAAGACAATCAAGATGAAATGTGGCCACCACGGTGCAAACCATCCAGTAAGAGATTTAGAAAATGGAACTGTATACATCACTTCTCAGAACCACGGTTTCTGCGTAGATGAGGCAACTCTTCCTGCTAATCTGAAAGCAACTCATAAATCACTGTTTGATGGAACTCTTCAGGGAGTTGAACGTACTGATGCACCAGCATTCAGCTTCCAGGGTCACCCTGAGGCAAGTCCTGGTCCACATGATCCAATGGCTTTATTTAAACATTTCGTTGAACTTATGCGCAAATACAGAGAAAAAGCTTAGGGGATAACAGATGCCAAAACGTACAGACATAAAAAAAATCTTAATATTAGGCGCAGGTCCAATTGTTATCGGACAGGCCTGTGAGTTTGACTACTCAGGAACTCAGGCTTGTAGAGCCCTAAGAGAGGAAGGATACAAGGTTATTCTTGTAAACTCCAATCCTGCAACCATCATGACCGATCCTGATGTTGCTGATGTTACCTACATTGAGCCTATCCACTGGAAGGTTGTAGAGAACATCATCGAAAAGGAACGTCCTGATGCAGTTCTGCCAACCATGGGTGGTCAGACTGCACTGAACTGCGCTCTTGATCTTGAAAAGCACGGTGTTCTAGCAAAATACAATGTTGAAATGATCGGTGCTAAAGCCGACGCTATCGACAAGGCAGAAAACCGTGAAAGATTCGATAAGGCAATGAAGGCAATCGGACTTGAGTGTCCTCGCGCCGGAATTGCACACAGCATGCAGGAAGCATGGGAAGTTCAGAAACAGGTTGGTTTCCCTTGTATCATCAGACCTTCATTCACCATGGGTGGTACCGGTGGCGGTATCGCATACAACCCGGAGGAATTCGAAGATATCTGTAACAAGGGCTTAGAACTATCTCCTACCCACGAGCTTCTTATCGACGAGTCATTAATCGGCTGGAAAGAGTATGAAATGGAGGTTGTCCGTGATCATAAAGACAACTGCATCATTGTCTGCTCTATCGAAAACCTTGACCCAATGGGTATCCATACCGGTGACTCAATTACTGTTGCTCCAGCTCAGACACTGACCGATAAAGAATACCAGATCATGCGTGATGCAGCGATGGCTGTTCTCCGTGAGATCGGTGTTGAAACCGGTGGTTCAAATGTTCAGTTCGGTATAAATCCTAAGAACGGACGTATGGTTATCATTGAGATGAACCCTCGTGTATCCCGTTCTTCAGCCTTAGCTTCTAAGGCAACAGGTTTCCCTATTGCAAAAATTGCAGCTAAGCTTGCTGTTGGCTATAGTCTGGATGAACTCGGCAACGATATTACAGGTGACAAAACTCCTGCTTCATTCGAGCCAAGCCTTGACTACGTTGTAACCAAGATTCCACGTTTCAACTTTGAGAAATTCCCTAACTCAGATGATCGTCTGACCACTCAGATGAAGTCTGTTGGTGAGGTTATGGCAATCGGCCGTACCTTTGAGGAGTCTCTACAAAAGGCTCTACGCGGTCTTGAAACCGGTAAGACCGGCTTTGACCCACGTCTGGATATGAAGAAGCCTGATGCAAGATTAAAGCTTCTACACGAGCTTGAAACTGCAGGCGCTCATCGTATCTGGTACATCGGTGATGCATTCCGTTTAGGCATGACCGTTGATGAAGTTTTCGAATATACTCAGATTGATCCTTGGTTCCTGTGTCAGATCAAGGAAATCATCGACATCGAACAGTCTTTAGGCGGAAGAACCTTAAAGTCAATCGATGCTGACGAGATGAAGGATCTGAAGTCACGCGGCTTCTCAGACGCAAGACTTGCTAAACTGCTAAAGACAACCGAAGATAAGGTTCGCGCTCGCAGATGGCTTTTTGAGGTATTCCCTACCTACAAGAGAGTTGATACCTGTGCAGCTGAATTTGCTACCTCAACCGCTTATATGTACTCAACCTATGAGCAGGAGTGTGAAGCTCGCCCTTCAGATAAGAAGAAAGTTATCGTTCTAGGCGGCGGTCCAAACAGAATCGGTCAGGGTATCGAATTCGACTACTGCTGTGTTCACGCCTCAATGGCTCTTCGTGAAGACGGCTATGAGTCAATCATGGTTAACTGCAATCCAGAGACAGTTTCAACAGACTACGATATTTCTGACAGACTGTACTTTGAACCGGTTACCCTTGAAGATGTTCTTGAAATCGCACGTATCGAGAAACCTGTTGGTGTAATTGTTCAGTTCGGTGGTCAGACTCCATTGAAGCTGGCAAAGAAACTTGAGGCTGAAGGTGTACCTATCATAGGAACCTCACCTACCGACATCGACCGTGCTGAAGATCGTAAGCTGTTCCAGGAAGTTGTAAACAAGCTTCAGCTACTGCAGCCTAAGAACGGCACTGCAACCTCTCTGAACCAGGCAATTACAGTTGCAAGCGAAATCGGCTATCCACTTGTTGTTCGTCCATCATACGTATTAGGTGGCCGTGCAATGGAAGTTGTTTACGGAGAAGATGATCTTCGAACCTATTTTGCTGAGGCTGTTAAGGTTTCCAACAAATCACCTGTTCTTCTGGACAAGTTCCTGGATCACGCAACTGAAATTGACGTTGATGCTGTTGCAGACGGTAAAGATGTTGTTATCGGCGGTATTATGGAGCACGTTGAAGAGTGTGGTGTTCACTCTGGAGACGCATCATGTGTTCTTCCTCCATACCACTTAAAGCAGGATATGATTGACAGACTGACCAAGATCTCAAAGGATCTGGCTTTAGCACTGAATGTTAAAGGTCTGATGAACGTACAGCTGGCTATCCGTGAGGATAAGATTTACCTGATTGAGGTAAACCCTCGTGCCGCACGTACTATTCCTTTCGTATCAAAAGCTACAGGTCTTCCATTAGCTAAGATTGCAGCTCGTGTAATGACAGGTAAGACTCTTGCCGAACAGGGTGTTACTCACGAGGTTGTACCTCCTTACTATGCAGTTAAGGAAGTTGTACTGCCATTCGCCAAGTTCCCAGGCTCAGATCCTCTGCTAGGACCTGAAATGAGATCAACTGGTGAAACCATGGGTACAGCAACAACCTTCCCAGAGGCATTTGCCAAGTCACAGCTTGCAGCTAAATCTCCAATCCAGAGATCTGGTACAGTTCTGCTTTCAATCAAGAAATCAGATCAGAGCAGACTACCTGAGTTTGGTCGCAAGCTGATTGAGGCAGGCTTCAAGCTGGAGGCAACTCGTGGTACCTGTCAGACTTTAAGAGATGCAGGAATTGAATGTACTCATGTTCATAAGGTTTATGAAGCAAGACCAAATCTTCTGGACTTCATTAAATCAGGAAAGTACAGCTGGGTAATTAACTCAACAGAAGGACGTCAGTCAGTTGAGGATTCTCGTTCACTGCGTCGTAGCTGTCTGCGTTACGATATCTGCTATACCACAACCTTAAATGCAGCAATTGCTTCTGTTGAGGCAATCAATGCTGATGAGTATGCTACAGTTCATTCTCTTCAGGAACTGCACGAGATGGTAAATCAGAAGTACAAGAAGTAGTCTGTACTTAACTTAATTAGAAAAATCCGAAGCTACTAGTATATCCACAGTACTTCGGATTTTTTTATCAAGTAATAGGCACGCTAAAACCACGCAGTTTACTGCGGGGATAAAGCGTGCCGATTAGAAAATGGATATTTTCTAATCAGGTGTGTTCTGTTGTTCTATATATTGTCTAATAATAGAAATTGAGGCTCCTCCACAACTGCATGCAAAATAGGATGGTGACCAAAGAGCTTTCCCCCAAAGATTATTTGGTATAGAGGGATAATTCTTTTTTCTGATAATTAGACTCGAATAACCTTTGAGAGCTTGAACTAGTTTTCAGATTGCAACTTTTGGAGGATAACTGACTAGCAGATGAACATGCAAATTGTAAACACAATGTCGGCCGTGCAAAAATTCTGTGTTTTTCATATACTATCATCCTCAATTGTTAATAATCT
>NZ_FUXX01000037.1 GCF_900167015.1 Succinivibrio dextrinosolvens DSM 3072
CGACTCGATTGAATATACCCATCAACTCCATCCTTTTTTATTTTTCGAAAATGAAGCCTTAGGGTTGATAAAGACGGCATATATCCAGAAGGAAAAAGCTCCTTAATAAGAGAAGGGAAAACACTTTTGTAGAACGAATAACAGGAGAGTTTTGATTCTTCAAAGCGCTTGTAAATTTCAATCCAATCAATTGTAGCTGTGAAGGATTGGTACTGAGCTGTGATTTTTATGTTAGGAGTATCCATGTCAGACCTTTTAGTAAACAAAATCGACATGGATATTTTGCGACGTTATATAATGGTTGTCAGTTCGGGCTTGGGAAAGATACAGTTTAATAGTTAACAGTAGTATTATTAGTAGATGGTGGAGGTAAACGGGATCGAACCGATGACCCTCTGCTTGCAAAGCAGATGCTCTCCCAACTGAGCTATACCCCCACTTATGTGGTTCAGAATGAACTGCTGTCCATGTCTGAAAGCCGTTCCATTATATAACTTAATTCTGAATCGTCAACAAAAAATTAAAAAAATTTTTTATGTATTTTTAAAACAGGCATTTATATGCTTTTTGGACAGAATAAATAAAACAGTACGGATTATTTTGTTTGTAAAAGAAAATATACAAATATGCAGTTCAAAACTGAATTGCTGTATAGAGAATCTTTCTATTTGTTTTGAACCAATGTTAATCGTTCAATTTTTTCAGGTAAGGCTCTGCAAGCTTAAGATATTTATCTGAAATATTTCTTGGGCTTTTAACTTTCTGTGTTGTGCATTTTTCTTCTGAAGAGCTGTCATTTAGAAACAGTACCATGCTGCTGGTTATATTTTTTTCCAGTTTTTTGATTATGCTTTTACGATGTCCTTTTGTTGCGAATAATTCAAGTTGTTTGTTCAAATCAAAAACAGAATGATTTCTAAGGTCGTAAAGACAGAACTCCTCAGGATAGTCTTTATCTGTGTATTGCTTTAGAAATCTCTGGTAGGCTTTTACCAGTTTCTTATATCCATCCTGTTGCGAATTTACTGCCTGAAGATATACCGCGAGAAATTTGGCTACAAGCTCTTCATTATTCTGAGCATAGTCTTTATCAGCAACTATCATAAGAGGAATTTCAGTTTCCGCAATACGAGCTGAGGTAACAGACTTATAACCTTCCTTTTCTGCGTCAAATGTTGCAGGAGACCACAGAGCCATTCCTTCACCGGATCCTTTATTCATTGCTTCAACTGAATCCATTCCCGGTTTATCAATAAGAACAATATCAGAGAAATCCATATCGAATATTTCAAGCCATTTAGCCAGAACATATTCACTGGAAGTCATTCTCTTTACGTAGAAAGTTTTTCCTTTTATTGTTTCTGGAGACCCGTATACATTAGGGTAATCGGCATTCCATCCCCTATGTTTTAGGATATTGCTGTTAGGTCTTACAAACACCTGTGTAGTAGGTGATTCATCATTGGCAAGACCGATGATTTCAAATGAAGAGTTGTTATTTGCTGTAATAAGCGGTGTACTAGATACAGAGGTGATATTCCATGATTCAGGATCAGCATTGTGCTGATTCATGATTTCGACACCACTTATATCACAGATGTTTAAATCAATTTCAAAACCGAGTTTTTTATCCCAGCCGTTTTCTTTTGCATACCATGTCAGAAAGCCTTCATGTTCTAACAACATGGTCACTTTGATCCTTGGAAGTTCATCTGAATTGATTTCCTGACCTATAGCAGATGTTACGCAAGAGCATCCAAAACAGATGATGCCGATAATCTTTATAAAGGATTTAACCATACAAATACCACGAACGGCTTTAGGGACTGTCTCTTATAGTTTAGTTGAGATGATTTATAAAACGTGAGTATAAAGATCAATAAACAGAACTTGTCTCTAATTTTTTATATAAAAGTTTGTTTTTGACGTGAAAGGATATATATAAAATTCAGATAATGATGCTAAATGGAGCGAGTGACGGGAATCGAACCCGCGTTAGTAGCTTGGGAAGCTACAGTTCTACCATTGAACTACACTCGCATTCTCTGAAGGTAACGTTTTACATAATACACTAAAATTTTTGTAAATGGAATCAATCAGCTAGTTACTGTTATGTGTTTTGGAAAGCGCACAATAAAACTGAATGAATAAATCTTATAGAAATGTCCGAGTTGCGTAAAATTAGATTTCTCGGACATAATATTGGAAACTGCTAAATAGTCAGCTTTCTCTTTAAGTACTGAATACTATCTGTGATGGTGTTTGTATCAGTGGCGGATGAGGCTGATGTTACACATTTCAGACCAGCATAATCTCCATCAATGAGCTCTCCATAACAGGTCAAAGGCAGAACCTGTCCCAGGATTTTTAGTCCGATTGACTTTAATTCTCTGCAGGTTGCTACCGTGAATTCAGCTCCTTTTGTGTATAGAGCCTTTATATCAGGTCTTCTTTCTAATACTTTCGATACAATCTGACCATATGCGGTTGCAATGATATCAATTGCTTCAGCCTGGGTTCTGTTTGTTTTTAAAAGCATTTCCTGATATTCAGGAACCAGCTGATTGTTTATCTCCATGTTGTCTGAAACAGCAAAGGCAATAGTAAAGCTATTGTATTTTGTAACAATTTCATCAACTACTCTGTTAATCTCTGCATTTCTTCTCTGAAGATCTTCTAGAAGCTCAAGATTCCTTACCATAACAATAAGAACCTTTTCTTCAAGTCTAAGCTGTTCAACCTGTGCTGAAATCAGAGGATTGACACCGCCCACAATTCCAAAAATTTTAGTTTCAGATGCTTCTTTAGCAACATTCTTAGGTCTCATAACCTTTCTTGCTAAAGTTGCAGTGAATGGACCAGGATCAACTGCAATAAACTTGATTCCTGAGAGTAGAACCGCATCAGCAATCATGTTGATATCTTCCTGAGATGTACAGTCAAGAACAATAGCTCTTACCCCTTTCTTTGCCATCTTTTTTATGGTGTTTGCAAGGTTTTCTGTACCCTTTAAGTATTCCTTAAGATGAAGAGCTTCTGCTTTATATTGGAATTTTTCAGTGAAGAGGTCTGCAACACGACCTGTTTCTGCAGGGAAAAGATCTTCCAGACCGGCAAGAGATTTCTGAAGAGGTTTGCCGTCAACCAGTATATAACCGCCAACATTTGTTCTTTTTAATGCTGGGAAGCTTGGGACAACAATAGCAACTCTGTCTGAATCTCCCAATGCATCAAGAAGAGCAACTGTTTCTGCACAGGTATTTCCTCTCATGGCAGGATCAATTCTTTTGGCATAAAGCTTAACGTCATCTGACTTTAAAAGTCTGGCTGCAGAAAATACCATCTGGTAGCTTTGCTGATCTGTGAGATTTCTTGAATTTGTCGAGTAAACAAGACAGTCGTAGTCTGATGTAAGAGGATCCTTTAATCCTCTTGCATTCATAAGAGAGCATACAGAGGTCCCGTTTTTTTCAAGCATTGCTCCTACAGCGCTTCCGCCTGTAATTTCATCAGCAATAACTATACATTGAGGCATTTTTATTCTCCTATATCCTAACTCACTGTATTTAAAACTTATTTTATATCTACAGTGGTTCAGGGGTAAAATCTATAAGGCAGTACTAATTTGTAAACTAATCCTGAAATAATGGTTAACCTAGTGATGCTATCTTTGCACGAAGGGTAAGCACACTTGATGGTACAACTGACATCTCGTCAATACCAAGCTGAATCAGTTTGCCTAAAAAATGTTCGTCAGAAGCCAGTTCTCCACAGATTCCAACCCATATTCCCGCGGCATGACCGTTCTGAATGGTCATTTCGATGAGTCTAACCACTGAGTGGTGATATGGATTTAAGTATTTGACCAGATCTGCATTCTGTCTATCGGCAGCTAGTGTAAACTGAGTCAGATCATTGGTTCCGATACTGAAGAAATCAACATAAGGTGCCAGTTCGTCTGATATTAAGGCCGCTGCAGGAGTCTCAATCATGATTCCGAATTCAACTTCATCCTTAAACTCAAGGTGCTGTTCTGTCAGTTCTTTTTTTACTGCTTCTATAATCTTTTTGGTTTCGGTAACTTCTTCAACGGAGGTGATCATTGGAACCATTATTGACAGGTTACCGTATACCGATGCTCTATACAGAGCTCTTAACTGAGTTTTAAAGAGAGCTCGATTACTTAGACACAATCTTATTGCTCTGAGCCCCATTGCAGGATTATCCTCAGGCTTGAGCATAAAGTATTCTGCGGTTTTATCTGCACCGATATCCAAGGTTCTGATAATAACCTTTTTATCGCCCATGCCCTTCAGTACTTCTTTGTAGATTTCAAACTGTTCATCTTCGGTAGGGTAATCTTTTGACTGAAGATAGATGTATTCACTTCTGAAAAGTCCAATACCTTCAGCGTCTGAGGCCTTTACAAGATCTATATCTGATAGAGAACCTGAATTTGCGTAGAGTCTGATCTTTCTTCCCGATCTGGTTTTTGTAGGAACTCCTCGGAATTCTTCTAAATGGGAGTGCTGCGCATCATCAGTCTTTTTTATTTCATTGAATTTTAAGATGGTTTCTTCATCAGGATCGATGTAGACCGTTCCTGTGTTTGCATCAATGATTGCAAATTTTCCTTCGTATCTTTTGGTAAGCTTACTTCCAATACATACGACAGTCGGTATTCCCATGGTTCTTGCAAAAATTGCGGTATGGGAACGATCAGAGCCTTTTGTGGTGATAATGCCGGTAACAGTATGCTGATCAAGCTGGACTGTTTCTGATGGGGCAAGATCATCTGTAGCAAGAATAACTGGACCGTCACTTTCAAATGAAATCCCTTTGCTTTTTATCTTGCCTGCATGCATCATCAGAATTTCATTGATTCGACGGGAAATATCAATTACATCAGAGGCTCTTCCTCTCATGTAATCATTGTCCATCTCCAGAAACTGTTTTTCAAAACGCAGAGCTACCTTGTGGACAGCATATTCAGCGTTAGCCTTTTCCTTCCTGATAACCTCATTGATGGAAGATACATAGTCAGGATCATCAAGCATCATCTGATGGATCTGGAACAGAACCGCATTCTGTTCACCAAGTTTTTCAAGTGAAGCTTCGTAGAGTGCACTTAACTGTGTGATTGCATGCTGTCTTGCTTTTTCAAAGCGCTCGCATTCAGCGTTAATGCTTCTGATTTTTACTTTATCGAACTCGGATGCAACTCTTTTGAGAAAACTGATTTTTCCAAAAGCGATACCTTTGTTTGCTGTTGTACCTTTTAAAGTAAGGTTTCGATGCTTTTCGTTCAAAATGTCACCATCTTCTGTATACAGTGTTTTCTTCTGATTATACATAATTTGTCTGCGCCAATCAGAGTATGAGCTCTAATTTAAACAATAATGTCTTCTTAATTTTTTTTATGCTTTTTTTAATGTCAAAATGAGTTTTTGTGATTCAGAGGTAAGCTTGCCTAATATGTTAAAAAATCGAAAATCAGAACCTTTGTCAAAAATCCAAAATAAAGTATGTGACCATTTTTATAAATGGGTATAAAAGCGGTTTACGAATATCTTCAGATAACAATAATTGAAAATCAAAAAACTATAAGAATTTTTCAATCTCAAGGTGCTTTATGAAAATCTCAAGTTTTGATGATACTTTTTTACTCTCGGATGGCAATAAAATTCCATGTATCGGTTTTGGAACCTTTGGTCTAGATAACAATAAGAAAGGAGAAAGTCTCATAAAGAATGCCATCAGCTGCGGCTACAGGCATTTTGATACAGCTTCTCTATATGGCTCTGAGGAGATTCTTGGAAAAGCGTTAAAAGCTTCAGGTGTTGCCCGAGATGAATTTTTCCTGACAACAAAAGTCTGGAAGGATGATATGGCCCCTGGGGATATCAGAAAATCTTTTGACAGATCTCTTCATGCTCTTGGTACAGACTATCTTGATTTACTTCTGATTCACTGGCCACGAGCAAATGAAGCTGATGAAGAGTGGGAGGAACACCTGTTTTTAGCATGGAATACCTTTATCTTCCTCAAGCAGGAGGGCAAGGTTAAATCTATCGGTGTTTCAAATTTCCTTCCTCAGCATTTTGATGTAATACACTCCTGTTCAGAAAAACCTGTTGTTAATCAAATTGAATTTCATCCTGGCTATATGCAGACCGGTACTGTTGATTACTGTCAGCGTCACAATATTCAGGTAGAAGCGTGGTCTCCTTTAGGACGTGGCTCTCTTTTAAATCATCCTGTAGTTGTTGATGTAGCTGCAAAGCACAAGGTAAGTCCTGCCAAGGTTTTACTAAGCTTCTGCCTTGCTCATAACGTTCTGCCTCTGGTTAAGTCCTCATCAAAAGAGAGACTTAAAGAGAATCTGTCTCTGTTTGATTTTAAACTTACTGAGCAGGATTTATATGTACTTCGCGGAATCGCTGAAAAAACAGGCTGGTCGGGGCAGCATCCTGATCTTTCTATTCCAAAAGCAAAAGTTGGTGATTTTTAAAGTGTGATTTGAGCCCATATATACCTATTTGTGATAGAATGGTGCAAATTTTTTATATGGGAATTAATCATGACTGTTAAAACCAGATTTGCACCATCTCCAACCGGCTTTCTGCATGTAGGTGGCGCTAGAACTGCATTATTCTCTTGGCTATATGCTCAACACTGTAAGGGTGAGTTTGTTTTACGTATTGAGGATACCGATAGAGAACGCTCTACTCAGGAAGCAATCGATGCGATTATCGAATCCATGAAGTGGATCGATTTAAAGTGGGATGAAGGTCCTTACTATCAGACCAAACGCTTTGACAGATATCGCGAAGTTATTGACCAGCTTTTAAAGGAAGGCAAGGCTTATAAGTGCTACTGCTCAAAAGAGCGCCTAGAACAGATGCGTGAAGAGCAGATGAAGAATGGTCAGAAGC
The DNA here is from genome assembly GCF_900167015.1 of Succinivibrio dextrinosolvens DSM 3072. Classification (GTDB taxonomy): domain Bacteria; phylum Pseudomonadota; class Gammaproteobacteria; order Enterobacterales; family Succinivibrionaceae; genus Succinivibrio; species Succinivibrio dextrinosolvens. The sequence goes on from NZ_FUXX01000037.1 coordinate 6,936, forward strand.
CTCGTTACGACGGTCACTGCAGAGACGATCATTCAGAGCATGCTCCTGATGAACCATATGTAATTCGTTTCCGTAACCCTGATGAAGGTATCGTTGCTTTTGACGATATGGTTAAAGGACACATCGAGGTTAAGAACAGTGAGCTTGACGATCTGATCATTCAACGTTCAGACGGCACTCCAACCTATAATTTCTGTGTTGTTGTTGATGACTGGGATATGGGTATTACTCACGTTATCCGTGGTGACGACCATGTTAACAATACTCCTCGTCAGATCAACCTGTATAAGGCATTAGGAGCTCCTGTTCCTGTATTCTGTCACCTTGCAATGATCCTAGGTGATGACGGTGCCAAGCTTTCAAAGCGTCACGGTGCAGTTTCTGTAATGCAGTACCGTGAGGATGGTTATCTTCCTGAAGCTCTGGTAAATTATCTTGTACGTCTGGGCTGGTCTCACGGCGATCAGGAAATCTTTACTCGTCAGGAAATGATTGATCTGTTTACTCTTGATGCTATTACCAAATCTGCATCAGGCTTTAATACCAAGAAGCTTGAGTGGCTGAATGCTCATTATATGAAGACTCTACCTGCAGAGCAGGTTGCAAAAGAGCTTGTATGGCATCTGAACAGAATCGGTATTACCGACCTTTCAAATGGTCCAAAGCCAGAAGAAGTTGTACGCAATTACTGCGAGAGAACTCATACTCTAAAGGAAATGGCTCAGAAAGCTGCCTGCTACTATCAGGACATCACAGAGTACGATCCTGCTGGAGTTAAGAAATGGATCAAGGAAGGCTCAGTTGATGTACTTAAGGATTCATTAGAGGCTCTTAATGCATTATCTTCATGGGATGCAGCTTCTATTGATAAGGTTTTAGAGGAAGTTGCTGCTAAGCGTGAGATTGGCATGGGTAAAGTTGGCCAGCCTTTACGTATTGCTGTAACCGGCTCTGCAATGTCTCCTGGTATCGGTGATACCATGATGCTTGTAGGTAGAGAGCGTACTTTATCTAGAATTCAAAAAGCAATCGAGCACTTTGGTGCTTAGTTCTTGAATCAAGGCAGGTATGACCTGCCTTTTTAGTCCGGATTAACTATGAAATATATGTTTGTACTGGCAGCTTTATGTCTGACTGCCTGCTCTAATTACGAGTTTAAGAGTAATTTAAACCCATCTAACTTCAAGGAATATTTCAAGCCTTCAGCTGTTACTGAGTATACAGAGGAAGAGCTGGCATCTGTTCCTAACAGAAGTCTGGGTGTTGTAAGCGGATTGTCTTGTCAGATAAACGATACTGATGATGTTGCTACAGAAGTTAAAGCAAGAACTGATGCTCGTTTAAAGGCTGTTGATCTTGGTGCTAATGCCATTAAGTTTGGCAAGTGTGTTAAGCTTCAGGACACTCCTGCATGTAAGGTTTCTGTAACCTGCTATGCAGACGCACTGGTTGTTAATGACAAACATTAATCCGGTATCCATTTCTCCTATAGGTTTCATCAGAAGTCCCTATAAGGAGAAATTTGCTGTTCCAAGACAGCCGGGACTTGCTCCTGATGCTGTTTCTGTGATTGAATTCTATCCTCCATACAATGATGAACTTGCATTTGAGGGGATAGACGGTTTCTCTCATATCCATGTAATCTTTCTTTTTGACAAGATTGATTACCAAAAATTCAAGCCAAAGGTTAGACCTCCTCGTCTTGGGGGAAATGTTTCTGTAGGTGTTTTCTCTACAAGATCTCCTTTTCGACCAAATCGACTCGGACTTTCTATTTTAAAGATTCACCGGGTTATAAGAGAGAAGGGCAAGGTCAGTCTTGAGGTTTTAGGTGCTGATCTTGTTGATAATACTCCTATTATCGATATCAAGCCTTATATTCCTTTTGTTGACAGTGTGCCTGATGCTGTTGGTGGATTTGCCAGCGCTCCTCCTCCAATGTATGAGGTTGTTTTTGAAAATGACACCGAGTCGATTATAAAAACTCTTGGCGAGCAGCGATATAAAGCTGTATGTCAGACTCTATCTCAGGATCCTCGTCCTGCATATAAGGACGACACTGACGAGAAGGTCTACGTGGTTAAAATCTACAGCTTTACAATCAATTTCAAAGTAAAAGATAGCCGTATTCATGTGTTTAGCGTGAATATAGACGGAGAGACTTCATGCTAGGCAGATATACTCATGTACTGTTTGATCTGGATGGTACGATTTTTAATACCGAATATGCGTATACCAGTGCTCTTTATGATGTTTTAAAGGCTGAACGTCCTGATACAGAGGAAACCTATGAGTCTTTAACCAGATTTATGGGCTCAACAGCCGAGAATACCCGTATTGAGCTTAATCTTCCTTTTGAGGATACCAAGCGTCTTTCTGATGCCTGGGTTGAGCGCGTTAAGCTTTATGAGGATTCCATAAAGCCATTCGATGGGATTATGGCTGTTATAAAATACCTGCATGAGCATAACGTAAAACTTGGCATCGTAACCTCAAGAGCTAAAACCTATCAGAATGTTTTAGGAGAAATTGCATCTCCTCTGCCTACACTTTTAAAGCCTTACTTTAAATATTCAATCAGTGCCTCAGAGGTTGATAATCCTAAACCTGCTCCAGATTCAATTTTAAGATACATGGAGCTTACCGGTGCTAAAAAGGATGAGATTCTGTTTATTGGCGATACCATGTCTGATGTGGAGTGCGCTCACTCTGCAGGTGTTGACTTTGGTCTTGCCGTATGGGGCTCCAGAATTAAGCGCTCTATTCAATGTGCTCATTATTTCCTAAATCCGTGGGATATCATAAAGACTATCTATGTTCGCGATGACCTTAATTATCAGTGGTACAGATGGGCTAAAGAGATTCAGGCAATAGGCCAGATCGGTCTTACATACTGCACCAATGTTTTTGATATCGAACGCTTTGAACGACTACGTGAGATATCCTGTGAAATCATTTCTACCATGACAGAATCTCCAATAGAGAAGGTAAGAGATGTAATCTGCATGGATAAGGGATATATAACTCCTAAAATTGATACCAGAGCAGCTGTTTTCAATGAAAAAGGCCAGATCCTTCTTGTAAAGGAAGCAAAAAACGGACTCTGGTCTCTACCTGGCGGCTGGTGCGATGAATCCGAATCAATCATCTCAAACACAGTAAAGGAAGTTCGCGAAGAGGCGGGAATGCTGGTTAAGCCAGTTAAATTTGTTGGACTGATTGATAAGAGTAAATGGAATAAATCTTCTCAGCCATTCCATATTCTTGCATCCTTTACCATCTGCCTTGAAGGTGACGGAGAGTTTAGTCCTAATACAGAAACTCTGGAGAGACGTTTCTTTGATATTGATGAGGTTTCAGACGAGATACTTCGTCTGGGTACAACTACCACAGAACAGATAAGAATGTGTGCCGAAGCCTTTAATACAGCAAACTGGGTTCCGGTAATCGATTAAGAATGGATGTTAATATGCAGTTTTTTATTGATCTTCATACTCATACAATTGCAAGCGATCATGCCTATTCAACTATTGTTGAATGCGTTAATTATGCAAAGAACAACGGGATTGTAATGTTTGCTACAACAGATCACGGTCCAGCTCTTGAAGATGGTCCTCATCCATGGCACTTCAACAATCTAAAGGTTGTTCCAAGAATCTGTGATGGTGTTGCAGTGTTACGCGGTATCGAAGCCAACATTGATCAGAATGGTGATATTGATGTTACCAAGGCTCAGCTTGATAAGGTTCTGGATATTGTGCTGGCAGGCTTCCATCCTTCCAACCCTCCATCAGACGCAGATGCCCACACAAAAATGTATCTTAAGGTAATTGAATCAGGCAATGTTGATGTTATCTCCCATCCAGGCTGTGCTGCATATCCTTGCGATTATGAGCAGGTACTGCTTGCTGCAAAGGAGCATAACGTTGCTATTGAAATCAACTCTTCATCCGATGTGAATACCCGCTTTGGTTCTCACGATAACTGCGTTGAGATTGCAAAACTTGCCAAGAAAATCGGAAATACTATTGCGGTTGGTTCTGACGCTCATATCTGCTATTACATGTGTAATTTTGAACCTTCAATTGAAATCATCAAAAATGCCGGTATTTCAGAGGATCAGATTATCAATACCTCTCCTAACAGGGTGCTGGATTTCCTTGAATCAAGAGGTCACAGACCAATACCTGAGATGAGAGAATTCTTTAAAAACAAATAGTTATACATTTAATATAGCTATTCCATATTCATTTCTATCGCCAGACATTGTTCTAATCTGTCTGGCGAATTTATCCGGACCTTCCATAATTGTGAAAATTTTTAAACAGTTTTCCCTGTGATTATTTCCTTGGATTTCTGTATTCAGGCCTTCTAACTTTTCGATTTCAAACGCTTTTTTTTGCTATTTTCCCCTCAAAATTGCAGTTTATTTAATAGATTTGCGATAAAGATCGCCCTACCTTTAGGCAAAGTCGGTTATTCAAAATTATATTAGAAGTGGTGAGTAGTATTTTTTTGAAATTTAAAGAGTTGTCCTGAGTGAAGCCTTAATTATGGAATTCCTTTTCGTAACTAGGGTTATCGGGATTCAGAACGATAAAAAGGTAACTTGTATTTTGACTTAATGGTGGTTATTAGCATGTCAAAATTGAGGTATATAAAAAAAATTTCGTCTGTAATGGCTCTGTCCTGTTTTGTCACTCTTGCTGGATGTTCTTCAAGTACTCCAACAAGTGATATAGGGGTCTATTTGTCTGAGGATGTGCAGGATTTTTATGGATACTGCCCAACTTTAGAGGTTGATATTGCAGGTCTGACCAAGGCAGAGGAGAAAAGACTTTCAAGCTATGACGTTGACAAGTATTTTGCTCCGCCAGAGCAGTTTAGAAAGAGTTTAGGCGCTGTAACTGCAAAATTCTCTGACAAGGATATGGTCGGAAAGGTTTTGCCTAGTGGCGATGGTATATGGGATAAGTGGAAAGACAAGGGTGTAACCCATCTGGCCATTATTGCCAATTTACCTCTGATAGGTACCGTAAAGGATGTTCAGGCAGATCCTAGAAAACTGATTATTGATCTGAACGAAAGCTTTATAAGTCCGGGCTCTCATTACATTGTAATAAGCGGAAGCGGCGTTATTGAAGTAAGAAATGAGCCTTCAGACGTTAAGACAGTAAAGATTAGTGGTGTTGAAAAGGCAAAAAAGAAAGATAAGACGGATAAATAATTATGAGATTTGATGGACAGGTTCACTGGAGTGAGGGCTTATTTATACAGCCACAGCATCTGCAGCAGATGCAGATAAATATGAATTCTCTGATCAGAGCTCAGAGAAAGTTTTCAGTTCCTTTTGATTATGGCTTTTATGATCTCGAACTGGATCCTGAAGCTCTTACAACCAGGCGAGTCGTTATAAAAAGATTTTCCGCGGTAATGCCTGATGGTACTGAAATCAGTATGCCTGGAAACTGTAAAGTTGAAACTTTAGAGTTGAGCCTGGAAAATTCTGGTCAGACAGAAGTCGATATCTATCTGACAGTTCCTACTCTTTCAACAACAGAATCAAATCTTAAGAGTGACAGTAAGACTAATGCCCGCTATACATTAAAAGAGAATCTGGTTGTAGACGAGAATACAGGTGAAAACGAGATCCCTTTGATTTCAAGGAACATTAACGCTTTTTTACTTACTGATGTAAAAAATGCAAATGACTGTACCTACATCCAGCTTTGCAGACTTCGCTGGGTATCAATTAACGCTGGTCAGCCTTCACTGCAGTTGGTGAATGACTATATGCCTCCGTTTGTCTCCCTATCTAAGGACTGTCCTCTGCTTAAGATTTCAAGTGAACTTATATTCCAGTTAAAGTCAGCAAAGAACAGTATTCTGGAGCAGTTTGAATCAGAAATTTTTGATCCTAATTCCTTATCAGGTTCAAAAGTTCTGCAGATGATGATTTTAAGAATAGCAAGTCTGTATGCTGCAAGACTGGACTCAGAACTTGTTCCTGGTCGAATTTCTACATTTGCTCTTTATCTTGAGCTTATCTCTCTTTTATCCGAACTTGAGGCTGTTAATCCAAGTACATCATATGAGCCGGTTCCTCACTATGATCACGATAATTTAAAACCAGTTATTGAGACACTTTTAAAGCGTATAAGAGGAATCCTGTTAAGAGGCGGTGTAAGCTCGGCTCTGGCTTTTGAATTCTATGAAAAGAACTCTGTACTGCAGCTTGAAGATTTGGATGAGAGAGTATTCTCTACAAAGAATCTGTTCCTGGCTGTTCAGTTTACAGGTAATCTTCGCGATCGCGTTGATGATATTGAAGTCGGTGATAATTTCCGTCTTATTGACAGGAAATCCTTATCCGATCGTATTCGCGGCGTAAAACTTCTTGAGATCCGCAATCCTCCACAGTATTTACCTAATATTGCTCATACTCTGTGGTTCAGGCTTGACTGTGATAGCTCAGAGAGGATCTGGAAGTATATAAACGAAGAGAAGAATATGGTTATAGATTGCGCAGGCGATCTGTTCCCAAATCTGACAGCAACTCTGTATGTAGCTGTTGATTCACACTAAGAAGAGCTTTGCAGCTGTACTTAAGTATTATGAAGGATGAGGATTATGGATCAGAAAATAGAGAATATTCTTAATCCTGTTTTCAAGAAGATATGTGAGTATTACTCCTTTAAGAAAAGCGGGTATGAAGTTCCTAAGGAAGTTATTCTGTCTGAAATCAGAAATGATCTGACAGATATAAGTCATAAGTGTGCGTCCCATCCTATCCTGCAGCAGCAGTATTCACAGATAGAGAAACCTCTTATCTTTTTCATCGATTATTCCATCAAGGAAGGTGGATTCAGTTTTTCTGAAAACTATCAGGAAATTGCCAGAACCTTCAATGAATTCTCTGGAGATGAAAAGTTTTTTGAACTGCTCAATGACAGTCTTATGCGAAGTGATGATGAATCAGTATCAAGACTCTTTTATATTATGCTGGGACTGGGCTTTGATGGCTCTTACAAGCGAAATAAGGCCGATATCCTGGACATCATGAAGAAATGTTCAGAGAAAATAAATATTGGTCCTGATTTTAATATGGAAAAGATTTGTCCGGACATTATTCTGGAAAAGGATTTTGATACGGATAAGTCTAAGAAGAAGGATTTACTTAGAACTTCAAAATTCTGGCTGCTGTTTTTCTGTGCATTTGCCTTTATCTCATTTGTGATTAACTGGATCACCTTTGCGTCATCCATCTCATCATATGTTGATGCGGTAGATAATACTGCAGCGGCAGCTATGAGTAAGTCCAGTGTTAAGAATACGGATCTTTACAACGAACTTGTTGAAGAGAATTCAGATACAAATAATAAGGAAAAGTCACGCTAGAGAACTTTTTTAGCCATAAGAATAGAGAGTGATCAGGTATGAACGGAAACGAAGCTATCTCTCAGGACGCAGATGTCGGATTTATTATGGAACATCCGGTATGGACTATTGTCATCATACTGGGAATTATTATCCTTATATTTCTGATGATTAGATTTTTCTTCTTCCTAAACAAGAAGCGTCAGAAAACTGTTGAGGTTGCATCTTTAAAGAAGGACCTGATGATTTGGTCTCGACTGTCTTCTTTTGTCCGCGGCGGTAAGGAAACTGATAAGGCAAAGCTCGAGCTTAATAACAAACTTGTTACAATCGACAGTCTTTTTAGCGACTGCTCCACAATTCTTAAGGTAAACCGCAAGCTATACCGTCATGATCTGACCTGGCACCTTATTGTTGGTGAACCAAGCTGCGGTAAATCAACTCTGATTGAAAAATCCGGTCTTGACTATAATGCCTCCTTTACAGAGGCTAAAGATAAACCACCTGTAAAGTTCTACATCAATTCAAGCGAAGTTGTTGTCGATGTTTCCGGTAAGGTATTCTTTGATAACTGGGCAGGCGGCTCAAGTGCCGAGTGGAACTATATCTGCAACAAGGTAAAAAAAGCCAATAGAAAAAAGCCTCTTGAGTCAATTATCATTACTGTTTCTGCCGAGTCACTTATCGCTGATAATAAGGAGCTAACCTTAAAGAAAGCTCATCTGATTGTTGATGAGCTTCTGCATCTTACCTTTGTTTTAAGCATGAATATTCCATGCTATGTGGTAATAACAAAACTTGATACAGTTCTTGGCTTCAGAGAGTTCTTCGGTAATGCAAATGAGTCTGTTACCTCTCAGATTGTAGGCTATCAGCCAACTGTTGAAGACGGATTCTTCCATCCTGACGATTTTAATACCAGTTTTGACAACTTCATAAGTCACATTAAAGATGGCGCTGTAAGTCAGCTTATGCGTCCTGACGTGGTTGCTCTGACAAATAAAAATGAAAGCAGAATGCCTTTAACTGGCAACATCTATCTTTTTGCTGATGGTCTTCGTGAGCTTAAGGATAATCTTGCTTTATATCTTGAGACTATTTTTGGAAGTAAATCTCTGCGTGGAAGAGCAATTCTTCCTTTCAAGGGAGTGTATTTAACCTCTGCTGAGGATAAGGGATACTGCCTGAGCAACCGTTTTGCCATGATGCAGAATTCAACGGTTGATGATGCTCCTATTGTTGATAACAATAAGCTTACCTCATCATTCTTCATTAAGAAACTGCTTTCAATGAAGGTGTTTGGAGAGAACAAGGATGCAACTTTCACCAAACGTGAAATCTTTATAAGAAAGCTGCCTTTCTACTCCTTATGTGGCGGATTACTGCTCATTTCCCTGATTTACTGGTACGGAACGCTGTTTAAGGCTGGTGAGTTTGAAAAACGTCTTGAAGACGGAACCATATATTATCAGGGATTGACGAAGGATATCGAATCAGGTGCTATTGATTCCGCTCAGCTTTTCGCTGTAAACGAGAGCGGACAGGTTGTAAAGAATTTTGATGTTCCTATGCCTAACTCGAATTCAAACACCAGACTTAACTTTTTCTCTCAGGCACAGAAGCGTCTTTTGAGAACTATTGACGTACCTTGGCAGTTCTTCCCTCAGTCAATGGCCCATTTCGGCTGGGACAATGATTCCGTTTATGGCGATAATTATTTCATCTATGATTATATTCAGACCAAGATGGCGTTCTATCCTATTGTAGATATTGTTGAGTACAACCTTATCAAAAATGGACAGGCCCCATATGATGAAAAGAAGACAGATGCGCTTTTCAGTCTGATGGAAATTGCTTTTTATGACATTTACAATAAGAATGTCTACAAGAATGAGGCATATTCAGATTCAGTGATGAAGTCCTTTATGAACTGGACTATTCCTTCGTTTACTGAGGTTCAGTCATCCCAGTTCCAGTACTTTATTCCAGAATATGATTATGCAAGTAATCTGACCAATTCTGCGGTTGTTCTGGATGAGAACTATTCGATTGCCTGTAAGTCAGGTATAGAAGGTCTGGTAAATAACTGGAGGACCTTAAAGAATTACCCAAGACATAACTTTATACTGCTCTCAGGTTATATTGATGCTGCCAGTGATATTCTCGAATCCTATGATGAGCTTGAGGAGATTTCTACTCAGGACTTTAAGGAAATGAACTATGACCAGGTAAAAAGCATGGTCTATCGTGCCCGTTCGGCAACTTCAATGTATTTATCAAAAACTCCTGTTATTGATGAGCTGATGAAGTTTGCAACAATTGATACTGCTTCTTCCATCAAGAATACCTTACTGTCTCAGACAGATAAGGCGCTCGGTGATAAGTCCAAAGACAAGCCGGTCGCCAAGCATGAAACCAGTCCTTTCTCAAATCGACTGTCTTCAGCATACAATGCATACAAACAGTTACTGAACAGAGATTTCAACCAGCTAAAGGAATTCGAGTCGCTTCTTCACAAGCTTGAAAACTATGCAGGAAACAAATCTATTCATTTTGGCGGTGTTGATTTCTCAAGTTTTGATTTCGTAAAAAATCAGGCTTTGACCTTGATTGACTACAAGAACGAGGGGTTGAAGAAGGATCTTCTTAATATTAATCAGTCACCTCTGTTTACTCGTGAAAAGGATTCAAAGAATAATCATCCTGCTAAGGATAAAGATGGAGACAAAACATCAGAGAATGATCTTGCTTACAATTACAATATTATTAAACAGATTCTACAGTCCTCTAAACTTACTGTAGTAAGCGGTAAACTTGAACAGTGGACAATTGAGGAGCTTGATAGAAATACCTCAATTCTCGACAGTGAGTATGAGCGCAATATTGAGAATCTTAATGCATTGCTCAATGTTCATAAGGGTGAAGAACTTGTAACGAAGTGGGTAACCTATGCCAAGAGACTTCTTACTGCAGATTACTCAATGCAGTACGTTGATATCATAGCTCAGATTCAGAATCTGTATCCATATGAAGATTCTGAGAATAAGCTTCTTTCAAATATAGCTGTACTGATAGCAAAGGATAAAGCCAACAACAGAGAAGAACTGGATGCTCAGTATCAGTCTACAAAAGAGGTTTTAGGGGACCTGAAGGTTAGAGACGAATATAACCCTAAAGTATTCTCTCGCTACTTTGAGCCTCTTGTATTCATAAAGAAGGCAATGGAATCCAAGGCCAAGGACTTCGTTTTTGCCAAGAAGGTTCTGTCATCATCAACTCGACTCACTAAGATTCTAAAAGCCTTTGCAACTTATTCAGCAAGCTATATGAAATACTGGTATCAGCTTCCAGATACAGTTCATCTGACAGCTAACAGTTATGCAGAGTTCTATGATATGACCTCAGAGCTCAAATCCTATATGATCAATAATGAGCTTCAGCGTCTGTATACCGAGAGCTATGAGATTATTACCAAGATCGATCCGATTATGCTTAACAAATCGGATGTGGAGCTTAGAAAGAACTTCCTGACTCAGCTGGATGTTCGCCGTAAGTTTATCGATATAGATTTTGTGGATATCTGTAATGAGACTCTGACTGAATGGAGCCTGTTATCTTCAGATGCAACATATGCAAACAACATCGTAATGCAGATGTCTCAGAAAGAGCTTAATGAGAAGCTTCTGAACCTGAGCAAGCCAGCAAAGGGAAGCAATTATATTCCTTGGTGGGCTGACTTTACCAAGCTTGGTGTTAAGCTTCTGAAACGAGATGCCTCTCATGAGGCAAGTCTGTCATTAATGCAGTTCCAGTCTGAGCTGAAGGTATTCCCAATAGTAAAGGATGCAGAGCCTCAGGAGCGAGTTCTTACCAAGAACGATATCAAGAGTCTTTTAGTGGTATTCAAGTCCTTTGGACTGTCAGATACTGCATCTGAAAAGGCAACTGATCCTCTTGCAGCCTTTGCAAAGCAGAACGATACACTAAAGAAGAACGATGATCTCAAGAGTCCTCTGATTTTCAGTCCGGAGTCAAACAGACAGGCAGACTTCAAGTCATGGGCATCAAGCATTTCCAATATTCTGGGAATTCTCTCCGGAAGCGGAAAGAATATGCAGTTCAAGATAGGTCTGGTGGATGCCTCAGATCAGAGTCGACTACTGACTGCTCAGAATATAAACAGTGAGCTGGCAATAGCTAGATACCGTTATTTTGATATTACTGTTGGTGATGGAAAGACTACCCAGAAACTGCCTGCTTTTGTAAACGGCAATAAGAATATTGCCATTTCATCTGCTCCTATTGATAACAGCGAGATTGTATTCAGGTTCTATCGTTTCTCTGATTCAGCCGATCCTGACTGTCAGGTTGTAATTGATGGCGGTTATCCTGCGCTACAGCTGTACCTTGATGAAAGGGGAGAATACAACGAGGATACAAAATCTACCTTTGTTCCTATTGAGATTGTTCCTGATGAAGGTGATCCAAGTGTATTCTTCGTATCACTGGGTATTGTAGGTAAGCTTCCTACACCTGAGGAGTGGCCTAGCTCTGATAACTGGCCTGCAGCTGACAGTTTTGTAAATTACTAAGGAAAATTTGAGCATGAAGATTTCCTGTAGATCAACTGTCAGAGTCCTGAGCATCATCTCTTTTTGTATGCTTCTGGCATCCTGTGGAATTTTTGATGAAAAAAAAATAGTCAGCCCTGAAATCGTTGGAGAGAACTCCAACGATGATCATTTTGTCTCTGAATCTATTAATCAGAAGACTCTGTCTGAAGGAAAAATGCTCGATGATATCAATTCAGGTATCTTAAATCGTATTCCTTATGGCTATAACCTTATAAAGTTTCCTCAGAAATTCTCAAGTGTATTTATAAAACAGACGGTAAGACAGCTTCATGGAGATGCCTACAGATTTTCTGAGAGCGGTGCTGTAAACAAGGCTGGTCCCATTAAGGAAACTACAATTAAGCGAATGGAGCAGAACTGTAATATAGATGCACTTCCTGAATCTATGAATACAGCTTTTGCTGTGATAACCAAAAAGACCCCTCTCATGCTTATGCCCTCCAATGATGTCTGGCATAAGGATAAAAAAACAAAGGACAGAAATCTTCTGCATATTGACGAGCTTTCAATAGGAGAGGCGGTGGCTGTTTTATCTGTAAGCTCTGATAAACGCTACTATCTTGTTCAGACCAGATTTGCAAGAGGTTGGGTTCCAACAGTTAATCTTGCTTTTACCAGATATTTAAGCTGGCTTAAGGTTGTAAAGCCTTCAGATTTTGCTGTAGTAAAAGCTCCCGTATACAGGATTACACTGGATACAAAGGATAAGAAAATCTACGATTATTCTATGGGAGATGTGATTCTTCTGGATACCTCTAAATCAACCTTTGAAAAGCCGGTTGCTCTGCTTCCTGTAAATGAGAACGGCATTCTTAGCTATAAGAACGCTGAACTGTCTACTGACAGTGTAAGTGTTGGGCCTCTGAATCCTACCAGAAAGAACATTCTTGCTCAGGCCAGATTATACAAGAATCTCTCCAGATCGGAGTATTCCTATCTTGAGGAGCTGCGTTCAAATTCAAGAATGTTTTCTCGTGTATACCGCTCTGTCGGTATATACATGCCGCTTGATTTTGACTCCATGAAGAAGGCTTCTCCAAAGAGTATTGAGCTTTTAGGAATGCCTTATGAGGAAAGACTTGCTACCTTTGCTAAGGCAAAACCTGGAGATCTGCTCTTCTTTGATAATGATGTAGCTTTATTCTACGGTACTACTCCAAGGTATTCTAAACATGTTCGCGGAGTTGCAGCTTATCTTTATGTTGATTCTGTTGTAAATGAGATTGACTACAAGCCTGTAGCAAAGCAGTACGACAGAATTATGGTATCAGACCTCAGATATCAGCGACCATCAGGTCATACGGCCATAAATGAGGTAGAGTTCATAGGGCAGTTTTTCTCTAATAATGAAAACTCAGCCCTTCTTAATGATTCTCAGGATGTTTATGATCCTCTGTATATAGATGAGCTTGAGTCTGCCTCTCACTGATTGTTAATGTTCGCACTCGTTTTGTAGTGATTCTATAAAGGAACCGTGGAGCTGGTAAAGCTCCCCGGTTCAGTTAACGGTCCTAAAGAATCTCTATTTGAATCTGTTGATTATAGGTTTAGCCGGAGCTGAAGACTGAGCGTTACCATTTGGAGATGTGCTCTGTGTTTGTGTAGGTTCATCCTTGGATACTGCGGCCTCTTCCTCCAAATTCTCATAAAGGTTCAGTTCTGCGTGAGGTGCTTTACCCTCTTCAATACTCTTACTCCAGTTATTTTTTCCTGCGGCTACATCATAACCAAGCTTAAAGTAGGTTTCATATCTTTCCTTAAGTTTTTTCTCTCCGCCTGGGGCTAGAGCCAGCATCAGCAACAGGGAATTAATACCGTTACCCAGTAGTCCTGCTGGTGTTTTCACAACAACTGTTCCTTTTGGAGCAAGATCACCAAAACTCCAGAATGCTACAAGTGCAAGCAGTCCTTCCGGAGTATCAGGACCTTTGTTACCAATTTTTATACAGTTATTTGCATTATCCTCATCAGGAGACACAATATAGCTATATACGCTGTCCAGTGCCGAACGCTTGTTCTTTAACTTAGCTTTAAGATCAACCTTTGGTAAGGCTGCTTTGATTGTTTCAATGGTTTCCTTGCGTGATGCCTCAATTTTATCCTGCAGTTCTTTTTTTGCTTTTGTAATTGGACTGTTTGCAACGTCAATCACAAAGTCCTGATTATGATCTCTTACGACTTTCTCGCATGCTAAATTTAAAAGATCGAACAGATCTTTTCCACCGTGTTTCTGGCGGACTTCCTGCATTACAATTTCAATGGCTTCTTCGCAGCTTTTTCTGATTTCAGGATCAATATTTTTGAGTCTCTCCTGATGAGCAGCAAAGGCTTTGTCCTTATAATCTCTGAACTCTGCAAGTTTTTTATCAACATCGTATGGTTGATCAAGACCTTCTGGTTTTTTTGCCCAATCTGGAAGATTAAATGGCTTAGGTTTACCTATGTCATCAATATCACGTGGTTTTGCCGGAGCTTTTTTCAGTTCCTTGAGTAAATCAATGACACATATATATGACCACCAGACTGCGGCTCGATGATGAAGATTGTATGCAAGAAAACTGCAGGCATCCTTGTACTCCTTCCTGTTTTCCAGTTCATGCAGAAAATCCTCACTGTTTGGATATTTTTCCGCAAGCTCAAGTAGATCTGTGGTTGCAGGAAACATCTCCTGCTCTACAGCTTCGTTCACTGTCTTATACTGCAGAAGTACCAGATGTTTATTCATCCAGTCAAGCTGATTTGATACATTTGCCATATTTTGAGTTTACTCCGTATGATGTTTATTCTTTTTAGTTCATCTTGAGTGCTTTCGTTGCAATCTCTGTTGCGCCCGCACTGGTTTGTAAAGCCTTTGCTTCTGACTCAAGAGCTTTTGCTCTGTTCTTATTGGCCTCAGCGTCGGTTTGTGAAGCTGCAACCTCACCTCCTTGAGCCTTGACATCATCTTTTGCCAGAGAGCCCTCATTTGAATTTCCTTCCGCTTTTTTCTCGTCAAGAACAGCAGAATCGTCGGTTGGTCTTGACTCTCTGTCGCCAGTAGGATCACTTTCCTTGATATTTGATGAAACCAGAGTCTCTAGAGCCTCTGTAGCTACCATCATTCCAATCTCAACTGCCATATCGGTAGCAATATTTTCACCTAGTTCCTTTAACTGTTTTTTGCTTTCTTCTGTTAATGCCATAACAAATACCTTTCTTTCTAAAGTAACGGATTATGCTCTTGCGTCAATTTTCTCAATAACAGCATTGGTTTCAGTTGTTGAAGAGATAGCTACTACACCGCCTCTGATTGCAACCTTAGCTGGTTTTATTGCTGGCCATGTATTTGCTACTAAAACAGCGTGCAAGGCAATAGTATTCAATGTATATTTCAGGCTGGCAAAAAAGTATTTTATGTCCTGTGCATTATTCTTTCCTACATGTCCTTTTCTCTCAAACCAGTTATCTTCATCTGCCATTTTGGCAATTTCTGTTACAACATTCATTGCTTTTGCTATAAGGTCGAGATTGTCACATATAAAATCACATGTATCTACCAAGAATCGTGAGACAGTAGTCTTGTCATCACGATAATCCTTAACTTTTCTTGCGTAACCATGGTAAATATCTGTTTTGTAACAAAATCCCATTATTTCATTTGCAATAGGGAAAAGTACTCCATCGATAATTCCCTTCTCATATTTTGAGGCCTTAGGATTTGCATTTACTGTGATGGTGTTGGCTAGTTCTTTTACAAGCTCCTCGTCAAATTTGATAACATTCTGTATTGCTCCCTCAAAAGTATTCGATGTCAGACTTGCCTCGCTTCCACTCAATGAGGCAACACCTTTACTGGACTTAAATCCTGCACCTAAACCATCTTTAACGCTTGCTGAGAACTTTCCGCTTAGATTTACAGTAGCTGCTTTAAGGCTTGTTCCCTCATATGCATCTAAAGTAAGTGTTGAGCCAAAACTTGCAAGAGATCCATTTGCAAACGGAATGGTACTTGCTTTGATTGCAGACGATAAAATAGAGAATGATGTACCTGCAACACCCATCTTGATGCTGGATGGAGAGGTCAAGGATACAGATCCTGAACCGCCCACACTTGTTGCTTCAGATGCAGTCAGTTTTATATTCTTGGCATTTATGGTAATAGTCCCTTTTGGACAGTTAATTTCAAGATTTCCTTCATGGTCAATCTTAAAGATATCAATGTTATCCTTGGTAAAATCAATTGGATTGCCTATTTCCCCTATAAACTCATTTGTAACAGCTTCAAGTCCGGCAATAGCTGTATTGTAATTTACATTTTTTGTATAAAGTGTCTGCTGTTCTGACTTCTTTTTATCCTCAAGCGTCTTTATATCGCCATCTAATTTTTCAACTTCTTTCTCTTTCTTTTCCTTATCAGAACCTGTCAATGAAATTGATTCATTCATCGCAATTTTTTTGTCCTGGACTTTTTTGTCAATTTCTTTCTGTAGATCTGTTACTTTATCTTCCTGAGTTTTTTTCTCCTTTTTGGTTTTTTCAACCAGCGCTTTGATAGCGGCACAACGCTTCTTTATGGAAGCTTCTTTTAGTTCTTTACAGTCATCTATCTTTAAATCTCCGAGATATTCAGGCTTTATGGTTGAGTCTCCTGAATAATCCTGATAATGGGCATAGGTATTATCTTTTTTATTTAGAGCCTCAACTACTGATGATTCAGAGCCTCCAAGTATTTTATTTCTTATGTATTCATTAGAATCTGTATTCTTTTCCAGAACTATACTTGACAGACCATATTTACTCTCATCCTCATTGCAGCCTTTGAATCCAACATTCTTTGACTTGTCTGTAGCATTCCAAACGTGAACTCTTGCTCCGTGAGTGTGTGACGCTAAAGTCTTTATAGATGCAAGAGCATTATTTCTTTTTACTCTGTTTACTTCAGGAGTAACAGTTGAGTCTTTTGTAGAAAGAAAACTATGCAGATAGTAGTTATTATTTCCTGATAGAATTAGAACTTTCTGTCCAATTCTTGGCATATTAAAGGAATCAACATTAGCGATAGTGGAGGTGAGTCGAACCTGAACAGGTTTATCCTGACCTGCTGCCAACGCATAAAACATGCTTGGTTTTTCTGTGTTATCACCGGCGCAGATACATATAGAACCGGCTCTTGGTTCTTTAACTGATGGATCGTTCTTAGGAGACGGCCATTCTCCGGAATAGAAACCGTCTCCATCAGTGACAACAGCCTCAAGAACCTCTACGTTGTTCTGTGTTGCATATACAGTTACTTCATTTTTCTTTGGTGCTTCACTTGTCTTAGTTACTTCATTTGTCTTACTTACTGGTAGTTCTTCTTCGTTTTCGTAATCAGCAAATGAGCCTGGCTCTTTTTCCTGATCAAGTTCATATGCGTAAATATTTTCTTCAATACTTGGTTCTAGCTGTTCATTTACATTGAACGCTTTTGTGTTTGCAGAAGCGAATACATGAAGTGAAACTTTATCGACAATTAGCTTTACTTCGCTGTCAATATAATTCTTTGCCGTAACCACAGCTCCCGGAATAAAGATTAGATGAGAAGCGCTCAGCTTGTACAGCATCTTTTCTCTCTGATCTTTATTTTCTATGTTTTTCAATGCCTCGGATTTTGCATCTGTCTCTGAGGTTATGGCTACCTTATCTGTTGTGGTCGAATGAACAAGAAAATCATTATCATTTCTAATGATTTCTAATTCCTGAGGCTTTACATCAATACTGAATGATGTCAGTTTTGGTGCTCCGCTGTCTGTCTGGTCACAGATAATTTCAGCATCGTAATTGAGTTTATCTGAATTTGATTTCTCAAAATAATCGCTTTCAACTCCATTACCTTTATGGACTCCATATCCTTTACTCAAAAATACCTTGAGCTCATTTTTTCCATCCTTATTCTCATGGATGAAATTGAAATTCAGTCCAAAGTCTGTGATGATTTTTCTTAGGGCAAAAAGCGGGCTGAAAGATCCTATTTGAATACAGACATTGTCAGGCAGAGCAGAGAACTGTTTTTTGTCATTAGAGTCAAGCAGTTCATATTTTATGGAGATCGGTAAATTTGAATTGATATCTTCTCCATAGATTATTTTCTGTGGCTCTGTCAGGAATTTTTCAAGCTTATCCTGAAGTTTTCCATATGCAACGTCATGATAGCGATGCATACGGTTCTTCAGTATTTCATAAGGTGAATTGAAATCAATTTCGTATATGTATGCAGGCTTGTTGTCTGTCTTGGTAGTGACATTCATTGTCTTACCAAGGAATTTTAATGAGGATATTATTCCGTTAACAGTTCTCTTGAAATTAAAGTCCTGGCTTAAAGCCTTATCCTTGCCTGGCGCATGCAGATGATCTGTTATTTCTACATTGATATTTATCTGCTTTCCAATCTGATGCTGCAGGTCTGATGCTTTTAAAGAATTTGTGGCGTAGAAATATAACTTTCCGTTGTATAGAGCGGAAATACCTTCGTTGAATACAAACTCGTAAACAGAGTATGAAGGAAAGACATCTTTTCCATCATCATTTTTTGGACTAATGTTAAAAGAAATCGATTTTAGCTTTGTATTCATTTGAAAGCCCTCAACAAACGATCAGATATACAGATATTTATAAAAAAAATACTCTGTAAGCCAATAAATCCGCATATCTCAATCATAGGTTAGAAAAATCAACTAAAACTTACCTTATTCTGCATTTTTCTCTAATAAAACCTTTAAAGATCACATATCGAGAAAAATTACTTTACTTGTCCATAATAATAGGGAACGTTTTGAATAATTTTTGTGATTACAACCATAATTTTACAAAGTAGTGCAATTGTCATGAAAAATATATCTTATATTATAGGTACAAAAGGAATAGGAATTCATGATGGTATTCATCAGATCCTCATATTAAGTGCTTGATGAAGCACGTGATTTTTTTGGGACCGTGGACAAATGGAGCATATTTATCAGATATGTTTTACGAATCCACAATACTGTGTTAACAAGTTATTAAACAGATAACCGTTACAGATAAAAAAATTATCTTAACAGCATGGTTATTGAGGAGAAATATTATGGCATCCGATTTCTATGTAAAGATTGATGGAATTGACGGCGACTCAAATGACAAGAGTCATGGCAAATGGATTGAAGTCGTATCATTTTCTCACGGTGCAGTTCAGAACGTTGGTGCAGGACGTGCAACAGATGTATCAGGAAGAGGTGCATTTGAACCATTCTCATTTGTACATCTGATTGACAAGGCAACACCAAAGATTCAGCAGTTCTGTATGTCTGGTCAGAAGGTTGCAAAGGTACAGTTCCAGGTCTGTCGAGCTGTGGCAGGAAAGCAGGAACCTGTTTATGAGGTAACCCTGGAGAATGTAAAGATCTCAAAGGCCTCCATAAAATCAGTGGTTTCAGGAAGCAATGGTGCTTCATCAATGATTGACAGTTTCCAGGGCGCAGATGGAGCCTATATGCCATTGGAGCAGGTAGAACTGATTGCAGGTAAGATAACCTGGAAGTATACCGCAATCAAGCCAGACAATACAAAGGATGGCGCAGTTGAGGCTACTTTCAATCAGGTTGAAAATGCCTAACAGTAAAAGAGGCTGGCTAAAAAGTATGTCAGCCTCTTTCATTTTTCAAACATAGAATTTTGTTATTTCTAGGGAATTGAAATTTTCAAATACGATTTTGTTGAGATATTTATTTTGATTGGAGATTTTTAGAACTTTTAGAGAGATAAGGTAGGAAGCTTAAGGTATTTCTTGTTCTTTTTTAACTTATTACCGCATTCATTTCATTTCTTATATTGGCCCATTTTCTTATATTATGAGCCAGAGCCACAAGCCCAAATTCAATTATTACCTTCGCTTTAGATCGCAGTCTGAATCTTTTGAAACCGTGATTATATTTGA
>NZ_FUXX01000056.1 GCF_900167015.1 Succinivibrio dextrinosolvens DSM 3072
CAGGGTTGGCAATATCAACATATCAATTATTGCAACTGGCTTAAAGAGCATAATCTGGTTCAAAGCATGTCCAGGAAAGCTACTACTCATGACAACATTATGATTGAGATATTCTTTGGAAGAATGAAGGTTGAAATGTTTTATGGAAAGGAAAAGACATTTAAGGATTTAAAAGACCTAGAGAAAGCTATTAAAGATTATATAAAATGGTATAACACTGACAGAGTTTGTAAAAAATTAAAAGGCCTGTCTCCAATTAATTTCAGGAAACAAGCCTTAAATTCTGTTAGTATGACCTAGAAACTTAAGTGATCAATTTCTGGGGCCATACTATTATTAGGCTGAGGATTAGTTTTTTACATCGACAAAAGGTGTCGGGAATGTTTAATTACATTCTCTTGTAGCCTTCCATATATAACATTTCAAGTGCAATTGAAGCACCTGCTAATGCAGTGATATCAGCGTGATCATATGCTGGTGATACTTCAACAACATCCATACCCACAATATCAAGATCCTTCATTGCACGTAGGATCTTCAGGATCTTGTCGGTTGCCATGCCGCCAACAACAGGGGTACCTGTACCTGGAGCATATGCAGGATCAAGACAGTCGATATCAAAGCTGATGTAGCACTTGTTACCGCCAACTCTCTCATGAATTGCAAGAGAGATGTCCTCAACAGACATATCGTTAGCAGTAGCGCCGTCAAGAACTAGGAAACCGTCCTTCTCATCGTACTCGGTACGGATACCGACCTGTACAGACTTCTTAACGTCAATCAGGTCTTCCTGTGGTGCATGATAGAACATGGTGCCGTGATCATATGCTGAACCGTTTGAATAGGTATCTGCATGAGCGTCAAAGTGAATTAGTGACAGCTTGCCGTATTTCTTTGCATGAGCGCGAAGAAGAGGCAGGGTAATGAAGTGGTCACCACCGAAGGTCAGCATCTTCTTACCTTTAGCCAGAAGCTTGTCGGCATGCTCTGTAAGCTTGTTTACCATATCCTGGTTGTCACCGAAAGAGTAAACAAGATCACCGCAGTCAACGATGTTCAGCTTATCTAATACATTGAACTTCCATGGGTAACGGCAGTGCTCCCATGCAAGCTGAGTTGAAATCTGACGGATAGCATTAGGTCCGAAGCGTGTACCTGCACGACCTGAGGTGGCCATATCAAAAGGAACACCTGTGATTACAACATCGGCATCACTGTCGTATGGCTCAAAGTTCAACGGTGTACGTAGAAATCCAAAAGCATTTGATACCAGTGAAATATCTGTTTCGTGATTTAATGTCTGCATTTAGTCTTCCTCTAGATAGGTATATCCATATAGACCTGATTTAAACTCCTCGATGAAGGCACGCTGTGTCTTTTCATCAAGATTATTCTGGTTTCTTAAAACCTCATTGCTGAATTCGTTCAGAAGTTTAGATGGATCTAACAGTACATATCGTAGCATATCTGCAACAGTGCTGCCTTCATCTGATAGAGAAACGCTTACTTTTCCGTCGCCGTATGCATAAACGTCATAAACTTCAGTGTTACCGAACAGGTTGTGCATGTTACCCAGAATTTCCTGGTAAGCACCAACCATAAAGAATCCAATCATAGGAGGATTTTCCACGTCATACTCTGGGAATGGCATGGTGTTGGAAATATCGTCGCCTTCTACGTACTGAGAGATCGCACCGTCTGAATCGCAGGTGATATCAAGCAGTACAGCTCGTCTTGTAAGAGGCTTGTCCAGATTCTCAAGAGGCAGTACAGGGAAGATCTGATCAATACCCCATGCATCTGGTAGAGACTGGAACAGTGAGAAGTTCAGATAGAGCTTGTCTGCCATTCTCTCATCAAGCTCATCGATTAGTACGCGGTGAGACTTGTTGGTTGGATCTAGGGCCTGCTGAATCTTCTTGCAGATACAGATGTAGATCTGCTCGGCTTTAGCTCTCTGCTGCAGAGTAACGTCACCTGAAACGTAGCCCTCATGGATTTCCTGAAGGTCGTACTGAGAATCATGCAGCCACTCGCGAAGTGATCTTCTGATTACATCCTTGTGCATCTCTTCCCAGGTTTCGAACAGGTTGAAAAGAGCGCGAGGAGATTCTGGAAGTGGTTTCTCTGGAACGGTAAATTCGTTACGCTCAATACCGATGATATTTGAGACCAGAACTGCGTGATAAACGGTCAGAGCTCTTCCTGACTCAGTCAGAATCTTTGGCTCTGGAAGGTTGTTCTCACGGCATGCATCACCGATTGTCCAGACGATGTTGTTTGCATACTCTTTCAGTGAGTAGTTTACAGAGCAGTCTGTCTGTGAACGTGTACCTTCATAGTCAACACCAAGACCGCCGCCAACGTCGAAGTACTTGATGTTTACACCAAGCTTTGACAGCTCTACGAAGAATTTTGAACTTTCTCTAACACCGCGGGTAATATCACGGATGTTAGACATCTGTGAACCTAAGTGGAAGTGAAGAAGCTGAAGCCATTCAAGCTTGTCGTGTTCTTTAAGAGTTGCAACCAGTTTCAATACCTGTGCAGCTGCCAGACCGAACTTTGAGCTTTCACCACCTGATGACTGCCATTTGCCTGAACCCTGGGATGCAAGGCGGGCACGAACACCCAATCTTGGCATAACATCAAGACGCTCTGATTCCTCAAGAACAATCTTAAGCTCAGACATCTTTTCAATAACTAGGAATACCCTGTGGCCCATCTTCTCGCCGTCCAGAGCCATACGAATGTACTCACGATCCTTATAACCGTTACATACAATCATGGACTGGTTTCTTCCTGCGTGTGCAAGCACAGCCATAAGCTCGGCCTTTGAACCTGCCTCAAGACCGATTGGTTCAAACTCTGTACAACAGCTGGTGATTGATTCTAGAACTCTGCGATGCTGGTTAACCTTAATAGGATATATAAGGTTGTAGCCACCTTTGTATCCGTATTCTTCCTGGGCTTCCTTGAAAGCATTGTTAATATCAAAAAGTCTGTTCTGAAGAATCTGAGGGAAACAGAATAATGCTGGTAATCTCTGACCAAGCTTTGATCTTTCCTTTACCAAATCTGCAAGATCAATCTCGGTGTCAGTTTCATTTGGGTTTGGATGAACAACAACGTGTCCCTTGCTGTTTACACCAAAGTATTTGTTTCCCCACCAGTCAATGTTGTATGCGTTCACAAGTAGCACCTCCAAAGGACGCTAGAATATATTCCTGATTTTTAAGTTTTTTTAATTATGACACTGCAGTATTTTCCAATGCTTAGGTCAGCGTCATTCCCGGCATATATCCGTCGGGTAAATTTTCCATTAAAATCGCAGAGTTACCTTGATTTTTTAGGGCTTTTATAAATGCGTTAATATAACACATTTGTTTTTATGATTACATAAAAAAAGCTCCACTTTTTTGTGGAGCTTTCTGCAGTAATTTCTAGGTGCTGATTAGAAGTTTTCGTAGTTCTTGATGGTTACCTGCTTGCCATCTGCACCGGTAGGTGCGATTTCACCAAGAACCCATGCCTTCTCGCCTAATGAATTCAGAACTTCAACAGCCTTGTCAGCCTCGTCTGCTGATACAACTGCAATCATACCTACACCGCAGTTGAAGGTTCTGAACATTTCATAAGCATCAACATTACCGTTCTTCTTTAGGAACTTGAATACTTCTGGACGCTCCCATGAATCGCCGTCACATGCAGCGCATGTTCCCTCAGGAAGAACTCTTGGAATGTTCTCCCAGAAACCGCCGCCGGTGATGTGGGCTAAGGCGTGAACGTCAACTTCCTTGATTAACTTCAGAATCTGCTTAACATAGATTCTGGTTGGAGCCATAAGAGCATCTGCAATTAGGGTTCCGTCTGAAAGCTTGTCCTCTAGAGGATTTACACCGCATTTCTTCAGAATTGCGCGAATCAGTGAATAGCCGTTTGAGTGTGGACCTGATGAAGCGATACCGATCAGCTTGTCACCAACCTTTACCTTTGAGCCGTCGATGATCTTGTCCTCATCAACAACACCAACTGCAAAGCCAGCAAGGTCGTAGTCACCTTCCTCATACATGCCTGGCATCTCAGCAGTCTCACCTCCAACCAGTGCACATCCACTCAGCTCACAGCCGTGTGCAATACCTGTAACAACGGTAGTAGCTGTATCAACATCCAGCTTACCTGTTCCATAGTAGTCTAAAAATAAAAATGGCTCAGCACCCTGAACCACAATATCATTTACGCTCATAGCAACCAGATCCTGACCCACAGTTGAGTGTCTCTTAAGATCGATTGCAAGACGTAACTTGGTTCCTACACCGTCAGTACCAGTAACCAATACAGGATTTGTATATCCCTTAGGTAGTCTGGTTAATGCTCCAAATCCGCCTAGTCCGCCAATAACTTCTGGTCTGGTGGTTTTCTTTACAGGGGCTTTGATGCGCTGTACCAGCTCATCTCCTGCATTAATATCAACGCCAGCTTCTTTGTAGGTCAAATTTGATGCCATTTTAGTCTCCAGGTAAAACTATCGGTTGAATGAAAAATTCTGTGCGCAATTTTACAAAAATTGACAGGTAATTTCATCTCAAATATGAAATTTCATGTGACTTAGTATGTGGTAGAATTATGCAGATGAATTTATGGCAGATCAGTAGAATTTTTCTTCAGATGTTCAATAAAACTCCTTATCTTATAAAGAGTTAACTGCAACATGGCTGATTGCTATTACAGATATATGCTTTTTGTGTTCATATAATTTATGAACGGGTTTTTTCTGTAGATTTTCGGTTTTGCCGAAGGTTCGGTTTCTGTTAAAATCTGTCTTAAAAATCTGATAGATATCAAGTTTTTTAGTGAGCAGACAATCATCAGAATACAGGAAATATCATCAGAATTTAGTGAATAAAATGCAGAAAATAGGCTTGGGGAATTCAATGAAATTAATTACAGTATTATGTGCAGCAATGCTCAGTTGTGGTGCAAATGCAACCGAGATTTTTGAGACTCCTTTGGACAATGGCATGGACAATGCGATTGTAAAAGCATTCTCAGACGCGACCTCTGCAAATGTTACAGACCCAGCTAATTCCTTATCTCTAGAGGATATCCGTACTACTATTGATACTATCAGTATCAACGGTAACTACCTGCAGGTAAGCTTCAACGATGAGAAGATCAGTAATCTTCTGTCATCAAAGGGAATCGGTGTATGGAACGGTGAGACCGGAACAATTGTTGCCTGGATTGCCGATCTTTCTTCTGCAGATTCATCTTTACTGTCAGGTGAGGGCAGTACTGATTTTGTTCAGAAACTTCAGAGCTCTGCTCAGAAGAATAAGTTCAGCATTATGTTTCCTGTAATGGATCTTGATGACGTTCAGCAGGTTAACTCTCAGACCATCGTTTCTCACTCTGATGAAATGATTGCAAAGGCTTCAAAGCGTTATGACGCCAAGTATTTTGTAAGCGGTGTTATGGAGCGCGATTCAGACGGTAACAGCTATTCAGTAAAATGGAATCTTTGTGACGCTGAAGGCAAGTCATTAGGCAGCGGTTCAAACAGCGGCGATGCTGATACCGCATCAGCTCAGATGTCTGCTCAGATTGCCCAGGTGCTTATGAACTCATCAAAGAGCACTGCAGCCGATTCTGCTGCTCCTGCAGCAACCTCTGCAAACGAGGCTGATACCATTACTCCTGTAAACGGCGATGGCTCCATTGAGCTTGGACCTGTTAAGGGGGGCGTAAGAGTTCTTATTACCGATATTGAGAATGTTGCTGATTATCCAAAGATCAAGCGCATTCTGATTACCTATGGCTATGAATCAGATATTCAGGTTCTAGGCTACAATTCAGACGGAGTTATCTTCCTGATCCCAACCGGATCTTCCCCAGCTATTCTGGACGGCACCTTTACTCATGCCTCTGAATTTACCAAGGTTGGTCCATGGACCTATAGATTCAACGAGTCAAACGGCAGTGCAAAGCCAGCTGACAACGTAGGTTCTGTAACCACTACAACTACTCAGAGAGTTACCTCTTCAATCAATAACTATGGCAATGATGCCTATACAAAGGAAACCGTAAGACAGACTGTTGAAGTTACTACCACTGTTCCTGCAGCAGCTCCTGCTGGAGATACATCTAATGATGTTCCTGTGATTACTATTACTGACGATTCAGATAATTCATCTGTCGCTTTAGAGAAATAATCATTATCAGTGAACATTAAGGATAGAAATGGAAGAAAAAAATAAGGTTCCATATCAGCAGGCTTTAGATTTTAAGATTTCTGACAAGAGTGATTTTTCAACCTTTGTTGAAGGTTCAAATTCATATGCGGTATCTTCTCTAAAGCATGCCGTAGAGGACGAGGTTAATGAGTTTTACTACTATTTCGGCCCAGAAGGATGTGGTAAAACACACCTTCTTAATGCACTTTTCCAGCTTAAGTCAGACCAGATCCAGAATGTGTTCTTTTTAGATCTGAAGCTGGCAAAGACATTAGGCCCTATGGTTCTGGATGTTGATCTGCCAAAGAACATTCTTTTGGATAACGTTGATGCCATTGCAGGTGATGAGCAGTTTGAGATTTCCCTGTTCGGTCTTTATAACCGCTGGTATGACCGAAGAGAGGGTACTCTGATTATGACCGGAAAGACCTCATTTGACACTATTCCATTTAAGAAAAAGGATCTGACCACCAGACTTTCTAGCGGTGTTAAGTTCCAGCTTAATTACTTAAATGAGGATGAGTGTATTGAGGCTATTACCAAGAGAGCTCAGTACAGACACTTTAATCTGCCTGAGAATACAGCTACATTCCTGGTAAGACACTTTAACCGTGATATGCGCTCTTTGGTTGAGCTTCTAGACAGACTGGAAAAGGCTCAGATCGAGCAGTCTCATTATCTGACCATTCCTTTCGTAAAATCTCTTCTTAACCTATAAAAAATGCTCCCGAAAGTGGGAGCATTTAAGATCTTCTGTTCAGATTATATGCTAAATAGTAGCGTTAGCTTTTTCTGAAAAATTCTTTACGATATGATTTTTCTCATCAACTAAAACAACCTTTGGCTTAAGAGCACGAGCTTCCTTCTCGTCCATCTGGGCATAGGCAATGATGATAACGATATCGCCCTTCATGGCACAGCGGGCTGCAGCTCCGTTAAGACAGATAACTCCTGAGCCTCTTTCTCCTGGAATGGTGTAGGTTTCAAGTCTGGCACCATTGTTGTTATTTACGATCTGAACTTTCTCGCCAGGAAGAATTCCTGAGGACTCAAGCAGATCCTCATCAATGGTGATTGAGCCTACATACTCAAGATTTGCCTCAGTAATGGTGGCACGGTGGATTTTTCCGTGCATCATGGTATAAATCATTTCTTACTCCAGAATGATATTATCAATCAGTCTAGTGGTGCCAAAACGAACTGCAACCGCAAGCAGGGATGGAGCCTTTACTTCATCGCTTAGCTCATATAGTCCAGGAAGACCGTAACACTCAACATATTCAATGTTGGCAAGTGGCTCTTTAGCAATCTCTGTTCTGGTGAAGCTGATGATGTCTTCAACCTTTGTTGTGCCTGCCTTGAATTTTTCCAAAGCGATCTTAAGTGTCTTTGAAAGAATGACTGCAGCAGATTTTTCCTCTGCTGACAGATAGGTGTTTCTTGAGCTTCTTGCAAGGCCGCTTTCTTCTCTTACGATAGGAACAATTCTTAGTTCAAGATCAAAGAACATATCCTTGACCATACGGCGCAGAACCTCAACCTGCTGAGCATCTTTCTGACCAAAGTATGCACGGGTTGGTCCGACGATGTTGAAAAGCTTTGATACAACGGTGGTTACGCCTCTGAAATGGATTGGTCTGCTCTTTCCGCACAGAACCTTGGTGATATTGCCTGTAACTTCTACCCAGGTGTCATCACTGCTTGGATACATTTCTGCAGGTGAAGGTGCAAATACAACATCTCCGCCAGCCTTGCCAACAACCTCAAGATCAGCTTCAAGTGTTCTTGGGTAGGCATCAAAATCTTCTGTTGGTCCAAACTGAGTTGGATTTACGAAAACACTAACAACAGTGATGTCATTTTCCTTGGCAGAATTTGATATCAGTGTTGCATGTCCCTGATGCAATGCACCCATGGTTGGAACAAGTCCAACGGTTTTTCCCTGTGCTTTTAAAGGCTTCAGATATTCTCTTAATTCTTTTACAGTATGAAAACACTGTGGCATAACACGACTCACTTTGTTTATTCAAAATTAAAATCTAAACAAGTTTACTACAATATTGTGAATTTGGTGATTTTTCTCAAAAAAAAGGCTTACAAATCGTACTCTGAAATGTCACAGTACGATTTTTGGGCATTTGTTAACGTCTTTTTTCGAGTTTTTCGTCAAAATCCTTCTGATCTGAAATCTTGGCGAATTTTGCGCGGGCAATCTGAGAATAGGATCCTTTGCAGGTGTGCATTGCATCATTAAGACTGTTGAAGGCTTTATTGTAATCAGCTTTTAATGCCAGAGTCTGAGCATGAGTGATTAAAGCCTGACATTTGTTTTTCTGCAGAAGAAAACTCTCTGTCAGCATTTCATTGGCAAACGAGTCGTTAGGATATTTCTGCAGGAATTTTTCTAAAACCGCCTGAGCCTGTTTTCCCTGTTTTGCCTTGAGATAGGCATTGGCAAGGTTTACTGCAATAGCGCTATCGAATGGCTTCTTTGCATATATGGTTCTTAATCTAGAAATTGCGGAATCGTACTTTCCTCTTTCTATATCGATATCGGTATATAAATCAACGATAAAATCGTTTGATGACAGAGAGGATAGTTTCTCAAGATAATCTATTGCCTTTGAGTAGTTTTTCTCGCCATAGTAAATCAGAGCAAGAGCGTAATTCTTGTAGTAGTGATTAACCTTTTCAGCTTTTAACAGTCTTTCTTTAAAGTCGTTCAGCTTGAGGTTCATGTATCTGACATCCACACGAGCCTTGGCCAGCATAAAGTTTGGATCATTTGAATTCTTTCTTTGAGGCATATTTTTAGCTCGGTTATATGCCTCGGCAACACGGATCTCAGAGAGAGGATGATCAATCAGCAGGGCATAGGCACTGTTGATATTACCCTGCATTGAAAAGAGCTTTTTAAAGAGTGAGCTCATGGCCATAGGGTTGTAACCTGCCTTTTCCAGAACATAAATACCTATTCTGTCAGCCTCATACTCATTGTCTCTTGTAAAGTTGATGCCGCTCTGGGACATAATTCCTGCTGTAGTTGAAAATGCTGCAGCTCCTACTGTAGGGTTAATGAGGGCAATGGCTATTGAGCCGATGATGCTTGCTATTGAGATTGCGCCCCTATCAGACTGTTCTTCTATGAATCTTGCGATATGTCTTTGTGTTATATGAGAAATTTCGTGGGCAAGAACAGAGGCGAACTCATCCTCATTGTCTGTATAGTGGAACAGACCTGCGTTTACCTGAACCTTGCCTCCTAAAAAGGCTGATGCATTTAATGTAGGATCTGCTGACAGGAAGAATTCAAATGGGAAGTAGACATTATTGGCACTTAGAATCAGTTTCTGACCGACAGAATTGATAAACTCGGTCATGACCGGATCGTAGCTGATAGCACCTGCACCTCTGGCTTTTCTCATAAAGTACTCACCGTAGAGTCTTTCTGCCTGAACTGTCATTCCACGGACACCAGCTGTTCCCATCTCTGGGATTGATATATTATCGGCCGCATGCACTGCTGTTGACAAAAACACTGCACTTACCACAGAAGCTATGCTCTGTTTAACTGACCTTATCATATATCCTCCAATCAAAAGACTGTCTGAAATTCTATCACGCAGGACAAAGGTGAGAATACCTTAATTTGTTTAGTTTATGATTATGTTTACTTAAAAACATTTCAATTCTGCGAGGCCTATAAAAATTACTTTTAAAAAACAGAGTGTTTTCTAATCGTACTGCCGTGTTTTTGCATATAATGATTCTCAAAGAAAAGGAATTTTGTATGATTAGTTTATTCAAAGGCTGGTATTCCAGGCATTTTTCCGCTCCTGGAACAATTGAGTTTGCACTTGTTCTTCTAGCCGCATTTTTGGTTGTCTATTATTTAATGTGGCTGGTCGGCCCTCTGGTGGTTGCACTGTGCTTTGCCTACTGCCTTGACTGGGTGGTAAGACTTGGAACACACAAGTTTAAGCTTAAAAGAATGACTTCCTCAGCGATTACGATGATCCTCTTTGTGGGACTGTCCATCGGTATTATGGTTTTCATTGTTCCTAAAATCGTACAGCAGGCCAATCAGTTCTATACAAACCTTCAGAAAATCTCTATCACTGCACAGGGGGAGAGGAAGGATGACTTTGATACTCTGATTGCTACCAAGACCTATGAGTTTATCGAATCTCTGCCTGAACCGATTCCTTCAATGTTCTCTCAGGAGGAGATTGATCAGTATGTAGTTCAGACTCGCTCATCAATTCTTTCAAATACGAACAATATCATCAGAAATCAGGTAATGCCTTCTGTAGTTAATGCAATGTCCTGGATGATGTATATGATTATCGTACCGATTTTCACATTCCTGATGCTTGCCAACAAGCATACGCTGCAGCATCGCTTCAGGACGTATATTCTTCCGAATAATCAGTCACTTATACATGAATTCTGGCCAAAGATTAATGCTCAGATTGAAGGCTATATCAGAGGCAAGATCCTGCATATCATTATTATTACTATTGTGAATACACTGGCCTTCATGTTTTTAGGTGTTAATTACGCCTTCCTTTTAGGCTTCGGTGTAGGTCTTTCTGTAATTGTCCCATACGTTGGAGCTGCGGTTATTACCATCCCTGTGGTACTGATCCCTATTTTCCAGTTCGGCTTTACCTCATACCTGCTGTGGATTTATGCTGTTTATCTGATAATCCAGCTTTTAGACGCTAATGTCCTGACACCTATGCTGTTTTCCAAGGCAATGAACCTGGATGCCTTCTCAATTCTGTCTGCAATTCTGATTTTCGGCGGACTATGGGGCTTCTGGGGAGTATTTTTCTCAATTCCTCTGGCAACCTTTATAAGAACTCTTTTCCTATACTGGCCAAACAGCGAAGTTGTAGATACCACAAAGTATGTGCGTAAGAGTAAAGAATAGATCCATATAATTTACTAATCTGAAGCGAGTCCCTGTGATTCGCTTTTTTTTCAGGTAGGAAAACAAGTTAACTTCGGTGTATAATCCACAGGGTTTTGTTTTTGCGCAGCAGAAAGCTGCGTTTTTAATTCTGGAGTCTATATAGTGCAACTTAAAGATCTTGCAGATAATGTTATCAACGGTTACCAGATAAGTAGAGAAGAAGCTCTGGAGCTTTTTAACGCTCCTTTGGATTTACTTAAGGAAGGTGCCACAAAAATAACCTCAGCCTTTTTCAAACAGGCAATTGAGCTTTGCTGCATTTCAAACGGAAAGTGCGGAAAATGCTCTGAAGACTGTAAATTCTGTTCTCAGAGCCGTCATTACAATACAGGCGTAAAAGAGAGTCCTTTAAAGAGCGTAGATGAGTTTTTTGCCGAGGCAAAATACAATTCCGACAGGGGAGTTCATCGATTCTCAATTGTTACCTCAGGACCTAAGCTTACCCATGATGAGGTAAAGGTCATTGCTCAGGCCTATAAAAAAATCTCCTCAGAACTTAAGATTTCATGCTGTGGCTCTTTAGGCCTTCTGAATCTTGATGATCTGAAACTTCTTAAAGAAAGCGGTCTTTCACGATATCACTGTAATGTTGAGACCTCTCCTAACTTCTTTAAGGAGATCTGTACAACTCATTCTCTAAAGCAGAAAGAGAGAACCATTGCCTACGCTAAGGAGGCCGGTCTCGAAATCTGCTCAGGCTGTATTATCGGCATGGGAGAGAGTATCGAAGACAGAGCCGATATAGCTCTGTACCTAAGAAAACTTCAGGTTGACAGTGCTCCAATCAATATTCTGAATCCTATTAGAGGAACTCCTCTTGAGAACATGGAGATAGTAACTCCTGATGAGGTCAGAAGATGTATTGCCGTATTCAGATATATTTTGCCAAAGACTGTACTGCGTCTTGCTGGAGGTCGTCTCCTGATTCAGAAATATTTCTCAGATCTCTACAACTATGGCATTAATGCGGAAATTACCGGTGATATGCTGACAACAGCAGGTCTTACAATTGCCGATGATATTGATACCGCAATTAAATGTGACAGAGTTATATCAAAAATCGAACCTGTTCAGGATTAGCAGAAAACTCTGTATAGTTAATTTTTCGTACAGTTAGTCAAAATTTGACTTGCGTATGATTTTTTTCAGTATAAAATGGCAAAAATCCAAAGGATGGATGCCATTTTACGGATTAACCGTTTTCTGTATTTGCTGACTGGTTAATTCTTCTTAAAACTTAATATATGAATGTATCATTCAGGTAAGAAAAAGCGAGTTATGAAAAAATTAATACTAATCCTTACCCTTAATCTGTTAGGTGTTCTGCTTTTCTTCAGCTGGTTCCATGCTGATGCAAACAGCTTCTGGCCTGTTGTGGATAAGAATGTTTTCTTCACCTTTAATCATATGCTTGGAGAGAATGAAGCTTTCAGATATCTGGTAGCTTTTACCAATCTGCGTTTCTTTGATGTATTTGGTTTTCTTGCCATGTTTATGGTTTTCCTGTTCCATTTTGTAAAAATGGACAAGACTCATCGACGCTGGATGATCTGCATGGGTGTTACCATGCTGTTAACTGCAGTGATTGCAAAGCAGTTTAATATGACCTTTGATTTTGACAGACCTAGTCCAACTCTGCATTTCACAGCTTTAGGCGAGAATGTTCTGTATGTTTCCAAGCTTACCGACTGGCCTGCCAAGGACTGGTCAAAATCATGCTTCCCAGGCGATCACGGTATGTGTCTGATTATTTTCTGTGTATACATGCTCCGCTATTTCGGTGTTAAATCATTCCTGATTGGACTTGTAATTACAGTGCTGTTCTCAATGCCTCGCGTTATGTCAGGTGCTCACTGGGTATCAGATATTGCTGTAGGTGCAGTAACAGTAAACCTGATTGTATTAAGCTGGATGCTGCTAACTCCAGCATCAGACTTCATCATTTCTATGCTGATGAAATTACTGCGCTGGAATAATCCGGAAAGTCAGAAATAAAAAAAGAGGCTGGCTAAAAAGTATGTCAGCCTCTTTCATTTTTCAAACATAGAATTTTGTTATTTCTAGGGAATTGAAATTTTCAAATACGATTTTGTTGAGATATTTATTTTGATTGGAGATTTTTAGAACTTTTAGAGAGATAAGGTAGGAAGCTTAAGGTATTTCTTGTTCTTTTTTAACTTATTACCGCATTCATTTCATTTCTTATATTGGCCCATTTTCTTATATTATGAGCCAGAGCCACAAGCCCAAATTCAATTATTACCTTCGCTTTAGATCGCAGTCTGAATCTTTTGAAACCGTGATTATATTTGATATCACCGAATACAGCTTCAGGTTCA
>NZ_FUXX01000061.1 GCF_900167015.1 Succinivibrio dextrinosolvens DSM 3072
GGTTTCGCTTATAAAGACTTATTGCGCAGCGAAGACAATGATAAAGCATAAGATTGATGACTTATCCTTACTTAAGGTCCATACATACAATGTCCTATACGAAAAGCTTTTATTTGCCTTTGCATATAGAAACAGATCAACTATATATCAAGTTTTTAAAGAACTTCTCGGTGAGATAGCTCTGTGCTGTAAACGCTCAAAGCCATCTCAGCGAGATCGATTGTTAATTAAAGATCTGCCATTACTTTTGTGGCAGATCGTGAACCAACCAGGCTTTAAAAGAAAAATCTCTTAAGGACCTAGGTATGAATATATATGATAATAATTTTATTAAGACAAAAGTGAGATATTGAGGAGAAATTAATGCTTAACTTTGCAATTCTGGGTGCAGGTAGCATTGCCAGAGTCATGGCAACAACCATCAATAAAATGAATTCATCTGGAAACAATATAGTTAAACTTGCAGCTGTCGCTTCCAGATCATTAGACAAATCAAAGCTGTTCGCCTCTGAATTCAATATTGAAAAAGCTTACGGTTCCTACGATGAGCTTTACAACGATCCTTCCATTGATCTTGTTTATATAGCAACTCCCCATAATTTTCATTACGAGCAGTGTAAAAGCTGTCTTCAGCATAAAAAGAATGTTCTGTGTGAAAAGCCATTTACTGTTAATGTAAAACAGGCAAAAGAGCTTCTTGATATGGCCGCAGAAAAGAAGCTTTTCATAACCGAAGGTATATGGACTCGTTATCAGCCTATGCGCAGAATCATTGATGATGAGATTAAGTCCGGAATCATTGGTCATCCTATGATGGTTACTGCAAATCTTGGTTATAACATGACCAGAAAGGAAAGACTTTTAAAACCTGAACTTGCTGGTGGAGCTCTTTTAGATGTCGGTATCTATGCTTTAAATTTTGCAAATATGATTTTAGGCGATCCAGATGAAGTTGATTCTTCCTGCATCAAGAATGCGTCAGGAGTGGATATGTCTAACTCTGTGACATTCACTTACAAGGATACCGCTAAGATGGCTGTCTTATGTTCATCTGCATTATGTGTATCAGACAGGTTCGGCATGATTCATGGCTCTGAGGGATTTATTATGGTTGAAAACATTAATAATCCTCAGTCATTAAAGGTTTTCGATAAAGCATACAATCTTATAAAGGAAATTAAGGCTCCAGAACAGCTTACTGGTTTTGAGTATGAGGTTGAGGAATCTGCTAAGGCGATAAAAATTGGAGAAATCCAATGTTCGTCAATGCCACATGAAAAAATTCTGTATATGATGAATCTAATGGATTCCATCAGAGCACAGATGGGAATTAAATATCCATTTGAATAAATTTCAAACATAAGGAACAGCAAATGAAAAAGAAAGTACTGATTGTTTTAGATCTAGAGCAGCGTCAGATCGATATGTACAAGGATCCTGAGCTTGAGCTTACATTTAAAAAGCCTGCAGAAGTAACTCCTGCTGATCTTAAGGATGTAAATATTGTTGTCGGCAATATTCCTCCTGCAGTGGTTAAAGAAGCTCCTCATCTGGATTTACTGCAGTTAAATTCAGCTGGTTTTGACAATTATCTTGGATTTGTTTCTCCTAACACCAAGCTGTGTAACTGTGTAGGTGCCTTCAGCCCTGCAGTAGGTGAACACATTCTGGCAATGACCTTCTCTCTGATTCGTCACTTCCATCTATACAGAGACAAGCAGGCTAATAAGGATTGGTCAGACTGCGGAAAGATTATTTCTGTCGAAGGCTCAACTATTGCTGTCTTCGGATTAGGCGATATCGGTAGAAGCTATGCTAGAAAGGTGAAGGCCCTCGGCGCTAAAAAGGTTATCGGTATTAGACGTAATGTTAAAGATAAACCTGATTATATTGATGAGATGTATGCTTTATCAGATGCAGAAAAGGCTGTAGCAGAGGCTGATATTGTGGTTAATGTACTGCCATCTGCAAAAGAGACCACCAATCTGTTTGATAAGAAGCTGTTCTCAAAGATGAAGAAAGGCGCTTACTTTATCAATGTAGGACGTGGTGATGCCATGAACCAGGATGATCTTGTTGAAGCTCTACGCTCTGGTCAGCTTGGGGGGGCAGCTTCTGATGTGTTCTCTCCAGAACCTCTGCCAAAAGATCATCCTTTATGGTCAGAGCCTAAATTCCTGTTAACCCCACATGTTGCAGGCTGGTTCTTCTTGAATGAAACCAAAGAACGTATTGTCAGAATCTCATCTTCGAATGTTAAGGCATTCATTCATGGAGAGAAACTTGTTAATGAAGTCGCTCATTAGATAAGGCGTGGACTATGAAGTATATAGAATTTGGCTGCAACCGGGTTAAGGCATCACAGGTTGTTTTAGGTCTGATGCGTATCCCTGAGCTTGATATTCAGGGTATTGATGCACTACTCAATACAGCCAGGGATAACGGCATCAATTTTCTGGATATTGCAGACTGTTATTCAGCAGGCAAGGCTGAGTCGTTATTAGGTGAAGTTTTCAAGAAAAATCCTTCACTGAGAGACTCTTTTATTGTGCAGAGTAAGTGTGGTATCAAAAAGGAGCCAGGCAAACTTACAATCTTTGATTTCTCTAAAGAGCATATCATTGAGGCTGTTAATGGTTCTCTAAAGAGAATGAATATTGATCATATGGACAGTCTGCTGCTTCACAGACCTGATGCTCTTATGGAGCCTGATGAGATTGGTGAGGCTTTCAATCAGCTTCATGCTGAGGGAAAGGTTCTGTCTTTTGGTGTAAGTAATATGAATCCTATGCAGATGAAACTACTTAAAACCGGACTGGATTTTCCTATAGCTGCCAATCAGGTTCAGCTGAGTATTTGTCATACTCCTATGCTTAATGCCAGCTATACTGTCAATATGGACTGTGATTCTGCAGTTATGAGAGATGGTGGTGTGCTTGAATACTGCAGACTTCACAAGATTGTTGTTCAGGCCTGGTCTGTAATGCAGTATGGCTTCTTTAAGGGGGTCTTTGTAGGTTCTCCTAATTATCCTAAGCTTAATGAAGTATTAAACCGTATAGCAAAGGAGCAGAATTCAACTCCAACTGCGGTTGCTATTGCCTGGGTGTTGAGATATCCTGCACTGATGCAGGCTGTTATTGGTACTACTAAACAGCATAGAGTTGAGGAAAGTGCAAAAGCATGCGAGGTGAAACTCTCGAAATACGAGTGGTATGAACTTTACCTTGCTGCAGGCAACTTCCTTCCTTAAATTTTGTTGAGCTTGGTTAAAGAATTTGCATAATAAAAGACGATTGTGACTTATATCTGTCTTAATGAGCAAATACAGTATAAATAAATTATACCAAGCTCAAATTCTTATGTTTTGTTATTTTTAAAATGAGCATTTCTCTTCTAACATATGTAGTATGTGAAAGTGTTATTTTTTAACGAATGATAACGAAGAGAACTGTTTTCTTTTGAACAGTTGTGGCTTGAGTAAGATTGTATGAAATTTAAATTACATTATCTGGCAATACTATTTGGTTCGGTGCTAATTGCATCCCAATCAGTGATCCCTGTATCTGCAGATATTGGCGATAGTGATAATTATTATAATGTGCTTTTAGATGATGAATCTGCTGTTCGTTTCAGAAGAAGCAAGTCCGCATCAGTTGAGAAAAAAAGCACTGAGTTACATTTCAATGCAAAGAATACCATTGAAGATGTTCTGAACTATCCTGGATTTAAGCCATTCGCAAAGATTTTGATGCCAAATACCAAACAGTCTGATTTGGCAGTTCATTTGGATGAATTGCAGAATATCATGTCAATTCACCATAATATTACTACTGACAATACTCTCGAAAGTCTGGATTACCTGGCTTCAAGAATAGAAAATAAAGAGAGAGTCTTTTATCCAATTTATTCTAAAGAGGATATCAAAGCGGATCCTACTTTGGAAGATACTGGATTGTATTTCTTTAGAGGTGATGAAAATGCTCCATTCGCTATTATTCTTCCTGGTGGTTACAGCTACCGCAGTACAATTCATGAAGGCTTACCAATTGCGTTGCGCGTCTCAAACGCAGGCTTCAATGCATTTGTCCTCTCATACAGATCAGGAAATCTGATTAAAGGCTCAAAAGATTTAATTACCGCTATTAATTTTGTTATAAATAATGCTGATAAGCTGAAGGTACGTAAGGATAAGTATTCCTTATGGGGAGCAGCTGTTGGAGCTCAGCTGATTATTAACGTAACCCAGAATTCAGAAAAAGGCGAACTGAAGGGACTTCTTGAGGAGAAGCCTGTGGCTAATATCTTCAGTTATCCATTGAGCTATTATCCATCTGAGAACGATGTACCTACAGTTATTGTTGTAGGTGATCAGGACCGAATTGTTAATAAGACAATTTTAAAGTCATCAATCAATAATCTGAACAAGATGGGAATAGAGTCTAAGTTTATTCTTATACCAAGATTACAGCATGGATTTGGTGTAGGCTTTGATCCTAATTCTTCTGTAAGTATTAACTGGATTGGACGTGCTACTTCCTTCTGGGAAGATGTTGCCGGATTGTCAGAAGAATCGTCTGACTCTAATGAAGAAGGTAAAGAAGGCGAGGATGATGGTCTGATAATGTAAAGATTCATAAATAACAAAAGGGGAAAGAATTATCTTTCCCCTTTTTTATATTTAAATCTAGTGATAGATTTTAGCTAGTGCACCAAGCAACTAGACTAATTCAGCCATGTCTTACGACAAAGATGCGTGATTAGTAAAGTCTAGTATGGCGCGCATTTTCGCGGGCCAACTTTTTGGCGTGACGCTTAATAGCAGAAGCCTTTGCACGCTTACGTACAGTTGTTGGCTTCTCATAGAATTCACGAGCTCTTACATCGGCTAAAATACCGGCTTTTTCGCAAGAGCGCTTGAAACGTCTTAAGGCAACGTCAAATGGCTCGTTCTCACGTACTTTAATGACTGGCATGTGGAAAACCACCTCACTTATAAAATTCCAATGTCTGAGACATTAGGTCTCATGACGATAAAAAACATGCGAATTATATATTAGAACGAAAAGAAAGTAAATAAAAATTGCGATTTTTTCGGGAATCTCTGTCACAAAATACTGTTAATCTAAGGATGCATACGGAAGCGATTTGTGATAGCTTATTCCTCTGAAAATTGTCGATATTTTTTTAGGATAAGATAAATGATTGCACTGCTACAGAGAGTGAATTATGCCAAGGTTGTAGTTGAAGGAAAAACAGTAGGGGAGATTGATAAAGGTATTCTGGTTTTTCTGGGGCTTGAAAGAGAGGATAACGAGCAGCTTTGCCATAAGATGTTTGACAGGATTTTAAAGTACAGAATGTTTTATGACGAGAATGAGAAGATGAACCTGAATGTTTCTCAGGTTGAAGGTAATGTTCTGGTTGTCTCTCAGTTTACTCTTGCTGCCAATACTGCTTCAGGTAATCGTCCTAGCTTTGATCCTGCTATGCCTCCAGCTGATGCCAAAGCTCTTTATGATAAGTTTATGAAGTATGCCAAAGACAAGCTTCCATCCGTTCAGCACGGAGAGTTTGCTGCTGATATGAAAGTTTCTCTTGAAAACGATGGTCCTGTAACCTTTATTCTCAAGCTCTGATTATTTTCTCCTGAACATCTGTTTGTTTTCAGATCAAAAAAAAGCCTGTAAAAGAACTTACAGGCTTATCAAACAAACATAAGGAGTAAACTGTTCAGAAAAGAATTCCTGTGACAAACATTAAGATCATATGTCTTATGTTGGAGGATTTTCTTTTACTGTATTTAAAATCTTTTAACCCACTGCATGTTGTATTCTGATGGAACCACTCAGCAATACAGTCTATTACTGAAAGTGTGTTTTCAGGCTCTACAACATGCAGTCGCCTCCTACTTAGTTCTTTGCAAGTCCCTGCAGGATCTGATTTGCATTCTTAATCTGATCACTTGCACCGCTTACAAAGCTGTTGTACTGTCCCATGAAGTCCTGCAGCTTAACCATCTGAGTCTGGTTGTCAGAGTTGCAGTTCTCAGCCATGTGCTGAATTGTTGAAGAAATTGCACGAATCTGCTCTGCTGATTTAGGAGAGTTCCAGCCAGATACATCAATACCTAAGCCCTTTGCTTCATTCATGTACTTAGTTAAAATTACAGCTCTTGATGCCTTATCTGAATCCTCATCCTTGGTAATACCACCAAGCTCACCATTCATTCTGTCCAGAAGATTATTCAGAGCCTTTGCTCTGTCGTTCTGGCCCTTCATCTCAGCAATCTTGTTTTCAGCTTCCTTCTTCTTGGTTGCGCCAACCTCAAGCATAACCATAGCAGCCATCATCTGGATTGACATGCCTTCGAACTCAGTGCCCTTGATTGCATTAACATTTGAAGTTGAACCTACAGCAATAGTCATAATCGTATCCTCTCGAAGAAATTCTTTAACGGAAGCTGATTTAAATCAAATTCAGATTCCAATCTCTAACCTTTGACTTAAGTATAATACAAAAATTCTTAAAAAATGCATCTACTTCTACAAATAAGATGGTTTTGTTGAAATTTGGAATAACTATCACATTTTTTCTATTGATTTTGTAACTACATTATCATGAATGTGGTGCAAAAGAATCTATTTATATTACAGTACAGCTGGTCATTCCGTAAGAACCTGGAATAAGCTGAAATGACAAATAAGTAGTCTATAATCAGAACAAATATTCAGTAAGAACAGTCAATGCTTTAATCGAGCTTAAATGAAATAACCTTGTAATCCTGAAATCAACTGCAAGATATATCTCTTCTAACAGTGGAATAAGGCATTTATGCTTTCTTCCTAAATGATCAAAAATGCGACATAGTTCATATAATCTGCTAAAATAGGCCATCTTCGGAAATAGTAGAGAATTGTTATGCGTGTACTAGGAATAGAAAGCTCCTGTGATGAAACAGGTGTTGCTATATATGATGATGAAAAGGGATTGATCTCTCACGTACTGCATACTCAGATTGCCATGCACGCTGAATATGGCGGTGTGGTTCCAGAGCTTGCATCCAGAGACCATATTAAAAGAGTTGTTCCTCTTGTAAGAGCAGCTCTTGATAAGGTTAATCTTACCCTTAAGGATATCGATGCAATTGCCTATACTGCAGGCCCAGGTCTTATTGGTGCTCTTTTAGCTGGCGCCATGGAAGCCGGTGCTCTTGCCTATGGCTTAGGTATTCCTTGTGTTCCTGTACATCATATGGAAGGACATCTTCTGGCTCCTATGCTTGAGGATGAGAAACCTCAGTACCCATTTGTAGCTCTTCTGATCTCAGGTGGACATACTCTGCTTATAAAAGTTGAAAAGCCAGGTAAGTACGAGCTTATCGGTCAGTCTGTTGATGATGCTGCCGGTGAGGCTTTTGATAAGACCGCAAAACTTCTTGGAATACCTTATCCTGGTGGTCCTGGACTTGAGAAACTAGCAGAAAACGGAAAGGTCGGTGTATTCAATTTCCCAAGACCAATGATTAAGAATCCTAACTGTGATTTCAGTTTTGCAGGACTCAAAACTGCTGTTTTAAATGCTACATTAGAACACAAGGATGATCTCGAGTCTGTTAAGGCCGATATCGCAAAAGGCTTTACCGAAGCAATGGCCGAAACTCTTGAAATCAAGTGTAAACGCGCCTTGAAACAGTGTCACCTAAAAACTCTTGTTGTGGCCGGTGGTGTAAGCGCAAACAAAGATATAAGAAACAGACTTCAGCATCTTATGGATTCAATGCATGGCAAGGCATTCTTTGCCCGCAGAGAGTTCTGTACTGATAATGGAGCTATGATAGCTCAGGTCGGAATGTTAAGATTCAAGGCAGGACAGCTAGGTGACGGTAAGATTAAGGTTTATCCAAGATGGCCTTTATCTGTTCTTAAGGCACTTTAAACATGGACAAGATTTTTATTTCAGATCTTAAGGTTGAATGCATTATCGGTATTTTAGACTTTGAAAGAGTTACTCCTCAGCCCCTTTATGTTTCTATAGAAATTGAAAAAGATCTGAAAAGTGCAGGTCAAACAGGTGACTTAGCTAAAACTATTGACTATGCAGATTTGTCTACTCGTGTAAAAAAATATATCATAAATCGAAAAGCCAAACTTCTAGAGGAGTTAGGAGTGGAGCTTTGTGACATAATATTAAAAGAATATGCTCCTTATAGTGTGACTGTAAGACTAAACAAGCCCAAGGCAGTCGCAGATGTAAGAGAGGTTGGCATACAGATAACAAAGACTTTGGAGTAAAGATGTCCACAAAGGTTTATTTAGGTGTTGGATCCAATCTAAACAGAGAAAATTCACTAAGATTTGCATTCGCAAAAATTTCCCCATTATTAAAAAACTGCAAAAAATCATCTATCTGGATAAGTAAACCTGTAAGAAACGGTGAGCCTGACTACTTTAACATGGTAATCTGCGGTGATACTGAGTCTAATCTTGAAGAGTTTCATGCCTGTCTTATGAAGATCGAGGAAATGGCAGGCAAGGAAGTAATGATCAACAATGGTACCAATTTCGGCATGAAGCGTCGCCTTGATATAGATATCCTTGCATTTGGTGAGCTTGAAACCACTTCTCCATGCATTATTCCCCGTCATGATATTCAGGATTATCCTTTTGTAACCTGTCCTCTGAATGAACTTGATCCTGATTTTGTTCATCCTGTACTTCATCAGAAGGTCAGTGAGCTGTGGGCTAAGCTTGAGCCAACACTATCAGAGGAAAGGAAGGTTGTTAAGACATCAATTGACTGGAATGTCGACGCTCCTTCCTGGAATAACGCTCCTAAGGATTAGAGATGACTTTTTTACATGTTCTGGTCCTTTCAATTGTTCAGGGCTTAACTGAGTTTTTACCTGTATCATCCAGTGCTCATCTTATCTTCCCTGCAAAGCTTCTAGGCTGGCCTGATCAGGGCCTGGCCTTTGATGTAGCCGTTCATCTGGGAACTCTGATGGCGGTAGTTCTATATTATCTTGCTGATCTGGTTAAGATTTCTTCCTATACCATAGAAGCATGCATCAAGATGAAGATTTCTCCTCTGGCCAGAATAGGTTTCTGTCTGATTATTGCGACTCTGCCTGTCTGTGTGGTGGGAACTCTGTTTGAGAATTATATTTCTTCACAGCTTCGTGACAATATTGATGTTATCGCATACTGTACCATTGGCTTTGGTATTCTATTGGGACTAGCATCCTATGTGAACAAGAAGATGGTATGGCGTAATATTGATAATATTCAGGGGGCTCGTTCAGATTCATTAAGAGGTCTGAATTATACTCAGGCGCTTGTTATTGGTCTGTTTCAGGCTTTAGCCGTATTTCCAGGTGTATCTCGTTCAGGTATTACACTTACAGCAGGTCTTTTCATTGGAATGAAGTCTGAGGCTGCTGCAAGATTCAGTTTCCTTCTTGCTATACCTGTAATTATTGCGTCAGGGGCATTTGAGATTTATAAAATTCATACCATGGGAACTCTGGAACTGCAGTGGGTTAATTTAATTATTGGCGCATTCCTTTCCTTCCTGGTTGCAATTATTGTTATTCATCTATTCTTAAAATACATTGCAAAATCAGGCATGGCAATATTCGTGATTTACAGAATACTGCTAGGTGCTCTTCTTCTTTGGCTTTTCTAAGCTCGTATCAGATGCAGAAATACCAGCTTTTGAGCTGGTATTCCGTATGTACTTCAGATTGTATTAGTTCGGATGCTGACTAAAGCAGTGACTTAATGCATTCTTCAACTTTCTTCATGTCTGCTGTTGGCTCAAAGCGAGCAACCACATCTCCCTTTCTATCTACTACAAATTTAGTAAAGTTCCATTTGATATCTGGCTTGGATCTCCAATCAGGATCGGCTTTGGTCAGAAGATCCTCTAAAATTGGAGTGAGCTTATGATCATCAAAGCCAGCAAATCCCTTCTGTGACTTTAGATAGGTGTATAAAGGAAGTTCATTTGCTCCATTAACATCTGATTTTTTCATCAGTGGATAGGTGGTGTTGTAATGAAGAGTGCAGAATTCCTTAATCTCATCATCTGTACCTGGAGCCTGTGCTCCGAACTGATTGCATGGAATATCAATAATCTCAAGTCCTTTGTCATGATAATCCTTGTATAGCTGCTCAATTGGAGCGTACTGAGGAGTAAAACCGCAGCCAGTAGCAGTATTAACAATGAGCATAACCTTTCCCTTGAAATCAGCAAGAGATACCTTCTCACCTTTACCGCTTGTAAGCTCATAATCGTATATCATATAAAACTCCTATGTTTTGGAAAATGGATAACTCCAAAATGAAAAGCCTTAAAAGGAGCTGATAATACGCTCCTTTTGAAATCTAGTATTTTCTTATTGAAAAGTGAATCAGTCTTTCATTGCTTCCTTTGCTGCAATGGTAGCGTGAATTACAGTGCTGTCGAATACGGGAAGTCTTACGTATTTCTGACTGATTAAAAGTCCAATTTCAGCACAGCCAAAGATAATTCCCTGAGCGCCTCCCATATCAAGACCATCTATAATGCGTTGATAAATACCACGGGATGCATCCTTGATTTTTCCAAGACACAGCTCTTTGTAGATGATGTTATTTGCAAGTTCTATTTCCTCTTCTCTAGGGATCAGAACTTCAATACCACCATCAGTCAGTATGTTTTTATAGAAGTCATGGGTGAGGGTGTATTTTGTCGCCATCAGACCAACCTTTTTGATGTTTTTTTCTTTTAGAGTCATTAAGGTTGCCTTGGCAATATGAAGAATTGGCAGTGAAATATGAGGCTGAATCATTGGTACAACCTTGTGCATAGTATTGCTTGCAATCAGGATAAAATCTGCACCTGCTTTTTCTAAAGAAACAGCAGCCTCAGAAATAATCTGTCCTGCCTTGTCCCAATCTCCCTGAGATCTACAGGTTTCGATTTCAGCAAAATTGACGCTGTTTAAAATAATCTTTGCAGAATTGTAACCGCCTAATTCTTTCTGAACTGTCTCGTTAATTATTCTGTAATAGGTTGCTGTTCCTTCCCAGCTCATGCCACCGATAAGACCAATGGTTTTCATTTTTGATAATCTCCAAACGCTGCAGTCTCAATTATGAGGATATGTCATTTTTCTGATTGTGCAAATAAAATAGTAGCATGGAAGCGTTAAGAGATAACTAGAGATAATTAT
The DNA here is from genome assembly GCF_900167015.1 of Succinivibrio dextrinosolvens DSM 3072. Lineage (GTDB taxonomy): Bacteria > Pseudomonadota > Gammaproteobacteria > Enterobacterales > Succinivibrionaceae > Succinivibrio > Succinivibrio dextrinosolvens. The sequence goes on from NZ_FUXX01000061.1 coordinate 11,219, forward strand.
CAGATTTTTAAGAAGTTCCTATGAAAAACCAGGTCTTTGAAACAGATCAATCTAATTGCTAAGTGCTTGCAAAATCTTCTTTTGACATCCTCCTCTTGCTAAAGCAAGAGGATTCCTACTGCTGACATTACTGTTCAGCTTCAGAGGGTTCACAGTGCTGACTCCTTTTGGAGTTCACTT
>NZ_FUXX01000060.1 GCF_900167015.1 Succinivibrio dextrinosolvens DSM 3072
AAAAATGGCAAAAGAGAAGTTTGTCCGTGGCAAAGTACACGTAAACGTAGGCACCATTGGTCACGTTGACCACGGTAAGACCACTTTAACCGCAGCTATCACTACTGTTCTAGCAGAGAAGTTTGGTGGTGAGGCACGTAAGTTCGATCAGATCGATAACGCTCCAGAAGAGAAGGCACGTGGTATTACCATTAACACCTCTCACGTTGAGTACGATACTGCAAACCGTCACTATGCACACGTTGACTGCCCAGGTCACGCTGACTATGTTAAGAACATGATTACTGGTGCTGCTCAGATGGACGGCGCTATTCTAGTAGTAGCAGCAACTGATGGTCCTATGCCACAGACCCGTGAGCACATCCTATTAGCACGTCAGGTAGGCGTACCATACATCATCGTATTCCTAAACAAGTGCGATATGGTTGACGACGAGGAATTATTAGAGTTAGTTGAGATGGACGTACGTGATCTATTAAATCAGTACCAGTTCCCAGGCGACGACACTCCAATCATCCGTGGTTCAGCACTAGGTGCATTAAACGGCGAAGAGAAGTGGAAAGAGGCAATCTATCAGTTAGCAGACACTCTAGATTCATACATTCCAGAGCCAAAGCGTGATATCGATGATCCATTCCTATTACCAATCGAAGATATCTTCTCAATCTCAGGTCGTGGTACTGTAGTAACCGGCCGTGTAGAGCGTGGTATTGTACACGTAGGTGACGAAGTTGAAATCGTTGGTATTCGTCCAACCACCAAGACCACTGTAACTGGCGTTGAAATGTTCCGTAAGTTACTAGACGAAGGTCGTGCAGGTGATAACGTTGGTGTTCTACTACGTGGTACCAAGCGTGATGAGGTTGAGCGTGGTCAGGTTCTAGCTGCTCCAGGCACAATCACTCCACACACCAAGTTCACTGGTCAGGTTTACGTACTAAGCAAGGATGAAGGTGGTCGTCACACTCCATTCTTCAAGGGCTACCGTCCACAGTTCTTCTTCCGTACAACCGATATTACCGGTTCTATCGATCTGAAAGAGGGCGTAGAGATGGTAATGCCAGGTGATAACACCGACATGACCGTAACCCTAATCCACCCAGTAGCTATGGCTGAAGGCGAGAGATTCGCTATCCGTGAAGGTGGCCGTACTGTAGGTGCTGGTGTTGTTGGTTCTATTATCGAATAATAGATAACAATATCGAAAAGAAGGCTGGGATAATATCTCAGCCTTTTTTTTGCTCAAAAATTATATTTTTTCCTTTTTTTATCTGATTCAGATCTATTTTTCTTCATTCGCGTGTATCATATACACGTTTTAAAAACGCAAAAGATATGCACGTTTTTCGCACTTGTTTGCGGAGTAGATATATATCTTTTCGAACTGTTTTATATGAGGTCAAAATGCAACAACATTTAGCTGATAAGAATATCGCTTTGGATTTGGTTCGTGTAACAGAAGCTGCAGCATTAGCATCTGCAAGATTTGTTGGTCTTGGTAATAAGGAATTAGTTGATCGTGCTGCTGTTGATGCAATGCGTATCGCCTTCCAGAGTATTCATATCAAGGGAACAATTGTTATCGGTGAAGGCGAGAAAGATGAAGCTCCAATGCTATACACTGGCGAAAAAGTTGGTTTTGGCGATGGTGCAGAGTTTGATATTGCGGTTGACCCTATTGATGGAACAAGCTGTGTTGCAGGTGGTAAGCCAAACGGTATTGCTGCTGTTGGTATCGCTCCAAAGGGAACAATGTTTAATCCAGGCCACAGTTTCTACTGCGAGAAGATGGCTGTTGGTGCAGAAGCTGCCAATGTAATCGATCTTGACGCTCCTATTAAAGATAATCTTGTTAATGTTGCTAAAGCATTAGGTAAGAAAGTTGGCGAACTCAAAGTGTTCGTTCTAGATAAACCTCGTCACGAAAAGCTAATTAAAGACATTCATCTTGCTGGTGCAAGAGTTATGGTTCACTCTGATGGCGATATTGCTGGAGCTTTAATGGCAATTGACCCAACAACTGATATCGATATGTTAGTTGGTATAGGTGGTACTCCTGAGTCAGTTATTACTGCATGTGCTATCAAAGGTACCGGCGGTCAGATGCTGACAAGACTAGCTCCAAAAACTGAAGCAGAGAAGGAAGCTATTATTAAAGACGGTTTCGATTTAAATGCTATCAGAACTGTTGATGACATGATTAGTTCTGACCAGTGCTTCTTTGCTGCAACCGGAGTAACACCTGGTGAGCTTCTTGATGGTGTAAGATACAAGGGAGAATACACTCTGACTTCTTCCATTTCTTCTAGAGGCAGAACTGGAACAAGAAGATATATTCAGGCTTGGCACGATCGTGCAAAACTGTCAAAAATGAGTTCTCTAGAATACTAATCAAAAAAATAATGCCAGTTTTTTAACTGGCATTACTGTCATACCTCATCGCTATTTAAGTTCGCGTTCTTATCCCTAGATTGTGCTATGCAGCAACATCCTCGTTTTTGGATTCGATTTCTCTCATTGTTGTAGCATTTACATTTCTTACTGCATTAGAACCGATAAAGATCTTATTCTGGTGATTGTATTTCTGTTTTGCATATTCAGGTCTAGAGTTCATAATCTGAGTAACCTGTTCTTCAGTCATTTTTCCAAGAGTCAGACCGATTGCCTTATATGTAATGTATGGACGTGCCTCTTTTGCAATGATAATGTCTGCACGGTAGTTTTCGCTGTCATTTACATTAACGATTCTCAGAACACCGTCATCAATAAGGTTTCTAACAGTAGGCTCATTAACAGGCAGAGATAATACTGATTTTCTCTGAAGAACATATTCTCTTAGCAGAGCTCTTTCTGCAAAATCCAAGTCCTCAACAGCCTGCATGATCTTATCCTGTAGCTTTCTACGTGCTTTTTTGCTTAAAACAGAGTTGATAATGGTTAATAAACCCTGGCTGATAAAATTTGATACCTCAATAATAAGTGCAAAATAAAGAACGATTTTATTAGTTTCAATATGTGATGCAAATTCAGTTGAAATAATCTCCCATGGCATAACTAACATCATTACAGTTAAACAGAATAACCACATCATAATTGTATTTGTAATCTTTAATGCAGAAATAGAATTTTCATGTTTCATATTGATGCTCCATTTTTTGGCGAACTTTAATTCGATAATTTCAATTCTGCATTTGCTGTGCCAAGAGCTTTGTCTGTTTATATTAATCTGATTTATAAGGGATTTGTTTTGATAGAAGGATTAATTGTTTATTAATCTTTGACTGTGCTGGTGTCAAAATCTTGGAAAAGGAAAAGTAAAGCTCCGGAGTCTGAATTTCGATATATAGAAGGATAAAAAAAATTAATATAGATTTTTTGACAGTCCAAAATTTTGACTGTGATTAATGGTGTTTAATAAAATTGCGCAGTTTTAAGGCAATTTAAATAAAATTAAATTTTTTTTTGTAAAAATCGAATAATACATAATAATTAGAGCGAGATCATTTTATAATTATGCTTCTTTTCTTAAAGGATGAATTAGGCATATTGTTTGGGTAGGTGTTATTATATTTACGCCTATCTCTGTACATGTTTGTATATTAAAGGCTGGAATTTGTATGAAAAAAATATCCGCGATTATTAAACCATTCAAGCTAGATGATGTACGAGAAGCATTAAGTGCAAAGGGCATTTCTGGCATGACCGTGTCTGAGGTAAAGGGATTTGGCCGTCAGAAGGGACATACAGAATTGTACCGTGGTGCAGAATATGTTGTTGATTTCCTTCCAAAAGCAAAGATTGAACTTGTTGTAAAAGACGAGGATGTTGATTTATGCATTGAGGCAATCACAGCCGGCGCACACACAGGCAAAATCGGAGATGGCAAGATTTTTGTCTCTGATGTGGAGCGAGTCATTCGAATCCGCACCGGAGAAGAAGGTGACGACGCTATTTAATTAAATTATATAAGATGATTTTTAGAAAAAGTATTATTTCAATTTTGGTTGGAGCGCTTTTTGTTGTTGGATGCGCTTCAACACCTCCATCAAACACTCAAAACCTCTGTTCAATTTTCCAGGAAAAAGACAGCTGGTACGTTTCAGCTCATAAAGTTCACGACAAGTACGGAATACCTATTAATGTTGCCATGTCTATAATGGCTCAGGAGTCCGGCTTTGTTGAAGATGCCAAGCCAAAGATGAGATGGTTCGGATTTATTCCTTATGGTCGTGGCAGCTCTTCGTACGGTTATTCTCAGGCTCAGGATGAGGTCTGGGATGAATATACCAAAGAATCAGGCAGTTTTTTCTCCTCAAGAACCTCATTTGAAGATTCGCTGGATTTTATTGGCTGGTATATGACCAAGACCAAGAAGATCAACGATGTAAAATTTTCAGATGCATTTAATCAGTATTTAAATTACCATGAAGGCTGGTACGGCTACAAAAATAAAACCTACTTAGGGAAAAACTGGCTGGTAGATGTAGCAAGACAGGTTCATGTAAGAGCACTCAATTACAAAAATCAGTTAGAACACTGTAATCTGTACTGATCTATTCAATAATCTGTAATAGATAATTTAAAGAAAGATGATTTCATCTTTCTTTAATTCCCAACGACAACTTATATAAAGGATGGTTAAATATGCCACTAGTTGATAGCTTTTTAGTAGATCATACTATTATGCCCGCACCTTCTGTCAGAAAGGCAAAGGTTATGAAAACTCCTAAAGGGGACACCATTCAGGTCTGGGATCTTCGCTTTAAGAAACCTAACCATGGAAGAATGACTGTTAAGGGAATTCATACTTTTGAGCACTACTTTGCTGGCTTTATGCGTGAGCATCTGAATAACCCGGGAGTAATCGAGGTTATCGATATCTCTCCTATGGGATGTCAGACCGGTTTTTACATGAGTTTAATCGGCGAGGCACAGGGGGATAATGTAGCTAAGTCTTTTGAGCTTGCTCTAAAGGATATTGCTTCTTTAGATGACAATGCCAAGATTCCTGCTGCAAATCCATATCAGTGCGGATCATGCGATTTACATTCTTTACAGGATGCAAAAGATATTTCTAAGGAAGTATTAGAAAAGGGTATTGTTGTAGTAAATAATGAAGACATTGCTCTTGATCCTGAAAAACTTAAGGATCTTGCATAGTGAACAAAGCCGCTTTTTTTGACCGCGATGGCGTGATCAATATAGATTATGGTTTTGTTGGACAGATAGAAAACTATGACATCATAGATGGTGTACCTCAGGCTTTAAAAATGTTAAAGGATCTGGGGTATTACCTTGTTCTCGTTACAAATCAGTCAGGAATAGCAAGAGGGAAGTATACCGAGTCTGACTTTCTAAAAGTCACTTCATTTATGCAGGCTAATTTATCTTTATCAGATGCCTGCTTTGACAAGGTTTACTTCTGTCCGCACCATCCTAATGCAGATCTTCCTCAGTATCGCTGCGAATGCGATTGCAGAAAGCCAAAGAGCGGTATGTTTCTTAAGGCGCAGAAGGAGCTGAATCTGGATATGAGTAAGTGTCTGATGTTCGGTGACCATGCATCTGATCTGATTGCTGCAAAGAATGCCGGAATCAGCGAGCTTTACCTGCTTGGTACTCATCTTAAGGAAGAGTCTCCAAAGATCGATGGTGCAAAATGTTTTTTCACCCTTATTGAAAGTGTGAAAAAAATCAAAAATGAAAATAAGTAACTACTAATTTATTAGTGTTATATGGCACTTACATTTTGAAAAATAATAATAATTTCAAAATGATATAAATAAAAATTTTGTTTTTTTGCAAGGCAGATCAATGATCGAAAAAAATTAATAAAATTTTTTGAAAAAAATGTGCCATTCATTAAAAATGCTACTATAATTACACTTGCTACGGGGATGAATGATCATTCCCATATTTATCTGTTTAAACAGTTTTGGAGATAAAAATGAATAAGTTTCAGGCTACTTTAGCTGTTGTTGCTTTAGGTTCATCAGTATTAGTTGGTTGCGCAAGCAACTCTGCTCTTGAGGCTAAGATCGATGCTATCGCTGCTGACGTTGACGCTTTAAAGGCTCAGCAGTCTAAGTTAGCAAACGACGTTGCTTTCGTTAAGTCAGACGCAGCTCGTGCAAACGATCGTTTAGACAACATGACTCGTCGTTACAAGAAGTAATTTCTTGCTAAGATGATAAGAAAAAGGCTCACATTTGTGGGCCTTTTTCGTAACTGTAATCTAGATTTCAATCCTCAACTACCTAACAGCAGAGAAGAATGTTGTTGAAGCATTCTGAAAAACGGCTTCAAATCCACTGCTTTCCATTGCACTGACAACCTCATCAACGGTTCTATCATCATTGACAGTCCATTGTTCAAGATTTTCTCCTTTGTGAGCATATCCACCCGGTTCAGTGGAAGAACCAGCTGATATCGCGGTTATTCCTACAGGTAAAATAAGATCTCTGAAACTTGCACTTTCTCGTGTACTTAAAGTCAGATCGAGCTCATTATCAAAGATTCTTAATGCACATATTATCTGCAATAGTTTCGCATCGGAGACAGGAAGTTTTGGTTCAAAACCTCCTGCTGCAGGTCTTAATCTTGGAAAAGAAACTGATAGATTTGTTTTCCAGTAGTGCTCGCGCATGTAGAGAATGTGTAAAGCTGTAGCGCAAAGGTCAGCTCTCCAGTCATACAGCCCCAGAAGTGAACCTATTCCTACCTTGTCGATTTCAGCCATTCCTAATCGGTCAGGAGTTTCAAGTCTCCATCTGTAGTCTGCTTTTTTACCTCCAAGGTGTACCTTACTGTAGTATTCCTTATGATAGGTCTCCTGATATACAGATACAGCATCCAGTCCAAGCTCCTTTAGCTGTACGTAATCATCTACAGATAATGGCTGTACTTCCATCTGAAGATATGTGGCGTATTTCTTTACAACAGGTAAAACCTGTTTGAAATAATCGATGCCGGCTCTTCGTTCGGATTCCCCTGATACAAGCAGGATATTTTTATATCCCATCTTACTTATTGCCTGGCATTCCTCGTCAATCTGAGATAGATTCAGAACAACTCGTTTGAATTTGTTCATAACTGAAAAGCCGCAATAAACGCATTTGTTTGAACAAAGATTTGTCAGGTACAGAGGAAGATACATATTTACACATCTTCCAAATCTGCGCCTTGTTAACTGAGTTGAAATGTTAACCATGTCTTTTAAGTAATGTTTACGCGCATTTTCAGAAATAAGTGCTGCAAAGTCATCAACTCCAAGAGGTTCTTTTTTGCTTAAGGCTTTCTCTACATCAGTATCTTTCTGACTGTCGACAAGATTTATAAATTTATCTATATCTATTTTTTCAATGACATCATAGAAACTCATTTATTTCATAGCCTCCTTCAGAAAAGCCTCCATAGGAGAAGTGGCTCTGGAAGTTTCTATTTTGTCTGCAAGACCTGCCTTATAAGCCAGCCTACCAGCTTCCTGTGCAAGATTAAATGCTCTTGCCATTTTGAGCTGATCTCCTGCTGCTGCAATTGCTGTATTAATCATGCAGGCATCAGCTCCGATTTCAAAAGCTTTTACTGCATCAGAGGGGGCACCTATACCTGCATCAATAATCACTGGGACGTGAGATTCACGAATAATGATCTTTAGCATTGATAAAGTATCAAGACCGCGGGCAGAGCCAATTGGAGAACCTAAAGGCATTACAGCGCTGACTCCAATGTCTTCAAGCCTTTTACATAAGACGGGATCTGCGTTTATATAAGGAAATACTTTAAAACCCTCTTTACATAAAACTTCGCAGGCTTTAAAGGTTTCAATAGGATCTGGTAATAAATATTTAACATCAGGGTGAACTTCTACTTTGATCCAGTCAACCTCAAGAGCCTCTCGTGCAAGCTGTGCTGCAAATATCGCTTCCTTCGCATTTTTTGCTCCAGAGGTGTTAGGCATGAGCTGGATTCCCATGTCCAAAAGCGGTGATATTATTTCATCTGTGTGATCCTGGGTATCGATTCTTTTTACAGCCATGGTTGCAATCTGAGCACCAGATTCCTTACATGCTTTAGCTAGTATTTCTCCAGAAGCGTATTTTCCTGTTCCAATGATAAGGCGAGAATCAAAACTCTTTCCTGCTAATGTCAATTTGTCTGTCATAATGTTTAAAAAGCCTTATTAGCTAAGGCTTTATATCTCCTGTTTGTATAACTTTTATGTCTGGTTGAATTGATTATGGATAAGAACTAACCGCCAGCTACCAGATTAAAAATATCTACAGTCATACCTTCCTGAAGGAAAAAGTTTTCCCAGTTTTTCTTTGGGACAATTTCCTCATTGACGGCAGCTGCGATTGTTCTGCTTTCCAATTGCAATTCAGTTACAAAACTGTGTAAGGACAGGTTGTCCTTTACCTCAATTGTTGTACCGTTGTAGTTGATTTTCATGCGACCTCCTTAGTATCTCCGCAACATTTGCAGAGTGGTGATTTGTTAAGTGAAAAGCTTCTGATTGAAAATCTGTTTAGGTCAAATAGAAAGATTTTTCCTATTTTTTCTTTAATTCTGTCCGTAAAGACCTGCATAGTGAGATTAGCTGCAAATGCAGAGACTGCTGATGCAAAGGGACCTGTTATACCTTTTTTGGCTATAGCTGCATTTTCTCCTGCTAAACATTCATAGCAGCCGTACTCTTCGATAAACTTACTGTCTGAGAATTTAAAGTAGGCTAAAAGTGCTGTTTCTGCGGTAACTGAAGCGTGTATAAGGTCTATTCTGTTGGAAAAACATAGTCTATTTAGGGCCAGTCTTGTTTCTATATTGTCACTTAGATCCAGGACAAGACGACAGTCTTTTGTAAATTCCTGAAAGTTCTCTTCAGTAATTTTCTCGGCAAAAGTTTTTATATTGGCTCTTTTGTCTAATTCGATTAACTCGCGTTTACAGCAGTTAATTTTGGTTTCACCAATATCTTTTTCTCTGTATAGAATCTGTCGATGCAAATTTGTTTCATCAATAGTATCGTAGTCGGCGATGTTTATATTTAAGGCACCTGCACCCACAAGAAGATAGGTACAAAGTCCACCTAAACCACCACTTCCTACGATAGCGATTCTATTTTGTTCGAGTTTCTTATCAAGATCCTGATATTCAGGAATCATCTGCTGTCTTGCGTATCTGTTTGTATTATTCATTTGTTTGTTACTCAAATAGTTTTAACCATTCTTTAACTGCTTTTTCAGGATTCTCGTCTTTAGTAATACCTGTAATCAGCGCAATAGAATTAACTCCGGTTGTTAGTACTTCTTTTGCCTTGTCCAGTTTTATTCCTCCGATCGCAACCGTCATGAAGTCTTCTTTCTCAAGCATTTTTGTTTGAAGGCGAAGTTTTTCTATTCCTTGAGGTTTTGATGGCATTTTCTTTGAATTGGTTGGAAAAATATGGCCTAAAGCAATGTAAGAAGGGTTAAGCTGACTTGCTTTTACCATTTCGTACGGACCGTGGGTTGAAACTCCAAGTTTTAGTCCTGCCTGTCTGATTTTATTAAGATCGGCTGTTTTAAGATCTTCCATTCCAAGATGGACACCAAATGCTCCTGCCTTTATTGCAAGTTCATAATGGTCATCAATAAACAGGGAGGCATTATACTGAGTTGCGAGTTTTACACTTTTTTCTATCTGACTGTATAGATCTGGAGTTGTCTTGTCCTTTATTCTAAGCTGAATAGTTTTTACTCCTGCTTTTAACAGTCTTTCACCCCATTCATAACTATCAACTACAGGATACAATCCAAGAGGTCGTGAACATCTGGAGAAAGGTTCACTTTTCAGAGGAAAGCCCTCCTCCTGAATGATTGGCATATAAGCGAGACTATCCGGAATTCCGTGATGGCCTACAGGAGGTCTTTCCTTATTATGAGGAAGGGCAGGTTCCACAATTCCTCTGTATACATAAGCCTTGGCAAGAACAGCTGCATCGAATGTGGCATATCCTGCAGCTATATAGGCTGCAAGTGCAGACGAAAAGGCACATCCACCACCGTGAGCTCCATCTCCTTCAACTTTCTGTGTTGTCATAGTGAAAGTCAGATCTTTTGAAACAAAGGTATCAACGGCACTGTTGTTTTTATTTAGATGACCTCCCTTTATGATGACGCATTCTGCTCCTTTCTCTAAAAAGTATTCACCAAGCTTTTTTACTCCTTCCTTTTCAAGTCTTTCCTGATTCCAGTCCGCCAGCTCAAGAGCTTCTGGAAGATTTGGAGTGAAAACTGTAGATACTTTTAAGATTCTGCTCAGCGAGCCTTTCAGATCTGCACTTTCAAGTCGTCCTGCTGTTGCAGTTAAAACAGGATCCCAAACCACAGGTATTTTGTATGAAGAATTTTCAAAAAAGGAAAGGGTTTCTTCAAGAATAGACTGGTGCGTTATAAGTCCAATTTTTGCAGATGCGATTTCAGACCAGTCTTCTTTCGCAAGTTTTAAGGTCTGTTTAAAAAGTTCAGAGGATGGTTCCTCAATACCAGAGACTTTTTTTAGTGACTGAGCTGTAATTGCTGTAACACATGGAAGACTCCAGCATCCATTATCATGGATTGTAATGGTGTCCGCAGTTATTCCTGCTCCTCCGCCAGAGTCCAGCCCTGCTATGACTAGTACTAATGGTCTATGTCTGTTATTCATTATTGTGGTCCTTAGAATAATTTCATCAAAAGAAAACTTTTTGAATAGGAATAAAAATTGGTTAATCGCAGAGATATTGAACTAAAGATCCTGAAATCAGCTTTAAGGATAGATTTCTTGGGCAATAGAAATGAAAAATAAGATAAATTGAATATCTTCTGAGAAGATAATTGAGAAAAAAAGGAAAGATAATTATTGAATATTTGATAAATCATCGGCATATCCTTAAATAAAAAAAATGCATGCCGATGCCTTGTTTCCTACGCAGGAATTATCCTGATCAGGTATACGGATTTTGCGAATTTGCAATCTCAGCCCTAAGGCACTCCGACAAGCAACTTAATTATATACAAGTGAATAAAAAATACAATTTTTTCTTTTTCTGTCAATAAAATAGACATTTTTTATTTATTTAATCTGGATAAGATTTAATAAAAAGTAATTCAGGTAAATATATTGAAAAGAGCTCTGTAAAAGAGATTAAACTAATTAAAAAAAATTATAAAGAAGAGAAAGGCATAACTAAGCCAACGCTAAGTGTTTGTTGAATTTTATATACAAAAAATCTTATAAAAAAGTTTGACACATTTCAAAAAAAGTCTATAATGCATTTCCGTTGTCACGAACGACAACGACAAATAAAACCAAGCGTTTTAAAAGTTCTTTAAAAACAAGTACGGACAATCTGTGTGGGCCCTCGGAAGAGGGAAACAAAAAGATAGAGAAGGCAAGAGCTGAAGGACTATCAAAAATTTAAATCAAAATCTTTTTTATCGAAGAGTTTGATCATGGCTCAGATTGAACGCTGGCGGCAGGCCTAATACATGCAAGTCGAACGGTAACATAGGAAAAGCTTGCTTTTCCTGATGACGAGTGGC
>NZ_FUXX01000029.1 GCF_900167015.1 Succinivibrio dextrinosolvens DSM 3072
ACTCAATAAAGCCAATGAACTAAAGGAGCTGTTACCGGAAGTATATGAAGCTAACTCTAAGGATGAAGCAGAACGATTATGGACTGAATGGGTAAGGCTGGCAATGTCCTCTGGTGTTGAGGAAATAATGAAATTTGCTAAGAGTCAGAATGACCACTACAGAGACGGCATTACCAATGCCGGCATCTACCATATCAGGACAAGTGTTCTGGAAGGTATAAATAACAAGATAAAGGTTCTAAAGCGTGTAGCCTATGGGTACAGAGATTTAGATTATTTCTTTTTAAGAATAAGAAGTGCATTCAGAGGAAAGTTTACTCCAATCCCGACGATTGGATAGAAGAAAGCCCAGAATGAATTTTGTTATATTCAAATCTGGGCATTCCACAGATTCTCGGAAGAACCTTTATAAAGTGCAATGCACGATTTCAGCTTAATAAGAATAATTTTTGTTAAGATTCAAATTATTATAGGACAAGGCACGATGAGGATCGTGCCTAAAATGTTACTTACCTGGTGAGTTTTTCGGCAATTATTCCGTTTTCATACAGTTCCAGAAGATCATTAAGTTCACGGACTCTTTCCTTAAGCTCCTCTCCCCAGTCTGTATCTGCGACCTTCTTTCTTGGCTGATATTCCTCGACTGAAAGCTCTTCAAGATCTTCAATATCTCGCAGAGACTCAATGGCATCCTCTTTATTGGTAAAAGGAGCATGGGCCTTAAGATGCAGACAGTGTGAATTGTAAATCAGTGTGTAACCTGCAATTCCTGTCTTATCCTGATAGGCTCTGCAGAAACCACCGTCAATTACAAGAAGTTTTCCTCTTGCTCTGACAGGAGATTCCCCCTTCTTTGCCATGATCGGAGTATGACCGTTGATGATATGTCCCTTTTTAGGATTTAATCCGAACTCCTTTAAAATCATCTCGCATGTTTTTACCTGATGATAGTAGTCATAATAAGGATTACGAGGCTCGTTCAGAATTGAATCCTCTTTTATAAGGAGCTTCTCAAAGATCTTCATTCGTCTTCCGGATAGAGGAGATAAAGGTGCAGTCCACATGTACCAGAAGAAGTCCAGATGATCATTATCTCTTATGGTATAGCCTTCACGGATTTTTGTCTGACAGTAGTCTAAATAATCCCGTCCAGAAAGATATGTATCATTGCATTTTATCTTTAGAAATTCTCCGTTTTCATCTAAAGGAACACAGCCGTGATACAGAAGATTTCCGTTGTAGCACTTATACATGTCTCCTTTTGTGTACAGGAACTGGATGTGTTCTCTTAATCTTACAGAGCTTGTAAAGGAGGAAATCAGATCATCGATGATTTCCTGCTCTCCAGGAGAGAGTCTGTAGGGATCCTTTTCATCCACAGTAGGCATATCTGTAAAGTTCAGATGATAGGTTTTACCATCATTTAGCTTTAAGGTTCCTTTTTTCAGGTCCAGATTATCAAAGATCTTTAAATCCTGAAGATTGTACTCAGGATGTCTGTCTATAATAGCACCCATAAGCTTCATACCCATGACAGACAGAGCTTTCTGTAAAGCAGGATAATGCTCCTCCTCCTTATAGGTATGATTACTGAAGATAACAAGCTTGCGCAGTGAGATGCCATAGCCGTTCTCAAGCATCTTATAGTTGTTATAGCGGAGATTGTTTAAAAGTACATTGATGATACACATGCCGCTGCCGCAGGCTGCTCCCATCCACAGTACATCATGATTGCCCCACTGCAGATCCAGATGATGGTATGAGGCCAGCACATCCATGCATTTATCAGGACTAGGACCTCTGTCAAAAATATCTCCAAGAACATGCAGCTTGGCTACAGCGAGAGTTTTTATAAGCTCACAGACATCACGGATAAACAGTTCAGAGCTTCCGGTTTCAACAATTGTCTGAAGAATATTCTCGTGATACTGACGTCTTATATCATCCTCATCTGATTTAGAGTGCATCATCTCATCGATAATATAGGCAAACTTGGTCTTAATGATTGATCTGACCTTCTCTCGACTGTATTTTGAGGAGAAGAAATTACACATATCAATCAGATTAACGATAGTCTTTTTGATGTAAGCCTCTGTAAAGCGGTTATCCTTTTTAAGCTTTCTGATGACAGTTCCTGGATAGTAAATCAGGGTACAGAGCTCGTTCTGTTCCTTAAGAGTACTGTTTACAAGAACAATCTTTACCTTGTCCTTAATAACACCAGAGGCATTATTGATGATATGACAGAAAGCCTCATACTCTCCGTGAATATCTGATATGAAATGCTCTGTGCCTTTAGGAAGACTCAGCTCAGATTTAAGATTTATGAGTTTTGAATAAACTGAACAGCGGTTAGGATACTGAGACGCAAGAAGTCTTAACAGTCTTAGTCGCTGAGGATTTAGTTTTCTTGTAGCAGACATTTTCAACCTATGTTTGTAGTTGCTGTTAACGTTAATAGATATGTCCTAGGTTTCTTTTTTTAATTATTAATCTGAATACTTATAGTGAGCAGCTCTATAGTAGATTGCCTCACAATCCTTTCTGTAAAGAAGAACGAACTGTCCTTCAGTTCTGTTGACATCATCCACACCTAGCATGTTCAATAAATGAGGAATATCCTCCTCTTTAGCTCCGATTTCCTCAAAGGAAAGAGGCATTCCGATTGAATGCAGGAACTTTCTAAAGGCTTTAATGCCATCTCGAGCAGTTGATGACGGATCATCAAAATCCATGGAAATACCGAAAACTCGAACTGCAAACTGGGCAAATCTCATGACATCATGTTTGTATACATAATCCATCCAGGCAGGGAAAATTACAGCAAGACCTGCACCATGAGCCACATCATACAGTGCTGAAAGCTGATGCTCGATGTGATGGCTTGCCCAGTCCTGAACTCGGTCTACACCACATATATTGTTATGAGCAAGAGATCCTGCCCACATAATATTTGAACGGGCATCGTAATTTTTAGGATCGTTAATGGCAATAGGTGCATTTTCAATAATGGACTTTAAAAGTCCCTCACACATGTAGTCTGTAACGGTTACTCCCTTTGAGTTTGTAAAATAGCGCTCCAGAATATGAGCAATCATATCGGTAATACCGCAGGCTGTCTGATATTTGCTTACAGAATAGGTAAGCTCTGGAGCTAACACGGCAAAAAGAGGTCTGTTTAAAGGTGAGCCGCAGCCGTTTTTTACAACCCTGCCGTCTATCTCTTTTTCAATAACTGTAGAGAGTGAACTTTCTGAGCCTGCTGCAGGAATGGTTAACACACAGCCAACCTTTAAGGCTGTATGTGGCTTTCTCTTTTTTGTAAAGAAATCAAAAAAATCCCCATCATCAGGAATACCTAAAGCAATTGCCTTGGCTGTATCAATAACACTACCGCCACCAACAGCCAGGATAAAATCAATCTTTTTCTCCCGACCAATTTCAATACCTTTATATACAAGATCTGCTCTTGGATTAGGAAGAACTCCTCCTAAAAGTGAATAATCAATTGAATTTGTCTTAAGCTGCTCCTCTATTCTGTCAAGCAGACCTGATTTTTTTGCATGCTCACTTCCATATACTACAAGGACGTTCTTATAGCCGTAGCCTTTTACAATCTCACCGCATTTTGAACTGGTGCCCTGTCCGAATATATATTTTGTTGGAACAACAAATTCAAAGTTTTCCATGATTATTCCTTTTGTTCATTGAGACAAAAAAACTTCTTTTATATTATCATGTTATTGTTTTTTGAATTGATGAAAAAACGTAATCTGCAAGCAAAAGCAGAATTTTTTCATGTAATGTTTTCTAAAATAGAATTATCGGCATTCTGAATATTTTTCTATATTCACTTTTTGTTATACAATACGTATTTTAATCGTTTCTTTATCTACTTATGAGGATGAATATGAAGGTTGGATCAATTTGCCTTTTAACTACGGCTCTTGTTTGTGCTTCTGGCAGCGCAATGGCTGATAAAAGCGACAAGGTAAACATCTGGAACTGGAGTTATAACATTGGCGAGAATACTGTAGCAGACTTTGAAAAAGACACAGGTCTTAAGACCAGCTATGTAGAATATGATTCAAATGAGCTGCAGGAAACCCGTTTACTGGCAGGTAATACCGGATTTGATGCTGCTATTGTTGTAAGTTATAACGTTCCTCGTATGGCAAAGGCCGGTGCCCTGATGAAGATCGATCACTCAAAGATCCCTAACTGGGCAAAGCAGAACAAGGCTCGTTTAGAGAAGCTTGCAACCATCGACCCTAACAATGATTATGCATATCCTTATATCGAGATTTCTATCGGTATCGGCTATAACAAGCAGAAGGTAGAGCAGGTAATGGGCAAGGACTTCAAGTTTGAGTCATGGAATGATCTGTTCAACCCAGAAAACTCTGCCAAACTAAAGAAGTGCGGTATTGCAATTATCGATTCTCCAATTGAGGTTATCTCAGCAGTTCAGCATTATCTGAACAAGCCACCTCGCTCAGAGAAGGCTGAGGATTATGAGGAGGCAAGAAAGATTCTGACCTCACTTGCATCCAATACAGCCTATTTCCAGTCTAACCGTTATGTAACAGATATCGCATCAGGTGAAATCTGTGTTGCCATCGGTTATTCAGGTGACTTTATTCAGGCCCGTCATCTGGCACAGCATGGCAAGCACAAATATGATGTTGACTATGTTATTCCAAAGGAAGGCTCTATTATGTGGTTTGACAGCTGGACTGTACCACGCGGAGCCAAGAACGTAGACAATGCCATGACCTGGTTCAACTGGCTTTTAGATCCAAAGAATGCATCAGCTCTATCTGATGAGATCGGATACATCATGCCTGTAGATGAGGCAATGCAGAATCTGTCTGAGGAACTTCGTGCAAATCCAAGCATCATGCTTTCTGATGAGAAGCTCAAGACCATGTACTTCATGCAGGAAACCTCTCAGAAGACCTCTAAGATTGTAAGCAATGTCTGGAACACCATGAAGATGGATTCAGAGAAGAGCCGTGGCGGCCAGGACAATGCCAACGGCTGGGATTAGTTTTTTAATCTGAGTTTACAGAACACGTTCTGCTGTATCATGATATTAAGCTGAACGTGTTTTTATTTTTTGATATGTTTGCACCTGTATACAAAAAAGAATTAAAAACACAGCTCCGTCTGTTTGTCCCTTTTCTCATAGCTCAGATGTCATCTACTGCCATGAGTACTGTAGATACGATTATGGCAGGTCTTGCCGGTACAATTGACCTCTCCGGTGTAGCTATTGCCTGCTCTTTCTACTGGCCTGCATATATGTTTTTGGCAGGTGTAGCCTACGGTGTAGCCCCAACTGTTTCACATCTTCTGGCAACAAAGAATATCCGCTTTATGCAGCAGAGTCTCTTCAATGCCATGGTGATAATTACAATACTCGGCTTTATAACAGCTGTTATTCTGAGTTTAAGTCATCTTGTTTTCAGATTTGTACCATCTGATCCGATGATGATAGAGGTAGCAACCAACTATCTGTATTTTGTATCCATTGCTCTACCTGCAACAGCAATCTACAACGGCTATATTTCCTATGCTGAAGGCTTATCAATTACCAAGCCAGCTCTATATCTTGGTTTACTGCAGCTTGTATTAGATATCCCTCTGAACTATATCTTTATTTTCGGAAAATTCGGTATGCCTGCTCTTGGTGGTGCCGGCTGCGGACTTACAAGCGGACTTATCAATATCTTTACCTGCATCTGTCTTGTAATCTATATCGTAAAATCTAAAAACATAGGTCAGTATCGGGTACACAAGAATGTCAGAATCCTGGATAAGGAGATCATAAAACAGTTTTTAAAGCTTGCTATGCCTTTAGGTATCTCAAGAACTGTTGAAGTTGCGGGCTTCTCTCTTGCTGCAGTTATTCTGAGTCCATTCGGCCCTACCGTTGTGGCTTCACATTCAATTACCCTGAATGTATCAAGTCTTATCTACATGATCCCTCTTTGTCTTGGACTTACTGCAACTATCAGAACTGCATCGGCAATGGGCATAAAAAACTGGGATAAGGCGGTTGTAGTGTGCAAGGTGATAATGACTTTAAACATGGCATGTCTGATTGTATATCTGTCAGTTATCCTGTTGTTAAAGGATAAGATTGCTGCCTTATATTCAAATGATCCTAAAGTTCTAGCTGTCACCTCCTTTCTGATGATTCTAAACTGCATTTATATGCTGCCAGATTCAATACAGTGTGTTTTAGGCGGTATACTTCAGGGCTTTAAGGATTCTAAGATTATCCTTATCAATACAGTCTTATCTTTCTGGTGTATCGGTCTGCCATTAGGCTATGTATTATCCTGGGGAATTATAGGAGAGAGACTGGAAGCATCTGGTATCTGGATAGGCTTTATCTGTGCCCTGACCTTCTCTGCTATTTTCTTTACCTCCAGAACCTTCTATATATTGAAGTACAGAAAAGCTCCAAAGCTCCTGCTTTTGAACTATGAGCTTGATAAAAAGAAAGCTTTGGATCAGAGCCATACTGATTCTGAGAGATAGGATAAATTTTATATTTCAGACAAAAAGATGGCGTCCCAAAAGTGAGGCGCCATTTTCAATATACCCAAAAAACTTTTTATTATTCAATCTGTGTTGCTATTCATTCATTAAATAGCTTCGTCATTCTCTTCGCCGGTACGGATTCTGATTACACGACTTACATCTGAGATGAAGATCTTGCCATCACCAATCTTACCCGTATAGGCTGATTTGATAATTGCATCCACACAATCATCAAGCTGCTCATCGGTGGTTACAATCTCAAGCTTGCACTTTGGAAGAAAATCAACCACGTATTCAGCTCCACGATAAAGCTCGGTATGTCCTTTCTGTCGTCCAAAGCCCTTGGCTTCGGAAACAGTGATTCCTGAAATACCAATATCTGATAAACTCTCGCGAACGTCGTCCAGTTTGAATGGCTTTATGATAGCTACTATTCTTTTCATTTTGAAAATCCCCTATTAAAGATTGTATCCACGCTCGCCGTGAGAGGCCAGATCAAGACCTTCAGATTCCTCATCAGAAGAAACTCTGAGACCAACAAGCTTCTTGGCAACATAGAAAGCGATAACTGATGCTACGAATGACCAGACGATTGAAATCAGGATTGAAACTGTCTGACCGTAGGTTTGTCCCAGAATAGAGGTCCACTCTCCCTTAAAGCCTGCACCGCCTAATTCAGGAGCACAGAATACACCGGTTAGAATACCGCCACAGATAGCACCTAAACCATGGATACCGAAAACATCCAGTGAATCATCAATCTTAAGAAGTCTCTTAAAGCCGTGAACTCCCCATAGACAGATAATACCGCAGGCAATGCCGATAACAATTGCACCAGCTGGACTTACGAAAGCGCATGCAGGAGTGATACCAACCAAACCTGCAATAACACCGGAAGCTGTACCTAAGGTTGAAGGCTTCTTGAAGATAATCCACTCACAGATCATCCAGGTTAAGGCTGCTGCAGCAGGACATAGAACAGTGTTGATGAAAGCTAAGGCACTGACACCGTCTGCACACAGCTCTGAACCGGCATTAAAGCCTAACCAGCCAATCCACAGCAGACATGCTCCGATATAGGTAAAGCCAAGGTTATGTGGAGTCATGACAACTTTACCTAAATCATTTCTTCTGCCTAACATGAATGCACCGGTAATACCACATACAGCTGCGTTGATGTGAACAACAGTACCGCCGGCAAAATCATAAGACATGAAAACGGTGTCAATGAAACCGCCGCCCCATACCTGATGAGCAAGTGGAGCGTAAGATAAAACAATCCAGATTGAAAGTGCAATCAGTACAGCTGAGAACTTAACACGCTCAACGGTAGCACCTACAACAAGACAGGATGAAATAGCACAGAAGGCTCCCTGGAAGATTACAAAGGTAAGCTCTGAGATGGAGCCTGATAATGAATCAGGAGTGATTTTAGCTAAAAATGATTTTGATAGTTCACCAAAGAAGCTTCCTA
The DNA here is from genome assembly GCF_900167015.1 of Succinivibrio dextrinosolvens DSM 3072. GTDB lineage: Bacteria > Pseudomonadota > Gammaproteobacteria > Enterobacterales > Succinivibrionaceae > Succinivibrio > Succinivibrio dextrinosolvens. Next base: position 8,027 of record NZ_FUXX01000029.1, read on the forward strand.
AAGCTCCGTCAGTACCGCCAAAGGCTATTGAATAACCTACAGCAAACCAGAGTAGAATTGCGATACAGAAAACCGCAAGAGTCTGTTCAATGGTTGATAGAACGTTCTTTGCTCTGGTAAGTCCTGAATAGAAAAGACCGATTCCTGGAATAGACATCAGTAAAACCAGCATTGCAGACATCAGAATAAAGCCGTTATCTGTCTGACTTAGAGTATCCTCAGCTAAAGCGCTTTGTGTTAGTAAATACAGTGGCAGCACTGTACCGATTTTTAATGATCGTTTCATAAATTACCTCACTAAATTTTTTCTATGGATTTACGATACTCAAAAATTATTTCGAGATAAATTTGAAAAATCATCTTGCACCAATATTTACATGGTTAATATGTATCTGCACTAAATTAATGCTGATTTTAGGCAATTTTGCACCAAGAAAATCTGTGTAAAATGGGCGTTTTATATGAAATATTAGCTTGAATTATAATGTTTTTTACCTAATTTACAGGTCTTAAAACAAAGGATTAAATAGACAAAAAAATAGATTCAGTTGATTGGGAATACACGCTTAAAAACAAAAAAGCCAGGGACTAGCCCTGGCACAAAATTTAAACAAAGATTATTAAGCAAATGGATTTTCTGTTGGGTATAGAACACCTGCAGGCTGATTGTAGTTAACAGTTTCAATACCTAACATGTTGAAGATGTTGTACAGTGCCTTACCAACGTGGCTGAATGCAACTGCACCGTGGTGAGGATAACGCTTCTCAATCAGAACGTGACGGTAGAAACGTCCCATCTCTGGAATTGCGAAGATACCGATACCACCGAATGAACGTGTACCTACTGGTAGAACCTCACCCTCAGCTACATAAGCCTGAAGCTTGGTATCTGGAGTGGTCTGTAGTCTGAAGAAGGTAATTGGACCTGCAGTCAGATCACCCTCTAGAGTACCACGGGTAAAGTCTGGGGTTGAACCTGCTGGCTCTAACAGACGGTGCTGAATGATCTGATAGTTGATCTTGCCTAGCTTCATGTTGCAGCTGTCAGTTGTGGTCAGCTTGCAGAATGGAGTATTACCGCAGTGGAAGCCCATGAAGGTGTCAGTTAGCTTGTACTCTGAGAACTTAGGCTTGATATCCTCGTTGAATAAATCCTGAGGAACTGAGTTGTTGATATCAAGTAAGGTTACAGCATCTTCAGTTACACATGCACCGATGTACTCTGATAAAGCACCGAAGATATCTACCTCACATGCTACAGGCATACCGCGGGATGCTAAACGTGAGTTTACATAGCAAGGCTCGAAACCGAACTCCTCTGGGAATGCTGGCCAGCACTTGTCAGCAAATACTACATACTTACGTGAACCCTTGTGCTGTTCTGCCCAGTCAACTAAGGTTAACTCAAACTGAGCCATTCTCTCTAGCATATCTGGATAGGTATTACCGTTGGTACCTAATTCTTTAGCCATGTCAGCAGCTACATCCTTAATACGAGGATCGCCGGCATGCTTTCTGTAAGCTACCAGTAAGTCAAGCTCTGAGTTTTCTTCGATTTCTACACCGATATCATATAAGCCCTTGATTGGAGCGTTACATGCGAAGAAGTCCTGAGGACGTGGACCGAAGGTGATGATCTTAAGATTTGCTAAACCGATCAGAGTGCGAGCAACAGGAAGGAAGTCTGCAACCATATCAGCGATGTCTGAAGCGGTGCCAACTGGATATTCAGGAATGAAGCCCTTTAGCTTACGTAGACCTAAGTTGTATGAGCAGTTTAACATACCGCAGTATGCGTCACCACGACCATCGATAAGATCATTGCCGGTTTCCTCTGCTGCTGCAACAAACATACAAGGACCATCAAAGAACTTTTTAATCAGAGTTTCTGGAGTTTCTGGACCAAAGTTTCCTAAGAATACAACCAAAGCATTGCAACCTGCATTCTTTGCCTCTTCTACAGCCTTTATTGCATCATTTTCATTTTCAACGGTAACTTTGATTTCGTTAATCTTGATACCCTTATCCTGGCAGGCCTTAACAACTGCAGCGCGACGACGCTCTGACAGTGAACGGATAAAACAGTCTCTTGATACAGCGATTACGCCAAGATTTACATTAGGGATATTTGGTAGCATTGTTTATGTTCCTCTTTAGTGGATTTTGTTTTTATGGAAACTTATGTTGTTCCTTATGTGTGTATATTTATAAATTAATTTAAATTGCATTGCAATAAAAATCGCAAACGTTTACGAAAATCTATATATATTTAGTTTTAATTTTGTCTATAGATCACACTTTTCCATTTTATATTGCTATTTTAAATGGTTAGTTCACTTGAATACAGATCACAAAATTTGTAAAGCAAGGCTTAAAAATCGCAATCATGCAAAAGGATTTTTAGTTGATATTGCGGAACTTTTCTGAGGATTTGTAGGGACAGAAAATAAAATTTAAAGATAAAAGCGTAATAAATCGGATTCTATAGAATCCATATAAGACAACAGCTCCGTTTTTGGAGCTGCTGATTGATTATCCAGGTAATGACTTCCTAGTAGAATTCGTCGAAGTTGTTAAGAATGGTTTCAAAATCAATGTTATATTTATCATAGTTGGATGGAAGTGTTGGCATTGATGCTGAGATTTCCATAACCGCCTGAGGCATGAAAGCCTTGGCACCGGTGGTTGGATTGTACATATCAAGGATCTGGGTAATCTCAGGATATAAAAGCTTCTCACCATTGATTTCAATATCCTCAGGCTTATCAAGCTTTTCTACGTAGTTTTTTCCAAGGTCGGCTATGAACTCGTCTGTATATCTGTCTCTGTCATCCTTTTGTGGAACATAGTAGCTAAGTGCTCCGCTTTCCTTCTGCTCATGATACATCTTGGCCTCAGGTGCCCCCTCGGCAAAGCAGTATTTTCCCATGTACTGATCTGAAATAAGCGCTATTGCCTGATTGAATACTCGCTTGGAATCAACATCTGTGTTATAGGTGAAATACTTAAGCATTGCACCTACGGACTGAACTCCGCTGGTTTTTAGATCATAAAGAATTGATAAGGCTTCTGTCTGATCTGTAGCCACGCCCATGCCGTTCATCATCATAAGCGCATATAGAATTCCGCCTGTAGTATCACCGCAGTCATAGGCCTGCTTAAAAATATCTGCAGCAGCAGAGGCTATCTTTGAAAAATCCTTGGTTTTGATAATTGCGTTAACACCTACAGCTGTTAAAGCTGGTCCATAGTTCATCTTGGCAGCGTTCTTCATATAACGCATACCTTCAGCATAGGAGGTCTTTTTACCCTGACGAAGACGAATCAGTCCTAATGAATAATTTGCAGCAGGCTCATGCTTTTTGGCCGCATCCTCAAAATATCTCATAGCTGTACGATAGTCTCGACGTTTGCCGTAGCCGTACCAAAGTAATGATGCAAGTCTTGTCTGAGCCTCTAAAATGCCGCTGTTTTTTGCATCCTCCCAGGATTTAGCCGCACTCTTTGGGGAGAGATCATTCTCCTCACCTAAAAAGTCCAGATCCCCTCGATATAAAAGCGCAATTGTAGAGCCTTTTTTCTGAGCCTCATCCACCATGCGGATATAATCCTGCTTGTTCATACACAGACTGATGGATTTTTCGTACATGGATAAAAGAGGATTGTGATTCTTTAAATACTCCTCTGAGTAGGATTTCATAGCCTCATCAAAGAAGAACAGAGCAGAGCCAGCTCCCTGAGCATTACCATATCCTAGTAAAGAAAGATATCCCATTACCTCGTAGGAGCCATGAATCTCTGGATATTTGGCTGTCTCACGACAGTAGTCAAGAGCCTTGGTGAAATTGCCTGACTTGGCACTTAGCCAGGCTAAAAATGGGTAAGCCTCTGGAGCCTTAAGATAGGTTGCCTTTAAAAGCAGTGACTGCGCTTTATGGAAGTTTCCATCCTCCATGGCCTTCATGCCTGCAACAACGTAAGCCTCTCGGGTTGCGCGGTTATACTCAAGATATCCTGTGACAATAAGTCCAACACCACCACCCAATAGCAGAATGATGGAAAAGATGATAAGAAGGATCTTATTCTTGGAGAGGAAGCTTTTGAATTTCTCCTTAAACGGTCTCTTATCCTTTACTTTTTTCTCTTTCTTCTTGCCAGCCATGTCAGATCCTGAGCATTACCTTTTTTTATCTATTTCAATTTTAAGTTATTATTCTGATTTTTCTAAAATTTCTTTGTTTTTTTTGAAATAATCCAAATACTAGTCACCATCTCCGGTATCAGCACCTACATCAGGAATATTTACCTCCATATCCTTGTTTATCATTGCATTGTCTCTTTCAAGAGAAATCAGTGCATTTCGTGAGGTTGCCGCCTCATTGGATATAGGATTCTCATCCTTGGTGTTTAAGGTTAAAGCATTGAATGGAACAATCTCAATAATGTCATCTTTAATACCGATATCGGTATATGCCTTTTTAAGTGCATCAGCTCTGTCCTTGGCAAGATTGATATTATCCTGAGCCTTAGACATATCATAGGCATACGCTCTGATGCTTATCTTGATGATTGATTTGTCATACTTTAAGTATTCAACCTGATCGTTGAGCATATCCTGTGATTTAGCTGTAAGCTCTGTTGACTGATATTTAAATACCAGAGGCATCATGCGGATATCATTATAGTTGACTCTGATAAGCTGTTCCTGACAGGAAAGATATTTCTTGTAGGCCTCCTTAAAGCCCAGAGGATTTAAGGTTGGAACAATATTCTCACCTGATGCCAGCTTCTTATCTGTATAAGGCATTAAAATCTGATTACCATGGTCAAGCTCTGAGAGCAGCTTCCAGGATAAGGTAGGTCCGATATATGGGTTAAATCCGGCGTATAAATCGATTTTTCCCAGTAATCTTTCTGCTCCTGATGAATTCCAGTCAGGCTTTGCAGCTATAAATCTCATTGAAGATGCCTGCCCTATTCCAAGCTTTGGATGAAGAGTCATGGCTGAACGCAGATCACGTCCGCCGTATGTCATAAAATTGGCAAAACCATAGGATGGAATGTCAAAGATAAGACGACAGGCAATGCGGCTGGTCTCATTTGACCAGAGCTTTTTTGCCGCCTGCGGCTCCATAGGGGCACTGTACCTTATCTGCCCATAACCGGTTGAAATTGCAACAGATATGGCTAAACAAAGGTATTTCAATACGCTGTTTATCTTCATAATCAAACCTGACTTAGAGGAATTCTTAAGGAAAAATTCATACCTAATTAAGTATAAGCAATAATAGTGCCAGTTAATGCTTTAAAATCATGTAATTGTAATTTTTGAGAACAAAAGCTATATCCATGTATCATCGATTTGTCTTATGTCTCAGTCTGTACATAAAAGAAAAGCACACTTCTAAGGACTAGACAGTGTGCTCTATCATATCTTTGAAAATATACTAGCGTCTTGCCTTAGCTACATTTGATTTATCAATCAGCTCAGGCATACACAGATAGGTGTCAACAATCTTGGCACCATTGTCATAGGTGGAGGTATCGTTGATTTCAACCGGCTGTCCCTTTGACATGTTGGTTACCATGCTGACGATAGTGTTGCACAGCTCATTTGGGTTCTTGAAAATAGTCATAGCCTGCTCGCCATTTTCAATACTGTCCAAAGCCTCAGGAACTGCATCCTGTCCTGTTACTACAGGCATATTAGATGAATCATAGCCATTGCGCTTTAAAGCGAAAAGAACACCAGATGAAATACAGTCAGCAGGACAGAGAACACCATCTAAACGGGTCTTGCCTGGACCATATCCAACTTTTTCGATAAGTTCGCCCATACGCTTGTTGGCCTCAGTGGTTGACCAGTCAGGAGTATTAACCTCCTCAGGAGTGGTCTGACCAGATCTGATTACAGCCTGACCGCTCTGAATGTATGGTCTGAGTTCATCCATAGCGCCCTTCCAGAAGAATCTAGCGTTATTGTCTGTTAAGGATCCATAGAATAGCTCAATATTCTTAGGGGTAGAGGTAGTAGCAAGATTTAGCTTGTCTACAAGATATTTGCCCTGCATATGGCCAACCATTTCATTGTCAAAGGTTGCATAGTAGGATACTGCTGGTGTCTTGGTTATCAGACGGTCATAGCTGATAACAGCTACGCCCTTTGATTTTGCAAAACCAAGAGAGTCTGACATGGCAGCACCGTCAATGGCACCGACAACCAGAACATTTACACCTAAATTGGTAAGACGGATAATCTGTTTATTCTGCAGATCAATATCGCCGTCTCCACCATAAAACAATTCAACGTCAAAACCGGCATTTTTCAGCTTATTCTGAAGTAACACACCCTCGTTATACCAACGGTCTTCATTCTGTGTTGGCATAGCTAAACCGACTTTGTAGGCGTGAACCTGTGGTGCAATAAACATCATTGCAGCAACTGTGCTACAGGAAAGCAGCTTAACTAATTTCATTAGAAAACTCCAATAATAATCAAACAGACATGTCTATATTTTTTATAGTTAATAGGATCTAAGATTTCAAAAAAAATCTAATTAATTAACGGCTTATAATCACTTTTTTTTATAATATTTATCTATAAAATGCCGTATATCACAAATATCATAGGGTGAATTTGTTATTTTTTTATTCGGAAGGTGAATTTTTGGTATTTGTATTTTTATTGTTTTTATTAGAAGAATTCTTAAGAGCGAGTTTCTTTTCCTGTTCTCTCTGAGCAAGAATTTCCTTTAAAGGTCCTTCTTCAAGTCGTTTCTGCTCTTTTAAGGCATTATAGGTCGTGCCTATTATAAACAGAACAGGAATTGCTATAACTAGAATTAACAGATAATTCATAAACTATTTCAAAACTGACTTTAGCTGATCGTAACTGGTAATAGCGCCACGGATCTCCTGACCATCAATAATCAGGTAAGGTGTTCCTGAAATCTTAAGCTTAAAGCTGTCCTTTATATTCTCATCAATAGTGTTCTTTGAGGATGAAATTTTCTTAACCACAGCGTCATAATCAGCACCTATATTCTTGAAAAGTGCCTTTACAGATTCTTCGTCGGCCTTTTTATTGTCCGGAGTCATAAAGTGCTTGTGGAACTTGAAATACATATTAGGATCGGTGTCATAAAGAGCCTGTCCTAAATAGGCTAGCTGAGCAGATTCAGCTCTGATTACAGGAATATTCACATATATAATCTGCAGCTCATATTCCTTTAGAGCTTTCTCAAAAAAGGGCTCCATAACCTTGCAGTAGCCACAGTTGAAATCAAAGAACTCAATAATATAATGCTTTGAATTCTTCTTACCTAAGAAAGGATGTCTGTCTGAGGCTCTGTAATCTTTGATAATGTCCAAAAAGGCCTGCTGAGTCTTAAGCTGCTCATCTCTTTCAAGCTTTTTCATGGCGTTGATTATGATCTCTGGATGATTGGATACATAATCATCGATAATAGCTTCAATTTCCTTTTTAGTATCAGCGTCAATTGGGGCAGCATATGAAGCAGAGCTTGCTAAAAGAGTTGCAGTAATTATAGTTTTAAGCAGTTTTTTCATGTTTGTTCCTTTCAGACAATGCTATTTTCAAAAGAATAATAGCAACAATGACACATGATAGCAGATTTATACCAAGTGGCAACATTGAATTCTCTCCCATTATTCCTACGAAAGGAGAGACCATGGAGCCAAACAGGAAATACAGAACACCAAATAAGCCTGAAGCTGCTCCTGCACCACCTTTCTTATAGCTCATGACAATTCCAAAGCCTGCAGCCTGAGAAACAGCCATCATACTGCAGTAAACTGCAAGTGTTAAAAGCACAAAGATATAATTTGATGGCACCACCAAAGCTTCTATGAGCATTAAAGCTGCTGCAGTGAACATAATCAGATATGCACCTTTAACAACTCTCTCCTCTCCGAAGCGACGGGAAACTCTTCCTGCTGTAGCACCGGTAATTGAAATACAGATAGAGATAAATGCAAAGGTACATGAGTACTCAAAAGGAGTCATGCCGTAGACTACCTGAAAGACAAATGGAGATGCTGCAAGATATGAGAAGAAACCTCCCATGATTGAGGCAAGTGATAAAGCTACAAGCATGAACTTTGGATTTAAGAGTTCAACCTTTATCAAAAGCAGAGATGCCCTGATATTTTCCTGTCTTTTATCCACAGGAAGTGATTCTGGTACAAAAAGCTTTGTAGCAATGATAAGGAGAATGCCCCATACAACAAGTACATAGAAAATAACCTGCCATGGAGCAAAGCTTATGATAAAGGATCCTATGATAGGAGCAAGAATAGGTGCCAATGAGTTTATGGACATTAAAAATGCCATAAAGCTTGTAAGCTCATTGCCCTTGAACTTATCACAGGCAATAGATCGTGTAAGAACAATTCCGCCTGCAGCAGATATTCCCTGAAAGAGTCTCATTACAATAAAAAGAATCACTGAATCAGAGATGGCACAGAAGAATGAAGTAACTGTAAAGATAACCAGTGATACATATAAAGGCAGTATTCTGCCGTAGGCATCTGATAATGGGCCGATTATAAGCTGTCCTATTGCCAGACCTAAAAAAGATGCGGTTAAAGATGACTGAACAAGTGATGGTGAGGTCTGAAAATAATCCATGATTGACGGCATGGATGGAAGATACAGATCAGAGCACATTGGAGCAAAGGCACAAAGCATTCCCAATGTGAAAACATAAACAAAATAGGATAACTTTGAAGATTTCATTTTGCAGAACCAAAATAAGAGAAATTAAAAAGTGCCGGTATTCTAATATAAGAATTCCGGCACAGGTATACAGATCTCTTTATTTTGTCTTTAATAATGAAAAAATTTCCTTTTCATTATCCAGAACAAGCTGTCTTTCAATTGCCGGTAGTTTTTTATAATCCTCGGTTAGCTTTAGATTTCTTACAGCATAAAACAGCAGAGCCTTACGAACCTCATGCTCGATAAAACCGTTCTTGCCGATACCGTAATCCAGCGCTAAGGCATTCTTTTCATTATCACTAAGCTCAGGGTTAATCTTTAGCTTTAATACTACCTTCTCGTTCCAGTCAGCATCAGATGCGCCATCGGTTCCAACCTCTCTGAAACCGTTGCCAAGAGGATCTGGAAAACGGTCATTTGGTGCCATGATCTTTGGTGTATCTGCAGACTTGATTCTTGATAGAACATAGTCACGGAATTCATGTCTGTCATAGCAGTAGGCTCTGATATGCCATCTGTAGCCATCATAGGCAAAGGAGTGCGGAGCAATCAGATAGTCCATGTATTTACCCTGAGATAAAGACATGTAGACAATGTGCATTGCCATGTGCTCGTTAATAGCATCAATCAGATTGAATAACAGCTTGGCATCAACTCTTCTCTTTGGTGGAACCAGAGTAGATGCGGCTACAGGGAATCTGCCATTAAAGAAATTACGTGAATCTGATAATGAATCACGGGCAATTAAAGCAAGATCCTCTAAGAACAGATCTGGTGAACACTCATCCGGGAAGACTGGTTTGAAGTCTTCTGTACGGACATAAAGCTTCTTGTGAACATCGTAACGAAGATTCTCTCTTGAAGGCTTACAGTTTTTAACCAGCTCACGATAGTAAGAGAAATCAAGTGAAGACTGAGGTACAGAAATACCAAAGAAATTAACAAGATCTGAACGGTTGATTTTGCCCTCTACACTTAGACGAAAATCAATAAACTCCATACGTCTTCTTCTGCTCCATTTGTTTGGAGCCATTTCAGGTTTATCTGATTTCTGGACATTAACGTCTTTTTTTACCATAAAAACTGTTCCTTTTATAAAGAGCTTTACAGTTGAGCTATTATTTACAAATTAAGAATTAGAACATAAACAGACAGGAGAAAAGTAAAATTGCCCTATCTCATGAATGTTACTATATCAATTGTCTTAATTTTATAACAAAGATGACTATATGTATAGTTATTCTATTAGAAATAGAGCATAAAGACATAATTTATCCATCAGCAGATTTTCCTGAGAATCTGCATGGATAAACTATTTTAATGCCTCAAGACAGAGACTTACCATGCCAGATACAGTATCCTCACGAAGATTGTCTGTAATCTCAATCTTAGGAAGTAACGCCTCCTCAGCAGGTGTACCAAGCTGTTTTTTAAGTCTGTCAATAAATCCCGGTCTCAGAGTTTCAGAATAGATTGCCATGTAGCCAGGATTTAGAACGCACATCACGGCTCTGATGGTTCTGATGGCAAGATCATCTGCCTGCATGGATTCAGATGGCAGCACACCGATATCGTTATACATAGGGAAATATCGAATTTCACCTGCCATACCATCCTTTCCTCTTAATACTGCTCCGTTATAGCAGAAGCCGCAGCCTGGAATTTTACCTGGAACCAGAATGACTCCACTTACATACTCCTGATTCTTGCAGCGCTTATAGCAGCCAAGAGTAGCCGCGTTAATATCAGTTTCAAAGAAAACGGGAATATTAAACTGTTTTTCCAAATGAGATGAAAGTCGTTTTGACTGGCTGTCATGACGAATAGCACTACCGACTCGACCGCCTACATCATCAGATGGCATGGAAACACCGATTACTGAGATCTTAGGGTGTCTGCTTATATAACGTTCCATACCGATCTTAAGCTCATTGGTCTGAATTGAATCAGACTCCTCGATAAGCTCCTCTTTTCTTTCAATACACTCTCCAAAAAGATTATGTACTGAATAGCCGACATATTTGTTGCCTGATCTTTTATATATGGAAAGAATCAGCATCAGCTTGTTCATTTCGTTGAATCTGTATGTGGATGCTGGTCTGCCGTTAGGCATATTGACCTTGCCTGCATCCAGAACCTCTCCTGAAGCAATCAGAAGCGAAATGATCTTGTTTAGAGTTACGACAGAAAGTCCTGTGAGCTCCTTTAGCTTTGAACTGGTACAGACCTGTTCATCATGAAGAGCCTGACGAACCAGCTGAAGATTCTGTTCACGGATCTGTCGGGAGGTAATTGTAAGCGATGTATCAACCATTTTGGTGCAACTTAAATAACATTTATAAACCTAGTTTAATAATACTATTTTTTTTAAATTTGTCAAAAACGAAAAAAAACGAATAATTTAATTAGCATACACTAATTAGAAGAAAACCTAATCTGAGTAAGCCTTTATAGGTATTTTTGTGATAAATATATTTGTTATTCGCATTTGCAAATCAATTGCAAATTACAACTTCAGTTTTAGATATTAATCGCATTTTATGCCCTGTTCTGACATTTTAGAATTGCATGTAAGCCTTATATTTCAAGTTGTTAATAAAAAATTTTTGAATTTTCATTTTTAGACATATTTTCATTATTTTTGTCAATAAATTTTCAGGCATTTGTTAATTTTTTATTTATAACTAAAATTATCTTGACGGTTTCTTCAGGGAACCAATTTTTTTTTACATACACTGCAAACGAGGAGCCTTAATGCTTCAAATTAGATTACATGGCCGTGGAGGCCAAGGTGTAGTGACCGCAGCTGAAATGCTGACTCTTGCAGCATTCTATGAAGGTCATCATGCACAAGCTTTCCCAAGCTTCGGTTCTGAGCGTACCGGCGCTCCAGTGGTTGCATATGCTCGTATTGATAATAAAGAAATACGTACACACGAGCCAATTCAGCAGCCAGGAGTTGTTCTTGTTCAGGATAAGACACTTTTAGGATCTGTTGATGTATTCGGTGGACTTGATCCAAACGGATATGCAATTATCAACTCAAAAGATGCACCAGAAGTTGTTGTACCAGAATTAGTAAAGATGTTACCTAAGGGTCACGTATTTACAGTTCCTGCAACTGATTTTGCTATGCAGAAGATTGGTAAGCCTCTACCAGGTGCTCCAATGCTTTCAGCTTTAGCTGCTGTAACAGATATCCTGAAGCTGGAATCTGTACAGAAGGCATTCCAGGAAAGATATCCAGGTAAGGTTGGTGATGCTAATGCTGAAACCGCTGCCCTTGCATACAACTATATTAAGGGAGTTCTATAATGCTAAAGCAAATCGAAGGTTCATTAGGTGTAGCTGAGGCTGTTGCCTTATGCCGTCCTGGCGTTGTATGTGCCTACCCTATTTCTCCACAGACTCACATTGTTGAAAATGTAGGTAAGTTTGTTAAAAACGGTACCCTAAAGGACTGTGACTTTTTAAATGTTGAGTCAGAGTTCTCTGCAATGTCTGTTGCTATCGGTTCTTCCGTTGGCGGTGCCCGTACCTATACAGCTACAGCATCTCAGGGTCTGCTGTTCATGACTGAAGGTATCTATTCAGCATCAGGCTTAGGTCTTCCAATTGTTATGACCGTTGCATCACGTGCAATCGGTGGCCCTATCAACATCTGGAACGATCACTCTGATTCTCTGTCACAGCGTGATTCAGGCTGGCTGCAGTTATTCTGCGAGTCAAACCAGGACGCTGTTGATACTCATATCATGGCATTTAAGATTGCCGAGAAGGTTGGTCTTCCAGTTATGGTATGTATGGATGGTTTCGTTCTAACTCACGCTTTTGAGAGACTGGATATTCCAGAGCAGGAGACTGTTGACAAGTTCCTGGGTGAGTATCAGCCAAAAGAATATCTGACTCCAAAGGAGCCTGTATCTATCGGTGCTATGGTTGGACCAGAGGCATTTACCGAGGTTCGTTTCCTTCAGCAGCGTAAGATGGCAAAGGCTCTTAAGGTTATTGAGGAAGTAACACAGGAATATCGTGCTCTAACCGGTTCTAAGTCAGGCGGTATCCTAGAGTGCTACAACTGTGAGAACGCTGATCTTAAGATCATCATCATGGGTTCTACTGTTGGTACTGCTAAGGATGAGATTGACAGATTAAAGGCTGAGGGTATCAATGTCGGTATCATCTCCTTAAAGTCATTCCGTCCATTCCCATATGAGAAGGTTGCAGAGGCAATCGGTGACACCAAGCAGGTAATCTGCCTTGAGAGAGCATTCTCATTTGGTGCCCGCGGTATTATCTGCCCTGAAGTTAAGCGTGCTATGGAAGGCAAGAACTGCGATATCAAGACTGTTGTTGCAGGCTTAGGTGGCCGTCCTATCTTCGGTACCACCATCAACGGTATCGTAAAGGATGCTCTTGCAGGCAAGTTTACTGAGGAATTCACCTGGTTTGACATCGACGCTGATGTACTGAACGGCTACACAAAGAAAGCAGAAGGTGTAACCTTCCCTAAAGGTCCGCTAGGTCAGTCAGTTTTAGAAGACTCAGTCAAGGGTTAAGCAGGAGACAGTACAATGTTAGAAAAGATTAAATTCTACCAGACAGGTTCAAACACTGTTGGTAACCGTATGTTAAATCCTGCTATGCGTACAAATCAGGCATCAGAGGATCGTAACAACAGCTTGATTTCAGGTCATAGAGCCTGTCAGGGCTGTGGTGAGGCATTAGGCGCAAGATATGCGATTGATGCTGCTATGAAGGCTACAAACGGACAGATTATGCTGGTTAATGCTACCGGCTGTCTTGAAGTTTTCTCAACTCCATATCCAGAATCAGCATGGAAGCTGCCATGGGTTCACTCTCTGTTCGGTAATGCCGCATCTGTAGGTTCAGGACTTGCAGCTGCTGCAGCTGTTCTTGCAAAGAAGCACGGTGACTCAGTAGTTCCACGTGTTATTGCACAGGGCGGTGACGGTGGTACCACCGATATCGGTTTTGGTCCTCTGTCAGGTATGTTCGAGCGTAACGATGATGTTCTTTACATCTGCTACAACAACGAAGCATACATGAACACCGGTGTTCAGCGTTCATCAGCAACTCCTCCATCAGCAAGAACCGCTACCACTCAGCTGGTTGGTGAACATCCAGGCGCTGACTGGGGTAAAGGTAAGAATGTACCTCTGATTGCTATGGCTCACGGTATTCCTTACGTAGCAACTGCAACTGTAGCTGATCTGCGTGATCTTGAGTACAAGGTAACCAAGGCTATGTCATTCCACGGTGCCCGTTACATTGAGATTCTGGTTCCATGTCCTCTAGGCTGGGGCTTAGCATCAAATGCAACAGTTACCGCAGCTCGTATGGCAATGGAGACTGGTTTCTTCCCTGTATACGAGGCTGAATACGGCAAGATTACTTCTGTACGTAAGATTCGTCAGAAGCAGCCAGTTCTAAACTATCTGAAGCTGCAGCGCAGATATGCTCATCTGACCGGCAAGAAGGCTGATCCAAATGTTGTTGCAAGACTGCAGGCATTGTGTGATGCCAACATTAAGAATTTCGGTCTGTTAGATGATGGTGATTCAGAGCATACACCAGTAGCAATTCAGGCTTACGAGCGTAGCTCAGCTGTTTAAAGGAGATAGTTAATCATGATGAATAAAGCTTTCGCTGTTACCCTTGATCCAGCTACTTCCTTACAGAATCATACTGGTTCATGGCGTACTCTGCGTCCTGTTAATGTGTTCAAGTTGCCACCTTGCAACAATCAGTGCCCTGCAGGTGAGAACATCCAGCAGTGGCTGTACTATGCTGCTGAAGGTGACTACGAGCACGCATGGCGCATTCTAACTGAAGAGAACCCAATGCCAGCATGTATGGGCCGTGTCTGTTACCACACCTGTGAAGGCAAGTGTAACCGTGGCTTCTTAGATGAGAGCGTTGGTATCAACTCTGTTGAGCGTTTCTTAGGTGACTACGCTTTGGAGCACAACCTGTCATTCAAGCGCCCTGCCCGTGAAACCGGCAAGAAGGTTCTGATTGTTGGTGCAGGTCCTGCAGGTCTTTCTGCTGCATATCACCTACGTCGTTTCGGTCACACCGTTCACATCGTTGAAATGGGTAAAGAGGCCGGCGGTATGATGCGTTACGGTATTCCAGTATATCGTTTACCTCGTAATATTCTGGATGCTGAAATCAAGCGCATTACCGATATGGGCGTAACCATTGAGTGCGGCCGTAAGGTTGAGGACATTGAGGCAGAGAAGAAGAACGGCAAATATGATGCTGTAATCCTAGGTCTTGGTGCTTCAATTTCAACCAATGTTGATATTCCTCAGGGCGATACCACCTCAGTTCTGAACGCACTGTCAGTTCTAGGTCAGATTGAGACCACCGGTGATATTCAGATTGCTCGTCGTGTTGCTGTTTACGGTGGTGGTAATACTGCTGTTGACGTTGCTCGTTCATTACGTCGTATCGGTGCAGAACCTATCATTGTTTACCGTCGTAACCGTGATAAGATGCCTGCAAACGAAGAAGAAATGGATGCAGCTATCGAGGAAGGCATTCAGGTTAAGTGGCTATCAACCATTGCATCAGCATCAAAGGATTCTCTAAAGATTGAGAAGATGGAGTTGGATGAGAACGGAAAACCAAAGCCAACCGGTCAGTTTGAGGAGTTACCTGCAGATGCTGTTGTTCTGGCTATTGGTCAGAATGTTGATAAGTCAGTACTGTCAAAGCTGTCTAACCTTGAAATGGAAAAGGATAGCGTTGTAGTAAATCAGGAAACCATGATGACCTCTATTGAGGGCGTATTTGCTGCTGGTGACTGTGCAAGCACAGACAGAACAGTAACCCGCGCTATCGGTATGGGTAAGAATGCTGCCCGCGGCGTAAATGCTTATCTGAACGGCAAGACCTACAAGAAGCCAGAGAAGCATGAAATCGCTAAGTTTGAGGATATGCATCCTTGGTACTATACAGATGCGCCTAAGATGGTACGTGAAGAGCTTGAGGCTGCACGTCGTTCAAATACCTTCGATGAGGTTCAGATTGGTCTGACCGAAGAGAATGCTGTATTTGAGGCTCGTCGCTGTCTATCCTGCGGTAACTGTATGGAATGTGACAACTGCTACGGTGTCTGCCCAGACAGCGCTGTAATTAAGCTAGGTCCTGGCAAGGGATACGAATTTAATTACGACTACTGCAAGGGCTGTGGTGTATGTGCACAGGAATGTCCATGCGGCCACATCAAGATGGTTCCAGAGCAGATCTAGTTCTATTGAAGCATTAAATTGTGAGGCTGTATATCCAAAAGGTATACAGCCTTTTATATATAATGGTGTAGAACTATATACAGATATAATGATGTATTGTTATACTGATTATATTGGTTACATGACTAATTTGAGCATGTATCTGTCGCAGACACAACAGCAGGGATTAACTTACAAATGGATTTTAACTATCTCAGATACTCTCTTAGGTGTTTTTTTGATTCTGATTTCAAGCGCGAAGAGATTGCAGATATTTTAAATGCAAAAGAGCCAGAGAAATTCTCAAGAGCTTATCTGAAAACACTTGGCTTTAAAGAGGCAAATGAAGCCAGGATGAGAATTAAGTTTCGTATGCTGATTGATAAGGCCTATGCTGACAATGTTCCCTTAGGCGATGAGCTTGGTGTGTATACAACTCCAGAGGATGCGTATCTTGCAAGACAGAGATATATCGCAAGATACACCAAATTAGGCGAAACCATGGCAACTGTAAACAAATTCCTTTTAATGATTGTTCTTGCCATGTTCTCTATTGCCATTGTGCTGCTGTTTTCACGCTGATTATTTATTCTTTTATTTAATAACTCCCTGTCCTGAGTTCCAGTCTATGAACGTTAAGTCTTAATGTATGCTTTACATCTGTTAAGAATAGTACAGAGCAGCAACATCTATTATATAAACCAGGATAAATGAAAGCCACGCCTTAGAAATTTTAGAAAAGGTATTATTGTTATTACAGACGGTATGCCTGATTTCGTAAATGATGATTTGTAATGTTTTGTTACATATCAAATTTTAATAAGAAAAATTCCTGATTAAAGCTATACATTTGTATCATGACCTATACTTATATATAGGTGGATGTTTAGTAAAAGAAACAATATGAAGCTGGCAGAGAATTTAAAATTGTTTTTGATAAAACAATCTGTTAGCATAGATTTACGGTAAGCATTTACCACAGAATTCCCTGGGGTGCGATCAAGTTATTTGTACCCTGAGCCGATATCTACAGACATTGGTGTCTTCCTGATTATGGTGTGCAGGCCCGGATTGCCCGCGGAAGCCTAAGTAGTCATCTGATGCCAAACTTGAACACACTGGTTCAAGGAGTCAAGAATAGCGGATTCACTTCCGGGGTACCAAAATGAAGCACCCTTCCGATATTCAGTTCTGAAAATTAATTTTTGTATAGTACAATTTACAATATTTTCAAAAGCTAATTCATAAAATCGTGAATTAAGTCACTATATATACAAAATCTCAGTTTAAATATGCCTAAGCTTTAACAAAAAAATATTTACATATGTATAATGAAAATATCTTCAGAGCTCATTATTTAGTTAGCGGTTCATGCCTCTACAGCTTTGATTGCTGGGCATAACCTTAATATGAATTCTAAGTTGAATTTATTTTTTTTAATTTGGCTATTTTAGAGTAAAAAAAGATGTCTCCTATTATAAAACCACAAACTGACACTACTATCAGTTGGTTCTTAAGTCAGTGCCACATTCACAAGTACACTGCTAAGAGCACAATTATTCACGCTGGCGAGAAAGCTGAAACCTTATACTACATTTCAAAAGGCTCAGTTGCTGTTTTAATTAAAGATTCAGACGGTCATGAAATGATCCTAAGCTATCTGAATCAGGGTGACTTCATCGGTGAGGTAGGTCTTTTCGATGAGTCAGAGAATCCAAAGCGTACCGCTTGGGTTAAGGCTAAGACATCTTGTGAAATTGCTGAGGTTTCATACAGCAAGTTCAAGCAGTTAGTTCAGGTAAATCCAGAAATTCTGATGCGTCTGACCGCTCAGATCTCACGTCGTCTGTCAGCAACCTCTGCTAAGGTTGGTAACCTGGCATTCCTGGATGTTACCGGTCGTATTGCTAAGACTCTTGTTAATCTGGCTCATCAGCCTGAGGCTATGACTCATCCTGATGGTATGCAGATTAAGATTACACGTCAGGAAATCGGTCAGATTGTTGGCTGTTCCCGTGAGACCGTTGGTCGTATTCTGAAGATGATGGAAGAGGATCATCTGATTACCGCCCATGGTAAGACTATTGTGGTATTCGGTACCAGATAGTAATAACAAAAGAGACTATTTGAAAAGCTGAGTCGTATGATTCAGCTTTTTGCTATTTAAAGCATACATAAATACTCTTTTATTGCTTATACAGCTAACAAATCTGAAAACACTCTTTCTTTTGCTGTATAATGTTACGGATTTATAATCTTATGAAGAAGACTGCAGATAAGATATGCAGTAGTTTTAAAGATTCTTATATAGTGTTTTATATAATTTAGGAGCATACATAATGCCTTCATTATTAGAGCGAAATATTCACTCTTTTGATAAGAACGATCTTTTAGCTTGCAGCCGTGGTGAATTATTCGGACCAGGTAACAGTCAGCTTCCTGCACCAAACATGCTGATGTTTGACAGAATCACCGATATCCAGAATGAAGGTGGTGAATTTGGTTTAGGCTATGTAAAGGCTGAGCTGGATATTACCAAGGATTTATGGTTCTTCCAGTGTCACTTCCCTGGAGATCCTGTTATGCCTGGCTGTTTAGGCCTAGATGCTATGTGGCAGCTTGTAGGCTTCTTCCTGGGCTGGAGAGGTGGTCCTGGTAAAGGCCGTGCTCTAGGTGTTGGCAAAGTTAAGTTCAAGGGCGAAGTTTTAGATCACGCTAAGCTTGTTACCTATGAAATTAATTTAAAGAAGGTTATTGAGCGTGGTCAGCTGATCATGGGCATTGCTGATGGCAAGGTTTATGTTGATGGTGAGCACATCTATACAGCAGAAGATCTTCAGGTTGGTCTAATCCCACCTAAGAAGGCTTAATAGATTATCTTCTGAGAGATTTAATCTTTAGAAAGATACCTTCATTCATTTTTTATCTGCAATGCTTTTTCTAAATTGTGCGGTAAAGATAATGAGGGTATTTTTATGTCCGGTATTTCTTTTTTTCTTTAATTATCATTTAACTTTTATTCTGCTCTATTAGCTGCAGACCTCCTGTCTTTTCTAGAGTTTTCTTGTTTTTTCTATAAATTCTATGCTTAATTGTCATTGAATGTGTCCCAAGAGATTGGCTTATATAAGCTATATTCTTTTTTCTACCGTGATTTACTCTTGCAATTAGACCTTTTTTCTTTTAAAATACAAAGGCTTTATGGGGTTTCAGCCCTCGCGTACTTGTTGAAGGTTTAATTGGTCAGGTTCGGAAGGAAGCAGCCAGGGTCTTTATACAAGGTACCGCGAATCGGTTGAAATCCCACCCAATGAATCATGGTGGTCATCTATGAATTCAAATTCTCAGGTATACTCTACTCTCTCCGATTTAGTCTTATCCGATCAGGTATATAAAGATAAAGCTGATATGCTTTTTAAGCTTATCTCTGTTATGGAAGACCATGACGGCCTAGGTTCACCTGGTATCTTTATGATGATTAGACCTCGTGGCTTTGGACTGTCTCTGATTTCTCAGTCCATTCAGAACCTTATTAAAATGGATAATGAGAACGATAATGAGCTTAGCATCAATACCACTCCAAAGATAATCACTACTTATCAGAGTAAACAGAATAATCTTTTTAATCAGGGAGTAGCAGCAGACACCACCTCAGCAGATTCCACACTGAAAGAAGATTCAGTTAAAAAAGCAGAGGAAACAAAGGTAGAAGAAGCTCCAGAGATTACAGCTGAGGATTCAGAAGCTAAAGCAAAAGAGGAAACCTCTATTCTTGATGATATCAAGAACTATATTGAAGATCTGGTTTCAGAGAAAAAGGAAGAGAAAGCTGACGATTTTTCAGATCAGAGTTCTATTGATGAAATCAACAAGAATGCCTCATCTCAGGATCTTCTGGTAGCAGATGAGATTGATGCCATCAAAACCTTTTACAATGTAAAAAAGAGACCAGTCTTAAGCCTGGATTTCAAACATCTAAAGGCAAAAAATCCAAAGGAATTCTCTGAAGGTCTTCTGGATATTCTGCAGGAGCAGTTCTGGATCAACCATATTGAATCTCATATTGATCCATACCAGACTCCTAAGGCTTATTTTGATAAGCTTCTGCATGAGCTAAATAAGAAGTACCCTTCCATCAAGATTTCAATTCTGATTGATAACTATGATGTTCCATTTATGGTTGCTTCAGAGTTTGAGCATGAACAGTGTGAGGAGTCAGTCTGTGATTATCTTGATATGCTCAATGTCATCAAATATTCTAACCGTACTGTTAAATGGTGTCTGTTATCAGGTCATATCAATTTCTCATTAGCATCTGAGACCTCTGAAGGTCTGCCTCTGGTTTATGATCTTTCATCAGAGCCAATGTTTGCAGCTTTATTTGGCTTTACACGTGAAGATGTAAAAGAGGTATATGAAAAAGAGATTGAAAAATTCAGTGAGAATATGAGGATATCTTCTGAAGAGTATCTTGATATGCTGGAACAGTGCTATGGCGGATTCTTATTTGCTGATAATGATGAGCTTTACAATCCGAACTGTCCTAAGATGCTGTGCCCTGCCTGTATTGCTCACTGTATGACCAACAACGGCAAACTGCTGCCATATTCAGCTTCAGGAAAATACGATTTTCTAAAGAATGCTCTTATAAATAATCCTAGGAACTTATCCTGGCTTTATGGTAAGGATGGTCAGGATCCTTTATTCTCAGATTCAATTGATACTGATGTTAAGGGCAAGCAGCTTGGCAGTCTTTTAATTCAGCTTGGCTTTGCTACCAGAACAAAGGTTATTATCAATCACTCCGATTCGTATGTAACCTGGAGATACCGTTTTGAGTTCCCTAATCTTGATATGAAGAAGACCTTTGATTTCATATCTGGTGAATGTTCAGAACAGGATTTAATAAAACCTTTAGAAGTAAAGACAGAAACAACTCATGATTACGAGGAGGACTAAGTGAGTCTGGCATTTTTTGATATGGACGGTACTCTGGTAGGTGGAGATACTAATGATATTACTCTTCATCATTTTGTTAAGCTTGGCATCGCTCCATCAGATATGCTAATAAAACTATCCGAGTGTGAAAGGAAGTTTTTTGAAGGTTCTCTTGATATCAATGAGTTTGTAAGATTTGCTGTAACTCCCCTTTTAAAACTGTCAAAGGATGAACAGTATAAGGTTCTGCATGAAACTGTTCGTGACTTAATAATTCCTCTTGTAAAACCCGGAGCTAAAAGAGCTTTGGATTTTCACAAGAGACGAGGAGATCGTATCTTTATTGTTACCTCAACCTGTGATTATATTGTTGAGCATGTAGCGTCACTGTTAGGTATAAGCGACTATATTGCAGCACCTATGGAAAAGGTAGACGGCAGACTTACAGGAAAACAGTGCGGAATTGTTCCTTATCAGGAAGATAAGGTTAAGCGCATCAATGAAATATTAAAGAAAGATAATCTGTCTTTAGAGGACTCTTATGCATATGGCGATTCTATAAATGATCTGCCAATGCTGATGATGTGTACTCACCGCTTTGCAGTTGATCCAAATGAAAAGCTTTTAAATCATCCTGACTTAAAAGCTCTCGAGGTTGTTAACTGGAAGGAATGATACAATTTTTACATTAAGGGATTCTGCTTGTTACAGGGAAGGATTTAGCTGACATTGAGATTGCTTCAATGGTTGTGGACTTGTTATTGTCCTTCACTGTTCCCCAGATAAAGAACTCACTGGTATTAAAGAATCTCTCATTTAAAACGAAGCTCTTACCTAAGTCTACAAACAGACCGTCTCCAGCATCGTCGTGGAACTCATAGATTCCTGCGTCTGCACGTCTTACAAAAACACCTCTTAGCAGTACATAATCACCTTCTTTGGCTACCTTTTTAACACCTTTAACAGAATTTGGAGCATCAGGACGGATGTGATTATGAGTAAAATCATCTGACACGCCTTCTACTTTAACATTTGAATCACTTATAAGATTCTCATGCTGTGCAAAGGTATAACCACCAACACAGACTGCAACTATGATCAGAACAGTAGTAATGTGTTTTAGCATTGATTTCATTATGTACTGCATATTCCTCCCCCTCTCTATTTTGATTTTATTTTTATTCACTTAGATTAGAGGTAGGAATATCTATATTTAGGTTACTCAGTTTTTGATTCTTCAACAGAGCTCTCAGATGAAGATTTCGTATAGTCAATTTCTTCAGTTACAGGCTCAGGTACACCACAGAAGGTTGTGAACTTGTTGAAGATCTTGCAGAAAAGCTGACACTCCATTTTGGTGTCATACTCAGCACCGTGAGCCTTATCAAGATCAAACTCAATACCTGCAGCAATACATGCCTTTACAAGAACACTCTGACCATATACAAGCATTGATAAGGATGCAGTATCACATACAGAGAAAGGATGGAATGGTGAACGCTTATAGTTTAAACGCTCGGTTGCAGCCTTAATAAAGCCTAAATCAAAGGAGCCGTTATGTCCTACCAGAATTGCCCTTTTGCACTTGTTTGCCTTAACCTTCTTGGAGATGGCCTTGAACATCGGAATCAGAGCTTCTTCCTCAGACACAAGATTGCGTGATTCATCAAAAGGGTCAATGCCTAAGAAATCAATATTGGCCTGTTTTATTAGAGAACCAGGAAAAGGTCTGATATTGGCATGGAACTGCTCATCGGGAACAAGCATGCCCTTCTCATCCATCTTAACAGTCATCATTGAAACTTCAATTAGAGCATCGGTCTTAGGATCAAGACCTGCAGTCTCAACGTCAACAATTACAGGATAGAACTGACGAAATCTGTCTTTTATTGAATACTCGTTAATAATATCTGACATATATTCTAATCTTTATTAAAGTCGCAACCAATAAAATCAAAAGGACAAACCACTCTACTTCAAATAATAGAAGGTTTTATCCTTTAATAAACGACTTGAAAACGCAGATTCTGCGATTAGGTTAATTATTATTGTGAGTATTTTAACAGAAACACATGCCTTTATATATGGCCTTTTGAAAAACTGGATGCAGCTTTAATGCATGAGTGCATATTCTGATATTCGCAGACTTCTTCTAGAGATTGAACTGTAACTGGATGATGTGATTTTGTATTTGAAGAGATGCTGTCGTGAGACAACACATGATTTCTATATTCACTTCCGAATTTAAAGCAGGCTCTTGAATCACCAAGATTACATCTGTCCTGCAGGCTCCCCATATTATCGTTATTTAAAGCAATTGCACTTAAAGAAATGACAACACCTGATAATAAAGATAATAAAAGCAGACTTTTTTTCATGTAAATTGAATCGCTCCGTGTTTTTCAATTGTTAGAAAAGGGAAAATGCTTAAACAGCTGAACGAAGTATAGGACATTAATCACATTTTGCAATAATTAAACATGATTTTATTATTTATCGAAGTAAAAAAATTATCTTTAAATTGTTTTACATGTAATTTATTTCTTTCAAGTTGAATTAGTAAAGTAACTTACCTCAAGTTTTGCATTTCGATTTAATCTAAAAAACGTTGTTTTAATGTGGTGCTAGACAGCATCTTTATAACTTTTATCAGTTAGTATTGAACTGCAAAAGTTGAGTTAGTAATCTTTGACATCCTCCTCTTGATGAAGCAAGAGGATTCCTACTGCTGACATTACTGTTCAGCTTCAGAGAGTTCACAGTGCTGACTCCTTTTGGAGTTCACTTCCTGTGCTATCCGGGCCAGTCCGGCCCTTAGGATATTTCCCGCTGCATTTTCATCTGCATTAGCTGTATATCCACAGTTCGTACAGCAGAAATGAGCCTGAGTACTGCGATTGTCTTTTGAGACATGACCGCATTTAGGACAGGTTCTGCTGGTATTCTTTGGGTTAATCTGTAAAAAGATATGACCTCTCTTTTTCTGCTTGTATTCAAGCATCTTAAAGAATTGACCCCAGCCTTCAGACAGAATTGAACGGTTAAGTCCTGACTTTGCTTTTACATTCTTACCAGGATTTAACAGGCTTCCTTTTGCACTTT
>NZ_FUXX01000026.1 GCF_900167015.1 Succinivibrio dextrinosolvens DSM 3072
AGACCAAGAACAGAAAAAAGAGAAGAAAATGTATCAGTAAAATTGCTAGAAGAGGTATTTTTAGGTATCATATTCATGGTGTGTTTTTTTATGTTAACTTTTTGTTTTAGCAGATAAAATTATAACATATTAAACACACCTTTTCATCGGTATCTATCAGATATATAAGCTTTTTTTTGCTTATAATTACACCTCTTCCCAAAAATAAATCAATACAAGTTTTTAAAGAGCATCAAACCTAGAGTGAATCTAGTTTTGTTTTAAATTTCCATGTGGGAAACTAGAGTTATTTAATATTTCTCAGATTTTTTTTGATAATATTCTACTAGCGCAAAAAAATCCTCTAAAATTAAATAGTAATCCCAAGATCAATTACTCACTCCCTCATGCATATTTGAGGAGCTTTATTATGAAAATCAATAAGAAACTGTTACCTTTTCTAATCCCTGTAATTACAGGTCTTATCATAGGTTCTGTGGTTCTGATTATTCATCCTTCCACCGGAAAAAAGATCGGTGATCTCATTTACTCCAGCGGAGTATCTGTAGACAGCTATTCATATGCAGTGGGAAAAGCGGCACCATCCGTACTAAATATATACGTGGCACAGCTTAACGACGATTACACCAAACCAGACACAAACAATATCATCACCTCTGCATCAGGTGTGGTTTACTACAAGAACGGAATTATTGTAACAAACTATCACGTAGTTACAGCCGGCAATGAACCTGATAACGGAATCTGGGCTCAGACACGTGACGGCAAGATCTTCAAGGCCTTTGTTGTCGGCACTGACAGAAGAACCGATCTTGCAGTACTGAAGGTTGAAACCAGTGATCTGCCACCTATCAACAAGGTCAAAAAAGATCCTAAGGTTGGAGATATCGTTCTTGCAATAGGTAACCCAAATAACCTTGGACAGACTGTAACTCATGGAATTATCTCTGCCCTATCGCGCTCAGGCTCAGGTCTTCTAACCAAAGATCAGATGAACATCCGTCAGGGTGTGCAGGAGCTTATTCAGACCGATGCGCCAATCAACCAGGGAAATTCAGGTGGCGCCTTAATCAATTCTCAGGGACTTTTAATAGGTATCAATACCGCGTCATTCAACTCCGAGAATACCTACGGTATCGGCTTTTCAGTTCCTACCTCAATGGTTACCAAGGTTGTTGATGAAATTCTCGCCCATGGAAAGGTTGAAAGAGGATATTTGGGAATCTCAGATGCTGAGGTCAGCTCACTTGAACAGTCTTCAGGTGTAACAGTTGGCTTTATTGATCCTCAGGGACCCGCATTTGGCATTTTAAGAATCGGCGATATCATCAAAAAGGTCGACGGGGTTGAGATTGAGGATGTCCGTCAGCTTATCGATCTGATTTCACAGTCAAAACCAGGAAGAAAACTATCTTTTGAAATTCTGCGCAATAACGAGAGCAGAACAGAAAGCATTACCCTGACAGAAGACAACACCTCCATAGAGTAATGCTGATTGAATGTCTGCTGTAGCTCTCTACAGCAGATTAGATCTATAGAAACTTTGTCATATCACAGGCATCCAGAATCAGAGCCTTCTGACTTTCATCAAGATTAAACAGACTGAAGATAATCGCGTCGAGATTTCTATAAAGAGTCTCTACCTTAGTCTTATCCTTGCATGCCATAATCTCTTCAACAAGGTTAATAAAAGGTTTCTGCTCCTCATAGGAGATCATTGGGATAGGTATACTCTCAATATGGGCACGCAGAACCTTAACTGAATTAAATCTCTTATCGTAGATAAACTGGGCGATTGATGAATTTAAAATGCTCAGAATATACTTGATGCTCAGTCCTTCAATCTGAGGTATGACAATATTGCTGCTGTTTAAGGACAGAGTCTGCTTATCATCATAGGCAAATACAAGATGATTGCTGATGAATCTGTAGATAAGCTTCTCTTTTGCTCTGTACATTGATTCAGGTGCAACCTGCTGGAAATGCTCGGGATTAAAGGTTATAAAACGCTTTGGAGCATCAATTCGATACTTGAAAACATCAGCTCCCTTTAAAATAACCTCGTTATTGGCTGACTTTCTGCTGGATATGTACAGATTGTTATTACCGGTAACAATACCAAGAGCAAACAGAGCATTATCCTTAAGGAAGCGGATGTTATTCAAAGAGAAGATCTTTGAGAGAATCTGCTCCTCATTGTCATCAGTCTTGAAATTCAGATACTGTGAATCCACATATCTTTCCTTTCTGATAACAAACTCGCGCTGACCGTCTGTCACCTTCATATTGATGCAGGAAATAGGCTTTGAAGTCTTCTTAAGCTGCATAATGATGCAGGGACACTGGACCTTGTCAAAGGCATTTCCAAGATAGTTTAATGACAGAATTGAGGTATTCTCAATAAGCTTCTCACGTACCGGATAATGAGTCTTTACATTCAGGATAGCCTCAGGCATAACGAAGGTAATAGTGCCTCCGTTCTTAGAGTGCATAATGGATTTCTCTAAAAACACATCATAAGATTCGATAGTTGAGCCTTTGGCTGATGAAAACAGATTCTTGAGGACATTCTTTTCCTCACTGGTATAAGAATAACCCCATGGTGGATTACCAAGAATATGTGTAATTCTTGGATTAGAAAATTCAGTCAGAAAATCACTGTTGGTTATGTTCTTATAAAGAATATCAGTGTTATCAAGCTTGTATTTCAGAGCAAGATTGATTCTGGTCAGAGTTACAGCGATATCGTCGATATCGTTACCGAAGATATTCTCAACCTTAACCTCGAAAGGAAGCTTTAAAAGAAAATTACCGGTTCCGCAGCATGGGTCCAGAAGATTGTCCCCCGGATGATATGAATCTGAGGATAGAACAATCTTTACAATCTTATCTACAACCTTGGATGGAGTGTAATAAGTACCTGTTGCTTTTCTGTTCTCAATGTTTCTGCAGGAAATGTAAACAAGTCCAAGGGTATCCTCTGATTCCTGATAGTCAAAATTCAAATCCAGAAGATAGCTGTACTTTTCTACAAGCTTTTTAACCTTTGAGCCTTTACCAATAAGATCAGATATAAGCTTCTCATAACAGCCAAGCTTTAATCTGCCTTCAAAAAACGCAGGTAGATAAGGTGGTCTGTAATCAAGTTCAAGTCTCTTCACAATCAGAGACAGAGCAGTCTCCGACATAATCATGCGAAGATGCTCAGTATCAATATCAATCTTATGAGAATCAACATTCTCCAGGAGTCTGCTGATGATTTCGATTGAGGTACTGTCCTTTGACACATATGAGTTATAGATATAGGAGCCACTGATGAACTTCTTGTTACGACGGCTCTTTAAGGACAGATTCTTGCCTGATTTGATTTCTTTCTTAAGCTTGCTGATATAGCTTTTTGTAAAGTAATTCTTTTTGTTTTCAATACGGTCAGGAACCAGCTTGCTAAGCTTAATCCAGTTATAGCCGGTTGCAACCGATACGGATAATTCAGCACAGGCCTGAGGAAGAGTCAGATAATTACGTAAATCATGAGCTTTCTTTCTGGTTTTCTTCTGAGGAAGCCTGGCACTTTCAGGAATAATCCAGAAATCATCCACCAGCTGGGCGTTTCTGAATTTGCCCTGTTCACAGAGTTCCCGAGTCTGTTCCTCTGATATACCAAATTTAACTGCAGCCTGTTTTATAGAAATATATTTCATGATTATCCGAAAAATGTTTTTGTAATAGTTCTCTTGGTTTCTGATTTAGGAACAAACAGCTCAAAAATACACGCTAATTTTATCGGATCTCTCCTTTTTAAGAAAGTTAATACACGCACAAATGGAGCTTAGCTTGGATTTTTCTTTTAATCCTGCGAGGAAACAGGCTGTTACAGGAGAAAAAAATAAGAAAAAGCAACAGCAGGACACAAATATCTTCATTTATTAGATTACAAAAATACAAGCACCTTATAGTTATTAATTATAACAGCGCATAAAAATATATTATTACTAACTTATTGATATAGAAGAATAATAATTCTATTATTTACTTACACAAGATGATTAGACATAAGAGCAAGGAGAATAAGTTATGCATAAGTTTTTATTTTTTAACTGTCGAATGTGAATATTATTAAATTTTATCAATAACCAGTTATCAATTTTATTTATATATATTCACATTAAGAGGCAAATAAAATGGCATATAAATTCGAAACTCTACAGTTACACGTTGGTCAGGAAGAAGCAGACAAGGCAACCGATTCAAGAGCAGTACCTATCTACCAGACAACATCTTACGTTTTTCACAACTCACAGCATGCTGCAGACAGATTCGGTCTTAGAGATGCAGGCAATATTTACGGCCGACTGACAAATTCAACTCAGGATGTATTAGAGAAAAGACTTGCTGCTTTGGAAGGAGGTGTTGCAGCACTGGCAGTAGCTTCAGGTGCAGCATCAATCTCTTACGTAATTCAGGCTCTTGGTGCCAACGGTGGCCACATTGTAGCCCAGAAATCAGTCTACGGTGGTTCATATAACCTTCTGGCTCATACTCTTCCTCTTTATGGAATCACAACTACCTTCGTAGACATTCATAACCTAAAAGAAGTAGAAGCTGCTATTAAAGAAAACACCCGCGCAATCTACATTGAGACTCTTGGCAATCCAAACTCTGACATTCCTGATATTGATGCTTTGTCAGAACTGGCACACAAAAACAGAATTCCGCTGGTTGTAGATAACACCTTTGCAACTCCATTCCTGTTACGCCCAATTGAGCATGGCGCTGATATTGTTGTTCACTCTGCCACCAAGTTCATTGGCGGTCATGGTACCACCCTTGGAGGAATTGTTGTAGACTCAGGTAAATTTAACTGGGCCGCAAGCGGTAAATTCCCTCATATTGCAGAAAGCAACCCTAGCTATCACGGTATCTCATTTGTTGAGGCAGTTGGTCCAGCAGCCTTTGCAGTATATCTAAGAGCAATTCTTCTACGAGATACAGGTGCAGCCATCTCTCCTTTCAACGCATTCCTGCTGCTTCAGGGTGTAGAGACTCTGTCACTGCGTATTGAGCGTCATGCCCAGAATACCACCAGAGTTATTGAGTATCTGAAGAACCATCCTCAGGTTAAGAAGGTAAATCATCCTTCATTAGAGGATCATCCTCAGCACGAGCTGTATAAGAGATATTTCCCTAACGGTGGCGCCTCTATCTTTACCTTCGATATCAAGGGAGGACAGAAAGAAGCCCATAAATTTATCGATTCACTTAAGATCTTCTCTCTTCTTGCCAACGTTGCTGATGTTAAGAGTCTGGTTATTCATCCTGCAACAACAACTCATTCACAGCTTTCAGACAGTGAACTTGCAGATCAGGGTATTTACCAGAGCACTATCAGACTATCAATCGGTACTGAGAACATAGATGATATCATTGAGGATCTGGACAATGCCTTTAAGGAAGTACTAAAGAGTTCTAATAACACAAATGATCAGGACGGAAATATTCAGAAAGCCTCCTAATTAAAATGTGTTCCTCGTGGTTAGCAGTCAAATCGCCTTCGGGCGATTTTTTTTGCTTCAGAGATTTTAAGTGAAATTGATTTTTGGACAGCACAAAAAAAATGCGGTCCTGAGATTTGCTCAAAACCGCTATAAAGGTTATGTACCACCTTATTTAGAACACATGCAAACGAGTCATTTGCTTGCCATACTAACCTTCATTAGTATTAGGTAACTCGTGTTAGTGTATGCTAACTCATTTTTATTTATATTGCAAGTATTTATTTTATTATTCAATATTAAACTAGACAGTAAAAAATAATATTCTTGTTTTTCAAGATGTTAGCAAAAACTTTGTGTTTTTTTTACAAATTATGAACTTTTTGAGGGCAAGACAATCTAAAATAGTACTTGGAGAAAGTATTTCTTCAGCTTTCTTCATTTTTATGTCCCGAATACATAAACCCAGTGATATAGAATTCACTGGGTATTTTTTTATGTATCAGGCTGTAAGCTAAGGCAGATTTGACTCAACGAAGTCCCAGTCAATGTGGTTTACAAAATCCTTCAGATAATCAGCTCTTCTGTTCTGATAATCAAGATAATATGCATGCTCCCATACATCCACACATAGAATAGGTGTCTTCCCCATAGTCAGAGGATTTGCAGCATTAGAAGTGTTTAAAATTTCCAATGCGCCATTGTTAACACATAACCATGTCCAGCCGGATCCGAAATTACCTACAGCAGAGGATTTGAACATATCAATGAAAGTTTCATAAGATTCAAAGCTCTTCTCGATCATTTCCATTAGTTTTGCAGATGGTTTCTTAGTCTCTGCACACAGGCATTTAAAATAGAAGGTATGATTGAAGACCTGAGCAACATTGTTGAAAAGAGGACCAGGCTGAGCTTTTCTGATAATGTTCTCAATACTCTCATCTTCAAATGAGGTTCCTTTCTTTAACTTGTTTGAAGTATCTACATATGCATTTAAATGCTTGTCATGATGGAAGGTCAAAGTCTGCTCGGAGAGAAATCCTTCTAATGCAGTTTTCTCATATGGGAGAGGTGGTAAAGTAAAATCAGCCATAATAAATTGACTCCTTATATTCGTTTTTTCGTTGTCGTAACAGTTTTAAGGTTATGTTAAGGATCGTAGAAAATCAAACAAAAATGTTTGGATAATTTTCTTTTTTATACAGAGGGCACGTTATTTTCTATATTTTTTCAAAATGTAATAAATTTTCTTATTTTCAAGTAAAAGAATAGCAATACATAATATAAAGATATTCATATATTGTTTACAAATGATGACGATTTAGCAAAAATTGTCAGGAAATCTGATAGTTAATTATTTGATCTTTTTATCTTTATTATTCATACAGATACATTAATTAATTTATTATACAAAGCGGTAATGTGATCAGAATCAAAATATTTTGGTATAATGCTTGCAAAAATCAGATTTGACATAAAAACCAGAAAACACATTTTCCCCGATTATGCTGAATCTAAGTAAAATCATAATACTAAAATAAGTAAGCAGAAAAAAATGAATACACAGGATGATAGAATGTCACAGTTTATGGATAGTGTTAAATTAGACCAAATGAATGATATTAAGCAGATGCTGGCACCTTTAAACAAAATTTTCAGCATCGCAACAAGCTCACAGATTGAAATTAAGCTGGATACTGAGAATCAGATGGTTCAGTTCGTAAGTGCTAAGAATTCAAGCAAGCTTCACGAGATTTCTTATAAGAATAAGAGCCCATTAGGTTTAATCAAAAGCGTAATGGAAGAAGTTTAATAAGCTTTCAAAAAATATAAATCCCCAACGATTCAAACTACAAAACCTTTTAAATTAAGGTTTTTGTAGTTCCTTTCAAAGCCTTACCAGCAACTCTTCACAAACAAAGACTAACGATACTTTTTAAAGTAACTCTTAAAACTAGAATACTTTACGAATGGAATTAAAACCTTTCTATCGGTAATCTTGTACCATATCTTGCGGGTAAGCACTTCATCATCCAGGGAATCGTCAAGAGCTATATCAACAGAAGCCTTAGCTAAAGCAGAAAAATCTGCGAACACAGTACCTGTCATCTTTTCCTGTCTAATATACTCTATTGCCTCGGGAATTCCGTCAACACCAAATACAGGGATATATTTAGTCTTGTCCTTAGAATCAGTCCCCAGGTTATATCCCTGAGTATTAAGAAAATCAACTGCGCCAACTGCCATAGCATCATTATTGGCAATAATCATATCAATATTCTTAAGTCCGACCTTTGATGCCAGAGTCTTAACATCATTAAAGGCTGTCTGAGTATCCCAGTCATCGAAGTTCTGAGAGAGAACCTTGTATTTCACTTTCTTGTCGGAAAGCTGCTTTAAAATTTCACTGGACCGACCAGTGGTATCACCATGATCCTTCTCTCCCTGAAGAATAATGATATCAAGGACACCATTCCTGTTTCTGTCAACATTCTTGGTTAACTCAATATAATCAGAAATCAGTTCAGCCTGATATTTGCCGGCAGCAGCAGAATTCGTTCCTACATACCAGACACGATCATATTTCTTAAAGACATCATCTGAAGGCTTACGGTTAAAGAAAACAATACGGTTACGATATGACTTTGCGTGATAAATGATTTCAGATGCCTGTTCAGTATCTACAAGATTGATGATAAGAGGATCCTTTGAAGACACACTTGAGTAAATCTGACTTAACTGTGCAGATGAATTGTTTTTAGCATCAAACATCTCAAGGTCAATATCCTTGGCCTTGGCATATGATTTTAGAGAAGCATTGAATCTGTTAATAAATTCAGATTCGCCACTATAATAAAAGGAATAAAGATCATCAGATGCAATAACACATTGAATCTGAAAAATTAAAAGAATGCTCAGTAAAAGCTGAAATACTCTTCTCATATAAAACTCATATAAATGCTATCTCTTGTGTGAGTGTGCATTATAAACTTTAATTTTCGAAAATTCTCTATAGGGAATAAAAATAGTTCGCTCGTCAGTCTTAAACCATACAATTTTCTGAAAATCTTCAGAATGAGCATTCTCAAATATCATCATAATAACTCTAGACAGAGCCGTATAATCAGCAATGACAGTTCCTGTCATCATGCCGTCATCGACACTTCTTAAAGCATCAGTAATACCATCCACTCCAAAGACAGGTACATGCCGATGACCATTAAAGAAAGAATAGGGACGGTTGTATTTTCTTTCGTTTAAAGCCTTAATTGCGCCAAGAGCCATGGAATCATTATTGGAAATAACCATTTCAATATTCTCTATACCATGTTTTCTAAGCTGTTCGTTAAAATCTTCATAAGCAAGAGAATAGCTGTAGTCGTCATAATTGTAGGAAAGAGGATTTACCTTGATTCCGTATTTTTCAAAGTTCTCTAAAATTACCTGCGTTCTAACATGAGTTGAGAATTCGTTCTCTCTTCCCTGAAGAAAAACCACATCCAAAAATCCATTGGCATTCTTATCATAACGAGGAAATCTGGTCAGGTATTTACTGATTATACTGAACTGCTTACGGGCGGAATCGAATATTTCAAATCCAACATACCAGGCTTTATCATAGTATTTAGCAATATTTGCAGAAGGAGAGGCGCCAAACAGAACGACTCTGGCATCATGCTCACGTGCAGTCTTCAGCATTTTTTCAAGGTATTCCTCTTCAGAGACACTTATTACAACCAGATCTCCTATGGAAATATGATTTCTGAGCTGATCATACTGTTTTTGGGGATCTGCCTCTCCGTCAAAAATACTGATTGAATAGTTACGCTGTTTAGCCATTTTAGATAGAGTTGTCTTCACGTGCTCCATGAAAACTGAATTCGTCGTATAAAAGAAAGCCTTTATCTCCTCTTTGGCATAGACAGAACTGGAGAGTAACAGAAATATCAGAGCAAGAATGCTTTTAAAACTATTCATAAAGGTTCACCTGCTTTTTCTCATATCTAATTATGGAAAGAAATCTGAACCTGAATAAATAAATCAATATAGCTTTGTGATGAATGGTAGATATTAATTTTTTGGGAAGAACAGAATGGAAGGATTTTTATAAGATTTTATTCTTAAAAATCATCAAGATAAAAATAATTTAAAAATTTTTGAATTTTTTTTGAACTTTTATTAAAACGACCGCTCTAAGTAATATCAGTTAGATGTTTTTATGGCAATAGCTGATGACTTTTTCATAATATATTTCCTAAAGCCCAGCGTTATTACGTTGGGTCTTTTTTTTTATGTGCGGCTGATTTTCAGCTTATACTTCTGAATACCGCAGTTCTCCTCAAAAGCATCCTTGGTAATGAATAGATCTCCAAAGGCCAATACTCTGTCTGAACCTTGTTTTTTTACAAGACAGACCGTATTTCTCTCCCATGCAGGAACGTTATATTCAGTGAAGAGTTTTTTTACTTCTCTGCTGTGAACACGTTTCTGGGGATGAAGTCTTAAGGATCCAGAGAAATCAAAATCCAGAAGCACCCGATCACAGGAGAAACCATCTTCGCATGGTTCCAGAGAATAAATGAAGTCATCAATCCTCAGACTCTTACCGGCCTCAAGCTCATACTGTCCTTTGGCATTGCAGATGCCTGGCTTTACTATGTAAAGATAATTCTTAAAGCGTCTGACCTCATATCCATCCTCAAGAGGAATTACTGTATTCTGATCAGGAGAGATTCTGCACAGATTCAAAGCATCCTGTACAGATGAATACTCAGGTGTCATCACAAGCTTTTCATACAGAAACAGTCTTAGAACACTCATCATCAGAGGTTCATCATCCACGTCAAGCTTTGAGATATCAAGGCGTAATCTGTCTTTATCAAATGCCTTTGAATAAACATCTCTTGCATAGCGCATGGCAAGTTCATGCTCATTGGCACAGAGCTTTGAGCTTCTCATTATGGACTTGTCTATTCCGGGAAATCTTTCACGCAGAAGAGGTAATACCTTAAGACGAATGAAATTTCTTTCGAATTTCATGTAGGTATTGGAAATATCAAAGACATGGGTATACCCAAGAGCCTCTATAATCTCAATAATCTCACTCTTGTGAAGCTCTAAAAGAGGTCGAATCAGAGTTCCTCTGTCATCCTTAACGATATATCTCATTCCAGATAATCCATAAGGGCCAGAACCTCTCTTTAGTGCCAGAAGAAAGCTTTCTATCTGATCATCAGCCTGATGTCCAAGCAAAAGCGCACTACGCTCATCCAGGTTATTCAGAAGAGCATTATAACGTTCAGCCCTGGATACCTCTTCAGGAGAGCGACCATTGCCGTAGACAATATTGAGCTTAGGAGTTCTGATTTCAACACCAACTGTTTCGCAGAGCTTATGACAGTGGTTAAACCAGATGGGATCATCCGCATCAAGACCATGAATACAATGAACCGCAAGAACACTGTATCTTGGATCAAGCTCAGTTACACGTTTGGCAATCAGAAGAACTAAAGTAGAATCGGCCCCGCCAGATAGTCCTACGACCAGCTTGGATGGACCGATTGATGAAATGATTTTTTGAGCAAGTTCAGTTAGAACCTGCTCGGCTTTATCTTTTAACAATATCCGTACTTCATTAAACGAGCATAACGCTGTTCTAGAAGGCTCTCTGCAGGTAGATTCTGCAGATCTGCAATATCAGCTTCAATACGCTGCTTCAGGTTTTCTGCAACTTCATCGTAGTTACGGTGAGCGCCACCTAAAGGCTCAAGTACAACGTTATCAATTAAACCTAAGTCCTTAATTCTGTGTGCAGTGATGTTCATTGCCTCAGCAGCTAATGAAGCCTTATCTGCAGACTTCCATAGAATAGAAGCACAGCCCTCAGGAGAGATAACTGAGTAGGTTGAATACTGAAGCATGTTAACTCTGTCACCTACACCGATTGCAAGAGCACCGCCTGAACCACCTTCACCGATAACGGTACAGATTACAGGTACCTTCAGATCAGACATCAGCTTTAAGCTTTCGGCAATTGCACCAGCCTGAGAACGTTCCTCAGCACCAACACCAGGATAAGCACCTGGAGTATCAATAAACGTAATTACAGGAATATTGAACTTCTCTGCAAGCTTCATAAGTCTCATTGCCTTACGATAGCCTTCTGGACGAGGCATACCGAAGTTGCGCAGAGTACGTTCCTTAATATCACGACCCTTCTGGTGACCAATCACCATTACAGGCTGACCATTCAGACGTGCAAGACCACCAATAATAGCCTTGTCATCAGCAAAGGCACGGTCACCTGCCAGCTCATGATAATCAGTAAAAATTCTGTCAATGTAATCCATGGTATATGGACGCATTGGATGACGTGACAGCTGAGAAATCTGCCAGTCAGATAAAGAAGAGAAAATCTTCTTTGTTAATTCTAGATTCTTCTTCTCCAGCTGATTTAATTCAGTGGTTAAATCAACACTTGAGCTTGAATCTGAGCTTAAGCGCTTAAGTTCTTCAATATGTGCTAATAGATCAGCAATTGGCTGCTCAAATTCTAAATAATTAATGTTCATCACAGTGAATTTAGCCTCATGGGTACTATTCAGTTAGACTGATTTTTAATTATACTGCAAAAATCGATTTGCTCAAAATATGATATAGATCAATCTAACGAAAAATCGTTTAAGTCACTATTAGCCATTAGTAATTTTTTAATCGGCCCGTAACTTTTTCTGTAACAATCCAGTAAAGGCAGTCTCTGCAGAAGTTCAAGATGAGCCTTTGTAGGATAGCCCTTGTGTTTGGCAAACAGGTACTCAGGGTATTTTTTATCAAGCTCATACATCTGTCTGTCGCGCTCAACCTTGGCAAGAATAGATGCCGCGGCGATTTCAGCAACTCTGGCATCCCCCTTCACCACAGCCTGAGTATCAATTCCCATGTTGCGAGGCACTTTATTGCCATCTACCAACATAAGATCGCACTTTAAAGCCATATTCTCATAAGCTCTTCTCATAGCTTCAAGAGAGGCGTTTAAAATATTCATGGTATCGATTTCCTGAGGAGTACACTGTCCGATACCGTAGGCTAAAGCCCTCTCCTTAATAAGAGGCTCTAGGGCATCTCTTTTTTTCTCAGAAAGCTGTTTGGAATCATTCAGTCCTTCAATAGGATTATTCGGGTCAAGCACAACACATGCTGCCACAACATTTCCCATCAGAGGACCACGACCAGCCTCATCAACCCCGCAGACTTTGAAGACTGCAGGATCAACAGGATATACAAAAGGTTCTAATACAATTTTTGCCATTAGAAAGGAACTTGTTTATTCAGATTTGTCAGATGATAAATCATCTGAGTTTGGATTAACCGCAATATTAGGATCTGAATATTGAGGATTCTGCATAGATGCAACACTCTCAATCTTTGGAGAGGAAGTATATGCACGTTTTATGATCTTGAATACAGCATCGCATGCAAGTTCATCTGAATTGCAGCGCATTGCCATATGAATATTCTCAAACTCCTTTTTCATAAGGATATTGTCATACTCAAGAAGCTTATACATCTCCTCAGCAAGAGCCTGTGGAGTGCAGTCATCCTGAATATACTCTTTAACAACCTTACGACCTGCAATCAGGTTAGGAAGAGAAAATACATCGATCTTCAGAAGCTTTTTGGCAATCATTGCTGATAAAGAGCTTACCTTGTATGCAACGGTAAAAGGTGTCTTTAAAAGCATTGTCTCAAGTGCAATGGTTCCGCAGGTAAGCAGTACTGCATCAGCAGAAGCGATTGTATCCTGAGTATTACCAACATAAACGGTAATAGATAAATCCGGAGCCACCTCAAGCCATATATCCTTTACCATGCTTGCAAGAGTATAGTTTGGCACAGTACAGATAAATACGGTATCAGGAAGCTTCTTCTTAATAATTCTTGCAGTGTGAGCGTAAATTGGCAACATTCTTGAAATCATGCCCTTGCGTGATCCTGGAAGAATAGCCATAATTTTGCCCTTTACAGGCTCAACACTGGTTTTCTGCAGACAGATTCTCTCGCGACAGACGTTAGGATCAATCTGAAGAGGAATGGTATTAGCAAGTGTATGACCCACGTAGGTACAGGCCATATTTCTCTGTGCATACCATGTTTTTTCAAAAGGAAGTAGAGCAAGAATCTCATCGCAGGCCTTTCTGATCTTCTCTACACGATTCTCACGCCAGGCCCATACTGATGGGCTTACGTAATGAACAGTAGGAATACCAGCCTGTTTCAGTTTCATCTCAACATGCAGATTGAAATCAGGCAGATCAATGCCAACAAAGATACAAGGCTTAGCCTTGAGCAGAATCTTGATGATCTGTTTTCTGATGCTTAGGATCCTAGGCAGTCTGGCCAGAACCTCAAAAAAGCCCATTACCGAAAGTTCATCCATCTTTACAGATGAAACCAGTCCCTGATGAATCATCTTAGGACCACCAATACCGATAAACTGGGCCTCAGGATCACGACGCTTGATTGCCATCATTAGACCAGCACCAAGAGTATCGCCGGAGCTTTCTCCGGCTAACAGTGCATATAGATGTGGATTCTCACTTACTGGCATTAGCGAACGATTCCTCTACCATGTTCCTTAAGGAAGTCTACAAGAGGTTTTACTTCTTCAAAGTCAGCTGCAATCTTTTCGATTTCAACAATAGCATCTTCAATAGTTAAATGCTTCTTGTACAGTAACATGTATGACTTGAAGATTGCTGAAATTGCCTCATCAGAGAAACCTCTTCTCTGAAGTCCGCGTTTATTGATGCCAAATGGTTTTGCATAGTGACCTGCAGCCATAACATAAGGAGGAACATCCATGTTAAGCGCAGCCATACCGCCAACCATTGCATGACAGCCAACTCTTCCGAACTGGTGAATAGCAGCAAGACCACCGAATACAACCCAGTCATCAATAACTACATGACCAGCCAATGTGGCGTTATTTGAGAAAATACAGTTATTTCCAATAACACAGTCATGAGCAATATGAGTATTGATCATGAAAAGGTTGTTTGATCCAACAGTAGTAGTGCCTAATCCCTGAACAGTACCTCTATGCATAGAAACATGCTCTCTGATCACGTTGTTATCACCAATGGTCAGAGTTGTTGGTTCACCAGCATACTTAAGATCCTGACAGGCTTCACCGATGGAGCAGAACTGGTAAAAATGATTTCCCTTTCCAATTGTGGTAGGTCCCCTGATAATTGAAAAAGGTTCAAAAATACAATCATCGCCAATAGTTACATTGCCTTCGATGATTACATTTTCGCGGATAGTTACATTCTTACCTAAAACTACATCTGGACCAATTTTAGCACTTGGATCAATAATTCCAGTTGATTCAGTCAATGTAATACACCCTAGTAAAAATTAGTGTCTTGCGCACATAAGGTCTGCAGTACAAACCACCTTACCATCAACAGTTGCAACACCGCTGAATGATGCAATACCACGTCTCTCCTTGAAGTACTCAACATCAAGAATCAGCTGATCACCAGGTACTACTGGGCGCTTGAAACGTGCATTGTCAATTGCAGCAAAGTAATATAATTCACCATCTTTTGGCTTACCAACCATGGTGAATGCAAGAATACCAGTTGCCTGAGCCATTGCTTCTAGGATTAGAACGCCTGGAAGAATTGGCTTGCCAGGGAAGTGGCCCTGAAAGAATGGCTCGTTAAATGATACATTCTTTACAGCCTTTAGAGTTTTTCTCTCACCGTCAATTGAATAATCAATAACCTTGTCAACCATCAGAAATGGATATCTGTGAGGTAACAGATTCATGATTTCTTCAACATTTAAGGTGTGTGCACTTTCAACGATATCAGTCACTTTTTCCCCCAATAAAATTATTTATTTTTCTTCTTGTTCAGTTAAGGCTTTTAATTTAGTCTCAAGAGCTAAGATTCTATGGTACATATCATTGATATGCATATATCTTGATGTATTCAGACGCCATTCCTTGTTTGTAACACATGGAATAGAGGATGAGTATACACCAGGTTTTTCAATGGTTCTCATAACAACGGTATTGCCAGTTAGGGTTACACCATCACAAATATCGATGTGACCGTTGATAATTGAAGTACCGCCAATAATACAGTATTTACCAATTGTAACAGAACCGGCAATGGTAGTCTGACCAGCAATTGCGGTTCCATAGCCAATCTTATCGTTATGGGCAATCTGACACAGATTGTCGATAATTACATTATCGGCAATAACGGTATCATCAATAGCACCTCTATCGATACAGGTGCAGGCACCGATTTCAACGCGGTTTCCAATAATTACTCTACCGGTCTGAGGGATCTTAATCCACTCGCCACGCTGATTAGCATAACCAAAGCCATCAGAGCCAATAACGGCACCTGACTGAATCAGACAGTCAGAACC
Organism: Succinivibrio dextrinosolvens DSM 3072; assembly: GCF_900167015.1. Taxonomy (GTDB): domain Bacteria; phylum Pseudomonadota; class Gammaproteobacteria; order Enterobacterales; family Succinivibrionaceae; genus Succinivibrio; species Succinivibrio dextrinosolvens. Next base: position 15,939 of record NZ_FUXX01000026.1, read on the forward strand.
GATCTGACAGTCATGATAAACACTTACATTAGGATAAATCTTGGTGTTATCGCCAATCTTTGCATTTGGGCCGATAACAACATTTGCGCCAAGCTGAACATTGTTACCGATAACAGCGCCTTTCTGTACATGCACACCAGGGCCTAATGCAACATTCTGGCCTAACACTGCAGTCTCGTCTACTACAGCTGAAGGATGAACACCTTCGCTAACTGCAGGAGTAGAATCCAATAGCTGAGCAACCTTAGCAAATCCAACATATGGATCATCCAAAACAAGAGCTGCTCCCTTGGCATGTTCTACATCTGCCTGCTTTAAGATAACAGCACCAGCATTGCTCTCTGACAGAACAGCCTTGTATTTAGGATCTGACAGGAAACTGATTTCATTTTCTTTTGCTGTCTTAAGGTTAGCAACAGCCTTGATGTCGATGTTGCCATCTCCAACCAGCTGTGCGCCAATCTTATCAGCGATATCTTTTAATAACATTAGGAACCCTATTTATGCAAATACTATTTCTTTACTGGCTTTAACTTTGAAGCGCGCTCAATAACTTCTTTTGAAATATTTACAGCGTCTGTAGCGTAAACAACAGTCTCGCCACGAACAACTAAATCAATTCCACGCTCTTTAGCGATACGGTCAATTGCTTCCTGAACAATACGGCCTAACTGAACCTCTGCCTCTCTCTGCTTCTTCTGAGAATCTTCCTGAAGAGCCTGAGCCTTTAGGTCAAATTCTGACTTAAGTGAAGCCAGCTTACGGTGAATTTCAGTAGCTTTTGAATCTTTAGCAGTCTTTAATTCCTGCTCTAGCTTTACACCCTGCTCCTGAATCTTATCTAATTCAGCCTTTCTTGGGCCAAACTCTTTCTGTAACTTCTCAGCTTCAACCTTAGCCTGAGGAAGCTCTGACATGATTAGAGGAACATTTACTACAGCGATAGAAACGTTGTGAGGAGCTGCAGCTGGAGCCTTATCTTCTGCAAATGAAACCTGAGTTAATGCAAATGTTAGTGCAGTAGCGATAGCTAATTTTTTTAACATTGTTTATATCTCCTTAATTTAGAAGGTGCTACCAATATTGAAATTAAACTGTTGTGTATCGTCTCCGTCATACTTCTTGATTGGCTTTGCAATATTGAATGACAGAGGTCCAAGTGGTGACATCCATACTAGAGAAATACCAGCTGATGTTCTGTACTTGCTTGGTGATGAATAGTCATATGAGTAGATTCCTGAACGAGAATCCCATAGAGAACCTGCATCAAAGAAGATAGAGGTTCTGATACTGTTCTTATATGCTTCAGCAACCAGTGGAGTTGGGAAGATAATCTCAGCAGAAGCTGCCCAGAAAGCATTACCACCAATTGAATTGCTTGACTCATACCATGAGCCTGTCTTCTTGTTCCAGTAAATTGCTCTTGGGCCTACGGAATTACGCTTGAAGCCTCTTAACCACTCTGAACCACCTAATGAGAAATTATCGAAGAATGGCATAATCTCCTTCTGACCATTCTTATCTCTGTAACCATTACCGTAACCTGCACGACCTCTCATGGCAAAGATATAATCATTGTACTCATTGAGTGGGAAGTAATTATAGGTTTCAGCTGTTGCCTTGTAGTAATGAACATCTGAATTTGGTGTGGTAATCATTAAAGACAGAACCTGTTTAGAACCGTCTGTTGGGAATACCTTCTGATTCAGTGTATTACGGGTCAGATCAACACCTGCCTTGTAGTTGATGAAATCAACTGCAGATTCGCCGTTCTTTCCGTACATGTTAAAGAATACGTCGCCCTGCTGGAAACGAAGACCGTTGTTCTTGATTCGGTTACGCTCAGCACCAAGGCTGTAGTTTACAGACAGTGTCTCTGAAAGAGGATAACCTAAGTAAGCAACAGCACCGATGGTCTTGTTGGTATAGTCGATAACATCAGCATCATCAGCACCGTAGTAGTTATCCAGGAATAACTTTCCGCCCAGGCTTACATTATCAACAGTGAAGTATGGATCTGTGTATGATACTTCCATGTGCTTGCGGTAATCATTCTGATATGCGTTAACAGCACCCTGAGTACCCCAGCCAAACAGGTTGCTCTGAGAAATACCTGCCTGAATGGTCAGACCAGAGTCAGTACCAAAACCGATACCGCCTGAGATAGCACCTGTAGGTCTCTCAGTAACCTTGGTATTTACGTTAACGGTATCATCAGAACCGCCAACCTTCTCTGTTGTAATTTCTGCTGTCTCGAAATAACCTGTTCTGTTCAGACGGGTCTTTGAAACATCAATAGCCTCAGATGACAGCCATGAACCGTCCATCTGACGAAGCTCACGTCTGATAACAGTATCGTCAGTGGTATCGTTACCGCTGATGAATACCTGAGAAACATGAACACGCTTACCTGGCATTACATTGAACTGAAGCTCAACTGTCTTCTCCTTGTCATTGAATACAGGGAAGCTCTTAACCTCAGAGTTTGCATATCCGTACTTTCCAAGAATAGCTGCAAGAGTCTTCTCGTTCTCGGTAATTCTGCGCTGATTGTAAATCTCACCCTTTTCAATGGTTACAGCCTGATTCAGCTCTTCACCATACTTTAAGGTATCGCCTCTTACTGAGGTTCCTGAAATCTTATACTGCTCACCCTCGTTGATAGCAATGGTCAGATAGATACCCTTCTTATCTGGAGTAAGTTCTACTGAGGTTGAATCAATCTTGAAGTTAACATAACCTCTGTCCATATAGAATGACTTTAATGACTCAAGATCAGCTCTGAACTTCTGGCCGTTATACTTGGTGTTTGCCATGAAGTTCCACCAAGGTACATCATCACGAAGTTCCATCTGAGCCAGCAGAACATCCTCTGGGAATGAATTATTACCCACAATGTTAATCTGCTGAATCTCTGCAGCCTTACCTTCGATGATCTCAATCTTGATGTCTGCACGGTTACGAGGAAGATTGGTAATAACAGCCTTCACAGAAGCCTGATACATACCTGATGAGTGATAGAAATCCTCTAAAGACTTTTCAATAGTGTTCAGAGCCTGGTTATTCAGAGGATCGCCTACGCGAATGCCCTGATCATTGATAACCTTCTCCAAATCCTCTTTCTTGATATTAACGTTACCAGAGAAATCAATAGCACCTACGGTTGGTCTTTCCTGAACTGTAACAATAAATGTATTGCCGTCACGTGAAAGCTTAACTTCGTCGAATTCACCAGTTGCGTACAGTCTCTGCATAGCAAGAGATGTATTCTCTCTTGACATGACATCGCCTTCCTTGACTGGAAGAGCAAGTAATACCGCACCCTTGGTCACACGATTCAGACCTCTGATCTGAATATCGCTGATAACAGGATCACCAGCTGCATAAGCTGCGGTGGACATACCGAGTACTGAAGCTACTGCAAGACTTAGGCTTGCTATATTTATTGAAAAGTGAGATCTCATCTTAAAACCATTGTTTGTTTAGAAAATTTATAAACCTTTTATGTCATTAAAGACTGCAAATACTGTCAGGGTCAGTAGGACCGCTGCGCCTATAGAAGTCAGAAAGGCCTGTGTTTTTGCACTAGGCTCTTTGTGCATAATTGCCTCATAGGCTAAAAATAACAGCTGACCACCATCCAAAACCGGTATCGGAATTAAATTGAGGATACCTAAGTTTACACTAATAGCAGCCAAAAAACTTATAAAGATAATCAGGCCAAACTGAGCGCTTTCCTGAGCTCCTTTTGCAATTGCAATAGGGCCGGAGATATTGTCAGCTGAGATGCTGCCGTTAATCAGCTTGTAGGCAGATACGACAACCAGCTTTGACATGCTGACAGCATCATTAAGTGCTTTTCCAAATGCCTCTATAGGTCCATATGATACCATGCGGTTTAGACCTTCAAGAGGTTCGACTTTCGCTGCTATGCCAACAAAAGGCTTGGAAATTTTAGCTCTTGAGTTATTTTTTAATTCTGGGATGACGATCGCACTGTATTTTTTACCATCGCGCTCAACTACAAGCTCCATTGGTCTGCAGTTTGATTCCACAATTTTTTCCTGAATACGGAACCATGAATCAATTTCCTGACCGTCAATCAGAACAATTTTATCACCAACTTTAAGGCCGGCTTTATCAGCTGGAGAATTTTTTACAACAGCTCCGAGGGTATTTGTTATATTTCCGTAGCAGATCTTAAGGCCGAGAACATCAAGTGGAGATTCGTTTCTGTTCAGAGTAAAGTCCTTTAGAGATAGAGGCAGAGTTCTTGCTGAACCTTTACCCATATCTGTCTTTACCACAACATCCAGAATCTTGTCAGAACCAGTATACTCAACAAGTGTATATACAAAATCTGACCAGGTCTCAATCTTCTTTCCTTCAACAGACTCAATTCGATCAAAGGTCTTAAAACCGTTTTCCTCGGCAATAGACATTGGAGTTACATCACCGACTACAGCATAGCGTTCGGAAATTCCTGACATGTTTACAATAGTAAACAGAATTACAGCCAGTGCTATGTTGAAAAAAGGACCTGCAAAGATAATAATTGCTCTCTGCCAGACAGGCTTTGCCTTAAATGAATCTGGAGACAGACTTGCCTTAGCCTCAGCGTCTACAGGAGCATTCTCTCCTTCCATCTTGACATATCCGCCCAGAGGAATAGAACTTACAGCATACTCACAGCCGTCTTTACCGGTTCTTTTGTAGATAATCGGACCAAAACCCAGAGAGAAACGCAGAACCTTTACCTTACAGGCACGTGCTGCTAAAAAATGTCCCAACTCATGGATGGTAACCAGAATTCCCAAAGCAAGCAGGAAATAGAAGATACCACCTAAAAAGTTAACCATTAGCAAGCTCCTTTACAGCTTCTCTTGCAATATCTCTTGACTGGGAGTCGGCAGATAAAACCTCATCTACACTGTGAAGCTCTGGAGAACCAAAGGTATTTAAAACCTTCTCAACAACTACCGCGATATCGGTATATCTGATTTTCTCCTTTAAGAATGCATCAACAGCAATCTCGTTGGCGGCATTAAGTGCAGTGGTTGCGCCCTGTCCGCTCACACTTGCCTGCATTGCAAGCTTCAGACAAGGATATCTTTCATAGTCAGGGGCTCTGAATGTAAGCTCACCTAACTTCTCAAAATCAAGAGGTGCTACACCAGATTCGATTCTCTCAGGGAAGCCCATTGCTACAGCAATCGGGGTTCTCATATCCGGCAGGCCCATCTGAGCCATAACAGCGCCATCAGTGTATGCAACCATTGAATGAATTACAGACTGAGGATGAATAACAACCTTGATATCATCATCAGTTGCATTAAACAGGTAACGGGCCTCAATAAACTCAAGACCTTTATTCATCATTGTTGCTGAATCAACAGAAATCTTAGGGCCCATTGACCATACAGGGTGAGCAACTGCCTGCTTAGGAGTTACGGCAGGTAACTCAGCTAAAGGAGTATCTCTGAAAGGTCCGCCAGATCCGGTCAGAAGAATCTTTGATACATTTGCCTTTTTAAGATCACAGAATCCAAGATTGGTCTGAAGCTCATAAGGAAGACACTGGAAAATAGCACTGTGCTCACTGTCTACAGGAAGAATCTTAGCGCCGTATTTCTTGGCTTCGTTAAAGAAAATCTTTCCTGACATTACAAGTGATTCTTTGTTTGCAAGAGCAACAATACAGCCTGTTTTTACAGCAGATAGAATTGGCTTTAATCCTGCAGCACCAACAATAGCGGCAACAACAATCTCTGAAGCGCCGTCACCAGATAGTTCCTCACAGCCAGCAGGACCTTCAAGAACATCAACATACAGATTCTGTTTTTTCAGTTCCTCATGTAATTTTCTACATGCAATAGGATCTGCTAAAGCAACACGCTGAGGCTTGAATTCCTTAATGATTTCAATGGTCTTATCAACAGATGAATTGGCGACAATACCATGAAGTTTATATTCATTTCTGTGTCTTCTGATAATGTCCAGGGTTGATGTACCAATTGAACCGGTTGCACCTAAAAGAGTAACACTTTTCATATTAACGTAACTCTCCGCTTACCAACCAGATAAAGGTTAAAAATACAGGGATTGCTGCAAGCTGTGAATCGATACGATCTAGCATACCGCCGTGACCTGGGAAGATTTTTCCTGAATCCTTGATTCCAACAATTCTCTTGAGCATGCTTTCAACAAGGTCTCCAATTACAGAGAAAATAATTGCAGCGATACATGCGCAGGTTAGAGCAAACTTGTTATCGGCATACTGACCGAACCAGCCTAACTGCATGAATATGTACATACCAATCAGTGCAGTTACAAGACCACCGATTAAACCTTCAACAGTCTTCTTTGGGCTTACATTTGGAAGCATCTTGTGCTTACCTAGGAAATAGCCTGTGAAATATGCACCAGAATCAGCACACCATACAAGAGCCATAACACTTAGAACAAGGAATGAACCAGACAGGTTATTTGTGGCATACTCGCTTGCTCTCAGAATCAGAAGTCCCATAAGGAAAGGAACCAGTAAAAGAATACCGATAATGGTATTCAGAACAATACTGTTATGCCATGCAGTATTGTGTGGATATTTTATCAATAAAGGTAAACAGCCAATCCAGACTATCATACCAGTCACAGTAATATACTGTGCGACTGATGGAATGCCTGTATTGATAAAATTACCTGGATTTCCAACAGCAATAAAGGAAAGAACTGCACAGATGCAGGAGATCAGAATAAAAGGGATTCTGCTCTTGTATCCTAATAGAGGGCCCATCTCATAAGCGCCTACAGCGTACATAAACAGGCATCCCATGGCATATATCGCATAATCAGCTTTAAATAACCATGCCAGAACTGCCACTATAAGAACAACAGCTGTACAGATTCTTGTTAACATTATTGATTATCCTTTTTTTGTACCTGAGCAGAAGTCATACCAAAACGACGTTCTCTGCTGTTGAAAAAAGTAATTGCTTGAATTAAATCTTCTTTACCGAAGTCTGGCCATAGAGTATCTGAAAAATAGAGTTCAGCATATGCAGCCTGCCAAAGAAGGAAATTACTGATTCTCTGTTCACCGCCAGTTCTGATCATCAGATCAACATCTGAAACAATATTCAGATTCTCAGTAAATTTAGATTCATCTAGTGATTCAATGTCAAAAGGCTCTTTACTGTATGAATTCAGAAGATTTCTGCATGCCTGCAGGACATCCCATCTGCCGCCATAATTCGCAGCGATGTTAAGTTTCATGACATCACATTCAGCAGTTAATTGTTCAAGCTTCTTAATCTGGTTTTGAAGAATTTTAGGGAAACGGGATATATCACCAGCAACTCTGGTACGGATTCCGTTTTCTAAAAGATTTTTGCTTTCTTTACGGATAGCCTGGACAAACAATGTCATAAGGGCATTGACTTCCATTGTTGGGCGTTTCCAGTTCTCACTAGAAAATGCAAAAAGAGTTAATTCCTTAACTCCCATTTTTGCACACTCAGTGATTACGCGCCTAACAGCATTAGCCCCCTCTTGATGACCACTTACTCGCTGTTTTCCTCGAGATTGTGCCCATCGACCATTTCCATCCATGATTATGGCTAAATGACGAGGAGCATTTAAGCTCCCCGGGGTATTTTGACTAATCGGCATACAGATGAATTAAATTTCCATTAATTCTTTCTGCTTAGCTGCTAGAAGATCATCTGCCTTCTTGATTGAAGCGTCAGTCTGCTTCTGAATCTTCTCTTCAGCTGAACGCTGATCGTCTTCTGAAATCTCTTTGTTCTTCTGAAGGTCTTTAACTTCAGCGTTAGCATCACGACGGATGTTACGGATTTCAACCTTTGTCTGCTCTACTTCGTTCTTAACAATCTTAACAAGCTCTTTACGACGCTCTTCAGTTAATGGAGGTAGAGGTACACGAATTTCAACACCTGCAACAACAGGGTTTAAACCTAATTCTGACTGCTGAATTGCCTTTTCTACAGCCTTGATTGCGTTTCTATCAAAAACGCTTAGCTTCAAGGTACGAGCATCTTCAACATTGATCTGAGCTACCTGACGTAATGGGGTCTGGCTGCCATAGTAATCAACCATAATTCCGTCAAGTAATGCAGGCTGAGCACGTCCAGTACGAATCTTTGAAAGACGTACATCTAAAGACTCAATAGCCTTATTCATACGAGATTCTGCGTTTTTATGAACGTCATTTAACATTTATATAAACTCCTTAATCGCTAACCACAGTTCCTTCGGCATCACCAATTGCTGCCTTGTCAAATGCACCAGGTTTACTCATAGAGAATACTCTAATTGGCATATGATGTTCACGTGCTAATGCAAAAGCAGTGAGATCCATCACTTCTAATTGCTTAGAAATTACTTCATCAAATGTCAATGCATCAAATTTGGTAGCATTTTTGTCTTTTACAGGATCTGCCGTGTAGATACCATCAACTTTGGTAGCTTTTAAAACTTCAGAGCATTGAAGTTCAATTGCACGTAAAACAGCAGCTGTATCAGTTGTGAAGAAAGGAGAACCGGTACCGCCGGCAACAATCAGGCTATAGCCCTGATTTAACAGGTCTCGTCCCTCTGTAGCGCTGTACTGAGCGGTAATAGATGGAATACCGTATGCACTCATAAGTACACACTTACCACCCTGTGCCTTTAATTCCTCTCTCATAGCCAGTCCGTTCATGATAGTTGCAAGCATACCCATCTGGTCACCTGAAACTCTATCAAAACCAGCTTTCTGTAATGCAGCGCCACGGAAGATATTTCCGCCGCCAATTACTAATACGGTCTGAACCCCTTTTTTCTGAACGTCTCTGATTGCTTTTGCAGTCTGAGACAGAACTTTAGGATCAATACCAAAACCTGTATCTCCACTTAAGGCTTCGCCTGAAATCTTAAGTAGAATTCTACGTACGTTACTTTTCTGCTCCGAAGACATTATATGTTTACTCCGCCAAATTACTTCTGTGCGGCTGCAACCTGAGCCTGAACCTCAGCTGCAAAATCAACAACCTGCTTCTCGATACCCTCGCCAACCTCTAGACGAACGAATGAAACAGCGTCAGCGCCCTTGTCTTTCAGCATCTGACCAACAGTAACTTCTGGGTTCATAACGAACTGCTGACCGGTTAGAGAAACTTCACCGGTGAACTTCTTCATACGGCCTTCAACCATCTTCTCAGCGATGTTCTGTGGCTTGCCTGAGTTCATAGCGATCTCGATCTGAACCTGACGCTCATGCTCAACAACATCTGCTGATACATCCTCTGGCTTAACGAACTGAGGCTTAGCAGCACATACGTGCATTGCAACGTGCTTAGCAGTCTCAACATCGCCACCCTTAAGAACAACAGCAACACCGATGCGCTTGTTTGAGTGAACGTATAGACCAACAGTCTCATCAGCATTTGCGTTAACTAATGAAACACGACGAACCTGTAGGTTCTCACCGATCTTAGCAACTAAAGCGGTTAAACCTTCAGCAACAGTCTGACCATCTAACTGAGCGTTCTTTAGAGCCTCAACGTCAGAGATGTTGTTTGCTAAAGCAACGTCAGCAACCTTCTGAGCGAACTCAACAAACTCTGCATTCTTTGCGCAGAAGTCGGTCTCTGAGTTAACTTCAACTAAAGCAATCTTGTTGCCGTTCTGAGCAACAGTGATGATACCTTCAGCAGCAGTACGACCAGCCTTCTTAGCAGCCTTAGCAGCACCGCTCTTACGCATTGCGTCAATAGCAGCCTGCATGTTGCCGTCAGCAGCAACTAAAGCCTTCTTACAGTCCATCATACCTGCGCCAGTAGCGTCACGTAGTTCTTTAACCATAGCAGCGGTTACGGTAGCCATGTTTTATTCCTCTTAAATCTGTAAAAGGCCGGATGAAACCGGCCTTATAAAAGTTCATATAAACTATGGCGAGTTACCCGCCATAGCATCAAGATCTATATTAAAGATCCAATCAAACTTATTCAGCCTTTGCAGCTTCTTCGCTTGCAGCTTCAGCTACTTCAGCCTTTTCCTGATGTACAACCTGTGCACGAGCTGCGTTGATGGTCTCAACTGCGCCCTTTAGGTATAAATCAACAGCGCGGATTGCGTCGTCGTTACCAGGAATTACGTAATTTACGCCGTCTGGGTTTGAGTTAGTATCAACGATAGCAACAACAGGGATACCTAGGTTGTTAGCCTCTTTGATAGCGATGTGCTCTACTTCAGCATCGATTACGAATAATGCGTCTGGTAGACCACCCATATCCTTGATACCGCCTAATGAACGGTTTAACTTCTCAAGCTCACGGGTACGTAGTAATGCTTCTTTCTTAGTTAACTTGTCGAAAGTGCCATCCTGAGTCTGAGCCTCTAATTCCTTTAGACGCTTGATTGACTGACGAACGGTCTTCCAGTTGGTTAACATACCGCCTAACCAACGGTGATCAACATAGTACTGACCACATGCGGTAGCTGCAGGACCTACTTTATCGCTTGCTGCGCGCTTGGTACCAACGAATAGAACCTTACCCTTGTGAGCAACAGTGCTGCTTAGGAAGTTCAATGCTGACTCGTAGCACTCAACAGTCTTCTCTAGGTTGATGATGTGAATACCGTTGCGAGCACCAAAGATGTACTGCTTCATTTTTGGATTCCAGTAACGAGTTTGGTGACCAAAGTGAACGCCAGCCTGTAGCATATCGCGCATAGTGATGGTAGACATATTAAATATCCTCTAAAATTAGGGTTAAGCCTCCACTGTTCCGCCTGACTAACCATAGTAATGGCACCCAGTCATGGACGTTGACAAACAGTGTGCGTTTTCTAAAAAAAAATAAAAAATCATACTCACAGAGTATTAATTTACCTTTTATGTACCCACACAAAAGGCACGTTATTTTATCATGTTTTTAAAAATATTTTGAAAAAATTTTATCCTTAGAAAACAACCGTTAAAAAAGCTTATTTACGAGAAATTCTTTTTTTTGAGTTTGTGCAATAATAATCAAGTCAAAATTAAACAGCCAATCAAAGGTGAACACATGGAAATAACCTTATTAGGAACCGGAAACGCATTTACAACTGAGGTTTACAATACCTGTTTTGTGATGAAGGATTCAAACGGAAACTTTCTGGTTGATGCCGGCGGCGGAAACACCATCATGCGTCAGCTGAAAAAATCAGGTACAGACTGGAAAGAGGTTAACGATATATTTGTAACCCATACTCATATTGACCACATTATCGGAATGGTATGGCTTACCCGTCTTATCTGTCAGAAATCAAGACAGAAGGAATTCGACGGAGTAGTTCGTGTATACGGTCATGATGAGGTTATTAAAACCATCTACGATCTGGCAAAGATGCTGCTTTTGGAAAAAGACTTCAAATTTGTGGGAAAGTCTCTGCTGCTGATTCCAGTTACTGACAGAGAAACTGTAAAAATCTGCAGCCATGATGTAACCTTCTTTGATATTCATTCCACCAAGACCAAACAGTTTGGATTCACTCTTGACGGTAAAAAACTTGTATGCTGCGGTGATGAGCCATGCAATGACTCAATCAAGGATCTTGCACGCGATGCAGAATGGCTGATGCATGAGGCATTCTGTCTGTACTCTCAGGCTGATATATTCAAACCATATGAAAAGCATCACTCAACAGTAAAAGATGCATGTGAGCTTGCTACCGAACTTAATGTAAAGAACATCATTCTCTACCATACAGAAGAAAAGAATATCAAAAACAGAAAAGAGCTGTATCTTGAGGAAGGAAGACATTATTTCAACGGAAATATCTTTGTACCAGAGGATCTGGAAACAATTTCTATCTAGATTCTATATAGAAAGAACTATTTCAAAACAGCCTTCAGCTCTGTCCACAGCTGAAGGCTGTTTTTTATTTTCGAATTAAAAAACAGCCGGTCGTAAAGTCTGGGAATATAGTCCTGCAAAATTTGTTCAATATCAGCCTAATATCATGCAACAGAGGCGAAATAATAATATAATGGGTCGAATATTAATAAAGGAATAAACAATGGATATCTCTTTAAAAAGCCCAAGTGAAATTGAAAAAATGCGTGCTGCAGGTGCAGCAACCGCCCGTGTTCTTGAAATGATCGAGCCATACATCGTTCCAGGTGTTACCACCAACGAACTTGATAAGATCATGAATGACTATATCGAGCAGGTTGAAAACGCTAAGAGTGCTGATTTAGGATATCAGGGATACCCTAAGGCAACCTGTATCAGTATTAACGAGGTTGTTTGTCACGGTATTCCAGATAATCATAAGTTAAGAGAAGGCGATATCGTTAATATCGACGTTACCGTTCTAAAAGACAAATACCACGGTGACAGCTCAAGAATGTACATCGTAGGCAGAACCTCTCCTCGCAATGAAGCTTTATGCAGATGTGCCCAGGAAGGTATGTACGAGGCAATCAAGACTGTTCGTCCTGGTTCAAATCTTGCTGACATCGGTGCTGCAATCCAGAGAGTAGCTGACAAGGCTGGATTCTCAATCGTTAGAGATTACTGCGGACACGGTATTGGTGCTGGCTTCCACGAAGAACCTCAGGTTGTTCATTACAAGAACAATTACAATCTGATCCTTGAGGAAGGCATGTGTTTCACCATTGAGCCTATGATCAATGCCGGAACCTACAAGGTAAAGGTAAACAGAAAAGACGGCTGGACCGTTACCACTGCAGACAAGCAGCCATCAGCACAGTATGAGCACACTCTGCTGGTAATTCCTAATGGTGTTGAGGTTCTAACCCTAAGAAAAGATGAGGATTTCCCTCGTATTATTACACACTAGTAAGTAGCGGTTAATGTTTGAATCAATAACTATTCCAAGACAAATCAATCAGGAGAATCTCAAAAAGGTTTTCCCGTTTTCCTTCTCTGGTCTCGATGTTAAAGACATAAAGAAAGCCAGAGAAAGAATTTCTCTTTTTGAACTTTATCAGATTGAATGTTTCAAAAAGGGATTCAGTGTCAGAGAAATCATCAGAAACTCATCCGATATCATCGATGAACTGATGACCATAATCTGGAATAGCCTTATTGGTAAAGACTCCCCTCACCTTGCACTTATTGCTGTTGGCGGATATGGAAGACGCGAACAGTTTCTAAGATCGGATATCGATCTTCTGATCCTCTGCAATGAGGATCAGATAGATTCTGAATCAAAAGAAAAAATAGAATCCTTCGTGTCATTCCTCTGGGATTTAAGACTTGATATTGGTTCATCTGTCAGAACAATCAAGGAAACAATTCTTGCATCCGTACACGATATCACCATTCGTTCAAACCTTCTGGAAACTCACTTTATTACAGGCTCTACCGAGGTTTATGAAGATCTGAAAAAATCCATTGATACCAATGGATTCTGGGATAACGAAAAGTTTTTCCTGGCTAAGTATGACGAGCAGAATGAGAGATACCATAGTTTCAGAGATACAATCTTCTCATTGGAACCTGATATAAAGAATAATCCTGGCGGTCTCAGAGATCTTCAGGTTATGCAGTGGTTATCTCTTAAGATTCTAAATGCTAAAGAGAATGATACCCTATTCTCAGTTGGTCTGCTTTCACAATCAGAGTACGAAGAATACCTTGCCTGCCAGAGTTTTCTTTTTGATGTCAGATATGCAGTTCACTGCAATTCATCAAGCAATATCTTAAGACTGGACTTCCAGAAAACCGTTTCTTCAATGCTTGGATACGGTGAAGAAGGAAACGCTCCGGTTGAAGCTATGATGCGAGATCTGTACAGAACCTTCCACCGAGTAAAAGAGCTTAATCATATTGTTCTGCAGCTAATTCAGCTTCAGACTCACGGATATGTCGGCAGAGACTATGCGGAGCCTGTATTCATCAATAGAGATTTCGTTCAGCGTGGCCACTACATTGACGTTCTTGATCAGGAACTCTTCAAGAGTAATCCTGCAAAGATCATGGAACTGTTCATTACTATCGCCACAAGACCTAATATCGAAAAGATTCATGTTCACTGCCTAAGAGCGCTTCGTGAAGGCAGACGTGAGCTTAAAGAGCCTCTAATCACCATACCAGAGTGCCGTAATCTTTTCAGAACCATTCTCTCTATGACAGAGGTCGCTCCAAAGATTCTTAACCTGATGCATGAAACCCGAGTGCTCTCAAGCTATATGCCTCAGTGGGCGAGAATCGAGGGACTGGCTCAGTTTGACAGATTCCATCTGTTCAGTGTGGACGAACATTCAATTCGTGTTATCAAAAACGTTCAGGAGCTCGCTCATTCCAAATTACCAGAGTATCAGCTCTTCAGAAGTGTTTACAAGAGAATCAATGATCACGAGCTTCTGATTACAGCTTCACTGCTCCACGATATTGCAAAAGGTCGGGGCGGCAATCATGCCGCAAAGGGAGCAAAGGAAGCCGAACAGTTCTGCCGACTTCATGACTTCTCCGAATACCAGACTCAGATGGTAAGCTGGCTGGTAGAATCACATCTTCAGCTGAATACAACTGCAACCAGACGTGATATCACCGATATTGAGGTAATCAAGAATTTCTGCTATTTCGTAAAGGACGAAGAGCACTTGAATCAGCTCTACTGTCTGACCATCGCAGATATATCTGCAACCAATGAGAATGTGTGGAATTCCTGGAAGGATAATATTTTCAGACAGTTATATCAGTCAGTACGATTTGCCTTAAGTCAGGAAACAGCAGATATTGCCGCAAGCATAAAAACAAAAGCTCTGGACAAACAGAAAACTGTTATGTCTCTGCTTTCAACAGAATGCAACAAGGCGGATCTCCTAAGATACATCCGACAGCTTCCTATCGAATACTTCATGCACTATCAGCCTGAAGACATTTCCTGGCATTTAAAGAATATCCTGAGATATGACTCTGCAGATAAGCCTTTATTACTGTTCTCTCAGACACCTAATATCGGTACAGAGCTGTTTATTTACTCTCAGAATAATTCACCAATGCTGTTTGGTAATATAGCCAAAACCATGGCCGCAAAAGAACTTAATGTGGTAAGTGCTCAGGTTTTCCTGACCAACAAACTACACGTTCTGTGTACAATCATGTTCCAAAACAAGAAAGGACTGCCGATTGATACCGAAAGACTTAACGGTCTTAGAAAAACTATCTTGGGAAAAATTGAAGATACATCAACTTCATTTGTATTACCTAAAGAAAGGAATGAAAGAAAGATCTTCGATGTGCCAACCAGAATCGTATATCTGGATTCTGAAACCGACAAACAGACCAAGCTGGAAATTTCTACTCTGGACAGACATGGTCTTCTTGCCAGAATCGGTCTGACATTTGCAAAACTAGGATATCAGATTAGTGCAGCCAGAATTACAACCACCGGTGAAAGAGCAGATGACTACTTCGCAATCACCGATATCAACGGACTGCCTCTGTCCCTGCTTCAGAAAAACGAACTGTCTTTAGAACTTAAAGCAGCCTTAGATCAGATCTAAAGCTACTCTGGAATGATGATATCATCATCTATGATATCTTCATCCGGCTGAGGAATGATTTCATCTGGGGTCTTATTACGATCCTGCTCTAAGGTAAAGTGCTTACCTGCAGAATCAGTTCCTTCAAATTCCTCATCGGATGATAACTCCGGGAACTCCTCCCTATCATAAGGGAAGTTAAGAATTGCATTGGTCTGAACTACACATGCAAGAGCCTCCGCAAATTCAGCACGCCACAGAGGAATAACATTTCGATGCACAAGATCCTTCAGATACTCTTCAAGATTATGATAATAATCAAGCCAGAGTTCATTTAATGCGTTCAGCTGACTTCCATCCTTGTCTGACGCATTAGTAATAGAATCCAGTCTATTATTGAATTCCTTTGAATATGTGCTGTAAGCCTTATGCTGCTCATATCCGCAGATATCTGCATCTCGGCTGGAAATACATTCTCTTAGAAGGAAATAATCACCAAATCCGTAGATCTTGAACAAAGACATCATAGTCAGAGCAAGATTTGCCTGTGGATGCTCTCCCACAGCATCATCAATTCCGTCTGTATAGAACTGGGATGCAGCCCAGTTGGATGCAAACTTGTTCCATGAATCAACAACATTCTGATACAGTTTGCTGTTCAGAGGAGATGTTCTCATATAGTCATTAAAGCCCTTTATGCATTCCTCTGATGCAAAGAAGAACTGGTCTCCACCGCTGCCCTCAAAGAAAGAGCACTGAGTTTCAAGAGGCTCTGTAGTGATAGGTCGACCATTAGTTCCCTGTCTGAACATGTTTTCAGGAAGGATCTTAAGTCCTGTAGGCTTTCCTGCAAGATTCCACACTCTTAGCATCATTTCTCTGTAGACAACAGGTCTTATTGCCTGAGCCTGATGAATTGATGGCAGAGATGATGCGAGCTGACGGTAAAAATCCGACCAGGTCTTTAGAGCTTTCTCAACAGCATTTACTGCAGATACAGAACCTTTAACTCTTCTGTAGAGTACAGAGGAATACTTTAGAAGCTCCATTTCATATCGATTATCGATATCGTAAATCAGAGTGGTAGGATCATCTGCATACTTCTTCACTGAGTAGTAGCTGCTAGGAAATTCTCTGATATGATTCTTTCCAACCAGAGAATAGAGAATCAGATACCATTCCTTGTCACTTGCAGTAACTGGAAGATCAAGTGCTGAATATGGGCAGAGAGCAACGGCCTCATTCCAGTTTTTAATATACTGCTGGAAAATTGAATTCTTGTCTTTGAAGAGTTTATAAATATAAGATAAAGGACCAACACCTTCCTTTTTATAGAATCGATCCAGTGCCAGCTTACATGCCTTGGTAGGATTAAATTTAAAATAACCAGGCATAACCGCTGTAGTACAGAGCTCATCAATATCATCAATATGAACATCTCTATACTGATCTCTTGGCCATAGCAGAGAAGAGAGTAATGGATAATTACATTTAAAACCGTTTCCAATACATAGTGCAGTACATTCAGATGCCACGTTTCGTATGGTCATGTCAGCACCATGCATATTAACTTCAATTGAAGATGGGATCTTAAGATAATCCGCATCATCCTTGTCGAAGGATAAAACCATTCTGGATGAATCAGGAATGGACAGCATCAGATTCTCATCAATCTGAATATCCATGCTGTTGCCAGATACTTCAGCATAAGCTTCAACCTCAGATTCATCAGTTTTAATCATTACTTTTATTACTGAATCTGAATCAAGCTTTTCAGGAAGTAATAATGTAAATCGGTAGGAATTGCTTGCGTCCTTAGTACAAAGAACTGCCTGAAGCTGAGTGTTTCCCGCAGTATTAACAAATGCGCTTATCTCTGTCTCATTATTTGGATAGGTTAACTCGCCTGATTCCCAGATATTTGCAGCCTGTGCAACCTGAACAGTACCAGTCAGAAACAGAAATGATAAGTAAGAAAGAACCCTCATTTTTATATATATTTGCTATAGTTTTCAATATTTAGCAGAGATTATATTACTATTGAAAACGTTTATGTACCTTATTCCAAAAAAAATCCTTTTTTGGTGATAACAAACAACGCTGCGGCTATGTTTAATATAAGAAAAAACTGATTTTTCAATATGATGCACTGTCGTATAAGAGAATATACGTTTTTTTTCTTGGTCAAAATTCTGTCCTATCATCCTCTTTTGCGACAGTATTCTCAAATTAACATTACATCATCACGATCTTTTGCAACAGCTTTAAGCTCATCAGTAAAACCATTGATGCTAAAAATAATGTAAATGTTCTTTCTTGACTCCTTATGCCAGTCTATAAATGTTGTTTTATGCTCTAGCTGAAAAAGTATATTTGCCCCAACTGGCCCATTCCAGAATTTACATTCTCCAGCTACCAGAAGATTATCTGACTCAGAAAGACCAACAACATCTATTTCATGAGAGTTGTCCCACCAGCGTCCAATTCTCTCCAGAATACCAGGAAGTTTTCCGTTCGCAGATAGATTCCAAAGCTTTTCCTGACATATCTGCTCAAAAACATAACTTACGTGCCCGTCTATAAAGTTCTTTGAAAGACGGTTCATAACAACATCACTATGCGACATCTCAACATAACTGCGATTAGGATATATAAACCTAAACCAGAATCTTAAAAAATTATCCCGTATCTGATACTGTCCCTTCTTGCTCTTATCTGGGTTATTTTCTGTTACAGGGACCTCTCGCTCCAAAAGATCAAGATCAACAAGCACCTTCAGATATCGTGGAAGATTAGTCTGCTTCTGTTGTACCAAAGCGGCTATGCTTGAAACTTTATGATTTCCCTCTGCTATGGTTCTTAAAATTGAAAAATAACTACCGATCTCGCTTACCTCTTTTTGCAGAAGAAAATTCGGTTCATCATAGAGATAGCTTGATACATTCAATAGACTTTCCTGAATTGCTCTGTTCAGATCGGAGGAATTCTGAAACATTTCAATGTATTTTGGGACACCACCAGTCAGACTGTAACGTTTAACAAGTTCTTCCTCTGAATACTGAGAATCAAAGAACTCGTTATAATACTCAAACTTAATAGGACGAAGACGAATCTGTGCTGTTCGTCTTCCGTAAAGGGGAGAGTCATAATTAAGAGTCTGAGACATCATCATTGAAACCAGAGATCCGCACAAAATAACCATTACATTATTTTTTGAAAGCAGATTATCCCAGATACCCTGAAAAACAGATAAAAATGCAGGATTATTTTTTCCTATGTATTGAAACTCATCGATCACAATTACCAGTCTTTTTGAATCCGACGATGCAACCAGGCGTTCAAAAATCAGCTCCCAGCGCTCTATTGCAGCTTCACGAAGAAGATCATCATTTAAATAGTCTGCAGCCTGTCTTTTAAATGACTCTCTATTTAGACTCTCTGACTCTTCACTTGCTAGAAAATACAATGAAGGCTTTTCTTTTATGAAACGACGAATTAGTTCTGTTTTTCCTACTCTTCTTCGTCCATAAACAACAACGAATGAGGCACTATGTCTTCTATATTCATTTTCTAAAGTGGACATTTCATCCAATCTGTCGACAAACTTCATAGAACACCTCTTTAATTTTATATATCTATAAATATTATATTTTGAAATATAATATTTTCAAATATATTTTTACTATTTGTTAAACTAAAGGCCCAGGATTTTACCCCTGAGCCTTGTTTCATATTGCCGTAACTTTGTTAATTTAAACACATAACGGAATTAAATTTTAAGGAAAAGTGCAGAAACATAAGCTTTTCCTTTATTTTTGTATTATAATATAAACATATAATATATGTGTTTATATAGGTGACATTATGGCTGTTGTTGAAATTCCTAAGCTTCCTCCTTTAATGGTTGTTGGTCAGGGCAAGTACAAGTATGTATCCACGTATAAGATTGCCTGGGATAAGGAGCTTAAACAGCCAAGACGTATTGCCGGTCAGAATAAGACCGTAGGTAAGATTATTGGTGGTGGAGTTGAAGGCGTTATTGAATGGACAGATGCCTTTATGGAAGAGCATCCTGAAC
>NZ_FUXX01000008.1 GCF_900167015.1 Succinivibrio dextrinosolvens DSM 3072
AATAGAGATAATTGTTCCATGGTTTTCTTGTTTAATTCTTTGATTTTGAACACATTAATTATATTAAACAGAAAACCATAAATCAATTAATTCCTTTCAAATCAACCACATTTCAACCTTTTCACAAAAATCCAATTTTACGGATAAAACAATTGCAAAATATCAGAATAAAGCTCCGTATATTTTATTAACACATTGATCTATATATCAAATTTTTAAAGAACTTTTTATGCTGAACTAATTCAGCAACGGATCGCAACTGGTAACAGTTGCATATCCTTTAATTTATGAGGATCCTAGAATAAATTTCTTAAGATCCTAGGTATGATAAATAAAATTATACATAATTAAATTTTTTTTTAGATGAAGGTATTGCTCAGGCTAGATATTTTGCTTTCAGCAAAACTTGAACCTGGAAATTTTATGAAAAAAGTCTTTTCAATAACGATATTGACAATTTTCGTCAGCGTTGTGTCAACTACAGCAATAGCACAGCAGTCACGTATAGAGTCACTAGAGAAACAGTGTAATTCTGGTGATATGGATGCGTGTGATGCTTTGGGCTGTGAATTTGCTCGTGGAGATCTCATCGAGGCAGATCCTGCAAAAGCAGCAAAGATCTTTACTTCAGCATGTGATAGCAATAATGGTTCCGCCTGTGGCCATTTGGGCTATCTTTATACTGTTGGAAACGGTGTTAAACTCGATCTTGATCTGGCAGCAACTTTATACAGGAAAGCCTGTGATCTTAAATTCTATGAAAGCTGTGTAAATCTCGGTATCAGTTATATTCTCGGTTCTGGTATCGAAAAATCTGTTGATAAGGCAATTCCTCTATTAAGAATCGGATGTGACCATGAGCAGGCTACCGGATGTACTTTAATCGGTAATGCCTACTATAACGGTCTTGGTCTTGATAAAGATCTTAAGATGGCAAACTCATATTATGTCAAGGCCTGTGATATGGATAGCGGTGAAGCCTGTGCTAATATCGGTCTGAATTACGCTCAGGGAGAGGGCGTTGAACAGAACTATGAACTGGCATACGAGTATTTCACCAAAGGCTGTGATCTCGGTGCAGGAGAAGGCTGTTTTAATGCTGGTGTTATGTATGCCAATGGCTGGGGAATTGAGCAGGATTATACTATCAGTAAGGCTTATTACTCTAAAGCCTGTTATCTTCATTACAAACCAGGATGTGATGAATACGAGAATCTTAACAACGAGGGTATGTAATTAACTCTGAAATATGTGTTCTGGAACACTCAATTCGTGATCAACACTGAATCTATTTTGCATTTACTCCTATATCCTTACATATATACGTTTGGGATTTCTTTTAAAAAAATGGTGAGAGTATGAGATTAAAACTCTTTCTTTCATTTGTTTTCTCATTTTTATTCTGTTTTATATCGACAGTTAATGCCTGGGAACCTGTAAAAGATATTACTTTGGTTGTTGCATATAAAAATGGCACCGGAACCGATATAGGGGCTAGACTGATTAGTTCTTATGCTCAGCGTTTTTTTGGTCATAAAATGATCGTCAAAAACATTGATGGAGACGATGGCATCTTGGGCTGGAAGGAGCTTATTAACGCAAATCCAGATGGATATACTATCGGTTTTATAAATCTGCCAACTTTTGCAAGTCTTACTCTAAAACACAATTCTCCTATAAAAATGCAGGATGTTGTGCCTATCTGCAATCAACTGACTGAGTCAACAATTGTTATTGTCAGAGCTGACAGCCCATATCAGAATATTAAGGATCTGGTGGATGATGCCAAGGTTAGGGGAGATCTTGTGGCTTCAACTAATGGTTTTATGGCATCTAATCACACTGCAGCTCAGCTTCTTTCTCATTCTGCAGGATTTAATTATGTTGCCGTAGACTGCGGTGGTACATCTGATCAGATTCTGGCACTTTTAAACGATGAGGTTCAGTTTTCCTGTGTTAAGGTCCCTGATATTACTCCATTACTGGCAAAGAAAAATCCTGAAATAAGAATTCTGGCTTCTTTTTCAGAGAAAAGACTCAGAGATTTTCCTGATGTCCCTACTCTGGCTGAATATGGCTATTACGATAAATGGTATGGTTCTTCAAGAGGTATAGTTGCCCCTAAGGGCACTCCTGATGAGATTATTGAATACTACGAGAAAAAATTCGAAGCTATGCTGTCAGATCCTGAAGTTGTTGCAGCACACAGAAAGGCTAATCTGTCTCTGGACTTTAAGGATAATCTGAATTTTGAAGCTACTATGACAGCCAGCGAGTTCTTCTGTCGAGACATCATTCCAATGTTATACAAGAATGAAGAGGTGGATAAATAACGTACTTATTCATAACAATAAAGAGAATCATTTTATTGCATAAAATAATCAACAAAGGTAACACTTATTGTTACCTTTTTATTTGTTGAAATATATAGATTAGTTTTCCGATTCTTTTTTTCTTTCTCAAATCCATTCAATTGCCCTGTCTGCAGAGGCATTCTGTTGTTTAGAACACCGGAATAATAATTTTATAATTCATCTGAAATGTTAGAGAATATGACGTTTTTATGCGAAACGTCATTACTTTATTTTTTTCTGTGTGAATTTCATCTTTATAATCTATCTCCATGACTTGAAAATAAAAGACCCTGAGCCAATCAAATAATATTTGACATTAAAAATATGATAATTTCGTTATATTAACTTTTTGATATTTAATAATTTGACATGTGTCGCAAAAAGTTATTTAATATATTTCACAAAAAAAATAATACTAGGTTATATCACTATATATGAAATCATCTAAACTACTTATCGCTTTTCTTGCAATGATGTCTACGGGCATTTTTGCCGGATGTACAAAAGAACAAACATCAGAAAGTACAACTTCTCATAAATCATCTGACGGACTTTCTCTGTATGAAAGAGCAAAGGTCGCAAGAGCAGTCAGACAAATTGAGAAGGAAGAGAAAAGAAAGATTCTTACTCAGAAATACTCTTCTGTTAATCCTGATTTGTATGAGGTTAATGTCTTCTTTGAAGATGAAATGATAGAAAGTGAGGACATGAATCTCTGGGTTCAGCCTGGGTTCATTGGAATTCTGAAAACCCGTACAGAAGACAAACCTGACACTCCTAAGGAATCAGTTATTCTTGTAAATGATTCTATGAAATTTACTGCAACTGTTGAGTATGAAATGAAATATTCAGACATTGACTATTCTCATGACAGTTTCTGCAGAGAGCTTGTAACAAGATCAACTAAGCATTCTAATATCAATAATATTGTACCTCCTACCTTACTGAAGGGAGAGCAGTCAAAAATCTGCAGATTCAGCTATCAGGATCTGTCTACCAACAAGTTTGTGAATGAATTTACAGAAGTTTATTCAAACGGAACTGTCATTTATACAATGACATCAACCTCTAATCCTAAGGTAACAGGAAGAGATATTCTGAAAAGAGCATTTTCCAGAGCTGTATCTAAAGAGTTAAAGGATGCTGTAAGACATTCAACTACTGATTTTTTTGATACTGAAAAATACCATTCATTTGATATTTAATAGTTTTTTATATCGAATTTATCAGAATCTTAGACTATCTGTCTAAGGTTCTAAAAAAGATTCATATTTTCTAACGTGTACTTATTCCAATTTGGAATTTCATAATCTTTTAAGAAATTTTTTCTTAAAAGATTTTTTTTCTTCGCTTTCCAGATAGTAATATTTCTGAAATATACTCCGCCGCAACATAAATCATGGTATATAATGATCAGTTCACTTAAATTTTAGGAGCTTTATATCATGGCAAACATCAGACCTCGTGAAAGATCTGCAATTATTCAGTCTCTTCGTGCCGGTGTGACACCTAGAATCGGACTTGAGTACATTCAGGTCGGTAGAGTAAATGAGGTTAAAGCTCTTATAAAAGATCTTGATAATATTGCAGATCAGGGCAGCGCTTTTCGTATTGTTATCGGTGATTTCGGTGCCGGTAAGTCTTTCTTTCTTCAGCTTGTAAGATATATAGCTCTGGAGAAAGGTCTTGTTGTTGTAAATGCAGATTTATCCCCTGACAGAAGACTGTTTGCTTCAACCGGTCAGTCTCGTAACCTTTATAAGGAGCTTGCAAGAAATCTGTCTACCAGAGCTCATCCTGAAGGAAACGCCATGGTTCCTCTTGTTGAAAAATTTATTACCGAGCAGCGTCGTATTGCTGATGAACAGGGGAGAGATGTTGAGCTGGTTATTAAAGAGAAACTGAACTCTTTATCTGAGCTTGTTGACGGTTATGATTTTGCACAGGTGATTGCAACCTACTGGAAGGCTTACAACGAGAATAACGATGATCTGAAGAATAATGCTATCCGTTATCTTCGCGGTGAATATACTTCAAAGGCAGATGCGAAACGAGACCTAGGAGTAAGAGCTATTGTTGAGGATCATAATGTTTATGATCATATCAAGCTTCTTGGCAGATTTGTTACCCAGGCAGGATATAAAGGCCTTCTGGTAAATCTTGATGAGGTTGTTAATCTATATAAGCTTCCATCTCAGAGAGCCAGAAATTCAAATTACGAGCAGGTTTTAAGAATTCTTAATGACTGTTTCCAGGGCTCTGCTCAGTCTATAGGCTTCCTGTTTGGCGGTACTCCTGAGTTCCTGATGGATCAGCGCAAAGGTCTGTATTCTTATGAGGCTCTTCATTCTCGTCTTGCGGAGAACACTTTTGCTCAGATTGCCAATGTTGTTGACTATAACAGCCCAATTCTGATTCTGCAGAACCTTTCTCCTGAGGAGATTTATGTCCTGCTTTGCAACATTAGAAATGTTTTTGCAAACGGAAAGAAGGAAAACTACATTCTTCCTGATGAAGCTCTAACAGCCTTCTTAGAGCACTGTTCTCAGAATATCGGTGACGCTTATTTCAGAACACCTCGTAATACAATTAAGGCCTTTGTAGATCTGCTGTCAATCTTAGAGCAGAATCCTGAACTTAACTGGAAAACTCTGATTGGTAATATTTCTATTGAGTCTGAGTCAGATACATCGCTCGTATCCATTGAAACAGAGCCTGCAAAAGATTTTTCAGAAAAGAATGATATGGAAGAATCTGAAGATGATGATGATCTGACATCATTTACTCTTTAGTTTCAAGGAGTTACTCCTGAAGCTCTGGTCTCTGTACCCCGTTATTCATTTAGGCTGCTCTCCTTTGAGGAGAGTTCCTACCATTAGACATCCATTTAAAGGTATTTTCTATGGAAAAAGATTCTATAAATCTGCTTGATATTGATCTTAAAAGATGGATGTTTAAAAAGGGCTGGCAGTCACTTCTTCCAATTCAGGAAAAATCAATCAAGCCAATTCTTGAAAGGAAGAATGATGTAATTATTTCCGCATCTACTGCCAGCGGAAAAACTGAAGCAGCCTTTCTGCCAGCATTGACCTCAATTCAGAATTCCAAAGATCTGCATGGAATCAGAATTCTTTACATCAGCCCTCTTAAGGCTCTGATTAACGACCAGTATCGTCGTCTTGATGAGATGACAGAATTTCTGAAAATAAATGTGACTCCATGGCATGGAGATGTATCAATTTCCAAGAAAAACAGAATATTAGATGAGCCTGAAGGTATTATTCTGACAACTCCTGAGTCCCTGGAATCTCTTCTAATCAACCATAAAAGCTGGATAGAATCATCGATGAAGAATCTTTATTACGTGATTATCGATGAGTTCCATGCCTTTATGGGCTCCCAGCGAGGCTATCAGTTGCAGTCACAGCTGCATCGAATAGAGAACCTTATTGGTAAACGCGTAACCAGAGTTGCTCTGTCGGCAACATTTTCGGATGCCCATGGCGTTATGTCATATTTACGTCCAAATTCCTCTATTCCCTGTGAAGTTATTACTGCCGCCAAGAGCTGTGAGGATAAGCTTTCTGTTCAGATTAAGGGCTATGATCATATTGCCCTTGATAATCCTGAGCTTGAAGGAAAAGTTCTGCCTAAAGAGTTTGATTCCATTTCAGACGATATTTTCAGACTTCTGCGCGGCTCTACTAATCTGGTGTTCTGTAATTCAAGATTCTGTACTGAAACTCTGGCAGGAAAGCTTGAACAGAAGAGTAAGAGCAAATTTGTTCCTAACGAGTTTTTTCCTCATCATGGTTCTCTTTCAAAGGAGCTCAGAGAAAGTCTTGAGTATCGTCTGCAGGAAGGTCGATGGCCAACAACTGCTATCTGTACTGCAACTCTAGAGTTAGGTATTGATATTTCTGATGTTTCATCAATCGCTCAGGTTGAGCATCCTATTACAGTGGCCTCACTGCGTCAGCGTCTTGGAAGAGCCGGTCGCCGTGAGCACAATGCGGTTTTGAGAGTATTTATTCCTGAGGCTCTGACTGATACCAGAAAAACAGAGCTTTACGAAGATACAGTAATGACTGTTGCCATGATAGAGCTGCTTCTAGAGAGATGGTATGAACCTCCTTTAGAGCATGAGTATGCCTTTTCAACACTGCTGCAGCAGACTCTGTCTGTAATAGCTTCCTATGGAAGTGTCAGTGCCAAGGCTCTGCATGAGCTATTGTGCAAGAGCGGACCTTTCTCTTTATGTACACCAAAGATTTATATGCAGTTTTTAAAATGTCTTGGTGAAAAGGATCTGATTGTTCAGCTAAACGATGGTTCTCTGGCATTAGGCCTTGAAGGCGAGAAAATCGTCTCAAACTGGAATTTCTACGCCGCATTTGATACTCCTAAAGAGTTCACAATTGAACATGAAGGTCATCAGATAGGAACCATTCCTTTATCTCAGGATCTGATTATCGGTGATACCTTCCTCTTTGCAGGACGCGGCTGGAAGGTTAATTTCTTTTCTCAGGAGAGACATCTTATCGGTGTAAAAGCCTATCCTCATGATGCGCAGCCTCTGCAGATGAACGGCAGTGCCGGTCATATTCATAATGAGGTCAGAAAGAGAATGTTTGAGATATACAGAAACAAGAAAATCCCTGTATATCTGAATAAGGTTGCAGCAAAACATGTTCAGCAGGGAATTGAACAGTTTGAACGTATGCAGCTTGCCAAATCTCATATTTATGACGGTCCTACCGGAATCGCACTATTCCCTTGGCAGGGCGACAAGGTAATCAGGACAATTGTGCTGATGCTTAAAAAGGAATCAATTGATGCATCTGCATATAAATCACATATTGAGCTTGCCTATACTCCTAAAGACAGTCTTAAGGTTGCTGTTTATAATATTCTGAATTATGAGAATATAAGTGGTACCGATCTGATTAAAAAGGTTAATAATCTGGATCGTGAAAAGCATGACAGCTATATTTCAATGGATTTAAAGAGAATGTCCTTTGCCCATAGCGAACTTGATATCGACGGGGCATTGGAATTCTTCTCAGTACTGAGAAAAGAGTTATCTTAAAAAAGATAAATATGTTTTTTATTTTTTGCGGAGTTTCTTGTCTATGAGCGGGGAAAAAATGTCTCCTCATCTGAAAAGTACCATGGTTGAAGCCCTAGGTATAAAAATGTTCAAGGATGAGAATGGTGTTTATAAGGCAACCATGCCGGTTGATCACAGAACCTGTCAGATCTTCGGGCTTTTGAATGGCGGTGCAAGCATTGCTCTGGCAGAGAATCTGGCTGGATTTGCCTCATTTGAACTGTGCGATTCAGATATGATTCCGGTGGGCTCATGTGTCTCTGCAAACCATGTTGCTCCTGGTTTTTTCAATTCAGAGGTTCATGCAGTAGCAACTCCAGTAAAAATAGGAAAAACCATTCATATCTGGAATGTAGATGTCTTCAATGAAAAAGAGCAGCTTTTATCTACTATCAGAATGACCAATTTGATTATCAAAGATACACACAAATTAAGAGAGGCTATCACTAATGCGTCAGTGGACAAAGATTAAAGACTACGAAGAGATTCTTTTTGATTTTTACGAGGGTATTGCTCGTATCACCATCAATCGTCCTCGTTACAGAAATGCATTTACTCCTCTGACTGTAGCAGAGATGAGTGATGCTCTATACTACTGCCGCGAGTGTGCAGATGTTCGTGTTGTTGTGCTGACCGGTGCCGGCGATAAGGCTTTCTGTGCCGGCGGTGACATGAACTATAAGGGCCGTGGCGGATATGTTGATGGAAAGGGCGTTCCAAGACTGAATGTTCTTGATGTGCAAAAGCAGATCAGATCACTTCCAAAGCCTGTAATTGCAATGGTAAACGGTTTTGCCATAGGTGGCGGTCATGTTCTTCATGTTGTATGTGATCTGTCAATTGCCTCAGAGTCTGCTATTTTCGGTCAGACCGGTCCTAAGGTTGGTAGCTTCGATGCTGGCTTTGGTTCCTCATATCTGGCTCGTGTTGTAGGTCAGAAGAAAGCTCGTGAAATCTGGTTCCTGTGCCGTCAGTACAGTGCTAAGGAAGCTTTGGAAATGGGACTTGTAAATACTGTGGTTCCTGTTGAAGAGCTTGAGAATACTACTGTTGAATGGGCTCAGAGAATGATGGAGTTAAGTCCTCTTGCTCTGCGTATGATCAAGGCCGGTCTAAACGCTGAACTTGATGGTCAGGCTGGTATTCAGGAGCTTGCAGGTGACGCAACCATGCTTTACTACATGACCGATGAGGCTCAGGAAGGAGGAAAAGCCTTCTTAGAGAAGAGAAAACCAAATTTCAGCAAACTGAACAATCTGCCATAATGAAAGAGAATAACTATAAAGAAAACTTTTCATTAAGCTTTGCTGAAGGATATCTGATAAACGACTCTGAAGAGATTCTCTGTAAGAATTTCAAATCAGAGATAAATGCTCTGTATGAGGATTTTATCTCTGATTCTGAGACAATCAGTGTGTTCAGCTCCGGCTCTACAGGTGAACCTAAAGAGCTGAAACTTAAAAAAGAGTATATGCTGAACAGTGCTAATATGACCTGCTCATACCTTAATATTCCTGAGGGGGCTTCAACTCTTCTGTGTATGCCTCTGAAGTTTATCGGGGCAAAGATGGTTGTAGTAAGAGCAATGGCCAGAAAGCTTAAGCTTGTGGCGGTAAATCCGTCATCTCATCCTCTTTTAGGACTGAAAAAGGCTCCATATTTTGCCGCAATGACTCCTGCTCAGGTGTTTTCTTCACTTGAATCAGAAGCAGAAAGAAAAATCCTGTTTGATATCAGAGAGCTGATTATTGGTGGCGGAGCTGTAAACAGTTCCTTAAAAGCAGAACTGATGCAATCTAAAAACCGTATATGGTCAACCTACGGTATGACGGAAACGATTTCTCACATTGCACTAAAGCGTGTAAACGCTGAAGAAAAAAATGGTGTTTCTGCATGCGGATATGTACCTTTTGAAGGGGTAAGACTTCATAAGGCCGAGGATGATACTCTGATGATTGATGCTCCTTATATTGGAGTTGAATCCCTAAAGACCAACGACATTGTGGAATTTAATCCTGATAATTCCTTCTCTGTTATAGGACGTGCAGATAACATAATTAACAGCGGCGGTATTAAGATTCAGATTGAAAAGCTTGAGGAAATGATTAGGGAATCAGTCAGCTGTGATTTTAATATCACCTCGGTTTCATCAGACAGGTATGGTGAGACTGTATGCCTTCTGCTTAGTGGAGAGCATGGAATTCCATCTGAAATTAAAGATGAGGATCTTACTGTTCTTTTAAAGAAAAAGGTTCCAAAGTACTGGGATCCAAAGATCATCCTAAGAACTGATAATCTGCCAAGAACCGAATCTGGAAAGCCTGCAAGAGCAAAGCTTAAGGCTTTGGCAAGGGATCTTTATCAGGGACTTCAGACTCGTTAGAGGAGATATTTCTTGTTTAATATCAGAGCGATATTTAAAAACGTAATGGAATATGTATCACTGTTCATGGTGATTGCGTTTTTCTCGGGTATCTGTGCAAAGGGACCGGAATGGCTTACAGCTTTTGATTACTCATCTATTCTGGGTAAATTCGGTACCATAGCAGGAAGCTCTGATAATTTTACAGGTCATGGGGATATCAGTGTAAGAAGCGCTTTTCTGTTTGCGCTATCAATTATCCCTGGGATTATTCTCTCTTTAGGCGTGCTTTCTGTTGCAGGGTATCTTGGAGCCCTAAATGCTGCAGGACGTATTTTCTCATTTATTCTAAAGCCTCTTTTAGGTCTGCCGGGCTGTTCTGCCTTTGCGATTATAAGTTCACTTCAGAGTTCAGACAGTGGTGCTGTAATGACTAAGGATCTCTATGATCAGAGAATTATTAACAGAAAACAGCGCTGCATCTTCTCTGCATTTGAATTCTCATCCGGTGGCTCGATAGGTGTTTATCTGACTGCAATGCCGATTATATCAGCACATCTTAACATTCCTATTCTTATGCCATTGGGAATTATTCTGGTAATCAAGATTGTCGGTGCCAACCTGATTAGAGCTTATCTTTCTTTCAAAAATGAAGAGATCGATACTAAGGTGAAAGGCCCGAATGAGGTTTTGGAAAACAGAAATATAAAACAGAGTAAAGAGAATATATCAAATATTGCCGATGCTTTTATCAGTGGAGCGAAAAGAGCCATAAATATCAGTCTTAACATCATGATGCCAAATGTAATAATGGCTTTTGTTCTGACTGCTGTTCTTATGAAAATAGGTGCTATGGATTTTTTAGGCAGAGTTGGTTCTCCTCTGATGCAGATTTTCGGTCTGAATGGTCAGACTATGGTTGTTCTGGTCTCTGCCTGGTTTTCCGGTCTTGGCGGTGTGGCTATGGGGGCGACAATGTGTGCCACAGGAGAGATTACACAGACTCAGCTTGCAATCATTACACCTGCTATCTTCCTGATGGGGGCTCAGCTGCAGTATATGGGCCGCATTCTTGGAGTTATCGGACTTGAATTCCGTCATTACCGACTGATGTTTGCCATCAGCATTATTAATGCAATTATTTCAATTCTGGTAATGAAAGCTCTAGTTTAAAGATAGCAACTTAATTTTTCTGAATTAATTTCATTGTTTCTTTCTGTTTTTTTTTCTGATTTACAAAGATAATTAACAGAAAATGAATTTTATTAATCAGTTTGTATGAAAAACCTCTTCTAAACTCATATAATGGTGTCACGGACAAAATATATCGAATTTAAATAATACGGAACCTAAGGGATTTATCGTGAAAATAGTACGACGTGATATCGTTGATGATAGTCACTTGCAGACTTTTGTATCTGATCCGATTATTCGTCAGATACTTGCAAGAAGAGGCGTATCATCGGAAAGTGAGGTTACATGCCAGCTTTCGGATATCTATCATTACAGAGACCTGCATGATATCGACAAGGCAAGTAATATTCTTGCTGATGCCATTGAGAACGGTGACAAGATTCTGGTTTCTGGCGATTACGATGTTGACGGTATTACAGGTACAGCCCTGGGTGTCAGAGGTCTTAAGGATTTAGGCGCCTCTGAGGTAAGATATTTTGTTCCATCAAGATATGAAGGCGGCTACGGTGTCAGTAACGAAACTGTAGATGAAGCCTTAGCTCATGGAGTTAAGCTGATCCTGACCGTGGATAACGGTGTCAGCTGTAAAGAATCGATTAATTACGCCAAAAGCAAAGGTCTTAAGGTTGTAATTACAGATCATCATGAAACTCCTGAGGTTCTTCCTGAAGCCGATGCTATTGTTGATCCTAAGCTTCCTTGTGATAAATTCCCTTCAAAAAATCTTTGCGGAGCCGGTGTGCTTTTCTATGTTCTGGTTGCAACCAGAGCTGTTTTAAGAGACAGGGGCTTTTACGATAAGACTCATGTGCCTCTGATTGCCAGATTCCTTGATCTTGTGGCTTTAGGCACCATCGGCGATGTAATGCAGCTTGATGCAAATAATCGTAAGCTGGTTAAATACGGTTTTGAAAAGATCAGGGCCGGAAAATCAGTTATTGGCGTCAAGGCTCTGGCAGCCTCCTGCAGAGTTGATCTTGCTGCCATCAATTCAGTAAGTATTGCCTTTGATTTATGTCCAAGACTTAATGCACCGGGACGAATTAAGCTTGAAAACAATCCTGCAGTATCTTTAATGCTTACCGATGATGAATCTGAGGCCAGCATTATTGCCAGGGATCTTGAGATGTGCAATAAGCGCCGAGGCGATTATGAGCGCGTCTTCTTAAAGGAAGCTACTGAGGATGCCTTAAAGCAGGAAGGCAACTGTGCAATTGTTCTTTACCGTCCAAACTGGCTGGTTGGTTTAGGCGGCCTTATTGCAAGCCGAATAAAAGAGAAGTTTTCTGTTCCATGTTTTGTTTTCTCTGGTTCAGGAGACGAGCTTGCTGGTTCAGCCCGTTCAGTTCCCGGCTTTAGTATCGTAAAGAATCTTCAGCTTCTCTCAGAGAAGTGTCCAGGTCTTCTGATTAGATTCGGTGGTCATGCCATGGCAGCCGGAGCATCTATTCACAAGGATAATTTTGAGAAATTCAAAGAGCTCTTTAATCAGGTTGCAAAAGAGAATCTTGGTAATCCTAACGATGAAGAGATTATTTCTGATGGTGAGCTCCCATCTAATTATCTGACTATCGGCTTTGCCCGTGATCTTGAAGCCTACGGTCCATGGGGTAACGGCTTTGAAGAGCCTTGCTTTGATGGTGAGTATACAGTTGAGGATGTATTTGTAGTAGGTAGCCGACATCTGCGTTTTAACCTTCGCAATGATGATGGTTCCTATATGCGAGGCATTAAGCTCAGAGCAACTCCTTCAGAGCGCGAAATTCAGGCTAATATGAGAGTAAGGGCTGTATATACAATCGGCGTAAATCACTATATGGGCTCTGAGCGTCTTGAAATCAAAATCTCTTCTATTGAAAGGGTATGATAAAAAGTAATTAAGCAAAAAAAAGCCTGAATTTTATTTCAGGCTCTAAGTTTTGTTTGATTGTTTTTTTATTTCTTCTGTATTCTGGTGTTGGCGTACATTGCTGCACCGATAATTCCTGCCAGATTCAGAGTTGTTGCAGGAACTACCTTGGTTTTCAGTGTCAGCTGGTCTTTATATTTTTCGAATTTCTTTGATACACCGCCGCCCAGCACGATAAAATCAGGTGAAGTTAAAAATGCTATGTATTCTAAGAACTTATTTAATCGCTCTCCCCATTCTTTGAATTTCAAATCTTCCTTTTCTCTTACAGAGTCGGCACAGTAATGCTCTGCAATATCTCCCTTGAACTTGATATGTCCAAACTCTGTATTTGGGAACATCTGTCCGTTATAGAAAAGAGCGGAACCGATACCTGTACCCAAAGTCAGGAATAAAACTGAACCTTTATAACCTTTTACTGCACCAAAGCTTAATTCAGCCAGACCTGCAACGTCAGCATCATTTGCTACGAACACATCAAGACCGACAGTCTTTGAGAACAGTTCTTCAACCTTTACGTTAATCCATGATTTATCGATATTTGCTGCTGTCAGAACCTCTCCGTTAATGACACGTGCAGGAAAACCGCAGCCGATTGGGCCATTGTAGCCAATCTGTTTAACCAGTTCCTTAAGAGTCTCTGCTACAGCTTCTGGAGTTGCAGGCTGAGGAGTAGGAATTCTAATTCTTTCAGTTTTTAGTTCGCCTGTCTCTGTATCGACAATTGCACCTTTTATTCCGCTACCACCAATATCAACACCCAAAATTTCCATGGAAAACCCCTTGAAATGACATAGTTATCTATTTATTTGAGTATAGACAATAATACAGTTGAAGTTCCACTGGAATTGTTTAAAAGGTAGAGGTTCAGTCAAAAAAAATCAGAAAATTTTCTTGTTTTAAGGTTTGTCTAAGTGTTAATGAGCAAAATGTTGGTAATTTTGAGCTATTTGTCTTTTGTTGTGTTCAATTCTTCTTATGTGCACTTCAGATTGTCTATTTCTATGTTAAACTTTTGAAATGAGGGAGATAAATCCTGAAAAATCCTGCAAAATGAGTGTTTCTGATGAATAAGGTTTTTTGTATAAGTTACTCGGACTTAGGCTATCTTTTAAGTGAACAGAACTGGACAGTTGAAATAAGAAAGCTAGAAGAGTTTGACTATGGCGTTTATGAGGACATTTTAAGAAGCGGTCCGTTTCTTATCAAAAGAAGATTTCTGTCAAGTTTACCGGATATTTTTGATGACTGTTCAGAAAAAAAGAGTGAACCGGTTCTGCCTGAAGATATAAAAAGACTTATTCTAAATAGAGATGATACAGAAGTTCTGGTTATTGCTTCTAATGATTTTTTGCAGCTGTTTTCTGACGAGAGTAAAGATGAATTTGGCTGTGTATGCGTAGAGCGCGAAAGAATTACCTGTAGCACCGCTGATCCTGAAGATCTTGCTGAGGATGTAGTGATTCTTGCATCCTGTGGTGTTGATCTGAACAACCCTGAT
Organism: Succinivibrio dextrinosolvens DSM 3072; assembly: GCF_900167015.1. Classification (GTDB taxonomy): domain Bacteria; phylum Pseudomonadota; class Gammaproteobacteria; order Enterobacterales; family Succinivibrionaceae; genus Succinivibrio; species Succinivibrio dextrinosolvens. The sequence continues at coordinate 14,431 of NZ_FUXX01000008.1, forward strand.
CTTAATATCTAAGAGGTTTTAAGATGTCCAAATTACCTTATGAAGTTTTTACCAGCGATGAAGTTAAGCAGATAGAGGCAGATCATGCCAAATCTCATAATGGTCACTGCTTTGATCTGATGCAGAGGGCCGGAAAATCTGTATTTGACTACATTATACGTGAATGCGGAGATGCTAAAGAGGTCTGGGTATTCTGCGGAAAAGGTAATAATGGTGGTGATGGCTATATTGTTGCGTCTCTGCTTTTAGAGAACGGGATAAAACATCGTGTTTTTGCAACAGGTATTCCTCATGAAGGTTCTGAGGCCAGCTATGCCTACGAGCTTTTTATAAAGCAGGGCGGAAGTGTCGAGTATGAGCTTCCAAACAATGGTCTTGTTCAGGAGGCAGGCGCAGAGATTATTCATGTTTCAAAACCGGATCTGATTATTGACGCTCTGCTTGGAACCGGTATCGAATCAGCTCCAACCGGAATAACCGCAAAATGGATTTCATATATCAACAAGCTCAATACCTTCACCGTTGCTGTTGACGTGCCTTCAGGCATATGTGCTGATACAGGCGGAGTTCCTGGTATGTGCGTCTGTGCGAATGCCACTGTCTGTATGCTGGCCTTAAAGCCAGGCCTTCTGACCTCGGATGCAGTGGATTTTGTCGGCGATATTGAATTTGCCTCTTTAGATGTTGATACAAACGGTTATCATGAAATCCTGACAGAATCATCATATAAATCACCTCTGCCAATTTTTCAGGTTGGATTTGACGACCTTCAGGATGCACTTCCTATCAGATTACCTTCCTATAATAAGGGAGATAACGGCAAGGTTCTGATTATCTCAGGTGCCAGGGGCATGGGAGGTGCCGCAATTATCTGCGGAAACGGAGCTCTAAGAAGTGGTGCCGGTCTTGTTAAGATTGCCATGGATCCTTCAAATGTAACTGCCATGCTGTCAGTAAGACCCGAGCTTATGAGTATAGATTTCAATGACGACAAGTCGGTTATAGAAGCTATAAGCTGGGCAGATGCAATTGCAGTTGGCCCTGGACTTGGAGTCAATGAGAGAACTGCCAAGCTGATTTCATTCCTGTCAGATGTTGAGGATCAGAATCTGGTTTTTGATGCGGATGCTCTGAATGTACTTGCTACCTTTGAGCAGGACTATTACCGGGAGAATCGTGTTTTAACCCCACATCCTGGTGAGGCTGCAAGAATGCTGAATATAAGCCCGGATGAGGTTAATGCCGACAGACTTTCCGCCTGTTACAAACTACAGCAGAAATACGGTGGCGTGGTTCTTTTAAAGGGACCTGGCACCATAGTCTGTGACGGTAAGAAACTTACTATAATTCACGAGGGAGCTCCTTCTCTTGCAACTGGTGGTTCAGGTGATCTTCTGACTGGTATAATTGTATCTCTGTTAGGACAGGGACTTTCTCCTGAAAATGCCGCTATCGTGGGTGCAGCACTACATGGAAGAGCAGGATTCCTTGAAGGCATAAAAAAGGGTATGATCGGCACTCTACCAATGGATTTATGTCAGAATATAAGAGAACTTATTAATGTCAAAGACTGAATTTAAGATTGAAGGTGAAGAACAGACCGTGCGTTTTGGCGCACTTATGTCAAAGCTTTGTGTACCTTATGCTGTAAAGAATTCAAAAAGCATTCTCATTTTTCTAGAGGGTGATCTTGGCGCAGGTAAAACCACTTTCTCCCGCGGCTTCATTGAAGGCTGCGGTTATGAGGATATTGTAAGGTCCCCTACATATACTCTTGTAGAGCCTTACGATTTTTCTGATTACAGTATTTATCATTTTGATCTTTATAGACTTTTAGATCCTGAAGAACTCGAATACATGGGCATACGAGATTATTTTGAGAAAACCTCCGTAAGTCTTGTTGAATGGCCCGATAAGGCTCATGGATTACTACCTGAGGCTGATGTTCGTATTGCATTAAGTTATTCACAGAACAGCAGAAATGTTGTGATAGAATCATCTGTACTATCGCAGGATGAATTGGACGGTATTGCTTCCTGTTTTAATTAAAGTAATGATTGTGAACGCCAGATTAAAAAAATTATTTCAGTTTCTGTGTCTTCTATGTATTCTGATTCCAGGATTAGCCTGTTCTCAGGATGTTTATAAGCTAAGAAGCTATCATAATTCCCAGAAGACCCGTGTGGTTTTGGATACAGAAACAAAGCCAGACTATTCAACTGCCCTTTCTAAAGACAAGTCTGTAATGGCAGTTCGCATCAGAAATATTGATAATCTGTCTAAAGCGCCACAGGGAGGAAAGTTTAAGGCTCAGAGCTGTCTGAGTTCCGTGGCTAAAAAAACTGACGGCAAAGATGTTCGCTATATTTTCTCTCTGAAAAGCTGTGATACTCCAAAGACTTTTCTTTTAGCTCCATCAAAGGATTCAAAAAACTACAGACTGGTAATTGATTTTCCTCATGCTTCTGAGTCTGCAGTCAAAAGCTCAGCAGGCACTGCTGCAGCTTCATCTGTTAAGTCATCCGAAAGTAAAAAAACAGCTGCGGTTTCTGCAAAGAGCTATGGTGTTGATACCTCAAAGCCTCTTGCTGCTTTGGAAAGAGATCTTTTTATTCAGTATTCAACAGTAGGTAAGGATGGTTTTAGAACCATGACTCCTGCCAATGCAGGAACCTATAATCAGAAGCTCAAAGAATTAAGAGAAAATTACAAGAAAGCTCAGCTTGAGCAGGATGCTGCTGTAGCATCAAGCAGGAATTCGTCAGCAGGCAAAAAGACTTCTACAACCATAAAAGAAGAGGTTGAAGAAGAAGTTGCTGATACCTCAGCTCCTCCTGTTCCTGTTAATGCTACACCTGTTGCAAGACCTTTCATTATTGCTGTTGACGCCGGTCATGGCGGAAAGGATCCTGGTGCTATAGGTAAGAGAGGCGTAAGAGAGAAGAATGTAACTCTGGCTATTGCCAAGGCACTGGCAAGCTATATCAATTCCAATAAGTCCTTCAGAGGAACACTTATTCGTTCATCAGACATATTTATTGATCTGGACAGACGTTCTGAGATTGCAAGAAAGCGTAAAGCGGATCTTCTGATTTCCATTCACGCTGATTCTGTTGCCTCAGGAAGTTCTACTGCCCGTGGTGCCAGTGTGCTGGTTTTATCTGAAAACAGAGCTGAAAGAGAGAACGGCAAGATTCTGAAGAATCACAAGCAGACTCAGCTTATCGGTGGTGCCGGTGAGGTTATGGATCAGAGTGTTGGCAACCCATATCTTGCAACAGCAATTCTTGATATGTCATCTACAAATACTCGTTCAGAGGGAAATCTTCTGGCAAAGGAGATTCTGCGTTCTTTAGGCTCATTCACTCATTTAAGAAAGAGTCAGCCTATCTCTGCCTCTTTAGCTGTATTAAAGTCTCCTGATATTCCTTCGCTGCTGATTGAAACCGGTTATCTATCAAACCGTTACGAAGAGATTCAGCTTAACCAGCCTAACTATCAGAAACAGATTGCCTATCATATTTATCTGGGTATCAAATCCTACTATGAAAAGTATCCTGCCCAGAAAATCAAATCCAGACAGGAATCATATGCCAGAACAAAGCAGATTGGCGGTAAGCGCAGTGTAACTGTAAAAAGAGGAGAATCTCTTTCAATCATCGCAAATCGTTATGGCACAACCGTCAGTGAAATCAAGAAGTTAAATTCACTGAAAAAAGATACTCTATCTGTAGGTCAGGTTTTATACCTGCCTTAACCATGTCCGGAATACAGATATGTCTTCAATCAGGTTATTGTCCAAACAGCTAGCAAGTCAGATTGCCGCCGGTGAGGTGGTGGAAAGACCTGCATCTGTGGTGAAAGAACTTCTTGAGAATGCTGTTGATGCCGGTGGTACACATGTTCTTTGTGAAATACGAAATGCAGGCAAGGTGCTAATTCGTGTTAGAGACAATGGTTCTGGAATTGTTAAGGAAGATCTCCCTTTAGCTCTTGCCCCTCATGCAACCTCTAAAATCTCCAGCGTTGAAGATCTTGCTGCAATTACTACTCTGGGCTTCAGAGGCGAGGCCTTAGCCTCCATTGCTTCTGTATCAAAGCTTGTTCTGACTTCGAAGACCGCAGACGAGGAGAATGCATACAGTGTCAGTGTTGAAGGTCCGGAACAGAATCCTACAGTTAAACCTGCCGCTCATCCAACTGGAACTACGGTAGATGTTGGTGAACTGTTTTTTAATACACCTGCAAGAAGACGTTTTTTAAAATCCGACAGAACAGAGTTTGCTCGAATCAAGGACATCTTTACCAGAATTGCTCTTGCTCATCCTGATGTTGGTTTTGAATTTATATCAGATTCTAAAACTGTTACCAGAGTTTCTCCTGCAAAGGGGGAGGGGATTGATCTAAGGCGTACTACTACCCTGATTGGAGCCGAATTCGGTGTTCAGGGGATGAGAGTCATCTGTGAAGATCCTAATCTGCGAATTGAGGGCATGATCCTTCCTCCTCCAAGAGAGGAAGAAGCTCTTTCAGAAAAAATCTATATATTTTTAAATGGACGTCCTCTGGCGGATAAGGTTGTAACTCACGCTCTAAAAGAGGGTTTTTTTGAGGTTTTGGGAAAAACTCTGCCAATCCGCTGTGTTCTGTACATGGAAATTGACCCTGCCAAGGTGGATGTAAATGTACATCCTCGTAAGGATGAGGTTAGGTTCCATGAAACAACTCTGATACATGATCTGATTGTTGACAGTATTGTTTATGCACTAAGGAAAAACGGCATAGGTTCATATCAGCAGATGGTGAACAGTGATCCTTTAGGTCCTGATAGCAGCGCAGAACAGAACGAAATTCCTGAGGAGATTCATAGAGTTTCCTCTCATGTAACCTCATACGATATTACAGATAAATCACTTCCAGCTTTCCCTTCAGGCGTGGGGGCGTTTATTGATATCAGTAAGCTTGCAGACAGAGGCAAGCCTGTAATCATCAGGGCATCTGACAGGAATACATCTAATTTAGGCTCTCAGTCATTCTCAGGAGGAAACTCTTCTGAATCCTCTTTAGGTATGCATCGTGGACTTCATACCAGTTTTGCAACCAATGCTGATGACATCCAGAGAAACATAAATATATACAAAGCGTCTGTTGCTGCATCCAACATCAGTCTGAATGCCAGAACAAACCTTGAGAGTGCTCCATTCAGAACTTCAGAGCGCGATAACGGCATAGAGCTGATTGAGCTTATAACCGAGAAAACAGCTCTGATAAGGGCAAATCACAGTTTTTATCTTCTGAATATCAATGCAGTAAGGTCCAATCTTCTTGCGGATGAGTACAGCAAGGATATTATGGCCAACAGAGTTGAGCGCTTTAAAATGACACTGCCTTATACTCTGAATCATATTGATGATGAATTATGCAGACAGCTAAAGGACTGTTATTTCTCAGTGCAGAAGTGCGGTTTTGTTGTAAGAGTTCAGAAAAACAAGGTTGAGCTACTTGAGATTCCATTAAAACTCAAAGGGGCAAATATTGCTGGTATAGCGGTTAGGATCTTTAATCTTATTGTTTCTAACCATTCTGAACTTGATAGAGGTGAGTGTCCGGATGAACTTGCTCAAATAGTGGGGGCAAGCATTGTAATTGGCACAAATATGACTTCTGCAATGGATATTATCAGCAGAATTCCTGATTTTTCTCGCCTGACTGAAATTGAAAATGCTGTAAAGGAGCTTGATTTAAAGCTTCTTGCACGTGATTTTGAGAATTAAGTATGAAAAATAAAGCTCTGGTTATTCTTGGACCAACCGCATCAGGTAAGACATCTTTAGCTCTGAATCTGGCAAAGCATCTTAAGATTGAGATTATCAGTCTTGATTCTGCTCTGATATACAGAGAGATGGATATCGGTACCGCTAAGCCTACCAGAGAAGAGCAGGAATCCGTTCCTCATCATCTTATTGATATCTGCGATCCTGCACAAAGCTACAGTGCTGCAAATTTCAGAGAGGATTGCATAAGACTTGTAGACGAAATAACAAAAAGAGGTGCTCTGCCTGTTATCTGCGGTGGCACCATGATGTATTACAAGGCTCTGGTTGATGGACTGTCTCCTCTTCCTCAGACAGATCCCAAGGTTCGAGAAAAGATTGCCAGTGAGGCTCAGGTTTACGGCTGGCCGAAGATGCATGAGCGACTGAAGGATGTTGATCCTGTATCTTATGAAAAGCTAAACCCAAATGACAAGCAGCGAGTTTCTCGTGCTCTTGAAATCTACGAAATGACAGGAAGAGCCATGAGCTCCTTCTTTGATACCAAAACTGACAGCTGTCCTTTTGAGCGCTTAGAATTCATTCTGCTTCCAAAGAATGATGACAGGGAAGAATTAAGAAAGCTTATCCGCAAAAGATTTGAACTAATGGTGGACAACGGTCTGATTGATGAGGTTTCCAAACTTAAGTCTCGCGGTGATCTGAATCTTGATATGCCGTCAATGAGATGTGTTGGCTACCGTCAGGTATGGGAATATCTGGACGGGAAATATGATAAGAATGAGATGGTTGAACAATGTGTTATTGCAACTGCTCACCTTGCAAAGCATCAGATGACCTGGCTTAGAGGCTCTCTGTCCAAAGATCAGAATTATCTGGTAAAAAAGAGACTGAATATAGGAGATCCTGACAATCTTAAGATAGTATTGGATTCCTTAAAGGAGTTCTCTCTTTACTAGACTGACTCTCCTCGGTGATTTCTGAATTAAATCACGGATAGCTTTGTATCTCTACCTATAATTAAGGTATCTTCCTTTATTCCTGATAGAGATTGTAAATGAAGCTTGTATCCTCTCTTCTGACTCTTGTCTTTCTGGCTGTCTTAAATGCTGCGCAGTCAGCACCTCTGGTTGAATCTCCTGCAGGTCAGATAGAAGGAGAGGATTTAAACGGTGTTGAAGTATTCAGAGGAATTCCATACGCCCAGACCGTAACAGATGAACTTCGCTTTGCTCCGCCTGTTGCAGTTCTGCCATTCAGTAAAAAATTCACTGCCAGCAGATTCTGTCCGATTGCCCCTCAGTCAGCCTTTTTAAATTACGACTCAACTCAGAGTGGAGGAGCCAATTATCTGTGTCTGAATATCTTCCGACCTAAAGGTATTAATCCTGACAGCAGAGTTCCTGTATATGTATGGATTCATGGTGGAGCTTTTGCTGCAGGTTCAGGAAGTATCCCTCTGTATGATGGCAGTCAGTTTGCAAAAGACGGCATTATAACCGTTACCTTGAATTATCGACTGGGAGCAGAAGGCTTTCTGTATTCCAAAAAACTACTTACAAAATACGGTACAAGTGGAAACTGGGGCCTTATGGATATCATAGAGGCTTTGAAGTGGATAAATAAGAACATAGGTAGTTTTGGTGGGGATATTTCCAATATTACTGTTGGAGGTAACTCTGCCGGTGCTATGGCAGCATCGGCTCTTATTCTGAATCCTCAGCTTAAAGGTCTTTTTCAGAAAGCTGTTCTGGAAAGCGGCACTCTTATATCCTATCCATTTTTAGGCTTTAATACCGAGCAGAATCACGAGATTGCTGTGAGCAGAAGTCAGAAACTCTTCTCTGAGTTTGGTGTGGATGATTCTGATACCGGTATTGATATGCTGCGTTCACTTGATCCGTTTCTTCTGGCATATCACTGTGCCTATGACTATAACTTTGCAAACAATCGTGGCTCCTTCATGGTTCCTTACTTTGACGGAAATATTATTCCAAAATCACCATATCATGAGCTTAAGAAGGGGAATTATAACGATGTAACTGTGCTTATGGGGTATAACACAGATGAAGGAACCATGTTTGTTAATCCTGATATCAGTGAAAATGACCTGATTTCAGGTTTTTATGCAAATTTTGATAAAAAAACGGCAGAATCTTTAAAAAATCTCTATAAAATCACCGAAAAAAGCTCATCTTTTGCAAAAACTTCAGAATTTCTTGGTGATGTAATGTTTAATCTTGGAATGAAAATATTTGCGGATAATCTTTCAAAAACTCAGAAAGTTTATGTTTATCATTTTGATTATCTTCCAAAGAGTTCCAATAAAGATGGTTCTGGTGTACATCACTCATCTGAACTGAAATATGCCTTTTTGAATCTGCCACAGGATGCCAGTGATAAGACCAGAGATGTAGCTCAGGTATTTCATATGAGACTTTTGAATTTTCTGAAAACAGGAGATCCAAATTCAGATGGCTCAAAGAACACTCTTATAAAATGGAAAACCTATGATACTACTGATAGTGCAGTACTCAGAATCGGTTCTTATACCGGTGTAGAGGAGTTTAAATTAAAAGATAAACTCTTAAAGCTTGAAGAGATATTTTTTGTTTCACAGAAGAACTGATTATATCTTCATTTCAACTTCGAGAATTCTGGGAGCGCGATCCTTTATGGCAGAGTTGAGTGTGACCTTGCTTCCTTCATTTACTCCTTTCTGATAAGCCTCGATTGCAGCTTTACTTGAGGACATATAATGTTTTCTGCTCTGTGTTAGAGCAGGATATTTATGAGATATGTAGGCAGTGATACTGTTCTCCGTTTTCTCTGTTAATGCATATTCTTCAATTTTTTTCTCAATAGATTTGAAATACCCCAGGATGAAGGCGTTTTTCTTTTCTTTAACTTTTGAAGAGAATAATCTTTTCAGCTCGGTTACTCTCCATTCAGGAAGATTTTTGTAGGCTTCGTTTCTTGCATCTTTGAATCTTTTTGATATTCCTTTCAGATAGTTGTAATCAATCTTAGTTTCAGTCAAATTAAGTTCTTCAGATATTACCTGCAGAAAACAGAAAAATGGCTCAATTGCTATCCTGTAAAAAGGAGGAACGTGCTGCTCTATGGCCAAGAGAAGGCGAGGATTCTGGAAAGTCTCTAACAACACCTCGCATTCGATGGTACTGGAATAGTTTCCAATTGCAGCTGCAGCCTGTCTGGATAAAACTGTAAAAATGTATTCACAGCACTCTAAAAGATCTGTCGGTCCAATAAGGCTGACAGTTTGAATCTTTGAGTTGCGGGTGTGCAGAATAGATTCGATTCCAAATGCTTTTTTGATGATAGAGAGCAGAAGATTCATACTTGTTTGTGTTGTCAGGGCACTTAAAGGCTTTAACATTATTTCTCCAATGTCATTGCCTAAATTAAGTTCTGCTGTCTCAATTTTATATTTTTCCATCAGCTTCTGTGCTCTTGAAAGTGCAATGGCAGCCTCATTGGGATTGGAACTGTCAGATAGAGCTAGAAGTTTTTTTATTTTTTCAATCAGTTCGCTTTTATTCATATTGAATTTCGGATAAAACAGCTTCGCCAGACCATTATATATTGACCTGATATAAAAAAGGCACCTTGTGATAAGGTGCCCTGATAAACGTTAGTATGGAAAATTTGTTACTTTATTATTTTGATGATAAAGCTTCACCGATTTCCTCAAGAGTTCTACCCTTGGTCTCAGGCATCATGATTGCACACCAGATAATCTGAACAATCATCATTAGAGCGAAGAAACCGAACATGTAGCCAGCATCGAAGTTTGCAATTGCAATTGGGAACAGCAGAGTTAGACCTGCAGCGAATACCCAGTGAGTTGCAGAACCTAGAGACTGACCGGCAGCTCTCTGATCGTTAGGGAAGATTTCAGAGATGAATACCCAGATGATGGTACCTGAACCGATTGCGTGTGATGCAATGAAGGTAATCATACATACAAGTACTAAGGTACTTACTGAGCCTAGTGAAGATGAAGCTTCGTGCTTAACCTGTAGGGCAATATCGCGAACCTCTTCTAAAGACTCACCGTCAAATGCAACCTTGGTACCGGTGTATGAAGCCTTCTGAGTTGAATCAGATAACTTCTTCTTTGCAGTCTCGTAAGCAACCTCAGCCTTTGACTTATCGTCAGCGGTGAAGAATACAGTCTCGTTGTTCATGTTGATTAACTGTTCTGCAGTTGAAGCGGTATCAATTGCATTTGAAACAACCTTAAGCTCTTCGAAGTGGAAGAATGCATAGGTACATACTGATAGAGATGCAATATAGCCAACACAGCCGATTAAAAGTAGGGTCTTACGACCTAGAAGGTCGATTAAGCGAATACCAATGAATGTTGCAATCAGGTTGGTTACACCAAGAGCGATTGAAGCTGCTACTGGATCCTCGATACCTGCTAGACCTAAAAGTCTTGGAGCGAAGTAAAGAATAATGTTAATACCTGATAACTGGTTGAATGCTGCAATTAGGAATGCAAACAGAATTGGGTAACGAAGTCTCTTTGAGAAGAACTTTGATGCGCTCTGCTTTAACTTGCCTTCCTCAGCTGCTGATGCCTTAACAGTTGAAACAAGCTCATTTAACTCGTTGTCAGACATCTCTGGGGTGATTAAAGCGAATACCATCTTACCTTCTGCTTCGTTCTTAGCATCAACGATTAACCAACGTGGTGACTCTGGTAGAGAGAAACACATGATGGTGTAGATGATTGATGGGATAACCTGAATACCTAACATCCAGCGCCATGCAGACTCATCAGGTGCGATGTTTGCAATCACATAGTTAGAGAAGAATGCGATTAGAATACCGAACACGATGTTGAACTGGAATAAACCGGTAAGTTTACCTCTATCACCAGCAGGTGAGATTTCTGAAATAAACAGAGGTGCTGCAATAGTAGAAATACCGATTCCAAGACCACCGATGAAACGGAAGATGAAGAATGATGATACGTTCCATGCTACAGCAGAACCGATAGCACCTACTAGGAATAGTACACCGTTAAAAATAAGGGTCTTTTTTCTTCCGTATTTTGCAGTAGGGATACTACCGAAAATAGAACCTAAAACGGTTCCCCATAGTGCAGCAGAAATTGCTAAACCATGCATTGAGCCAGAAAGAGACCATAACTGCTGAATTTTACTTTCAGCACCTGAAATAACTACGGTATCAAAACCGAATAAGAAACCTGCTAAGGCTGAAGTAATAGCCCACAGTAAGAGTTTTTTGTTCATTTGTTTAAATTTCCTTTGTCCTTACGTCCGCGCTTGCGGTGCAAAAAATTGCGATATGCATAATGCCATACTGTTAAATTTAAAAAAATATTTTTATTCACAAAATATTATGCAAAATTTTGCAATGTGTAAAAAAATGCAAAAAAACTAATATTTATGAAGACGATTCTTTATTGCTAGAACTCATATATAGAGCAGTTTTGATGGTCTAATTAACAAGATAACTCTATGTTAAATAAGGGATATATATTGAATTAAAAAACTAGCGAATCCAGTTGTAAAGTATAATCTCCCCAAAAATTACTTATCTGAAGTTATTATTTTGAGGTTATTTAAGAATTATGTATAATTGTGCAAATGCAAAAAATTGCATATAGTAATTTGATAATATTCAAAGATTGAAAACATTTTCACCACAACAAATTTTTTCATTTATATAATCTGCGAAGAGATTTGGGGTAGAAAAATAAAAAATATGGTTAATATTTCACAGATCGCCGAACATCTTGGAATTTCACCTTCCACAGTCTCCAGAGCATTAAAAAAACCAGACATGGTTTCTCTAGAAACCAGACATAAGGTCTTGAATGCTGCTGAGAAGATGGGCTATCTACAGAAGCTGAGAGATGACATAACTGTTGCATCCTCAAGCAAGTTGATTGGTGTTATAGCAGCTGATTTAACCAATTCATTCTCAAATGCAATTGTTAAATCAGTGACAGATTATCTTGATTCACAGAACTACTCTGTGATCGTTGGCTGTAATTATGAGCAGAGTTCTCTTGAGGCAAAGATCCTGAAACAGTGGGCTCCTCTTAATTTACGCGGCCTTATCATTATGCCGACTGCAAAATTTTGCAAAACTGTTGCTAATGATTTTATTGATATGCCGGTGGTACTGGTAGACAGACACCTGAATGAGCTGAATTTTGATAGTGTAATTGAGGACAATCTCGGTGGAGTTCAGCAGGTTTTAGATTATCTGCAGGAACTTGGTCACGAGAAAATCGCTTTTATCTCTGGTTCAAAAAAAGTTTACACATTCTCTCAGAGATGTGCCGGAGTTGAGCAGTCTGGTATTAAAACAGAAATTCACGAAATTATCGCTGATTCATACGAAGAACTGTTTATCGGTGCGTTTGAACAGACAAATATTTTAATGTTAAGAGCAAAAGGCAGTAGACCAACTGCGATTATTGGTGCTAACAACGCGATTACATCAGGAATTCTATATGCTCTTAACCTGAAAGGATTCAAGATCCCAAATGATGTTTCAGTGGTTTCCTACGGAGACAGCAACTGGTGCCGTTTTTATCCGACACCTATTACTTCCGTATGTCAGCCAGTTGAAGAAATGGGAAGAATGGCTGCCACTATGGTTTTGGAACGTATTAATGGCAGCAGAGACAAGGTTAATAACGTGTGTTTAAAATCCATGCTGCTGCGTAGGGCTTCCACATCTAGCCCTAACGCAGACTAGTATGGATCCTTTTTTGAAAAGACTGTCCAGGATAGTTATTTCAAAAGAAAAGCAGGATTTCATACTGGGAATTAACGGATTATTTTGCAGTGTAGATACCTAGCAGCAACAGTTTTATTAGGAGATAAAAATGCTAGATTTTTCAAAATTTAAAGGTAAAAAAGTAAAGTGTGCCGGCCTTGGTGAGGTGCTATTTGATGTATTCCCAACAGGCCCAAAGATTGGTGGAGCTCCTGCAAATTTTGCATACCACTGCAGACAGAATGGTCTAGAGTCACTTGCAATCAGTTCTGTTGGTACTGATTCATTAGGTTTTCAGGCTCGCAACCTTTTAGCTGCAAGATTTTTACCTGCACTTCTAATTGAAAATACTAAGGAAACCGGTGCTGTAAACGTTGATTTAACTGATGATGGCGTTCCAACATATACTTTCGTTGAAGATACTGCATACGACAATATTCCTCTGACCGAAACAGCACTTGGAATTGCAAGACAGCTTGATTTGATGTGCTTTGGTTCACTGGCTCAGCGTGGAAACGTTTCACACAGAACCATCATGGCCTTATTAGATGCAATGCCAAAAGGTTCATTACGCGTATTTGACGTAAATCTTCGCCGTAATTACTTCTCAAGAGAAATTATTGAAGCTTCTTTAAAGAGGACTGAAATCTTCAAGTGCAATGAAGACGAGCTACCTGTTTTATGTGAGTTTGCAAGATTACAGGAAAAGACTGCTGCTGCTTACTATGAATATCTGAAGAGCCTTGGCATCTACTGCTTTATCTTCACTGAAGGAGCATCTCAGAGTACTGTATTCTTAAATGATGAGATTTCTGTTCTGCCAACACCTAAGGTTGAGGTTGTTGATACTGTTGGTGCTGGTGACTCATTCACTGCAACCTTTATCAGCCGTTTAATGCAGGGCGATTCTCTGGTTGAGGCTCATAAAAAAGCAGTAAAAATTTCTGCATACGTTTGTACTCAGGCAGGTGCAATGCCTGATATGCCAGCAGAACTATTTGCTTAATTTCATATAAAATTTCATTATTTTTCCGTTGGTCTCAGTTAATCTGAGACCATTTTTTATCTGTACTGTCCATTTTTATCAATCTGTTCCATTTTCCTTCTGCAAGTAATTTCTTCGATTAATTTCCGAAAATTCGCAACTTCTGATCGTAAAGAAGCCTCAATTTTAGTGAATCGGCTAACATAATCTTAAAAAAATTACATTTATTTGCTAAAAATTAAAACATTTATAAAAAAAACATCAGTTTATTGCTACAATAATGGTGTTACTTGCATAAGTAGCACTGATGGCTTTTTGTCATCAATAAAATAAGATGATAAGGGAAGTGAGAAATTCGCGGTTACAGCTGAATTCTCAACTTCAAGATTGCCCGATAAAATAAATATAACTAGGGATTTAACATGGCTAAAGTACAATCACTTCAAGATCCATTCTTAAACGCATTACGTAAGGAACATATTGTCGTTTCAATTTACCTTGTAAATGGAATCAAGCTTCAGGGACAGGTTGAGTCTTTCGACCAGTTCGTAGTTCTGTTAAAGAACCAGGTAAGCCAGATGGTTTATAAGCATGCAATTTCAACCATCGTTCCTGCTCGCGCAGTTAATATCACTACTGGCGACGAGAAAGAAGAAGAAAATCAATCTGCAGAATAAACATTTGTTCAATTTGAGACTGATTCATAATGCCCAAACAAGAGTTTGAGTCGTTAGGCTCGACGCTATTAGTGCATGTTGAGTTAACTCAGATTCAATCACAAGAAGACCTAAAAGAATTACAGCTTCTAACAGAATCTGCATTAGGTGATGTCGTCGAGAGTGTTTCTTGTAAAAGAGATGCTCCGGATCCTAGCACCTTCATCGGCTCAGGTAAGGTCGAGGAAGTAGCCTCTTTAGTTAATGCACTTGATGTTCAGACTGTAATTTTCAACAACAGTCTAACTCCTGCTCAGGAAAGAAATCTTGAAAAAGCCTTCGGTGTAAGAGTGATGGATAGAGTCGCTCTTATTCTCACTATTTTTGCTCAGAGAGCCCGCACTTATGAAGGTAAATTACAGGTAGAACTTGCTCAGCTTCAATACGAGCAGGCTCGTCTGGTCAGAGGTTGGACTCACCTTGAAAGACAGAAAGGTGGTTTTGGTCTTAGAGGTGGACCTGGTGAAACTCAGATCGAGCTTGATAGACGTGCATTAAGAGAAAGAATAGCTGCTATTAAAAAGTCTCTTGAAGTAGTGGCATCTCGACGCGAGCAGAACCGCAGTCTTCGAAAGAAAAATGCCATTCCGGTTGTTTCCTTTGTTGGTTATACCAATGCAGGAAAATCAACTCTATTCAACCTTCTTACCAATGCTAAGGTTTACGCTGCAAATCAGCTGTTTGCGACATTGGATCCTACTCTTCGTACAATTGAGCTTCCTGTCGTGGGAAAAACAGTTTTGGCTGATACTGTTGGCTTCATAAGACATCTTCCTCACGATCTTGTTGCTGCCTTTAAAGGAACATTGGAAGAAACTGCTCAGGCTGATCTTTTAATGCATATTGTGGACGCTTCCGATGAGAGAAAAGAGTCCAATATTGATGCTGTAAATGCAGTTCTGGAACAGGTTGGCGCCTCAGAGGTAAAAACTCTAATTGTCTACAACAAGGCTGACCTTGTAAAAGACTGTGCCAGAAATATCATAAGAGATGAAAGCGGAAAACCAACCCGAGTCTATGTAAGTGCAAAGACCGGATGGGGCATTGATAATTTATTATCAGCAGTTAGCGAATTATTATCTGATAATTTATGTGAATTTACTGTTAAGATAGGAGCTGAAAATGGAAGATTACGCAGTCTTTTATATGCAGCAAAATCGGTAGATTCAGAAAGTTATGATGATGAGGGATTTGCTGTACTTAACATAAGAATTACAGCGGTTGAGGCTTCTATTATAGATAGCAAGACCAACGGAGAACTTTCATTGTGCTGTTCATCACTGGAAAAGCCTTGGAAGAAAAGTAACGAATTTGATTTTGACTCAGTGAATTAGAAACTATGGAAAATAATAAAGATCTAATGGGCTGGAATGCTCCTGGCTCAAATAATTCTTCAGACGAAGATAAACAGAAAAACACGGACCCTTGGGGGCGTACCGTTAAACGCAATAATGATCCTGTTCAGGAGATTCTGAATCTTTTAAAGAATTTTCTTGGCAACAAGAAATCAGGATCAAATGGTGGTTCAAAACAGGATAAGCCAAGTCTCAATTTGATTGGTCTTATTGTTGCCGTTATTCTTGGCTTTTATATCTTCAGCGGATTCTACACCGTAAGAGAGGCTGAGAAGGGCGTTGTTCTTCGTTTTGGTAAGGTTTATAACGTTGTTGATTCCGGTCTGAGATGGAAATTCTCCGGTATCGATACTGTTAATGTTGTTGATATTGAACAGGTTCGTTCTATCCAGTCATCAGGCACCATGCTGACTGAGGACGAGAACGTTGTTATTGTTGAAATGGATGTTCAGTACAGAATTTCAGATCCTGTTAAATATCTGTATTCTGTTGTAAATCCAGACAATACTCTTCTTGAAGCAACCGACAGTGCCTTAAGATATGTTGTTGGCCATACTCTGATGGATGACATTCTAACTTCCGGTAGAGAGATGGTAAGACAGACCACCCGTGAGCTTCTGACCTCAATTATTGAGCCATATAATACCGGTCTTACTATTGTTGATGTTAACTTCCTTCCTGCAAGAGCTCCTGAACAGGTAAAAGAAGCCTTTGATGATGCTATCGCCGCACAGGAAGATGAGCAGAGATACAAACGTGAGGCTGAGGCTTATGCAAACGAAGTTCTTCCAAAGGCTGAAGGTCAGGTTCAGAGAATCAGACAGGAAGCTGAAGGTTATCGTTCACAGGTTGTTCTGAAGGCAGAAGGTGAGGTTGCAAGATTCGAAAAGGTTCTTCCTGAGTACAATGCTGCTCCTGAAATCACCAAGACCAGAATTTACCTTGAAACCATGCAGGATGTTCTCTCAAAGTCTCAGAAGATTCTTCTGGATACTCCTAAAGGTTCATCTCCTGTACTTTATCTTCCTCTTCCTCAGAATGGTATGCAGCAGCTACCTTCTAAGCCAAAGGCCTTAGAGGATAACAGCAGTGTAAATACCAAGGATCTGACAGATAAGGATAATGTAACTGTAACCGAGTCATATCCTCCTTTATCAGGAAATACTCAGAGCACTTACGGAACTTCATCAAGAAGGGGTAGATAATGAATAAGAATACTTTAAATATCGGACTTATTCTGTTATTTGTTCTGGCTTTTATCGGCTTTAACAGTTTATATGTTGTAACAGAAGGTACTAAGGGAATTGTAACCAGATTCGGTAAGGTTGTAAGAGCTTCTGACGGCAAGCTTGAAATTGTAGATCCAGGTCTTCACTTCAAGGCTCCTTTCATCGATCAGGTAAAAGCATTGGATGTAAAGATTCAGACCATCAGCTCATCTGCTGACAGATTCGTTACCTCAGAGAAGAAAGACGTTATCATCGATTCATACGTTAAGTGGCAGATTCTTGATGCTGCGACCTATTATCTGACCACTGCAGGTGGTAACAAGATGCAGGCTGAAGAGCTGTTAAGACGTCGTATTAATAACTCTCTGAGAAGTCAGATTGGTAGACTTACAATTCATCAGATTGTATCTGGTCAGAACTCAGGCAAGAACACATCAACTCCAGAAGATGATAACGTGTTCGATTCAACTGATTCTGAGGTAGTTGCTGTTGCCAGTCAGTCTAAGCGAGATGAGGTTATGCAGAACGCTTTAAAGGATATCGGCGCATCTGCAAAGGCTCTTGGTATCAAGATTGTTGATGTTAGAATCAAACAGATTAATCTTCCTCCAGAAGTTTCAAATTCCATTTATCAGCGTATGCGTGCTGAGCGTGATGCAGTGGCAAAACTTCACAGATCTCAGGGTAGAAAGGAAGCTGAAGCAATCAAGGCTCATGCGGACAGAGAGGTTGTTGTGAAGATCGCAGAGGCAGAGCGTCAGGCAAGAACTCTTCGAGGCGAGGGCGATGCGGAAGCTACAAGAATTTACGCTCAGGCCTACAAACAGAATCCTCAGTTGTTTGAATTCTTAAGGTCAATGGATGCTTATAAGAAGTCAATGACGTCAGGAAAGGATGTTTTAGTACTGAAACCTGACAGCGAGTTCTTTAAGTTCTTTAATAACGCAAATGGTGCAAAAGCTACAAATTAATCACATACCTAAATCATTTTTGTATAATGGTTTAGGTATTTTTTTTTGGCAATAATTCGGAACGAGGATAAAAACAAAATGCCTAATAATGTTATTGTGCTTGGTACACAATGGGGCGATGAAGGTAAAGGTAAGATCGCTGATTTACTGACTTCAAAAGCTAATATTGTTGTTCGCAGTCAGGGTGGTAACAATGCTGGTCACACTCTGGTTGTAGGAAACAAAAAGGTTGTTGTAAGACTTGTTCCTTCTGGAATTTTACATAAGGATTGCCTGTGCCTGATCGGCTCTGGTGTTGTTGTAAATCCAGGTGCGTTATTTGAAGAAATTGAAGAATTAAACAAGGCTGGTGTAGAGAATGTAGAGTCTAGAATCAAGATTTCTGGTGCTTCATCTCTGCTTCTTCCTGTTCATCCTGCTATTGATAAAGGCTCTGAGAAACTAAGAGGTAAGGGCGCAATCGGCACAACAGGCAGAGGAATCGGTCCTTGCTATGAAGATAAAGTTGCCCGTCGTGGTGTAAGGGTCGGTGACCTTTATGACATGGAAAACTTCAAGGAGAAATTAAAGGCTCTACTTGAGTACAGAAACTTCCAGTTAAAGAATTACTACCATGAGCCAGAAGTAAGCTTTGAATCTGTTCTTGAGTACATTGAAGGTGTTCGCGACAGATTACTTGCAATGGTTGATGACGTATCTCTGATCCTGGATAACGGTCGTCGTGCTAATAAGAAGATCCTATTTGAAGGAGCTCAGGGTACATTCTTAGACATTGATTATGGTACATACCCATATGTAACTTCATCAAACACTGTTGCTGGAGGCTGTGTAACCGGTTCTGGTGCAGGTCCTCTTCACATTGATTATGTTCTTGGTATTGCTAAGGTTTACACCACTCGCGTTGGTGGTGGTCCATACCCAACAGAACTGAATGATGAGGTCGGCGAAGGAATCCGTAAGCGCGGTGCTGAGTTTGGTGCTGTTACAGGTAGACCTCGTCGTACAGGCTGGTATGATGCTGTTGCAATGCGCAGAGCTGTAACTATCAACTCATTAACCGGTCTTGCTCTTATGAAGATGGACGTTCTTGATGGAATGGATGAGATCAAGATCTGTACCGCTTACAAGTTAAAGGATGGCTCAATCAGCCAGCTTCCTCCTTTATCAGCTCATGAGTATGAGGGTATCACTCCTGTTTATGAGTCTATGCCAGGCTGGAAGGAATCAACCTTTGGTATTACCAAGTGGGATGATCTCCCTGAGAATGCAAAACACTATATCAAGAGATTAGAAGAGCTATCAGGTGCTAAGGTTGCAATTCTTTCAACTGGCCCTGAAAGAGATCAGACTATCTATTTAGATAATCCTTTTGATTAGTCTTCGGTTTAAAAAAAATCAGGTCATACTAGTATGAACCTGATTTTTTTTGCCTTTAAAACGGGTTAACCGAAAAACTGCAGGAACATCGTAATAATAAACGCGTTCACAAAGTCGATAAATAAAGCGCCAACCATAGGAACAACAAAGAATGCCTTTGGAGATGGTCCGTTACCACCTGTAAAGGTAGACATATTTGCCATGGCATTAGGAGTTGCACCCATTCCAAAACCGCACTGTCCAACGCAGATTACAGCTGCATCATAATCCTTACCCATGATTCTGAATGTCACAAAGTAGGCAAATAAAGCCATAACAATGGTCTGAACAATAAGAATAGTAAACAATGGAATTGCAAGATCAATAAGTTCCCACAGTCTCATTGTCATTAGAGCCATTGCAAGGAAATACTGCAGTGAAAGACTGCCTATTACGTTGATTGTTCTGATAGGAATATGTTTTCCTTTCATATCAAAATAGTTTCGAATTATTGAAGCGATAATCATAGGACCAATATATGCTGGTAAGATTACACCTATATTCTTAAGTCCTGTGATGATGAAACTACCTAGAACCATTGATATGATGATATAGGCACATCCAGCCATGAGCTGAGATTCACTCATTGTCTTCTCTTCCTGTGTCAGAACACCTTCAACCATATCTCTGTTAGAGACAGAGTTATCTGCATTATGGCAGTGGAACTTTGCTATTAATCTTTCTCCAACAGGACCGCCAATGATAGAGCCTGCTACAAGACCAAAGGTTGCTGCTGCGATTGATACTGTCAGGCCGGCATCAAGACCATATCTCTGAAGTTCTGGTCCGAATGCAGCTGATGTTCCGTGACCTCCGGTAAGAGGAATTGAGCCTGCCGCCATTCCCAGTAAAGGTGATTCACCGAAAAGCTCTGCAATTCCGACACCAATTCCGTTCTGAATCACAATCAGAATAATTGAGCAGAATAGGAATAGTGCTACTCCAAGACCTCCACTAATCAGCATTCTGAAACTAGCTGTAAAGCCGATAGTGGTGAAAAAGGCAATCATCAGCAGATTCTTTAGCTGCTCGTCATAAGTGAAATTAAATGTATGTGTCTGGTGACCTATAAAGGTAACTATAGAAAAAATAATTCCGCCTAATACTGGTGAAGGAATAAAGTATTTTGTAAGAATAGGGAATATTTTTTTTATGAAATGACCTATACATAGCAGGATAACAGCCAGACCAAGGGTCATGGTCATATTAAGATCATAAGTATATAAAAAGGTTGTCTCTTGCATTTTGATTTCCTGAATAAGAAAAGATCCTGCTTATAGTTGAAGTTTAATATTCGATTAGAAAATGTACAAAGAAAATCAGTTGTTTCTTGTCGCAGCTTTTAACGCAAGAGCTTCTAGATTTTCTCTGTATTGCGATTGAGGCAATCTGGCCAGAGCTTTCTTTGCCTTTTCAACCGCGGCTAGCGCAAAATCCTTTGATTTTTGGATGGAATCTGTTTTGTTAATAAAGTTAAGTACAGAATCAAGATTTACATTTCTTATTGCTTCTTCCAGAAGTTTTCTGTCATCAGCAGAACAGTTCTGTAAAGCAAGAATCAGCGGTAGGGTAATTCTGCCGTCCTCAAGATCCTCTCCGATATTCTTTCCGAGAGTTTGTGAAGATGAAGTGTAATCAAGAATATCGTCTGCAACCTGGAATGCTATGCCAAGCTGTTTTCCATACTCCTGAAGAGTGGATATAACCTCGTCCGACTCGCCGCTTAAGATACCGGCACCGGCAGTTGCTAATTCGAACAGAGCTCCGGTTTTACAGTATATAGTATGTTCATAATCGGCGATTGAGATGTTTAAATCACCCTGAGTATGAAGCTGTTTGATTTCACCGGAAACCAGAGATGCCAAAGTATTGTTGAGCATACTTGCTATTCTTTGGTTATTAATGTCATGGATGCAGAAGAAACATCTTGTAAACAGGTAATCTCCTGCAAGAACAGCCGCATGATTTCCCTCTGTTTCGTTTAATGTTTCTTTTCCTCTTCTTACTGTAGCCCTGTCGATAACATCATCATGTACAAGTGTAGCTGTATGAAGAAGTTCTGTGGCGGCGGCAAAATTGTGAATAGACTTTATGTCTCCTTTTCCTCCTAAGGCACGCCATGCCATAAGAGTTAACATAGGTCTCATTCTTTTTCCGCCAGATTTGACGACTCTGAGGCACATTTCATTAATTGAAGCCTCATAAATAGAGTCTGTCAGAACAGACGATAAAATTCCTTCAACGGAATTTAAATCCTGCTGAATAATAATGTCTTGGTTTTCCATGCATTTCTCTCTGTTATCAGCAGTATTGTATCATTATATTAATTTCAATTAATAAATTTCTTGAAATTAATCTTATTTAGAATTAAAATTCGTACCGCTTTTATAGGTCAGTTAATACAAATATTAATTTCTATGTATTAATGGAAGCTTCAAGCCAGAACAAATATTAATTGTGAGTCTATTTAAATAGACTTGCTTTTTATTCTTATTGTCTGTAAAATATTGACCCATTATGGCCCTAGAGGGCAAAGTTTTGTTTGATTGCGGGAGACGAACTCCTGCATTTATTCGGAGTTTGAGCATGTACGCAGTTATTTTTTGCGGCGGCAAGCAGCACAAGGTTTCAGAGGGCGACGTGCTAAGCGTTGAGCTTCTTGATGCTGAGGCTGGCAGCGATATCGAACTAGATAAAGTTCTATTAGTATCAGATGGCACCAACATTAAAGTTGGCGCTCCTTACATTGATGGCGCTAAGGTTACCGCTAAGGTATTAGGCGCACACGGTGGCGAGAAGATTAAGATTGTTAAATTCCGTCGTCGTAAGCACCACCAGAAGGTGACAGGTCACCGTCAGTGGTTTACCGATTTACAGATTACTGGTATTAATCAGTAATATTAGGAGAGAACTGAAATGGCACACAAGAAAGCTGGTGGTTCATCACGTAACGGCCGTGACTCACAAGGTCAGCGTCTAGGCGTTAAGGCTTATGCTGGTGAAGTAGTTACCGCAGGTAGCATCATCGTTCGTCAGCGTGGTACACATTTCCATGCAGGTGCAAACGTTGGTTTAGGTAAGGATGACACTCTATTTGCTAAGGCAAATGGTAAGGTTACCTTCGTAACTCGTGGTTCTAAGGGCCGTAAGTTTGTTGAGATCGTTGAGACTCAGCAGTAATTCTTAAGAGTTACAATAAAGAGGCTCGCTCCGGCGGGCCTTTTTAGTCTGTACATTAGTTTTTCTTTAGTTGTGGCTGCTGTTGCCACCTAGAAATCAGGAGGATAGTCAGGTGAAATTCGTTGATGAAGCCGTGATCCGAGTAGAAGCTGGTGATGGTGGTAATGGCATTGTCAGCTTTAGAAGAGAAAAATATATTCCTCGTGGCGGCCCAGATGGTGGCGACGGTGGCGATGGCGGCAACGTATATTTACGTGCTGATACAAATCTGAATACTTTGGTTGATTTCAGATTTACCAAATTCTACAAGGCTGAGCGCGGTAAGAATGGTGGTACATCAGACTGTACAGGCGCTAAAGGTGAAGATAAGGTTCTGCTTGTTCCTGTAGGAACTCGTGTAACAGATATGGCAACCGGTGAAGTAATCGGTGACCTTCGTAAAGAGGGGGAAGGCCTATGTGTTGCACGTGGTGGTCGTCATGGATATGGCAATACCCACTTTAAGTCTGCAACCAATCAGGCTCCAAGACAGAAGACAAACGGTACTCCAGGCGAAAGAAGACAGTTAAAACTGGAGATGCTGCTTGTTTCTGATGTTGGTCTGGTTGGTCTCCCAAATGCCGGTAAGTCAACATTTGTCCGCTCTGTTTCTGCTGCAAAACCAAAGGTTGCTGACTATCCTTTCACAACCCTTGTTCCTTCATTAGGTGTTGTTAAGACCTCAGAGGGAAGATCTTTTGTTATTGAAGATATTCCTGGTCTTATTGAAGGCGCTTCTGAAGGTGCTGGTTTAGGTCATCGTTTCCTAAAGCATCTTGAGCGCTGTCGTGTTCTTGTTCATCTTGTTGATGTTCATCCTCTGGATGAGTCAGATCCTGTAGATAATGTTATGGTTATCGAGAACGAGATTAAGCAGTATGCTCATGAGCTGTACAACAAGCCTCGCTGGCTTGTTGCCAACAAGGTTGATCTTGGTACTGAAGAAGAGGCTCAGGAGACTCTTCAGCGTATTATTGATGCTGTTGAAGTTAAGCCTGAGAAGACCTTCATTATTTCCGGTTTGAACAAGACCGGTGTTCCTGAGCTGCTTTATGCTCTGCAGGATCTTGTTGATGAGGTTAAACTCAAAGAGCAGCAGGAGCCTGAGAAACCTAAGGCAGAGAACTTTGTATGGACAGAACCAGAACTTCCTGAGAATCGTTTCGATGATGATGACGATTTCGATGATGAAGATGATGGTCCAGAGTTTATTTATAAGGCATAAAAATGGCAGATATTCAGATAATTGTTGCTCTTGCTGATAACTATGTAATTGGTAATAAAGGTGAAATTCCTTGGCATTTATCTGAAGATCTTAAACATTTTAAAGCAATCACTACAGGCCATCCTGTAGTGATGGGCAGAAGAACTTTTGAGTCAATCGGTCGAGTTCTACCAAATCGTCTGAATATTATGGTAAGTTCAACTTTTGATAAGAAGGTTGATGGCCTGGTAGTCGTAAAGAGCCTTAAGGAAGCCATTGAACTGGTCGGAGATAAGACTCTGATGGTTATTGGTGGAGCCCGCATGTATGAAGAGGCACTTCCTCTGGCTACTGTTCTTCATCTTACAAGAATCAGAAAATCCGTTGATGGTGACACCAGATTCCCTGATTTCTCATCTTATCCGTTCAAACTTGAAGAAAGTGAGACTTTCTATTCTGAAAGCTGTGGTTTTGAATACGTATTTGAAACCTGGAAGAGAGCCTAACTGCTTTTCTTCATTGAACTGAATTCGATTTTTACACCTGATTTGACGGTAGTTTTTTTGCCGTTTTCAACGCAAAGACAGGTTAGCTTGTTTCCCCATACGCAACCAGTATCAAGTGCGATAATATTCTTTTCATTACATTCTGCGTTTAGTGCAGCCCAATGACCGAATGCTAGAGTATATGCTGAATTCCTGTACATGTAAGGTTTACCGTACTTAAACCATGGATACAGATGATCCTTTTCAGCTTCCTTTAGTGAACAGTCTGAATGCCCGTAGTCAAGGTTCAGTTTTTTATCGCAAAGTCTCATTCTGGTGAATGCATTAACGATAAATCTCCAGTAATTCAGATCGCTGTATTCAAGTTCTTTTGTATAGCTGACAGGATGATCGGCATACATATTTGAAAGAAAGAGTTTACGTGTCAGAGGATCGGCCAGTACTGCGGAAAAGGCATCCGAATGCTTTTGAGCCTCTTCAAGATCCCACATAGGATAAACTCCAGCATGACTTACGGCGAGCTTTTTGCTGTGATCGATGTAAATTAAAGGAGTTGAATAATAGAACTGAAGGTAACGGTCAAGCTTCTCTGAAGCAAGTAATCCTTCAAGATTATCCTTTTTTCTTGCAGCATGAAAACCGGCTGTAATTGCCAGAAAATTTAGGTCATGATTGCCCAGTACACAATGAATCTTATCTGGAAATTTCTGTTTCAGATTAATGATTGTATCAAGTGTTTTTTCAGGATGAGGGCCTCTTCCGATTAGATCTCCTGTCAGATAAAGTTCATCTTTTCCTGCAGTAAAATCAATTTTATGAAGAAGTTTTGAAAACTCATCATAACAACCGTGAAGGTCGCCAAATACATATGCTGACATTTTATCCCCAAAGTGACACGTTCTGATACTTAATCTTATTTTTAATAAAATATTGGTATATTTTAGTATCTATACATTAAAACGCAAATCTACTTTTTTTTTGCAATTCTGAATGAATTTTGAATTAAATCAGCTAATTTTCGCTGAAAAAATTAACAATTTTAGGTGGATTACTGGTAATTTCTCCTTTTAAAAACATATCGACAATCCTGTCATTAAAAAGGTTATAGATTACTCTCAGAGTCTGAGGTGACCAGTCATCGCTTAAAAACAGTTTTCCGTTTCCTTTCTGTTCATGACAGATAAGCTCTTTGCCGTTGTCATGCATCTGGATGATTCTCATAAGATCATCTGTTGCCTGTATAACAGCCTTATTTGCCACATCATGCATTGTGTCTCCAAATTGCAGCTCTGGTAGGCTCTGATGAAGAATTTCTCCTCCATCGAGTTTTTGTGTTAGCCTGTGAATGGTTATGCCGGCCCAGTTTGGTCTTAGCATATAGAAAGGCCAGAAAAGAGTTGTGTTTCCCTTGAACCATGGAGATAGACCACCATGAATATTGAAATTATTACGCTGGTGGAGACTCAGAAACTTGTCGTCGAGCTTATGGATTCCGTAAGAAATCATAAGATCTGCCTTTAGGCTTTTAACAAACTCATAAGTTTTGTCTGAATTCAGTTCTTCGAGATTAACTTCTAAAAAAGGAATGTGCTCTTTGAAGATCGCAGGATCTGTCTTTTTAAAAAATCTATTCTCAGATTCGGCGCGTCTGTTAAAGTGAAGAATGAAGTTTTCCTTATCCTGTTCAGAAAGTGCAGCAGGAGGAATAGGCTCAAAACTTTCCCTAATCTCCATAACCATTCCTGCCAGCATATTCTGATTTAGGAGTTCATTGGCTACGTATAGATGTCTTGGATGGGATCCACATAGCAGTACAACTTTTTTCACAGAGAAAATCCTCTCTTGTTAATCGATAGGTTGAATAAGACCTTTTGTTTCTAATATATCAGCTACTGCCTGCAATTCCTGACAGCTGCAGCCAAGTCTTTTGGCAATATATGACAGAGGTTTTGTTCCATCGCTGTAATTGAGTATAAACATGACTTTCTTGATAAAGAATGGATTATTTATAATATCTTCCATGCTTGAATCTTTTCTGGCGCCGTTTGTGTTAACCCCTGGATATAAATCGTAATTTCCTAGTTTCACTTCTCCATTTGGATATTTGTTCAGATAATACTTTTCCTTTTCATGAACAGCTAAGAGTTTTTCAATCTGGTTGCAGGAATCTGAAAGAGCTTCAATTCCCATTAGTTCTTTATTATCAAGCGAAGTATGGTATTCAGGGTAGGTTCCGTAAACCTTTCTTGCAAGCTGTGATACTGGAAGATTAATTCCTGTTGAACAGTACTGTCTTTCATCTGAACCGCAGGATGGATCAAAGTTTTCTACTCTGATATGTCGTTTATCCTGAGGTGTATTATCATCCCAGAAATCTATACAGTCTCCATCGTTTATTCTGTCTACCAGGAGATCGAGGGGCGAGTCTTCCATTCTTGAACGTTTTAGTCGGAAGGTCTCCTGTAATCCTCCAAGACAGGTCAGGACCAGTCCTGCAAATGTATTGGACTTAAGTTTCTCATAGTGATCTGAAATATAGGCTATGGAACCGATGGTTTCTGGGTTTATGATAAATCTGTAAGAAAAATGACGGTGTTTCCATTTTTTGATTCTCTGATAAAGCATCGCCTGAACAATTGGTCCGCTTAGCTCGTTATTGGCCATTGATGGGTGACACAGATATGCTGTTATCAGTATTTCTTTCTTTGATTCCCCTTCAAGAAGGCATTCTCCTGTTATAAGCTCACCATCTTTAAACTCACTTTTAATACATGCATGATAGACCCCCTTCTTTAAGGTCTTAAGCTGTTTCTGTGTCATGCAGAATCCCCAGTTTTTCTTGTAGTAGGATGTTGTATAGGGAATTGCATTATCAAGATATGGTGACACAAAAATATGTTTTTTTAATTCATCAAGGGAAATGAAATCATCAAAAGGTTGAGAATAGTTAACGATATTCAGGTTGTTATCCTTAAAGTCGATAATTCTTTTTTTATTTTGATCCTCTATATAGGCTTCGTGTATAACCCATTCCTTTGGTATTTCCCAGTTTAGAACCCTTTTTCCTGTTGGATAGGATAAAAGTGTAAATGGAACATATTCACTAAGGATTTTCAGTGATTCTCTATATCCATCACCAAGAATGCTTCTGTTTAGAGGAAATAACCTGTCGAAAAGGGAATTTATCTCTTTGATATTGTTCAGACTGTTTTTCATATGAACTTATAATTTATTGTTTTTGGGGAAATTATAAAATTAGATCTATCTCTGTTTAACTATGGTCGATTTTAACAGTAATAATTATTAATTTATTTAGTTGCTGTATGTTTTTAAAATAATTTTTCTGTAAGTTAAAAAAAAATAGATACCTTAGGAAGATTGAGTGTTTATTTTTAAGTAAAATGTTTTTCTGAAAAAAAGAAAAGGACACAATAATGCCATTTATCAAGAAAAGTTTTATTACAGAAAAGCTACTGCCTAACGTTGCTATCGAGAAGCTGATAAACAACTATGTCCAGTTAAAAAAAGCAGGTTCAAACTATACCTGCTGCTGTCCTTTTCATCATGAGAAAACCCCTTCTTTTAGTGTAACTCCTTCCAAACAGATGTTCTATTGTTTTGGCTGCAAGGAACATGGAAACGTAATAGATTTTGTAATGAAATACAAGAATCTGGGATTTGTCGAGGCTGTTGAGGAAGTTGCACAGTTTGCAGGAATTGAGGTTGAATATGATAAGTCATCCTCTCATTCTAAAGATGAATATGATCGCCTAAAAGAGTACTACGATTTGATGGATAGGTGTGCAAGCCTGTTCTCATCCTATCTTAAAAGTCCTGAAGGTCAGGTCGGCTACAATTATTTTAGAAAAAGCAGAGGTCTATCAGACGAAACAATTCAGAAATGCAGATTAGGCTTTGCTCCAGCAAATCCTAGATACCTGCAGGATGCTCTCTGCAAAAATCCTGGCGATGAGAAAAAGCTTATAGATCTTGGTCTGCTTGTTCAGGGCCAGTATGGTGTTCATGCCATGTATCGAAACAGAGTAATGATCCCTATTTTCGATAAAAGGGGACGCATTATCTCTTTTGGTGGCAGAACTATGGGTGACGATAAGCCTAAGTATATGAACACCAAGGAAACTGCAATCTATAGAAAAAGGCAGGAACTGTTTGGTTTATACGAAAGCCTTCTTGTAAATAATAATCGTCCTCAAAGACTGGTTGTTGTTGAAGGATATATGGATGTTATCTCTGTTCGTCAGGCAGGATGTTCTTATGCTGTGGCATCTTTAGGTACTGCAACTACACCTGAGCAGATACAGACCATGTTCCGCTATACCGATAAGATTGTTTTCTGTTATGACGGTGATAGTGCCGGTAGAAATGCGGCCTGGCATGCTCTTCAGACTATTACGCCTATCATGCAGGAAGGAAAAGAGATTAGCTTTGTTTTTCTTCCTCCAGAGCACGATCCTGATTCTCTTGTAAGAGAGAAGGGGCTGGATGCATTTGTAAAATTCCTCGATGATGCAATGAGTTATCCTGAATTTCTTGTTCTTCATAATTCACAGTCATTTAATCTTCAGGATCCTAATGAACTGTCTGTTTTCATCAATAATTCAATTAAGCTTATTGCTCAGATCCCTCTTAGCGCTGTTCAGATGGTTTGCATAAAGCTGTTGTCTGGCCCATCTGGAATATCAGAGAATCAGCTTTATGACATGCTTAAGGATAATAAGGAAACAGTTAAAACTCCTAAATCAGAGGACAAACGCAGCGTAGATAATACTTCCATCGAGATAAAGTCTGGCTCTAAGGATATACTCAAAACTCCAATGAGAAAACTGATGGCCTTTATCGTCCAGCAGCCTATCGTTGTATCATCCGTTTACCATGAATTTGCTCTGGATACCTTTGTTGCATTATGTAAACGCATGAACATAAGCGGAAGTGAGCATCTTGAAGGCATACTCCAGCTGATTACAGAGAATCCGGAAATGACTCCTGCTAATTTTATAGAAATAACTCGAGGAACTGAGTATGAAAAGACAGTTCGTTATCTGATGGATGCTCCTTTGAATCTGGTAACAACAACAGGAGGGGAAATTCCTTTTAAAGATAGAATTGATTATTTTGCTGTTATTCTAGGTGAGGTTTTAATGAAACCTCTGAAAGATCGTGCAGAGGCTTTGAAAATACAGTTGTCTCAGGGAAACTCAAACGCTCTTGAAGAGCATGGGGCGATTCAGAGAATAATTAGAAATAATCTTGGTTAACCTGTTTTGCTACAGGTGCCGGACTTAACATCTGACAGCTAATTCCTTGACTGTACAACATAAAATAGGTACAATGTTTTCTCGAAATGTGGCCCATTAGCTCAGTTGGTCAGAGCAGACGACTCATAATCGTTTGGTCTCCCGTTCAAGTCGGGAATGGGCCACCACTTCTTCCTCTTATCTATTTTTTCTTCTCAAGTACTGCTGGACATTTACTCTTACTGTCTTGTGTTGCTGTTACGAAGTGACCGTCTTCTTCGACCATTACACTGCCGTTAGAGCTTCCAGAAACAATACGGACCTTCTTACCTATTCCATACTTGCATGAGAATGGCATATCAATGATCATTGGTCCGTTCTCTGTATCCACTGTCATTCTTACACCATCAGTTCTGTCGGCAAGCATAGAATATCCTTTTCCTGCAAGCAGACCTGCACCAGCGCCAACAAGTGTTCCTGTGGTATGTCCATTAATCATGTTACCTGCTATTGCACCTGCAACAGCTCCGATAACAGCGTTTGTTGTCGAATCCTGCTGCTTGTTATTCATGTCAATAAGTTCAATATCTGTAATGGTTCCGTCATAGTAGGCATTCATGGAGCCTGCCTCGGTTGTTGGATTTGTACATCCACTTAATACAAGAACAGACGAAGCCATTACAATTGAAGATAAAGAATATTTGTTTTTCATTGAATAGTCCTTTTTATCAGCTCAACAAAAGCTAGTTTGAGAATATTATCTCATTTTTGCTAAAATCGTTTTCGTATAAAAATTTAAAAATTGTCAGTTATGTCTAAGAAAATTATAGTTTATAAAAATTACGAATCCCCTTGTCAGATCAAGATTAAAGAAGTTAATTCCTTCGGACAGGGAATAGCTGTCTTTGAAGATTGCGAAGTGTATGTCGAAGGTGCACTTGAAGGTGAAGAGATTCTTGTTGAAATTGGGGCTCCTTTTGCAAATGGTTCAAAAAGAAGACCAGGAAAGATAATCTCTTTTATAAAAAAGTCTCCAGACAGAGCTGATGATTTTAACGGACTGGAACATCCGAGCCTGTATTCGTACGGTAATATGACCTATGAAGCTTCTCTAAGAAAAAAGAAGTCTGATATTGTTAACGCAGTCAGAAAAGCTGGATTATCTCCAGAGCTGGTTGAAGATGTTCAACCTTGTGATATTTCAAAACCTTCAAGATTTAAATCTATCAGACATTTTGCTGTAAATTCTGGCAGGATCATAAATGGCTTTTATAAAAGCCGATCCCATGATGTCATCGAAATAAAAGAGTCAAAGTTTGAACCTCGATGGTTCTCTGATTTTGCCATTAAACTTTGTGAAATACTTTCTTCGCTAAATGTATCTGTTTATGATGAAAAAACAGGATCTGGTGAGTTAAGGGCATTATTTTTAAGAGATACTCTTGAAGGGAGATTATGTACTCTTATAGTTTCTTCAAAGGTTTCTGACGATATCAAAGAAGCTTATTTAAATACAGCAAAGCAGTTTGATATCGATTCTGTGTACATAAACGTTAATTCAGACAAAGGTAACAGGGTTCTTGGTGATATGACCTATCTTGCAGGAGGGGCAGAGTCAGTGGAACTGCCTCTATGCGGATATAAATTTACAGCAGGTCCTCATACTTTTTTACAGGTAAACTACCCTGTTGCTCAGAAGCTATACGAAACTGCTGTTTCCTGGTGTGGTCAGGAAAAGAGTGCTGTTGCGCTGGATCTCTGCTGTGGTGTTGGTACTATGTCTCTTTGCTTAGCACCTCACTTCAAAGAGGTATATGGTCTTGAAATAGTTGAAGAATCTATTATTGCAGCAAAGAATAATGCCAAACTGAATGCTGTAGATAATGTGTTTTTTGATGTTGCTGATATTACAAAGGGGCTGCCTTCATATCTTAAGGATAAAAATATAAGGGCTATTATCTGTGATCCTGCAAGATCCGGAATTGGAGATAAAGCTTGTCTACAGCTATGTAAACTTAAGGCTCCTCTGAAACTTGCTTATATTTTCTGTTCTCTGACTGCCTTATCAAGAGATCTTAAGATACTATGTTCAAACGGTTATAAGGTTGAAGCAGTAAAAGGCTTTGATATGTTCCCATTTTCATCCCACGTAGAAACCGTTGTCCTTATGTCACGTGTAGAAAGATAATAGAGAAATTAATTGGGGATAGCTTTTTCTAAAAAAAGAAGTTTTCTTTTTCTTTCCAATCCCCATGCATAACCTGTCAGACTGCCATTTGTTCCTATAACTCTATGACAAGGAATAATGAGCGCGATTGGATTATGGGAAACTGCTCCTCCGATGGCCTGCGCTGATATTTTATTTTTTCCTTTCTTTTCAGATAAATGTTTTGCAAGCTCTCCATAGGTTACTGTTTTTCCATGAGGAATATTTAATAAATCCTGCCAGACATCTTTTCGAAATTCAGTGCTGTTTAAGGCCGTTTGAGGAGTGAAATCAGGAGCTTTTCCCTCAAAATAAATATCCAGCCATCTTTTGGTCTGAGTAAATATCGGAAGCATGCTTTCTGTGTTGGCTCTATATTGGAGACTGCTGTCATCAAAAACAAGGCCTGTCAGTCTGTTACCATCACTTGTAATGATGATTCTGCCAAGTGGCGAGTTATAGAACTGAACAAAATTCATTTTGATATGCTCCAAATGTCATCAAATTTCAATCTCGAACTCTAAAAAATACAGTCTTGTGAGCCATTTCTAGACTTGATTTCATTGAAAGTGTTATTTTTAAATAAAGTCATAATTACATTATATATTTTTATATTGCAGTTGAATTCATGAGGATGTGTTTATCATGTCTTACGGTTTGCAGATCGCTTCATTAGTTATCATCTTCATTGTGGTGATGGAGTTTTATCGCTATCGTAGATTGAATCTGCTCACTACAAAAATGTTTGAAGTACTGATTTTTCTTTCAGTCACCAGCATCCTGTTTAAGTCATTATGTATATTTTTCTATTACAATCCAGAACACTTTACTATCCTAAGCGCAAAGCTTATTCATCAGCTGTTCTATGTAACTGTTAATATTAATATCTGGATGATTTACATGTATATTGATCTTAGAACCAGATCAATAAAAAACTACACAACTCCTCAGTTTGTATTAAGAATTCTCCCTCTTTTTCTTTCTTTTTTAATGGTGCTTCTAGGAGACATCAATTATTACTGTGAGCCGGATGCGGCCTATGCCTATGGCATAATTCCTCTGAGCAGTTATTTTGCTTTTCCTTGTTATTTCCTTATGATAGTTTTCCTGCTATTAAGATCAGATCAATTCAAGGAAAAACAATATCATTTTGAATTTACTCTTTTTTTATCTATTTGGCTGGTAACAGCTCTGGTTCAGTATCTCTGCCCTTATATGCACTTGTCTTCAGCGTCATCCTGTGTTGCAGTGCTGTTTTACTACCTTATTTTTGAAAACCCAAAAGATCATACAGATAAGGATATTTCCTCCGCATTTTCCAGATACGCATTTGAGTACACTGTTCAGGAGTTTTTTAAATTAAGAAGACATTTCTGGGTGATTAATTTTTCATTACAGAATGTTGAAGCGATCAGATCTACATACGGACAGAAGGCCTGCATTGAATGTCTGGAGAAGGCTATTCAGACTATTCCTGAATTTAAGAGTTATAACATTTTCAGAACGTTAGAATATAGTTTTGGTTTTATTATCAACTCTAAAGAAGAACTGAATAATCTTTATGGAAGCTATAAATTATCTGATAGAACTTTGTTTCTGACTGATTACATGGTGGCCCCTTCTTTTTCTGTATGTTCTATTGAATGTCCTGCAATTGTTTCCTCTTCTGAAGGACTTATTTCACTTCTTGCCTTCTGTAAAAACGGAGTAGAGTCTAAATCTGGCTCATCTATCCAGATAATTGATAAATCAACTGCTGAAAAAAGAAACTATATTACAGCCGTAGAAAGTCTGCTTCAGAAAGCTGTGGATGAGGATGGCTTTGAAGTTTACTATCAGCCAATTGTAAACTCTATAACTCATAAATGTGTTTATTTTGAAGCCTTAGTCTGATTGAAAGATAAAGATACATTGAGCTATATTTCTCCTGATGTATTCATTCCTATTGCTGAGAAAAAGGGCCTTATATCTCAGCTTGGTGATCGAGTAATGAACAAAGTCTGCAGCTTTGTAAGAAAATACAATCTTGATAAACAATCTTTTGTGGGGGTTGGTGTAAATCTATCTGGTTTTCAGTTGCAGGATCCTTCTTTACCTTATCGTCTGCATCAGTCTGTAAAGAATTATGACATTTCTACGAAGTTTATTAATTTTGAAATAACAGAGACTATTGCTGTTCATTCCCGCAATGCCGTAATTGCAGCTAACATTGAGAAACTCAAGAAAATGGGCTACAAATTTTCTATGGATGATTTCGGTACCGGATATTCAAACTTTTCGAATATGTCATCCATTAACTATGATTTAGTCAAAATCGACAAATCCATGATCTGGCAGGCTTTTGATGGGAAGAATAGAAAATCAATGACAGTTCTGATTTCTATTATCAATATGATTCATTCGATTGGCTGTACAGTGGTCGCAGAAGGTATAGAGACAGAGAGTCAGGCTGAGTTCCTAAGGGAATGTGGTATAGAATTTCTGCAGGGCTTCTTTTTCTCCAAGCCTTTATCTGAAGATAGTTTTCTTGAATATTTGTCTAAAATGGATGATGAATCAGTGGTATCTGAGTTGAATATACTGAAAAAGTAAAAAAAATCCCAGACATCATGCTATGAGTAATGTCTGGGAAAGTAAAACTTTTTTTTGCTGACTAGAAACTAATCACCAAGTCCATTGAATTCTAAAACCACTTCTCTTGTGAAAACTCTCTCACAGTAACGGCATTTCATCATAATCTGATTGCCTTCTGTTGAGATTTTAAAGCGAGCATTTGCATCTTTTTCTTCATTTGTGATGCAGTTGCTGTTAGGGCACTTGAATACACCTACGGTTTCAGCCGGTAATCTTAACTTATACTTGTCTACAACTTTATAATCTTCAATCTGATTTATGGTTGCATTAGGAGCAAGTACTGCAATCTGCTCTGTCTGTGCTGGTGAAAAAACTACGTCAGAAATCTTGATGATATCTTTTTTTCCAAGCTCTCCTGAGCGAAGATTGAATCCTACAGTTAGCTGGTTGTCCTTTCCCAGGAATTTAAACATACGAATAATGTTGATGGCCTGACCAGGAGCAATATGATCGATTACTGTTCCGTTTGCAATTGCCTCTACAAGGAGTTTTGATTTATTGTTTTCTACATGAGCTTCTGACATTTTAAATCTCCTTGTTCAGAACTAGTGAAAGAATTGCTTCGCGGGCATATACACCGTTTGCAGCCTGCTTGAAGTAGTATGCATATGGGGTGTCATCAACAGAAGATACGATTTCGTCTATTCTTGGAAGAGGGTGAAGAATCTTCATGTTTTCCTTGGCATCAGCAAGAATTTCTGGGGTTAGGATATATTTTGACTTCAGATGCTGGTATTCTGTTTCGTCGAATCTTTCTTTCTGTACTCGAGTCATATAAAGAATATCGATCTTTGGCATAACCTCTTCAAGGTTACTGTGTACAGAGAAGGTGATTCCTCTCTTGGTCAGATCGTCAAGAATATACTGTGGCATTGCCAGTGATTCTGGGGATACCAGGTAAATTCTTGCGTTATACAGGGATAGAGCTTCTGCCAGAGAGTGAACAGTACGTCCGTACTTCAGATCGCCAACGAATGCAATTGAAATATCCTCAAGTCTTCCCTGTGTCTCTTTAATGGTAAACAGGTCTAGCATTGTCTGAGATGGATGCTGGTTAGAACCGTCTCCTGCGTTGATAACTGGTACAGGTGAAATATCTGCAGCAAGTCTTGCTGCGCCTTCCTTGTTGTGTCGAATAACCAGAGCATCAGTGTATGAGGTGATAATTCTCATTGAATCCATGAAGGTTTCACCTTTTTTGCCCAGTGAAGTGTTAGCTGCATCTGGGAAGCCGATTACTCGTCCGCCTAGTCTCTGAATGGCGGTTTCGAAAGAAAGACGGGTTCTGGTTGAACCTTCAAAGAAAGTTACACCGATCAGTTTGTCTTTTAAAAGATCGTTGCGAGGATTCTTTTTTAGTTCGAACGCAGTTTTTAGGATTAATTCGATATGGTCTTTAGAGAATTCAGATATAGAGATTATATCTTTCTGGAAAAGTGGATTTGTCATGTTTTGTCCCTTTACTGTTAGAAAACCAGCAAGAACTGGGACGCATTCGCTTTCAGGAGCGCTTGCGTTTACGCTGTTCCTGAAAGCTACATTATACTCTAGAAGATTATTTTTTTTGTGAGAAAGCAGAAATTTAAATTTCGGAGCGCTGTAACCGCCTGAAAAATCACTTTTTACTTCTGATAGATATAAATTTAAATCGCACCAAAAAAGTGCCATGACTATCAGATGTATTTTTTATTTTTCAGCTTCATCCTTATTTTTATGACTCTGTAAAAGTTCTAACTTCAGAATTCCTTCTCTGTAGATTTTTGAGAAATCCTTAAACTCCAGCAATGGATTCTGATCACCAAATATATTTCCTGATAGGCAGGCCATCAGAAAGATACTGTATAGTGATGAAAAGAAGTAATCTGTCATTTTCTGACTTACATGCAGTCTGGCACAGTGCTTGTTCCAAAGATCTTTTGTAGGAAGAATAGATTCCTCATTCATCAGTTTTGCAATGTTAGGATTCTTGATTGCAAGATTGAAAAGCATCTGATAGCGACGGATAAACTGAGGCTCATCAAAGAATTTTTCAATACCGATTACAGCATTGTTGAACAATTCTCCAACAGTTTTACTTTCATATAAACTCTCATGCTGAATAATTGGCATATGAGATTTGAAACTTCTCTGAAGAATAGCCTTAAGAATTTCATTTTTATCCTTGAAGTAAAGATAGATTGTTGATCTTGCCATCTTTCCTTCTTTTGCAATATCAGAAAAAGTTGTTTCCTCAAAACCGTTCTCGAGAAAAAGTTTATCTGCGCAGGCCAGAATTTCCTCTGGTCGAGATTCCTTTCTTCTTACTCTTTGTTTCTGTTCTTCCATATTTATCCTCGTTTGGGACAATATACTTAGTTTTTACATATATTACAACTAGGCAAATTTATCATATCTGTTTGTTTTTAATCCATAATTTCTAAGTAATTTCTAAGGCGGATTCATTACTCTGTGACTCAGCAAGACAAACTTGTTTTTTTAGGAGCTGTTTTGTATGAAATTAAATAAAATCCTTACTGTTTCTGCTTTAGTATTAAGCTTATCTGCTGCTAATGTAGCAAATGCTGGCGACAGCTTTGGATTCTTTTATAGCAAGGATGGAAGTAATTTCTCGTATAGCAATGGATTTCCATTCCATCCAAGACCTCACTATAGACCTCATGAGCACGTTGTAGAGCATCATCATTTTTATCATGAGCCACCACGTCCTCATCACCATCACCATCATCACCACCATCATCACCACTGGGATGATTAGTAGAGGACAGATTAATAATTCTCCCTCCAAAAGGAGGGAAATTTAATGAGTAAATTTTTAATAAACTAATAAAATCAACAAGATACAGAATGATAATTAATATTTTGCCGCAGAGAATCATACACTTGTTGTTTAATTATATAAACAATTTTATAAATAACTCTTTACAAACACACCTGTTTTAAAGATAATACTACGGCAAAATCCACAGGGGCATAGTTCTAATGGTAGAACAGCGGTCTCCAAAACCGACGGTTGTGAGTTCGAGTCTTACTGCCCCTGCCACTCTCCTCAAATACTCATCTTTTTTTCATTAAATAATTTTGCTAAGTCTGATTGTTTCTTTTCAGATCTGTTCTGTATTGGATATAATTGTTTTAGTTTTTTTGATTCTGCCACGTACAGTTTCAAACATTGGATAAAACTGGATTCAGAGCTTTCTTCAAAACTGATTTTAAATTTTTATGATATTAAAAAGTACTCAGATAACATGGAAACTTAAAGAAGGGATTGTACTTAAGTATGGTCCGGACTTGGATGTTCCAGAGAAAAAAGACAATAATTCAGAACTGTTATCCATTGCTACAGAAAAAGAACTTGATGCAATGAGTCAATCTCAAAATACTGTTGTTTCATCTCCTGATACAGCTATAAATGTGGCTGTTACTGATTCTGAAAACAGTACAACTTCTGCTGAAATAGCAGAAAACGTGAATTCTCAGACAGCACCATCTTTATCCCCCGAGAATATTGTCGAAGCGGATCGTATACCTCAATCATATCCTGAGAGTATTAATGCTCACCTGGTTAATGTTTCTTCTGCTTCTCCTGTTGTGGATGGAGTTCCTGTATCAGCATCATCAATACCTGTAACTAATGGCGCAAGATGGCAGTCTCTGCCATATAGATTAAGACCTAAAAGAGCAGATGTTTTCATTGATATGCAGTCATCTGTAGATTTCCTGTCATCTCTTGCCGATTATCTAAAGAAATGTGGTCTGGATGTAAAGGAATACAATGATGAATTCCGATACCTCCCATCCGATGTGATTCTTGCCGATGTCTCAAGAATTATAGATGCAGGCTCTGTACTGGTACTGCAGAGAGGCAAACGCTATATTTGGGAAGCTCTTTTAAAAGAGTTTGGAGCTCGTTTGAATGGCAACTAATTCTTTTTACACAAGAATTCTTACAAGAGATGATCTTTCTCTTGTTAACAGTATGGAAAAGATAGAGTTCAGAACCCAGAAAAATGCCTGGAACGCCCAGTCTCTAATCGAATGCTTTGATGACAGCTACATAATCATTGGTCTTTTTAATTATCAGACTCTGATTGGCTTTTCTGTCATATACAATACAAAATTTACAACAGATCTATTAACCATAGGGGTCGATCCTGATTATCAGGGAAAGAAACTTGGAAGCCTTCTTTTGAAGGATACTTTGCTGGTGGCTCTTAATAATCAGGTTCAGGAATGTTTTCTTGAGGTTAGAGTCAGCAACATTGTTGCGCAGAATCTATATAAGAAGTTTGGCTTTAAAATTGTCGGCACCCGTCCTGCCTATTATAATCCTGTCGGAAATTCTCCTGCAGAGGATGCTTATACTATGCATCTTTGTGATATTCAAGAAAATCTTGATATGACGCTCTCACTTTAACATTGTTCATGTTTATTTCTTACCGTTATTTTGTTAAAAATGATCATTGATGTTCTATCTTTTAGTGTCAAATAGATTATGCTGCAAGTTTTTTTTAATGATAAAAAAACGCGATAATACAAAATGTTATGCACTAAATGAAAGCAATTGATTTATCAGAAGAAATTATTTTTATAATTTTTTAACTAATTGAATTTTAAGCCTTTATTTGTAGAAAAGGGGAGATTATTAGCGAATAAGGAATAGTTTTGACTAAGATCTACATTTTGTAGGACAGGTATAGAACCTATAATACATAAGGAAGTATGACTAATCGTCTTCTTTAAAATTACAATGTTGTCACGAAAGTGTCTTTAATCAAACAGGGAAATGCGATGCTTATAGGTATTCCTAAAGAAAGTTTAAGCGGTGAAACAAGAGTTGCTGCAACTCCTGACACTGTTGCAAAACTTAAAAAATTAGGCTTTGAAATTGCTGTTCAAAGCGAAGCTGGTGCGCTTTCAAGTTTTGACGATGCTGCCTTTGAACAGGCAGGTGCTAAGGTTGTCAATAAAAAGCAGGTTTGGGGAGCTGATATTATTTTCAAGCTGAATGCCCCAACTGATGCCGAAATTGAGCTTATGCACGAAGGTCAGACTTTAGTAAGCTTTATTCGTCCTGCTCAAAATAAGGAGCTTGTAGATAAGCTGAATGCTAAAAAGATTACAGTTTTAGCAATGGACATGGTTCCACGTATTTCACGTGCCCAGTCTTTAGATGCTTTATCTTCAACTGCAAACATTTCTGGTTACCGTGCTGTTATTGAAGCAGCACATGCCTTTGGAAGATTCTTTACCGGTCAGGTTACTGCCGCAGGTAAAGTACCTCCTGCAAAAGTGATGGTTATTGGTGCTGGTGTTGCTGGTCTGGCAGCTATTGGTACCGCTCACTCATTAGGCGCGATTGTTCGTGCATTTGATACCCGTCTTGAAGTTGCCGACCAGATTAAATCAATGGGTGGCGAATTCTTAAAACTCGACTTTAAGAATGAAGATGGTGGCTCAAGTGACGGTTACGCAAAGGTAATGTCTGATGAGTTTATCAAAGCTGAAATGGAATTATTCGCAAAGCAGTGTAAGGAAGTAGATATCATCATTACTACTGCTGCAATTCCTGGTAAGCAGGCACCTCGCCTGATCAGCAAGGAAATGATTTCAACTATGAAGTCAGGTTCCGTAATTGTTGATTTGGCTGCTGCTACCGGTGGTAACTGTGAAGGCACTGAAGCCGGAAAGGTTATCACAACTCCAAACGGCGTAAAGATGATTGGTTATACTGATCTTGCTGCACGTCTTCCTGCTCAGTCTTCACAGTTATACTCAACAAACCTGGTAAATCTTGCAAAATTACTGTGCAAGAACAAAGACGGTCTGATTGATGTTGATTTTGAAGATGTTGTTTTACGCAACATGACCGTAACCAAGGATGGTGAGGTTACCTTCCCACCTCCAAAGATCAGCGTTTCTGCTGCTCCTCAGGCTACCAAGGCTGCTGAGGCTCCTAAGGTAGAACCAAAGAAGCCAAATACCGCTCTGAAGATCGGTTGTCTGGTTGGTATGGTTGTGCTGTTCATGCTAATGGGCGCTTACGCTCCTTCAGAGTTCCTGCCACACTTCACTGTATTCGTACTTGCAGTAGTTGTTGGTTACTATGTTGTTTGGAATGTTTCTCATTCACTGCATACACCTCTGATGTCTGTAACTAATGCTATTTCGGGTATCGTGGTCGTTGGTGCCATGGTTCAGATCAGTAATAGCTCAGTTCTAATTGGCATATTTGCCTTTATCGGTGTGTTAATTGTATCCATCAATATCTTCGGTGGTTTCGCAGTAACACGTCGTATGCTGGCAATGTTCAGAAAACAGCAATAGTAGGTAAGGAGAGAATTTAGTATGTTATTAGGTTTAACTCATATGGCCTACATTCTTGCAGCGCTATTATTCATCACAGCGCTAGCAGGTCTATCAAAGCAGGAAACTGCAAAAATGGGCTGTTTGTCTGGTATGGTTGGTATGACCATTGCTCTACTGGCAACCTTTACCACCGTAAGCCCATTCGGATTCGCTGCAATTATCATTGCAATGCTGATCGGTGCAGTTATTGGTCTATATGTTGCAAAGAAAGTTCAGATGACTCAGATGCCTGAGCTTATCGCTTGTCTGCACAGCTTTGTAGGTCTTGCTGCTGTACTTGTAGGCTTTAACAGCTTTATTAAGCTAGGTGCAGATCCTGCTGCAGTTGCAAGCTGCGCAGTTCCATTTGAAGGCTCAACTCAGGAAGTTCTAGAGAAAGTTGCTCAGTGCAAAGAGCAGGCTGTTTCAGCATTAGCTCACCCACAGATGACTTTAGCTATGTTCAACACTGAACTGGTTGAAATCTTCCTTGGTATCTTCATCGGTGCTGTTACCTTCACTGGTTCTATCGTAGCTTACGGTAAACTAAATGGTACATACAGTCTACGTATCTTCAAGTCAGCACCTCTGACTTTACCATTTGGTAATGCCATGAACCTAGGTGCTTTAGTAGTATCATTCCTACTTCTGATCTGGTTCGTAGCTGGAGCAGAGCTTTCAACACTTCATGCTCCAGTCCTACCTTTACTTGCAATGACCATCATTGCTCTAGTATTTGGTGTTCACCTGGTTGCAGCTATCGGCGGTGCTGATATGCCTGTAGTTATCTCAATGCTGAACTCATACTCAGGTTGGGCTGCTGCAGCATCAGGCTTCATGCTCTCAAACGATCTTCTGATTGTTACCGGTGCTCTAGTAGGTTCTTCAGGTGCTATTCTGTCATACATCATGTGTAAGG
The DNA here is from genome assembly GCF_900167015.1 of Succinivibrio dextrinosolvens DSM 3072. GTDB lineage: Bacteria > Pseudomonadota > Gammaproteobacteria > Enterobacterales > Succinivibrionaceae > Succinivibrio > Succinivibrio dextrinosolvens. Next base: position 55,951 of record NZ_FUXX01000008.1, read on the forward strand.
CAATGAACCGTTCATTTATCTCTGTTATTGCTGGTGGCTTCGGTAACGAGGTTGTTGTAAGCAAGGATGATGAGCAGATGGGCGAGTACCGTGAGCTTAAAGCAGCTGATGTTGCTGAGTTATGTAAGAATTCAAGCTCAGTAATCATTGCTCCTGGTTATGGTATGGCTGTTGCACAGGCACAGAATGCAGTTGCATCTCTAACCGAGAAATTAAAGGCTCGTGGTGTTGATGTTCGTTTTGCTATTCACCCTGTTGCAGGTCGTCTGCCTGGACATATGAACGTTCTTCTTGCAGAAGCTAAGGTTCCATATGATATCGTATTCGAAATGGATGAAATCAATGATGACTTTGAGAATACAGATACCGTTCTGGTTATCGGAGCTAACGACACTGTAAACCCAGCTGCAGCAGAAGACCCAACCAGCCCAATTGCAGGTATGCCTGTTCTTGAGGTATGGAAGGCTCGCAACGTTGTTGTATTCAAGCGTTCTATGAATCCTGGCTACGCTGGTGTTCAGAACCCTCTGTTCTTCAAGGAAAACTCAGCAATGTGCTTCGGTGATGCCAAGAAGACAGTTGAAGAGATTGTTGCTAACATCTAATTTATAACAAAATATTTATAAAAATCCTCTAGTTACCAAAATTAGAGGATTTTTTTTGTCTTTTTTCTAAAGTTCATCTTCAATAATTCCGATAACCTATGTAGAGGGGAGATGTAACCATTTTAGGAGGAAAGTATGAGTATAGATGCAAATGCACTTACTAGCATTCAAAATGCTATCGCAAGCTTTTCTTCTTCAAATACGCAGAACTCTGTATATCAGAATAATGTTCAGACTCTATCTGATGCCAGTGCTTCAGTAAGTACTGAAACCAGGTATAAAAAGGCATTCGAAGAGAAACTGAAAAAAGCTACTGGTTCTGATGAAGTTGAGATTAGCAAAGACGCAATAGATGCTTTAAAGAATTATAACCTGAAGGGAAATGAGGATACTGAGAAGACAGATAAGTCTGATAAGACAGCGTCCTCTGATGTATCTTATACCTACGATTACATGACTTTAAAGAAACAGCGTGAGCAGAATCTGGCAAAAATCGAGAAAGAGATAAATGATCGATATGCTCCTGCAAGTTCTGCTCAGGATGAATCTCTCTTAGAGACAGAGGAAGCTTCGGAAGCTCCTGTAGAGACTTCGACAACATTAAATACTCAGCCACGTACTGATGAGCCCCAGAGTGTATCTGCTGATAATGAAAGTCCGGCAAATCCTCAGGGAAAACCTCAGACTATTTCTGATAATGCTACAAATGAGCAGACTCAGAATGATTCAAATATAAACGGCGCTGATGAGATGTCGGAATCTGCTTCCTTAAGCAACGTATAAAGAATTTAAGTGTGTGATAATTGTGCCGAAATCTGCATCTGACTAATTCGGATGCAGATGATAGGATAAAAGATGAAGCTTTTGGGCCTCATCTTTTTTTTAATTTACTTTATCGTCTTCCAGGATAACCCATGTACATGGAGTCTGACCTGCTACAACCTTTCCTGATGCGCTGATAACTCTGGCAATTGGTGCTGATGAGTTAACAACAATCATTGAGGTAATAGTCGATTCAAGCTGATCTGAGACATTGTTTATATCAATGTTTATTATGGGAGTTCCTGTTTCAACCTTATCTCCAATTCCGACATTTGAACTTAAACCTTCACCTGAGAAGTTTGAGGTTCCAATACCAAAAGTTACGTATACTTCAATCCCGGTTTCAGTTCTGATTGCAAATGCATTATTTGAGGCAACAAGTCGTGAAACAATTCCTGAACATGGAGCCAGGATCTGAGAATCGTCAGGAATGATTGCTATACCGTCTCCAATAAGTTTTTCTGAGATAACCAGATCTGGTACTTCTCCTAATGGAACCAGAGTTCCTGATACAGGAGCCAGAAGCTCTAAATCTGCTTCGTTTTTAGCTTCATCAATAGCATCATCGTTCTTTGAAAAGAAAGAAAAAAGTCCCATAGATAATCCTAATCAGATAGTAATAGCGGTCACTGCCTAACAATAAATATTTCCAAAAGCATATCGTTCAAATTGTATCCAAATTCTTTCAGTAAGAGAATGAATTTAGAATATCGCTTAATTCTGCGCCTGTATAGCAGTTGACGATTTTGTTATATAGCTCTATGTCAAAGTCTGGCTGAATATCATGTTCCAGATTAAGTCTTTCAACCACGCCCTTAACCTTTTGAATATTATAAGTTCCTGTTACAAGATAAGATACTCCCATTTTGTAAAAGAATGGTAGCAGCTCTGTTCTGGCAGCAAATCTACCTGCAATTCCAAGTGTAATTCCTGCTTCATGTGCTGCTTTTGCGGCCATGGCAATCATTTTCGCAAGCACTGGTGTAAAAGCAGAATCAGCAGGACAAGGAGCTGAAGCGTATTCTGCCAGAGAGCTTGTGCCAAGAAGCATCATTGCGCTATTTGTTGCAAATGCAGGGGCAAGAAGAACGGCAGCGGGTGTTTCAACCATAAATGAAATGAGCATTTTTCCATGAGGAATCTTCTGTGCATCAAGCTCATCCTGACAGTCATTTGCAAGTTTAAACAGGTAATCCTTTTCGCTGATTCTTGTGATTAAAGGAAAGACAATGGTTATCTCCTGTCCTACAGAGGCTCTGAGCATTGCTCTGATTTCTTTTTTCAGAAGTGCTGTTCCAACTCCTGCTCCATAGCCCTTAAGAGGGCCATCATCATCTGTAATTACAGTAAACAAAGGTTTTTTATCATCGGCAAAATCGAAGGTTCTTGAGGTAAGCGGTGCATTCTTTTTTACTTTCGAGAAAATTTGATAAAACCTCTGGGTCATTTCCTCTTCTGTTGGTTCTGTCATGGAACTGAGGAAAAGAAACTCAGATCGGAGTAGACCTAAGCCGTTTGCAGTAACCTTCTCCACGTCATCATTCGGACTGATTGCTCCTACAGCAGCTCCTAGTGTGATATTAAGAAGAGATTCGTCGTTGATTTGAAATAATTGAGAGTCTTGCCTACGCAGGATTCCCTGTGTCATATCCTCAGGAGGTTCAACAATTACAACCGCGGCATTACTATCGACAATGACGTAGGTTCCGGATTTTATGTTTGTTGCATCAAATACACCGAATACAGCAGGAATATTCAGTTCTCTTAAAACTACTCCAAGATGACTTGAATCTCTTCCTTCCTCAAGAACTACTCCCTTAACAAATTTCGTTTCTAAAGAAAGAAGCTGTGCAGGGGAAATTGTTCTTGCTATAAGAATAACGTCTTCTTTTAACTCTGGAAGTTCAATTTCATCTGCCTTAGAGTGTTCAAGAGTACGAATAAACTCATTAAGCAGAGAAAGAATCTCATCCTTATCGTTTTTAATATCTGTTTCTCTTTTAAAGAAGTTATCAAGATTTTCAATAAGTACTGTTCTTGCTGCCATGCTTGCAGAACAGCCACGCTTTATAAGTTCGAGAATTTCTATTTTATTATCTGCTGAGGTTATGAAGCCTGCTGTAGCTCCAAGCAGATCTCTAACTGAATCTTTTGCAGGATTAACAATCTGAAGAAGTTTCTGTGCAAAACGAGATGATTTTTTATTAAATCTGTCGATCTCTGTTTCAACATCATATGCAAAAATTTCATCGGTCGAATTTGTATTTTTTGTTTTTGAAATTGTTAAAGATGGGGCTGCACCAACTCCAGCTCCTGCAGATACTCCAGATAATGTATACATGGCAACTCCTAGTTGTTTTGGCGTATGTTCTGAAGAATATTTTTCTGTATTTCCAGATAATATTTTGTTCCTGCGCAAACTGCTGCAGGAGGAATTAGAATATTCAGAACTGGCACAGACAGAGACAGTGCAATCACTGTTCCAAAGCTTAAGGTTGCAACAGGATTGTTTTTAAGGTCTCTCTGCATCGAATTAAAAGGTATTTTGTGATTGTCATATGCATAGTCACAGTACTGAAGACAACCCATCCAGGCTGTAAGTCCGAACCAGAGAACGGGTGAAATCAGGTTTAGTCCCGGAACGAAGGAAATGATCAGACATGCCAATGCCAGAGGCAGAAAAAACATCTGTTTTTTCAGTTCTCTGAAAAGTATTCTAGGAACATCCTTTATCAGCTGAGGTATGGTCATATCCTCACCATGGCTCTGATTTAGTATCATTTCAGCCTTATCAGCAAGTAATCCATAAAAAGGAGATGCGATTATGGTTGCCAGTGTTGAGAAGATATAACAGCTTACGAAGATAATCGTGATACTCAGAAAGGCTGAGATAATATATGCTAGAAAATTCAGGTATGAAGGGATTTCTTCAAAGATGTTAAAAACAAGATCTTTGAGATTTGTGAACAGATAATAGCCTAGAGATGACAGCAGAATCAGATTAACTATAATTGGCAGGATAATATAAATACGGCACTGCTTTGATAATGCCATTCTGATTCCATTCTTTAGATACGTAACTGCATCCATTATTCCTAATCTTACAGTTGTAGTCTCCTGCATATTTCTCCCTAATATAATTTTATGGTTTCAAATGAAAGATAACCACTGGTGTAATTCTAAGCGCTTTCTATGATAATTCTGCTTCAATACTACCATTTCATAATGCTAATTTTTCGAAAATTCCTCTCAATTTCGTTTTTATTTTTTTTTAAGCAGATTGTTTCAAAAGACTTAAAGGTCTATATGCGGTAAAATACTTAGGATATAGAGAATAAATAATTAGGAGTTCCAATGACTTTCAACGATTCAAGTTCAATTATTCTGATTGTAGGGGCTGTTGCAATTTTAGCTTTCGTTGTTCATGGTCTGTGGTTCTCCGGACGTAGTGTTAATCGTAAACTTGTAAAGACTTCAAAAGAAGATCAGGAAATTGCTAATTCTTCAGCCGTTGGCAAGGTAAGAATTGTAATGCCTCAGACTGAAGGTGATTCTCTGGATGCTGTTCCTCAGAAGGTTGAAACCTTTGTTAATAAGACTGATGGCAAAAAAGACCCTCAGGAAACAGAGAACAAGGAAAAGCCTGCAGCCAAGTTTAATATCAGCCAAACCTATGAACTTAATTTATATGCTGCAGACGGTCGTTCATATAAGGGCTTGGACCTTGAGGAATTATTTGGTAACTATGGCTTTATAAGAGGGGAGAAGGATATTTACTGTGTTTATGAAAATCCTTCTTTAAAAGACCATATTGTATTCAGAATCTGTTCATTGGAGGCCCCATATTCTTTCCCTAAGGATATGACTGATTTTTCAACTCGCTCTTTAGCTATCTATATGCATTTACCTCAGAAAGGAAAATGCTTCATTTACTTCAAAGCAATGAGAATTGCTGCAAACTGTCTGATTGAGCATTTAGGCGGTGTATTGTTTGACAATGATAACTGCGAAATGACAGAAGATAAGCTGGATTCGATTGAACGTACCTTAAAAGCCTATGACAAATCAGAGGATTAAATGGAATATACAGAGATAAAAACTCATTATAGAGAATTAGTTGATGATTTAAATCGATATTCTGTAGCCTATTACGTTAATGATGAACCTTTAATCCCTGATGCCGAGTACGACAGACTCTATAGAGAGCTTGAATTACTAGAACAGAATTATCCTGAGCTAGTTTCTCCGGATTCTCCTACTAAAAGAGTTGGAGGACAAGCTCTAACTTCATTTGCTCCTGTTACTCATCGTGTTCCTCTCATGTCTATGGGGGACATTTTTGATGATAATGAGCTTTCTGATTTCAATACACGAATGGTTCAGTCAACCAATATTTCAAACGTTGAGTATTGCGCTGAACCTAAACTCGATGGATTAGCTGTATCTCTTGTCTACAAAGATGGAATTCTTGTTCAGGCTGCAACCAGAGGTGATGGTCGAGTCGGAGAAGATGTTACAGAAAATGCTAAGACCATTAAGTCGATTCCTTTAAGACTTCACGGTGATAACATTCCTTCTTATCTGGATGTTCGCGGAGAGGTAATTATGCCTCGTGACGGTTTCAACAGATGGAATGAAATGGCTCTAGAAACCGGAGGCAAAGTTTTTGCTAATCCACGTAATGCCGCAGCTGGTTCTTTAAGGCAGCTTGATTCAAAAATAACAGCTAAAAGACCATTGTCCTTTTATGCCTACTATGTTGGTGAGTGTGAAGGTTACGACTTACCAGAGGATCAGTATCATCGTCTTCTGGAGTTAAAGAAATTCGGTCTTCCTGTTAACCCTAATATCAGATGCGTTAATGGAATTGATGGGTTAAGAGAATTCTACAACGATATCCTTTCAAGAAGAGATTCATTGAATTACGATATCGATGGCGTAGTTCTCAAAGTTAATTCTTTATCTGTTCAGGATGAATTAGGTTTTACTGCAAAGGTACCTCGCTGGGCTGTTGCTTATAAGTTCCCTCCTGAAGAAATGATGACAAAATTGCTGGATGTTGAATTTCAGGTGGGAAGAACGGGAGCTATTACTCCGGTTGCCAAGCTGGATCCTGTATATGTTGGCGGTGCAACAGTATCAAGTGCAACCTTACATAATTCGGATGAAATCTCTAGATTGGGTATAAAAATAGGTGACACTGTAATTGTTCGTCGTGCCGGAGATGTTATTCCTCAGGTATCAGGTGTTGTTTCAGAAAAGAGAAACGGCTCAGAAAGAGATATTGTTTTCCCTAAATTCTGTCCTGAATGCGGAAGTCTAATTGAAAAGGTTGAAGGTGAATCTGTTGCAAGATGTACAGGAGGTCTTTTCTGTTCGGCTCAGTTAAGAGAATCAATTCTGCATTTTGTTTCCAGAGACGCGATGGATATTGAAGGTTTTGGAGATCGTATTGTTGAAGAGCTTGTTGCTTCAAAGACACTGACTTCTGTTGCTGATATTTATATGTTATCAGAGGATTCTCTTGCCAATACTGTATTGGAACCTGAAACTGAAGAGAAGAAACAGCGTCTTTTAGGCCATGTTATTGCCAAGAAGCTTCTTGCATCCATAGAGAAATCCAAAAAGGTGCCTTTTAACAGATTTATTTATGCGCTTGGAATTAGAGAAGTTGGAGTCTCAACTGCAAGAACTCTTGCTTCAAATTTTGAGGGAATCGAGAACCTGATTAAGGCTTCATATGAAAAGCTTTTGACTCTTCCTGATATTGGACCGGTTGTAGCTAAACATATTGTTGATTTCTTCTCAGAAAAACATAATTTATCGATAATAAGTCAGCTTGTTACCAAAGGGGATTTGTTTAGCGCTGGTATAGAGATCACACCTCTGCCTCAGCAGTCTGAAATAGATCCTTCCTCTCTTCCTCTTAATGGACAGACATTTGTTATTACCGGTACTCTTGATGCAATGGATAGAAATACCGCAAAAGCAAAGATATTGGAGCTTGGTGGTAAAGTATCTGGATCTGTATCTAAAAAGACAAGTGCTGTAGTTTGCGGTGCAGAGCCGGGGTCAAAGCTTGTTAAGGCAAACGAACTGGGAATTAGAGTTATTTATGAAGAGGAATTTTTAGAGATGCTCAAAAGCCTAGGTGCTTAATTTTAATTTCTCAAAAAAAAGGCTAACGGTTAACGTTAGCCATTTTTTTTTAATTTTTTATTTTCAGTGGGATATCTTCAGTGTATTTCTCTGCAGATCTTCCATATATAGCCTTTTCGAACTCATCTGCATGCTCAATAGGAACAAGCAATCCTCTTGAAGGATCTATCCTGTCTGAGGTATATCCTGAATTTAGCTTTTTCAGAATATCTAAAGATGCTCCTGATAATCTTGCGGCCTCATGTAAAGAGTTTACCTTTCCTGCAACTTCGACTTTTCTGAAAGGAGTTCTATTCTTGATATTTGGTAAGGTTACCCCATAAGCCTGAGGATTCTTCAAAATATCAGAATATGCTTTGAATCTTGTCAGATAAGTTCTTGCTGTTCTTGAAACAACAATATCGTCTGCAGTAGGCTCTGCAATTCCTTTTTTCTGAGCATTTGAAATTGCTCTTTTAACTCCGTACTCACCCTGATTGTAGGCAAGCACAACAAGCTGCCAGTCTCCCAGATCACTGTAAAGTCTATTCAGGTATTTAACACCAGCATCTGTAGAGGCAAAGAAATCGTAGATTCCATCATAGCCTCGAGATCTTCTAAGACCTAATGAATAGCCTGTTGATCTTACGTACTGCCATGCTCCATGAGCTCCCTTGTTGTGAACGTGAGGATTAAGTCCACTTTCAACAAGAGGAATAGCAGCCATTTCTAGCGGTATATTAGCTTCTTTTAACTTTGTTAAAAGGTAATGTACATAGAAATTATTATTCTTTAAATTAGTTGTAACAGATCTAGCATGACTTCGTGCTAATGATCTTTCCTGAGCATTTAATTTAAGATTTAAAGTAAAACGGGATTTGTCAGCAAGATCAGATTCCCATACAGACTTTTGCTCGCGTAGTCTCTTTAATTCTAATTCATTTTGCTCATTATCGTTTTCCTGAGCATTGGCAGTCATGTTGGAAGAGCATGCATTTAAAGAAACAAATGCAGCTACCACGATTCCAAAGCACAGATATAATGTTTTTCTAATCATCCGTCCTAACTTGGTCCTATGGACCGGTTGTTAATTATGATAATTAGGAGCAAAAACCTTCATCAAGGATTTTGTTATCTCCTGCGGCAGCACCTCTGGCAAGTTCATCGCAACGCTCGTTTTCTTGGTGACCGGCATGTCCTTTAACCCATTTAAAAGTAATAGAGTGTCTTGAACATTCCTGATCAAGCTTTTGCCATAAATCCTTGTTCTTTACGGGTGCTTTTGTACTGGAAATCCAATTATTTTTTTTCCAGCCTGCAAGCCATGAGGTCATTCCGTTTTTAACGTACTGACTATCTGTTGTAATAATAACTTTACATGGCTCTTTAAGAGATGAAAGCCCTTTAATGACAGCCATTAGTTCCATTCGATTATTTGTCGTTTGGATAAAGCCTTGGGCGAATTCTCTCACATGTTCTTTATATTTAAGAATTACTCCGTAGCCACCTGGGCCTGGGTTTCCTAAACAAGAACCGTCGGTGAAGATTAATACCTCTTTCATAACACTCATTATTATTTGTTAAAGAAGGTCAACCTTCTCCTTATTTGATATTGTCTGGTAAACAATATCTCATGAAATTCACACTTTTATTATATCATAAAAAAACGTAAATAAATAATCCTTACAAATCAATATGATATATGCAAAAAAGTGTTAATCGTGAATAAAAATAATACGTAAATATGTATTTTTAATCAGGTAAATTTACTTTACCAAAAAAAGGAGCTCTTTATATTTTGTAGCTCCTCAAAAGTATATTAACCGATTTTAATTAGCTAATACTTAGTATAAAAAATTTTGCACCTTGTCACAAAAATGGCTTTGGATTAAGCTTTTTTTAAGTATAATTAGTTAGCCGGAACTAACCATTAGGAATATTCTTATTTAATCGCGATACTATGTATTATCAAAGATAAGAAAAGATAATTAATGCAGATTCAAGGATAATTTTTAAGTAAAAAAATACAAAAAGTGAATTTCGTTATATTAGTCGATATTAAGTGTAAGCAGATAACTCATATTCTTTAAAACAATTTTTGCTAAAATAAATTAAGAATTTGGAGATCATATTTTGAAAAGACAAGTTGCACTTGATACAGAAACAACCGGTAAATCCGACGACGGTACTCCTGGCGAGCACAGAATTATTGAAGTTGGCTGTGTTGAGATTATTGACCGTAAGATTACAGGTAGAAATCTTCAGCTTTACGTTAATCCTGGAAGACATGTTGACGATGAAGCTTTTAAAGTGCATGGAATATCTGATGAGTTTCTGGCAGATAAACCAAACTTCGAAGATGTTGCCCATGAACTGATTGATTTTATTCGTGGTTCAGAACTTCTGATTCATAACGCTAAGTTCGACGTTGGCTTTATGGATAAAGAATGGATGTTAATGGGGCTGAACGAGAAGACGAGTGAGATGGCTAATGTTGTCGATACAGTCTCTCTTGCTATGAAATTATGTCCTGGACATCAGGTTAATCTTGATAACCTTTGTAATATCTACGAAGTAGACCGATCTTCCCGTACCCTCCACGGAGCATTGCTTGATGCTCAGATCTTAGCCGAAGTATATCTGGCTATGACAGGTGGTCAGGCTTCTTTGAATTTTTCTGAAGAAAAAGTTATTACTAATGAAAAATGGATAAGACCTGAGGGCGTTAAACTTCCTGTTATGCCTCTAAGTGAAGAGTGTCATACTGTTCATATGGAAAAAATGCTGAGTCTGGCTCAAACTCATATGATTAGAAAAGGAGAAGAAGGTCAACCTTCAATTGCAGGAAGTGACTGGTCTGATGATTTTGATATGGAGCTTCTTGTAAAAGGAGAAGATGAGAAAAAGTCAGATTTTAAAAAGAGATTATCAGATCAGAAAAAACAGATGATCGAAAAGATTCTGACTCCTCAGCAGCGAGAAGTCTTACAGGAATTTAAAAATAAAGACAATGCTGCACAGGAAGCTTGGCTTGATAGAGTTTTAGGTCGAAAAAAATAGGAGAATGAATGTTATCTTTTGACGTACTCGATGATTTACGAGAAGAGCAGCAAGTTCTTAATGACTTTATAGAACAGAAAGATACCAGAGAGGTCATCGAAAAGGCTATTTATATGATGACCGATTCAATTAAGAATAATGGAAAAATTATCTCTGCCGGTAATGGCGGCAGCATGTGTGATGCAATGCATTTTGCTGAAGAATTAACCGGAAGATATAGAAATGATCGTCCTGCTTATCCTGCAATTGCCATCTGCGATCCAAGCCATATTTCATGCGTAGGCAATGATTACGGTTATGACTATATTTTTTCAAGATTTCTTGAAGGAATGGGCTTTAAAGGGGATGTTTTTTTAGGCATCTCTACCTCAGGTAATTCAAAGAATATCATTGAAGCCTGCAGAGTTTGCCGTGAGAAGGGGTTAAAATCAATTGTTCTTCTAGGTAAAGATGGTGGAAAGCTAAAGGATCTTTGTGATCTGCCTATTATTGTTCCTCATTTTGGTTATGCGGATAGGATTCAGGAAGTTCACACTATGATTATTCACATCATGATCCGCGGAATCGAAGAAATACTTTCAAAGTAAAAAAATATCTTATTTTAATTAGAAAACCCGTTATCAATCGTAGAGATCAATAACGGGTTACTTATTATGAAATAACGAAATTTTTAAATTCTAGTTAATTTTCAATTTATCAAAATCATCCTTGTCAGACTTGTTTGCCTGCAGATAATAAAGCTGGCTTTCAAGTTTCTTCATTGCCGCTTCTTTTATACAGCTTCTGTTACTTGGCTTCGAATCAACAAGTAAATGTTCCATTTGTGTGAAGTCATATGAAACAGGTTTTGAAACATTGCTGATATCGCAAGCATGTGTCTTGTCATATGAAACAGCAACGATTCCGTTGAATGCAAATGGGAAATTACATTTTTCATCTGATAAAAGGTCACATCCGAAGGAATAGAATTCTTTATCTGACAAAGCATGAGACACAATAGTGGTAATAATATCCTTCTGGGAACCTAGACGTTCCTTATCAAAGGCAACGCCTGTGTTATCAATATACTGCTGTGGCATATACAGGTAGAAAGGAACCTCATGACCGAATACAAGCTCTGTTGGGTGGTCTGAGTAACCAATACCTCTCATATTGTGATCACCTGTTGCTGCGATAAACGTATTATTCTTCAGTCCATCATCAGACTTGATCTGGTCTATAAAACGACCCAACTGATCATTTGCATATCTGAATGTTGCAAATATAGTCTCTGTATCTTCGTAAGGGAATCTAGCAAGAATATCCTCAGGAAGCTTAACCTGCTGAACTTCTACGTCAGAAGGTAATCTGAATGGAGGGTGATTGGTTATGGATAATGTCATGATAAAGCGTGGCTTATCATGTTTTTCCTTTAGAATCTTGTATGTCTCTTTGAATAGATACTCGTCGTCAATTCCCCATGCACCAGAGGTTGCATTTGGGAAATCCTTTAAAACCTGAGTTCTTTCAATGACTCTGCTGAATTTTAGCTGTCTTAGGAAATTGTCGTAATTTCTCCAGGATGCTGTTGATGCCGTTACAAAGATCGTTTCATAACCTGCTTCATTGAACAGCTTTGCTATATTGCAGATATAATCTTTGCTGGAGTATACAGAGGTAGAAAGATTTAAATCAGGAGAAGCAACCAGCATTCTGGTTAAACTGTCAGAGGTTCCATCTCCTTCTGAAACGAAATTCTTAAATACAAAATCTGTCTTGAAATGCTTGCGCAGTTCACCCATTAAATCTCTGTCATTCTCATTATCGAAAGTCATCATGTGGGTGCTCATGCTTTCCATTACATTGAAAACAATATCTGGACGATTCTGCTCAAGGAATTCATTTTTATCTGTATGTTTTACCAGTGGCTTAAATAGATCTGAAACAGTATCACCTTCAATCTGAATCCCTAACTCATCATAAGTTTTTAGAATTTCAGATGGCTTAACAGTAGGCACTTTCATAGAAATCTTTTCCCACTTGTAAGCCCAGTAAAATGCTAAAGGGCCGTTTGGTAAACAGTAGTTAATTCCAGGTTTATCAGTTACCTGTGCATTTAACTGTCTTAAAGGGAATGTTCCAAAAGAACCTCTTATCAGTCCGAAAAATACCAGAATAAGGACAATCATTCCTATAACAGTTTTTTTTCTGGTGTCTGGAACATACACTTTATTCTCAATTTTATTGAAGATAATAGCTGCAGAATATTTATAAATGAAAAAGAATAATAAAAGACCAACCGCGCCGATACCAACAGGATAATCATTGATTACAGTCTTTATAACTGCAAGAGGATCTTCTTTTGAGATCGCAAAGATAAAGGTATCTATTGATTTGTCGTATGTCTTGAAATAAAAATAGTTAACGATGCTGAAAATTAAAGCTACGTACACAATTAGAGTGTTGTAGTACTTTATGAATCCTTTAAAGAAAACAAATGATTTGTTTATGAATGTGGCAAAGGCAATCAGTAAAGGTAAAGCATATGCAATACATACAACCTTAAGATCAAATCTTAAGGATAGAACCCAGAAATTAAACTGTTCGGTTAAAGAAAGCAGAAAATACTGATCCTTTACAAAACTGAATACAAGAAGAAGTCTTGAAACAAGTAAAATTACCAGGCATAAAAACATGCCGCCAAGAATTCTTGAAAGAAAAAATCGCATATTTTCCTGTGCGCGATTACATACTATTTTCGAAAAAAACATAATATTTTTCCTTCGGTCTTATTATTTTTATTTCATATAAAAGCGAAATTATACTCTGAAATCTTTGTTTTTTTGTTATAAAAAAATTTTTCCTAGTTAAAACAAGATAATAACAGATTGGGTTACTTGCTGATTCTTATTACGAAAGAAGTTTTTTTTGTTTGTTGTCAGATTTTATTTTCAAAATAAAAATAAATTATCAATTTTGGTTTAATATTGTGTAATCTTTATTGAATTTTTTTGTCTGCTGTTTTTGTGTAAAATTCAGCATTAACGGAATTTAATATTCGTTTTAATAGAATAATAAGAAAAATAATAATAAAGGTTAATTTTCTCTAGAAAATCTACCTTAAGAAAATGAAGAAAATCAAATGCCTCCACTGAAGAAAGAATTAAAAGAAAATACAAAGCATGGTTCTAATGTTTTTCCTTTGGCAAGTTATTTCTGTCGAGGAAAGAAATTTAATATAAATATTGGTATGCACTGGCATCCAGAGGTTGAAATCAACCGATTTGAGAAAGGCTCATTTATATTAAATTATGCTATGAAGGAATATAGGATAGACGGCCCCTGCATTGCTATTTCTCCAGGAAATGTTCTTCATAATCTTGTAATAAAAAGAGGTTCAGACCAGTCTTCTCTTGTTTTCAATCCATCCATTGTTGAATTTAATTATTTTGATGAGGTCGAAGCTCAGTTACTTCGTTTTCTGACAGAGGGCGGAAAACAGATGCCTCCTCTGATTACTAAGGATATGGAGTGTTTTGATAGGGCAGACCGTCTTCTAAAATTCATAATTGAAAATGCATCTACTCAGAGTGGGGCATTAAGATTAAGAATTAAAGCCCATTTAATCGAATTATTGGCAATTATGTATGAAAACGGATTGTTTTTAACAGATTCTTTATCAAAAACAGAAGATTTTGAACATAAACAGCAAAAAATTAAAGATTTATTAACTTTTATAAATGATCATTATTCAGAGAAAATTTCGATGAATGATGCTGCTAACTACCTAAAGGTTTCAAGACAGTATTTCTGTCGTTATTTCAAGAAAAGCACAGGAATGAGTTTTGTTGATTTTATAAATGATCTTCGTCTGAGAAGAGCCTGTCAGGAAATTGTACTGACCTCAAAATCCATTACTGACATTGCGCTTGACCATGGGTTTGATAATATTGGCTATTTTTTCAAGTTATTCAAAATAAAGTTCGGTCAGACTCCTTTAGCCTATAGAAAATCAAAAGCCACAGGAAATAACGGAAAACTTGGTGCGGATGATTACTCGATTTATTAGAAAAAACTAGGTATTTTTGAAAAAAAATGAGACAAAATAAGTTTTTTCCCTTATTTTGTCTCTTTTTTTTTAGGTGTTTTTTTTGCGAGAATCATCGGTAATTTATTACCGATGTTGTTCTCTTTTATTTGACCTTGATTTCTTCTGGATTTGATTCCAGTTTTAGCTGAGATTCATTCCTTGCAAATAAGCCTTTTTTCAGCTGCTCAATGAATTCCTGCTGTTCAAGTGTCTTTACATGAATATCCATCTGATTGAATGGAATCTCAATGCCGGCATTAGCGAATGCGTTAAGCGTTTCCTGACACAGGTAGTCAATGGCAAGTTTTCTGTCTCCAATTTTGGTTACATAAATATCACAGGCTAATGTAACCTCGCTTGCAGCTAAAGCCTTTACATAAATCAGAGAAGCCTGGTCTTTTGCTATGTAGCGGCATCTGTTAATGATATTTCTAAGAATGTTCTTAGCTTTCTCAACATTTGAACCGTAGGCAACACCAACATTAAACTCCATCTTGGTAATTGAACTTGACAGAGACCAGTTTGTCAGAGCAGAAGTGATGAACTCTCTGTTTGGAATCATTACTTCCTTATTTTCAAATGACATAACTGTTGTTGAACGTATACGAATTTTGCTTACGGTTCCTGATAGTCCGTTCAGGGTAATAATGTCACCAACTCGAAGTTGTCTTTCAAACAGAAGAATGATACCTGATACAAAGTTAGCGAAGATTTCCTGAAGACCAAAACCAAGGCCAACTGAAAGAGCAGCTACCAGCCATTGTAAATTCTCCCATTTAACACCTATCGCACCAGCCGCTGAAATAATACCTAAGCCGATAATGATGTATGATGAGATTACTTTTACTGAATAACTCGTACTCTTAAATCGTTCATCTTTTCTGATAAGAATGATTTTCTCAAATAAAACCGGAAGAGTCTTATTCAGGAAGCTGGTGATTATAAGAATGAAGATTGCAAACAGGATATTTGCAATTGACAGATAATCTGTGATTACAGGAGCACCGTTGACTATCTGAGTCTTATTCCAGATATGGACGGTATCAAGATAACGTAGTACAGATGATAAATCACTCCACTGAATGTATAAAAGAATCGCTGTTGCAATAATCAGGACGATTCTTGCCACTTTGTATAAGCGGGCACATAAAGAAGGCGCATTCAGATTCATTACTGAAACAAGACTGATAATTATATTTGCCTTATGTTCACCACTGCCTGAATGAATATTGTGTTTAACATCATAGATTTTTTCGTAAATCTTAACAGTAAGAACATAAATCATTCTGTGTACAGTCTGACTTACAAGGAAGTATGTCAGCACTATGTAGAATGTATATGCAATTCTATTTGTGAGTTTTACAACTGTATAGAGATATCCGGATGAAACTGAAATTGCAGCGATTGAAGTAATCACAATGCCGATTATGCAGGAAATAATATAACCTGCGGATGTGTAGTTAAAATCTCTAAGATTATTAATGAGCAGTCTGAATGAAATAATAAACAGACCAATACATGATAGAAGAACTACTGAAAAAGAGGTTAAATCAGAATAAATAGTAACAGCATCTGTTTCTGCAACATTTGCGAAGATCAGTAGAGGAAGAGCAAAAGTCCATACACTGCTGAGAATATTTCTGTAATGTGCCAGTTTGTAAGGCTCAACACTGAAATGTCTTTGTACAAGAGCATTTGGCTTTAGGATCTGCATAAAGAAAACGAAAACGAATATATGCATTAACATTGCTGTAATAACATATCTTTGAGAGTGAGTTTCGCTTAGGGCTATACAGATAATGACTGTTCCAAGGCATATCATCCAGACCATGCTTGGAATCATAAGAATCATGTTATTTAAAAGGGCAAGAGGAGTCAGGAATACTGAATCAGCAGCACTGTCTAGTCTTCTTGCAAGTCTATTATTGTTGTCCTTAATTTTTTTTATGAATACCAGAATAATTCCGCATAACAGGAAAAATGGCAGCAGAAGTGTTGTTATTGTCTTTGTGGTATCTGATAAAAATTCTGAGCCAGAAAGTTTCTGTTTCAAAGATTCCCATTCGTATTTTGCCGATGGGAGGAACATTTTTATGAATTCATTTCCCAGAGGCTGATTTGATTTTACCCAGAACAGCTGCTCTTCAATGTCTGCACTGATTTTGTCGTAAATCTTTTTATAGCTTGCGTAATTAACCTTAATTTCGATATTTTCATTCAGTGAATCAGCTATAACCTGATAAATTTCACTTATGCATGACTTTCTCTGACCATAGATAGTAATAACATCTTCTCTGTAAGGCTCAAGCTCAGGATAATTCTTGATAACTTTTTCAACATCTTCAAAAACGCTGTTGATCTGATTTAATCTTTCTCTGATTTCGTACAGATAAATATTGATATTGGCGATTTTTTCATCAACATCATATTTGATTTCTACTTTTGGTAAAGATGTCAGCTGTTTGTTGAGAAGTCTTGAAAGAATCAGGCTTCTATTTAATTCTTTTATCTGGCTATCAAGACTCTTTTCAATCTGTGTAACTTTCAGATTTGCATCCAGAACTTCTTTGTTGGTTTCTTTATAGTCAGCATACAATTCTTTTGCCTGAGACAGGTATCCTTTGATTTCATTTGTTTCCTTGATAACCTTTTTTAAAACAGGATTGTTTTTTACTGTCTCATTATTAAGTTTTGATTCTTTATTATCTTCATTTGAATCAAGTGTTTTTAATCTTTCAGATAATTTTTTTATTTCTTCATTTAATCTGTTGTACTTTAATGTTGAATACTCAAGTTCAAGTGATGAAATATCCTGAAGAATAGAAATATTTGATAGCTGTGTCTTATATAGATTATTCTCAAGATTAGATTCATAAATAATAGTTGCATATGCTCTGTTTAGCATATTCTCTGTATCTGGATTATTATCGATCTCAGAAATCAGAGTTTTGGTCTGTTCATTATTAAATGTAACTGTACTCTGTGACTTTTCAGGAAGAGTCTGGACATCATTATGATATTTTGTTGCTCTTTCAAGTAAGATGTTTTCCTGAATTAAATACTCTGTATCGGCCTTCAGCTTTTCATTGACTTCCTGATAGGATAAAGATTCAAGTTCGCTGTCTGATATTACAGTTTTCTTCTTTTCATCATGGATTTTTCTTGAGTAATCCACGATTCTTTTTTTAGCTGATGAAAAAAGTTTAGTTAATCCTGAGAGCTTTTCCTTTGTATCAGAAATCTCTTCGTTCTTTTCTATGGCTTTTGTGTATATGGCGATATTTTTTTCTTTATCTTTATCTGAAAGAGTTGAACTTTCCTTTGTAGTTTTTATCGCTGCAGTAAGCTCTTTTGTTGAAGGAAGAACGATTTCTCCGAATCTCGTTGTAATAGAGTTTGTATGAGATTCCTGGTGAGGCAGAGCGAATGCTGTTGTGATTCCGAATAATACAATAATTAGTAGTGCTAGAATTTTTTTCATACAATACAGAGCCAGAGTCCTAGTTTATGAATGAACAAAACAGCTGATTATGCTCCAGATATTGATAAGCCTGGGGTGTCTTTACTTCTTTGCTGAATTTGAACTTTATACTTATATATATACCGTGAAATTATAACATTCCTCACATTGCTAAAACATAGCAATCTCTTGTTTGATTAACATTTCAGTCAGCTTTTATCAAGTAATAGGCACGCTAAAACCACGCAGTTTACTGCGGGGATAAAGCGTGCCGATTAGAAAATGGATATTTTCTAATCAGGAGTGTTCTGTTGTTCTATATATTGTCTGATGATAGAAATTGAGGCTCCTCCACAACTGCAAGCAAAATAGGATGGCGACCAAAGAGCTTTCCCCCAAAGATTTTTTTTGTATAGAGGGATAATTCTTTTTTCTGATAATTAGACTCGAATAGCCTTTGAGAGCTTGAACTAGTTTTGAGATTGTAATTTTTGGTGGATAACTGACTAGCAGATGAACATGCAAATTGTAAACACAATGTCGGCCGTGCAAAAATTCTGT
>NZ_FUXX01000010.1 GCF_900167015.1 Succinivibrio dextrinosolvens DSM 3072
ATGCTCTTCCATAAAGGCATCTGTCCATTCAATAACGCCTTCAACTCCACCACCAATAATCTTACCTACGGTCTTATTCTGACCGGCAATACGTCTTGGCTGTTTAAGCTCCTTATCCCAGGCAATCTTATACGTGGATACATACTTGTACTTGCCCTGACCAACAACCATTAAAGGAGGAAGCTTAGGAATTTCAACAACAGCCATAATGTCACCTATATAAACACATATATTATATGTTTATATTATAATACAAAAATAAAGGAAAAGCTTATGTTTCTGCACTTTTCCTTAAAATTTAATTCCGTTATGTGTTTAAATTAACAAAGTTACGGTTAAGACAAAGAAGCTCAGATTTTATATCTGAGCTTTTTTTTAATTGAGTTTCATGTAGTTGTTCTTCTTGTATTCAATTGATTTATCAAGATACATTCTTGTTGTTTCACGTTTGAATGATTTACCGAAGAAACTAAAAGGATTCATTGTCTTTGAATAAAGTTTTTCAAATCTTTTTGCTATATTTGCTTCTAACAGATCCATGGCACTATTATATTGATCTGTACTGGTGAACATGGAGATCTGTTCTTCAAGAGTGAAAACCGGATGGGCTTTCAGATCATAAATACAGAAGTCCTCATAATACACTTTACCTGTATAGACTCTCAGGAATTCCTTATAACTTAATATCAGCTTGAATACATCTTCGATCTGTAGTCTTGCTGCTCGTTCGTACAAAGCAAGAAATTTTGAAAGAACCTCTGGGTTCTTCTCTGCATAGTCGTAATCAGAAACGAACACCACAGGGACGAATGCTGCAACATGTGCTGAATTGGATACAATCTGATATCCGTTTTTAAGAGCCTCATAGTTTTCTGGTGACCAGAGTACTACGCCATCTGCGTCTTTACTGTTTACCTTGCTAATAATATCTGGAGTTTGGGTATCAATTATATTTACATCATCTTCTGTAAGCCCAAAGATGTTCAACCAGTTAGCAAGTGTATAATCGCTTGATGTTCCCTTTCGCAGATAAAAGTTTTTTCCTCTAATGGAATCCGGATCTCCATAGATGTAAGGAAAATCTTTAGACCATCCTCTGGTTTTAAGTATGTCACTGTTATTTGGAACCAGGATATCAGTTGCATTGGATTCATCGTTTGCAATTCCGATAATCTTGATCGGGACATTCTCAGAACTTATAAAAGCAGGAACAGCGCCGATTGCAGTTATATCCCATGCAGAAGAATCATTGCGTTTTGCTTCCAGAACATCTGTACCGGATGAATTAATAATTGTTAGATCGATATCAAGACCCAGCTCTCGATCCCATCCCTGTAGTTTTGCATACCAAAGAAGAAAACCCTCATGCTCTAAAAGAGTTGTAACTTTTACATGTTCAAATTCTTCTGTGTATTCAGACTCAATAGCTTGGGCCTGAGTGTAAAGAATGCTAGATGTAATCCCTAACAGTAGGGTATAGAGGATCTTTTTAATCATTTTGATTTCCGGTATCTAATGATTTAGCTGGTCTTTGTTATAAGTTACAGCTGTATATATTTGAATTTTAGGATATAAATATATCAAACACTTCCTAATATATAGAATATGTTGATAACTTCAAGTAATTCCTAGAAAAACAAGTGAAATGATCAGAAAAAGGGATGTGTTTAGATAAAAAAAAAGTTCGCATTTGCGAACTATCTGATTGGTTGCGGGGGCAGGATTTGAACCTACGACCTTCGGGTTATGAGCCCGACGAGCTACCGAACTGCTCCACCCCGCGTCAACGATGTATATAATATTCATTTAGCTAATTATTGTCAAGCATTTTGTGACATAAATTAAATTTTTTTTATAGCATTAAATAAAATAACTTTATAAAACAATAAGATATAGTTTATTAAAATTTAAACTAAAACGTATTTTGGAGATTCTTATGATTAGAAGGAAAAAATGAATAGTAAAAAAAATTGTCGAGCTTCCTTCTCTGAGTATCTATTGTCTTATCTCTTAAAATGATCTGATCAACTTATAAGGACAATTAAGATGGATGAAAGATCATTTTGTGTAATGATTAAAAATCAATCTAATTAAATGTATAAAAAGATGAGCCTGATTTTTTTTGTTGATGAAGTTCACAGTTTTCTATATATTAAACAAAAAATCGGTTAAAAGGTGAAAATATTACAAGTTGTATAACAAATTACATGTTTTGCATGCTGATATACATAAATTAGTACACGTAAACCTTTATTGTATGCGCATTCTGAATTTTGAACGGTCAGGTTAATATTGTGTAATCCAAATATAAAAAAACCGACGTAACTAAAAGTACATCGGTTCTTTCTTGATAACAGATTTAATTACTAATCACGAACAGCTGAGAAAACTGAGTTGTCTCCGCCGAAAGGATTTGATACGTACTGTTCAGCATCCCAGTCGTTATCATACTTAACAGAATTGTCATCAAAAGTGTATTTGAATCTGTACTGATATGATGGCTTCTCACCTTCTGGAACAGTAATCATACCCTTGAAAGTGCCGTTCTTCTGTGGCTTCATAGCAACAGCCTGCCAGCCGTTATGCTCGCATAGAAGATCAATTTTAACAGCACCCTGAGCTGCAGCTTTCTTAATAGTGAAAGTAACGTTTACCTTTGCGTCTTTTGTAAATTTCTTAGAAACGCTCATCGATAATTTCCCCTTTAAAAATGTTAAGCACCGATCTTGTTAAGTAGCAAACGTTGATCCGGTACCCCACTAAGTTCGATTTCATTGTAATCCTAATTGGTACAAAAATAGTAATATTTTTAAACAGATAGAATATATACATATCAAATATGTGACGAACTGTGTAATTTTAAATATTGGATAAAATGAAAATTACTTACATTTTGTGGAGTTAACTTATTGATCTTATAGATAAAACTTTTCTTATTAGGACAATGAAAGTATTATATGGTGGTTAATATAACTAACATTTTAGTTTTAAAAATATATTTATAAAACAATATGTTATCTTGCAAGAAAAAATGTGTTTGTTTAAGTTTAGAGTTTTCTTGCACAAATTTGGTGAGTATTTAATGTGACTTTTTAGCATTATGCTCGTTTGTTGTTTTATTTTTGCCCGTCTTAATCGGATTTTTCTGTATCTCTTCAGATGGATGTCAATGTGCAAGAATATTCTGTTGTATTAGTTTCTTTGTATAGGCTCTTCTCATATAAAAACCTCTTGGTCTAGTTCTTATAATCTCTCCATTCGGACCTATACATTCTGTCAGAACTTTTCCATTGGCACCCTTTGGTCTCATCTGAATAATCTGTCCTATACGGGCAGTTATTCTTTCAACATTACCTGTTTTAACCATTTCGTAAAGTTCGTTGAAATCGTTTCTGAGAATATTAAGTTCTTCCATGGATGGAGTGTAGAAGAAATACCCCAGTACTATTCTGTCATTAAAATCCAGATCTCTTGATGCACGAACCAGAACGAAAAGAACCCTGGTTATCTTTGAGTAAAGAGGGGAACTCTCAAAAGTGTAGTGCCGAATGTCATTGAGGGGCGCATAGCATAGAAAAGTTGATTCCAGAGGGGATAGAGAATCATCTACTGGAATTGTTTTAAGCTCTACTCCAAGTTCTGGAAAATCCGGAATTGACTGGTTAGCTGCGCTGGCGCCAAGACATTTCTCAATCAGCTCTCCTGCAAAGCCCTTTCCGTGAAGTGTATCTATCGGCATTGGAACATTTGCTGATTCAGCTAGCTGAGTTAGTGATTTTCCGACGATGAAGTTTAATCTGTTAATCAGTTCCTCAAAATTTTCAGGAGGAAAAATCTGGTTGTTTTGCTGTTTTGACAGTCCCATTTTCTATTCCCAAAAATCGAGTGTTCAGAATAGTAATAAAAAAGAGTTTTTACGTGATCTACAAAGAGCTTTGTAATGCCCCTATCTGTTATAATATCACACAGTATAACTTTGCAGTTTGCAAATAGTTTAAAAGATAAAGATCAGGCGGTTTTTAGTGATTGATAAAGACGGATTTAGGCCAAATGTTGGCATAGTAATCTGCAACCGCTCAGGTCAGGTTTTATGGGCTCGACGTATCAGACAGAATTCCTGGCAGTTTCCTCAGGGAGGCGTGGATTCAGGTGAATCTCCAGAGAGTGCCATGTACAGAGAGCTCTATGAGGAGCTTGGCTTAACCAAAAACGATGTAACTCTATTGGCTAGTACAAAGTTCTGGCTTAAGTACAGACTCCCTAAAAGACTGGTCCGCTGGAATGAGAAACCTTTATGTATCGGACAGAAACAGAAGTGGTATTTGCTTTGTTTGAACAAGGATAAATCTGAACATATTGAATTTAACCGCAAAGGTCATCCTGAGTTTGATGACTGGCGTTGGGTAAGTTACTGGTATCCGGTCCGGCAGGTGGTTGCATTTAAAAGAGATGTGTATCGACAGGTGCTGAGTATATTCTCTCAGATAGCACTCTTCGGTCCGCACTTAGGAAATAATTATAAAAAGAATACCCGAACGAGGAGGGTAAGGTAGCTATGTCTGAAAATCAGAATTCAATATTGCTAGCCCTACGAAAAATAATTCAGGAGGTATCTTCCAAGAAATCCTTTGAGGATGCCATAAACACACTTGTAGATTTGATAAGAGATGCGACAAGCGCTGACTGCTGTTCTCTGTATCTGGTTACCCCAAGAAAGAATTATCTGAAACTTGCGGCAACAGAAGGTCTGCAGAAGGATTCCATTGGAAAAGCTTCACTGCAGATCGGAGAGGGTCTTGTAGGACTTGTTGCGCAGAAGCAGGAGCTTATAAATCTTGCTAACGCGCCAGAACATCCTAACTTCAAATATCTTCCAGATGTTGGAGAGGATGAGTATCAGTCATTTCTTGGTGTGCCTGTAATCAATCAGGGTGAGCTTTTAGGTGTTCTGGTTATTCAGTGCAAGGAAAACCGTGTATTCGGTGAACAGGAAGAGACCTTACTTATTACTCTTTCAGCTCAGATTGCTTCGATTATTTCCATTACAAGAACTCTAAAGGAAAACGAGGATTTCAGAGTATCCCGCTACAAAGGTAAGAGAGGTTCTGGTTCAATTGCCATTGCTCAGGCTGTGGTATGGAAACCACCTGTAACCTTTGACACTATTCAGACTATGTATTCTGATGAAAAGGATATTCAGTCAGAGCTGTTCCATCAGACAATCTTCCAGCTGCAGATGGAAATGGATAGAGCAAATCTCTATCTTCAGGAGAACTCACTCTCACAGGCATCTTCAGGTTATATGTCAGGTTATGGCAGCATGCTTGATGATCCTTCATTTGAGGATGAGGTTGATTCAGAAATTTTTGAAAATGGTTACGTTGCCGCTACTGCAATCAAGGTTGTAACCATGAGAAGAATCAAAGCTGCAGAAGACGATGGGCATAAGGAAAAGATTAGGGATATGCGGGATTTCGCCTCAATCCTGATCACAAGACTGGTACATCTGGCTCCAAAGGAGACAGAGCTGTCATCACCAGTAGTTCTGGTGGTTCAGAGTATGCCTGCTGCGCTGGTTGCCGAGATGACCCGCGACAAGATTGCCGGCTTTATCTGTATTGACAGCGGCACCTCATCTCATACTGCTATTCTGGCAAGGGATTTAGGTATCCCTGCGGTTATTGGCGTTAATATTGATATCAACGATCTTGACGGTAGAACCATTATTGTTGACGGTCAGAATGCTGAGGTTCTGATTGACCCATCATCAAGTGTGATTGATGAGTATATGCAGCTGGTTGCCGCATCAAAGAAGCAGAATGATATGTTTAATGCTGGCAAGTATGAAAAGGCAGTAACTCAGGACAGCAAGGAAATCTGCATTCAGCTTAACGCAGGTTTGAATCATGAGGATGACGACCTTCCTGCTCAGACTGACGGTATCGGTCTGTACAGAACGGAAATCTCCTTTATGCTGTGTGATTCTCTACCTTCAGAGGAACAGCAGGTTGGCTGGTACAGAAATCTTCTGTCAAAGTTCAAAGGTCTTCCTGTATGCATGAGAACTCTGGATGTCGGCGGAGATAAGGCTCTGTCCTATCTGCCAATCGAGGAGAACAATCCTGCCTTAGGATGGAGAGGTGTACGAGTCTGCATTGATCAGCCTAATATTCTGAAGACTCAGCTTCGAGCAATGCTTCTTGCCAACAAGGACTTTGGCAATCTTGAGATCATGATTCCAATGGTTTCAAGACTTGAGGAAGTTGTTATTGTAAAGAGAATTCTGAATGAGGCTTTTTATGAAATCGAGGAAGAAACAGGATCCAAGATCCCAAGACCTCGTTTTGGTGTGATGATTGAGGTTCCATGTGTGGCCTTTATGCTTGATGAGCTGGCCGCAGAGTGTGATTTCTTCTCAATCGGTTCAAACGATCTGATTTCATATCTGTTTGCTGCAGACAGAGCAAATCCAAAAGTATCAAAGCTTTTTGATGCATTTAATCCTGCTGCGGTAAGATACCTGAAGTATCTTATCGACAGAGCAACATCTCTGCAGAGACCTATTTCAGTCTGCGGTGAAATTGCAGGATCCCCAATCGGCTGTATGCTGCTGATGTCATTGGGCTATACCAAGCTTTCAATGAATTATTCACAGATTTCTATGGTTAAGTATATTGTTAAGAATATTAACCTTCAGGATCTGCAGGCTGTTGGCAAACAGGCAATGGCTTTGAATTCGAGTGTCAAAATCAAGCAGCTGTATATTGAGTACGCAAAGTCAAAGGGCCTGTACTCAATCATTGACACATTATCTTTAAGCAAGAATCGTTAATTTTTAGGAGCAACAGGTGCAGGTATATCTTGATTTATTAAAGAAAATCATGGAAGAGGGTACTGACCGTGAGGACAGAACCGGTACTGGTACAAGATCAATCTTTGGTACCCAGATGCGTTTTGACCTTTCAAAGGGCTTTCCTCTGGTAACTACCAAGAAGTGTCACTTAAAATCAATTATTCACGAGCTGTTATGGTTCATCTCAGGTTCAACCAATATCAAGTATCTTCAGGAGAACGGTGTTCGCATCTGGAATGAGTGGGCTGATGAGAACGGTGATTTAGGTCCTGTTTACGGCAAACAGTGGCGTGATTTTGAAACTCCAGACGGACGTCATATCGACCAGCTTTCAAATGCAATTGATATGATTAAACACAATCCAGAGTCCCGCAGAATTATTGTCTGTGCATGGAATCCTTCTGATGTTGACAGAATGGCTCTACCTCCTTGTCACACTCTGTATCAGTTCTATGTAGCAAACGGCAAGCTGAGCTGTCAGCTTTATCAGCGTTCTGCAGACATGTTCCTGGGTGTTCCTTTCAACATTGCCAGCTATTCACTTCTAACCATGATGATCGCCAAGGAATGCAACCTTGAGTACGGTGATTTCGTATGGTCCGGCGGTGATACTCATATCTACAAGAATCATTTTGAGCAGGTTCAGCTTCAGCTTACACGTACTCCAAGACCTCTTCCTCAGATGAACATTCTTCGTAAGGCTCCATCTATTTTTGATTACAAGTATGAAGATTTTGAGCTGGTAGGGTATGATCCACATCCTGCTATTAAGGGAGTTGTATCTGTCTAATGATTGAGGTTTCAGGAAAAGTTAAGTGGCAGTCAAGACGCGGTATGCGCGAGCTTGATCTGATGCTGCTGCCATTTGTAGATCAGGACTTACAGAACTGTGATGAGAAGTTCCTTGCAGATTATGTTGATCTGCTTGAGGCTTCTGATCTTGAACTTGTAAGATGGTTCAACGGTACCGAAATGGCTGATACACAGTCACGCCGAGATGTGATTGATTATATTAAGAAATGCCATGCAACTCGCATGGGTAAAGAGGGCGTTTAATGCAATTTTCCGAATTAGGATTACCAGATTTTCTAGTTGAAAACATTGAAAAATTAGGTTGGGAGACACCAACCCCTGTCCAGACTTTGGTTCTGCCAAAGGCACTGGAAGGCTTTGATATTTTAGGCGGAGCTCCTACCGGTACAGGTAAGTCAGCTGCTTTTTTACTGCCTATCATTGCCAGACTTTCTCTTGAAAAGAAGAGCGGAGTCAGAGCAATTATTCTGGAGCCTACAAGAGAACTTGCAATGCAGGTCGAAAGTGTCTGCTCTGAGCTTATCGGCGGATTTAATGATTTAAGCGCCGGCACCATTATCGGTGGCGGTTCAAGAGAAGTTCAAAGAGAGAACCCAAGCTCAATTATTGCTGCAACACCTGGTCGTCTCATTGAGTACATCGAGAAGGGCTGGATTGATACATCAACAGTTGAAATGTACGTAATTGATGAAGCTGACAGAATGCTGGACATGGGCTTTAGAGATGATGTAGCAAAAATCACCCGCGAGCTTTACAACAGATATCAGACTCTTCTGTTCTCTGCAACCTTGGAAGGTTCAGGTATTGATGAGTTTGCTTCTTCAGTTTTGAATGATCCAATCGAGGTTAGACTTGGTGTAGGTGGAGAGGAAGATGAGGTTCTTCCTGAATTTTTGCAGTCCCGCGCATATTATGCAGCAGGAGATCCTCAAAAAATTAGAATTCTGCACCATCTGTTGACTACTATTAAAGGGAAGTCAATTGTTTTTGTTAAGACCAAGGAACGTCTGCAGAGACTTGATGCCAGCCTTCGTCGTCTTGGATTCAAGTGCGCATCCATTCAGGGTGACCTGTCAATGAATGAAAGAAAGGCGGCCATTAAGAATTTTGCTTCAGGTGATAAGGACATTCTGATTGCAACTGATGTTGCTGCAAGAGGTCTTGATTTGCCTGATGTAACTCATGTCTATAACTTTGATATGCCAGCCAATGCTGCTATCTATGTTCATAGAGCGGGCAGAACTGCCAGAGCAGGTGAAAAGGGTGTAGTTACCACTCTGGTTATGGCAAACGAAATTGCTTTCTTAGAGAAGCTTGAACGCTATACCGGTAAGGATATTGAGAAGCGCGCCATTAAGAACATCTGCGCTCAGTTCCCTACAAGTAAGAGCACCGGTCATCATCAGTCCGAGAAGAAACGCTCAAGAGCATCAATCGGCGGTAATGGTGGCTTCGATAAGAAAAAGAAAGAAGAAGACAAGAAGACACATAAGAAAGTTAGACTGCGTGATAAGAAAAACAAGGGTAAGCCGGACTTTGCTGCAAAACGTGCAAAAAAGGCTGCCAGAGCTCGCAGTGAATAATAAATAACCATTCCTTTCATACAGATATAAGGACGAACTATGGCTGTTACCGTTTTGAGAAATGCTCAGCTGCATATAACCTCTGAAGAGTTTGTTGACGTAGATACCGTTGCGATTATGGATCATAGAATTGTTCCTATGAGTCCTGCTCTTCTTGAAGACGGTACAGCTGAAGAAATTGATGTTAAAGGCTGTCATGTCTGTCCTGGCTTTATTGACCTTCTGGTAAACGGATGTGCTGGTGTTTCATTTTCGCAGAATCCATCCATCGATACTCTTGAATCAATGAGAAGGTGGCAGACTTCTCATGGAACAACAACCTTTGTTCCAACCATGATTTCTGGTCCTCGTGAGAATCTGTCAAAGGCCATTGCTGCAGTTGCCGAATTCAAGGAAAAGCATCCTACAGTATGTCCAGGTCTGCACATGGAAGGTCCTTTCATTTCAAGTAATCATC
Organism: Succinivibrio dextrinosolvens DSM 3072; assembly: GCF_900167015.1. Taxonomy (GTDB): domain Bacteria; phylum Pseudomonadota; class Gammaproteobacteria; order Enterobacterales; family Succinivibrionaceae; genus Succinivibrio; species Succinivibrio dextrinosolvens. The sequence continues at coordinate 9,707 of NZ_FUXX01000010.1, forward strand.
CTGGATTCCAGCCATCAGGCTACATCAGACCATATACCCAGGCAGATTTTGATTTCTTTGTGGAAAACAGAGATACCCTGGCATATGTAACAATTGCTCCTGAGGTAGTAAGACCAAAGGGAATTGTTGAACTTCTAGCCAACAAAATCAAACTTTCTATCGGCCACAGTTCTGCTACCTACTATGAGGCAATGCAGGCATTCAAGGCTGGTATTACCAATGTAACCCATCTGTATAACGGTATGAAGTCTCCTGTTGGTAGAGAGCCTGGTCTTGTAGGTGCAGCTCTACAGAGTGAGAAGGTCTTTGCTTCAGTAATTGCAGATGGTAGACATGTTCATCCTGCACTGGTAAACCTTGCTCATAAGATTTTAGGCGACAGATTCTATATTGTTTCAGATGCTCAGTCAGTAGCCGGAATGTCTAAAGCTCCATCAAGCTTTGTTCTTGGCGGTACAGAAATCTTTGTGGATCATAAGCGCGGTCTTATTGATGCTAAAGGTTCCTTTGCCGGTACTACAATCTCAATGTTCGACGGTGTTAAATTCCTGGTCCAAAGCTGCGGCTTTTCTCTTGATGACGCTCTGCGTGCTGCAACCTATGCTCCTGCAAGAGCTCTGGGACTTAATGAATACGGTCGTATCGAAGGTGGCTTTATTGCTGATATGGTTGTATTTGACGATGAATTTAAGATTCAGTATGTTGTACAGAATGGCTACGTAAAGAATAGTTTAGAGTTGATTTAATTATATGGCTTCAAATATCTTAGACAGAATTGCAAACGAAACTGAACTGACAAAATCAGAACGTAAATTAGCCTCAATTATTCTGAAGAATCCTGCATCAGTTATTAACGAGAACATTGCTCAGCTGGCTAAAAGAGCCGGTGTTTCAGAGCCATCTGTATTCAGATTCTGCAAGCGCTTCGGTGCAGAGGGATTTCCTGCTTTTAAGCTGGTATTAAGTTCTCTTGTGTCTTCCCAGAACCTCAAAAAGATCGAGAGTGTAAAGCAGGGCGATACAGTAGGGGATATTGCTTCAAAGGTTATCGATGGCGCCAAGGTTAGCGTATCTGCAACCGAGAGAAATGTCGATGAGGCAATGTTGGCCCGCGTTATTGATGTGGTAAGTCAGTCTCATCGCATTGTGGTTATATCTCAGGGCTTATCCTCTTTTATAGCAGTTGATTTTGTAAACAGAATGCTTAATCTTGGTTTTGCATGTGAATCCTACACTGACAGAAACTCAATGCTGCTTGCCTTGTCAACATTGCGTCTTGGAGATGTAGTCATAGCTTTTTCTTCAACAGGCTGCAACAGGGATATCCTGGATATGGCAGATCTCATTAAGGCCAATAGCGCCTGCCTGATTGGCGTATGTCCTGATGATTCAAAACTATCTGAAAAAGCCGATTTGATTCTAAAGTCATCAGACAGTGTTGATATAACTAATGACTCTGTATTCAGCAATCGCCTGTCTCTACTTCTTTTATCACAGATGATCATAGGTGGTGTAATGCTGCGACGTGGTATTGCTATCTCTGATCTTAAAGATAAGGTTGTGTATGCCAGAAAGAAAGCTTATGCCTATGAGATTGCTCCTGATGATGATATTCCTCCTGTACAGGAAGATGAGGATGATGGCTCTATAAAGCCTGGAGCTCCTATTACAACATTGGATTGGCGATACTGATTAATAGTTTTTAATGCCGCTTTTTTTGTTATCTTCAGTTTAAAAAAAGCAAGAGACTCATCTCCAGCATATTGCCACCAATCTGCTGGAGGTATTTGTTAGTCTAAATATCCCATAAGGCATCATCGCGATTTAAAGCATCAATCTGCTTCATTTCTTCATCGTTTAACTGAAAATCCATTATTGAGATGTTTTCTTTTATATGTGCAGGATTCTTTGATCTAGGAATAGTGATGATTCCTCTTTGAAGATCCCATCTTAGAATAACCTGAGCTGAGCTTTTTCCATGAGCTTTAGCTATATCAGCAATTACAGGATCTCTCAAAAGCCCCTGTCTTCCAGCGCCTAAAGGAGACCAGGCCTCAACCTTTACACCTTCTTTCTCATATTCTGCAACTGTAGGATATTTTGAGTTGTAAGGATGTAACTCTACCTGGTTCAATACCGGTTTAATCTTTGCAATCTTAAGAATGCGCCTTAAAGCCTCCGGACTGTAATTGCTAAGACCAATAGATTTGAACTTGCCTTCCTGAACATATTCTTCCATGATTCTCCATGCCATCTCATCATTAGAAAATGGCCAGTGAATAAGAACCAAATCTATCTTTCCTCCAAGATTCTTTAAACTTCTGTCTAAAGAATCTCGTATATTTTTTTCACTGGATCCATTTGAAGGATTAAGTTTTGTAGTGATATAGAACTCTTCTCGTGGAATACCGCTATCTAATACAGCCTGATAGGTTTCACTCTCGTTTCTGTAGTACTGAGCCGTATCAATCAGCCTGTACCCTAATTTAATTGATTCTGTTACAGACTTATAGGCTTCCTGTCCGTTAAGCTCCCAGACTCCGCAGCCTAACTGGGGTATTCTGGAACCATCAGACAGGGTTAGATAAGGCATATCATTTTCAACGGAAGCTGCACTAACACTAGCTCCTAAAGAAATGCCAGCAAGTAAAGGGAAAAAATGTTTTAGTTTCATAGTTTCTCCTGAGACTTATGGGTGAAAAGTTTTGAAAGATATAACGCATTAATAATCCATACAATAGCCATTATTGCTCCGGTTGCAAATGATAGAATCATGCCTCCTAAAGCTTCAGCTCCCTGAGTTAGAAAGGCACTGAATACATCTCCGCCTCTATAGATTACAGTGTCAATGAAGTTCTTGGATTTATATTTCTCATCCAGACTTACAACGCTAAAAAGCATTTCCTTGCCAGGACGTACCAGCGCATATTCTCCTACTCTGCGAACAATCATTGCCAGAACAATGACCGAAAGAACCGGTATAAACATCAGTACCACAAAACAGACAAGAATCAGCACAGGAACAACCGCAATTAGAGGCTTTAGTCCAAATTTATCTGCCAAACGGCCTGTAATAAATAACTGCAGAATAATAGTGGCTGTATTTACTATAAGATCTATAACCGAGAAGACAAAAGTCTGTTCTGACTTATCTGCAAATGAATCTGCAATAATTCTAACCTGAGCAAAATATAGAAAGGTGTTGGCCGTTGATGCCAGAATTACAAAAGTGGCAATCATAAGCAGGTATCTGGATTTAAAGGTGCTTAAAAATCCTTCAAGTATACTTCCGTTGACTCTTCTTTTCAGATAGTCATTTACACTCTGTGCTGACTCATCCGTATCATACTGTTCTGACCTTATGGAAAAAAGAAAATATACAGCCAGCGATGCAAGGGCAAGAAAGGCTAGGGAAATCAGTATTAACGGAAAAATCCCCGTGTATTTAACCGCAGTTGCGGTGATCATAGGACCGATAATTGAACCTGCGCTTGATCCTGATGCTGCAATGGCAAAGAGTCGCCTGCTCTGAGATGGTTTCAGAATGTCATTTAAAACACTCCATCCTAGAGAAATCACAGCAAGATTGTAGACAGAAAGCCAGACATAAAATGTTCTTCCTGTAATTACAGGTGCAATTTCATGAGCCATCAGATAGGCAAATAATAGAAGATTAGCTCCGAAAAAAGAGAATACAACAGGAAGTATTATCTTTCTTGAAATTTTTCCCAGGACGTAAAAATAAGGGATCTGTACGGTAATAGAAACAGCAAAGGTTGCTGTGAATAACCACTGAAGACTATTTACACCGCTGGTAATACCCATGGTGTCTCGTACAGGACGCAGAACAGAGTAGGAACAGAAAATACAGAAAAAAAGCAGAAATGCTAACACAGCATAACTTCCTTCTTTTTTCTTAAGGTTCAGGACACGGTCAAGAATAGACTCTAAGTTCATAGTCAGTTTGCTTCCTGTCTGTTTTCAGTTTTGCAAAGTCTTTTAACTTAACAAGCTGTTTCCATTCTTTTATTATGCGAAGGAAACAGCTAAAGTTCTGTTACAGCGACATCTTTAAGATTTCTACAACATCCCTTTCTTCCAAAGTTGCCAGAGCACTAAGTTTTCCCTGACCGAAAAGACCATTGCAGCAGTTGTGAGCCATTACTTCAAATTTTGAGTCATCAATACCAAGGTCAGATAATCTGGATGGAAGTCTGAAGGTTTCAAAATAAAGTTTAGCCAGAGCATCTGCTGTTAGTTTTGCTCCTTCCTTAGCTTCAAGTCCTGACTTAACGTTCAGGCAGTTAACTCCAAGACGGTAGATAACAGGTGCAGTTTCATCATTTATAATATAGCGCAGATAGTTAGGAGTCAGAATTGCCAGTCCATGTCCGTGAGTAATATCATAGAATGCTGATAATTCATGCTCAATTGCATGAAGAATAGGGGACTGCATTACACCGCAGTACATGAAGTCATTTAGAGCCCATGAAGAAGCCCACATCAGATTTGCTCTTGCTTCATAATCTGAAGGATTCTCCAAAGCTATAGGAGTGTATTTTATAACTGTCCTTAGTACTTCTTCCTGAATATTTACAAGCATTTCCATCTGTTTCTGCTTAGAGAGATATGCTACATCAAAGATGTGAGACATGATGTCTGCACTGCCGGATGCGGTCTGATATTCATTTACCGAATAAGTAATCTTAGGATCCTCGAATGATACCTTTGGTCTGATATTTTCGTGTATCAGCCCACTCTTTATATTAAGCTCCATATTACTTAATACCGAGCCACAATCCATTTCAGAACCGGTTGCTGACAAAGTAAGTACAGTTACTATTGGCAATGTTTTTTCAATTGGATATTTGCCTTCTACAAGATCCCAGACATTATCTGTCTTAGAAAATACAGTTGCAGAAATTCCTTTTGAACAGTCAATTGTGGAACCGCCACCTACAGCAAGAATTGCACTTATATTATTCTCACGGCAGATCTTTACACCCTTGTTTACAGTGGTGTGGCGAGGATTAGGTTCTACTCCGCTAAGTTCAAAGGTTTCAATTCCACTGTTCTTTAAATTACTGATGATCTTGTCATAAAGTCCATTTTTCTTGATGGAACCGCCGCCGTATACCAGCAGAACCTTCTTTCCCAAATTGAGTAGTTCAGGAGCAAGATTCTCTAATTCTTCATCTCCAAAATATACCTTGGTTGTATTCTGAAATGTAAACTTCATAATTTCCTCTCATCAATTTGTTCTTAAACAGTAAAAATAATCTTCTAAATCGTTTTTAAGGCTGAAGTGGACCGTAATAGTAGGAGGCAGTAGCTCCGCCATCAGCTAAAAATGTTGAGCCTGTAATAAAAGCTCCTTCATCCCCCAAAAGCAGTTTTGCTATGGTTGCAATTTCATCTGCGGTTCCAGGTCTTCCTGCAGGACATTTTCTGAACATATTTTTATAAAAATCACCGCGAGGACCGTTGAACTCGTCTATAGCCAGTGGAGTTACGATAATTCCAGGTGCAATTGCGTTTATTCTTGCTCCTCTTTCTCCCCAGCGAACAGCCTCGTACATAACTCTTTTCTCATTGCAGCGTTTGGCAAGCTGATATGCATGAAGCGTATCTTTTATGTTTTCTTTTTTGAGAACATCTAATGATAAAAGTTCTGATGGAGCTGTTGTTGCAAGTTCCCGATCCTGCTGAGGAGTAAGCTGAGGCATTCTGAATCCTGACTGACTGGAAATTGTTACGCCTGAACCTCCTTTAGCAATCACCTTTCCAACTTCCTCTAAAAGAACTGCTGTACCATAGAGATCAACCTTAAGAATAGTTTCAACAGAAGCCTGAGAAGGAGAAACACCTGCTCCATTCACAAGGTATTTTATTTCTCCAAATTCAGATGCTTTTGCTATGAACTTTATAATTGAATCTTTACTTGAAAGATCCATTGTCACAGGTTCAACGTCAAAGCCTGCTTTATTCATAATGTCAGCAATTGCTTTGCAGTTATCTGGATTCTTATCTCCTAATACTATTTTTTTTCCAAAGCCGGTACGCCTTGCTATAGCCATACTTATCTGACCAGCTCCTGTTACAAGCATTACTTCCTGTGTCACATTTCACCTCTATTTTTCAAGTGATAACATAAACTTCTTAACTTCGGTTTCCGCAAATGAACGATCGTTCTGTACCTGACTACCCTTTAGAGCCAAACCTGGTAAGACCTTTGCTGTCTTGAATTTATCTTTTAGTATTAAATCAAAGCTTGCCAGTCCACTTCCCTCATGAGTTGCAAATGGAATCAACGTTTTTCCGTTTAAATCATTTTTTTCAAAGAAGGTATACATAATCATTGGATAGTCTCCCCACCATACAGGAGAGCCAATGTATACGGAGCTGTAGGAACTAAGATTTTCTATTTCACCAATGTACTCAGGACGAAGTCCCTTTTCCTTTTCATCTCGTGCCAGTTCTGTCAGTTCACGATAAGGAAGGTTGTAGTTATTTTTCTTAGGTTTTATTTCGAAGGTATCTGCATTGAGTTCTTTTGCAATTATTTTTGCCACAATTGCAGTATTTCCTTCTGTTATATTTCCGTTAAACTGGTTTCCTGATCTTGAAAAATAAACAACCAGTGTGTCAGAAGCTATTGCCTGAGATATGCAAAATAAAGAAAGTACTCCTGTAATAATTAGAGCCTGTAGATGTTTTAACATTGGTAACTCCTATTTTGGTTATACAAGATTTCTTTGTGCCCAGTCAGATACCGTTTCAAAAGAATCAGGAGCACTGCTTCCAAAAACAGCCAGTCCTTCACCGATTTCTGCTCCGTGACAAAGGTTCTTTAAGGTACGAACTGAACTGCCAAGACCGCTACCTTCATGTGTCATTACTGAAAAGACTTTCTTTCCTGTAAAATCGAGCTTCTCAAGCTGAGTCATGACGGCACATGGAAAGGTTCCCCACCAGCATGGACCTGCTATTACAATGTTTTTGTACTCTGAAATTGAATCTACGTATTCAGTAAGCTCTGGTCTTGAGTTGTTTTTCAGTTCCTCTTTTGCTTCCTCTGTACAGGTGGTGTAATCATCGCTGTACTTCTTTACTGTTTTTATCTCAAACAGATCTGCTCCAACCGCTTTTTTTATAAATTCGGCAACATATTCGGTGTTACCTTTCTTAAGGTTAACAATTGAACCGCGAGAATAATTCTGACCTTTTCTTGAGTAGTAAATAACGAGTGTCTTATCCATATATCACCTCTCTTTTAATAGAAAGAATAGATTTGTTTTCATGAACAATCAATTTGATATAAAGGCTTTATTGATAAGTATTAATTATCAATTTATACTTCATTAAAGGAGGAGCGAGTATGCTGTTACGTCAAATGAAATACTTTAAAGCTGTCGTGGATCATAAGAATTTTTATGATGCTGCCGAGGCATGTAATATTTCTCAGTCAGCAATTTCACAACAGATAAAAGCATTGGAAGATGAGTTGGGAGTTCTTCTTTTAAGACGGCATAACAGAACCTTCTCTCTGACAGAAGCAGGGGAATTGTTTTATCGAAAATCAACAATTATTCTGTCTGATGTAAACGTCCTTCTATCAGACATTAGACGACAGGTTCAGCATAAAGATGAAAGCCTCAGAATTGGTTATCCTGTAAATTTTGCAGATGAACAGATTATCAACAGTGTTTCAGTGTTTAAAAAAAGATATCCTGATGCAGTTCTTGAGCTTGAAAGCGGTAATCACGAAAGATTATACGAGCTATTAAAAACAGGAAAGGTCGATATTGCAATCAATGATCAGAGACGAGCTTTTTCGGATGATTACCTCAATATTGAACTTACAGCCTTTCCTCTAAGTGTCGAAATATCAATGTATCATCCTTATGCAACTTTAGATGTGGTAGAAATTGAGGATCTCAAGAATTTTCCGTGTATTCTCATTGCAGATAAATCTCAGGAAGATACCGAATTTACCTACTATCATGACATCATCGGTTTTGTAGGTGATTTTATATTTGCAAGAAATCTCAACGAAGCAAGACTTATGGTAACCTCTGGTAAAGGGATAATGCCGGTTGAGGGAAGAGTAACAGTTCCAAATATTTCTTCTACGGTAAAAAGGTTAAGCCTTCTGAAAAATGGACAGATTATCAACAGAAAATACTGTGCTTTTAGTAAAAAGTCTCCTACAGGATATAACGTCCTTGAGTTTATTGAGGAGCTGAAAAAACAGTTCCAAAATCAATAAATAAAGAATAGAGCGTATTACTGTTTTTTCTGCTATTTAACTCTTAAATTTGTTTTGCAGTTAAGAATGATAAATAGCAGAAAGCAAAGAGATATCAGAATCTCTGGCACCTAATCATCTCTGTGAACATCAAAATTGGCAAGTAACCATTCTCCAACTCCTGGATTATCGGGATTATGAATCCCTTTTTCCTGATTTAGAGTCTGTATCATTTTCATTTCATCTTCTGCAAGTGAAAAATCAAAGATCTCTAGATTCTCTTTAATCCTGTCGGTATGAGTAGATTTAGGCAGAATAATTACTCCCATCTGATTTTCAAAGCGTAAAACAATCTGGGCTACTGTTTTGTTGTATTTTGCAGCTAATTCTTTTATTACAGGATTATCGAGCAGAAGTTTGTTACCCTGATAAAGAGGAGCCCATGCTTCAAGAAGAACCTCGTGTTTACTCATTAGAGAACTAAGTTCTTTCTGTTGCATCATTGGATGATACTCAACCTGGTTTACAGCTGGAATTACACTAAAACAGTCTTTGAACTTATCCCAGATCTTAACCGTCATATTGCTTACGCCGATCGATTTTATCTTTCCTGCTTTCTGTGCTTCTTCCATTGCTCTCCAGGCTTCATCTACTTTTCCGTATGGCTGATGAATCAGATATAAATCGATATAGTCGAGGTTAAGCTTTTCAAGTGATTTATCAATTGCTTTTACTGCATCTGCATAGGCATAATCCTGTAGCCAGAGTTTACTGGTAACAAAGATTTCATCGCGCTTAATACCAGAATCATTTACCGCTTTGCCGACTTCTTTTTCATTGAAGTAGGCAACTGCAGTATCAATGTGTCTATATCCTAGATTCAGGGCTTCCTTTACCGCCTTGTATGTGGAACCGTCGGCCGGTATCTGGTAGGTTCCAAAACCAATTGCAGGTATCCTGTTACCGTCATTTAATGTAAATGTCTGCATAAAAACTCCCGTTTCTTTAATCATGAATTCTGTGGCTACCTATACTGATGGCGATATCTGGATTCATTTCATCGTATATTGTGCTTTTCTTTGTATCCAGCTTTTGGATGTTTAAGAGATCTTCCTCATCAAGCTTAAAGTCGAAAATATCAAAATTAGATATGATTCTTTCTTTATGTGATGATTTTGGGATCACAGGAATATTTCTCTGGATCAGCCAGCGTAGCATTATCTGAGCTGTGGTTTTATTATGTTTTCTGGCAATTTGTTCCAGGATCTCGTTTTTAAATACGTTGTTGTTGCCTTCAGCGAAAGGTGACCATGCTTCATGCACGATGTTATGTTTTACCATGAAATCATGTGCTTCCTGCTGCTGCAGCCATACATTGGTCTCAATCTGATTTACAGCTGGTTTTATTTCATTGTGAGTGAAGAGATCTGCCAGTCTTTCATTCCAGAAACTGGTAACTCCAATGGCTCTGATTCGACCTTCTTTATAGAGTCTTTCCATTGCTCTCCAGGAACCGTAGTAATCACCATAAGGCTTATGGATTAGGTACAAATCAAGAATATCCAGCTTCAGTTTCTTCATAGAGGTATCGAAAGCTCTTAGAGTGTTGTCATATCCATGATCCTGAACCCATAGTTTTGTGGTTATGAATAGCTCTGAGCGATTGATTCCGCTTTGAGAAATAGCTTCTCCTACAGCTTCCTCATTGAAGTAAGCTGCGGCGGTATCTATCAGGCGATATCCGGTTTCAAGAGCATCATTTACTGCCTGTACTGCATCCTTGTGCTCAGGAATCTGAAAAACACCAAACCCCAGCATCGGCATCTTTACGCCATTATTTAGATTGATATATTCCATAGAGTTTCCTTTTTATTTTTTCAAGTAAGTTGTCAGGGCAGGGGTTAAAAAATCTGAGATGTAACTTTTGATCCTGCCTGATCCGATTACTTTGCTATCCGACATGCACCAGATAGTCATCAGCCCGTAGAGATGTGCGTTTATCTGAACTGTAAAGTCTTCAATAGGGAAATATTCTGATAATTCACCATGTTTCACAGCATCTGCAAATACTGAATACAAAGCCTTATTGTCATACTGGTATTTTGTAAACTGTGGTTCTTCAGGCATTGGCAGAGGTTTTATGTTATTTCTTGTCCACTGCCTGCATGTTTCAATGCCGGCTCTTTCAATTGCCAGAAGAAAGTTTTCACAGTAATACTCAAGTCTTTCGATCAAAGTTTTATCTTTCATCTTGATAACTGTCTGCGCCAGAATATAGAAATCCAGTTTGTTGAGTTCTGAAATAACATCTTCTTTCTTTTTGAAGTATGTATAAAAGGAACCGGTACTTACCTTGGCTTCCTTTGTAATTTCGCTGATTGAGATTTCATCAAATCCTTTTTGGGACAGGAGCTTTTTTGCTGCATTAACAATTTTCTTTTTTGTTTCTAATGCATCCTGCTGGCGTTTTGTTAGCTTTTCACTCATGATGACTCCTTTTTTTGTATATTATAATATATATTGAATAAAATTCAATGAATATGATTCAATGAACCTTATTCATCATAATCATCAATTAAAAGTGAATCATCATAATGGTGTTTTTTTGTTTTATAACAAAAAGATATAACTGAATATAAAAAAATAGAATTGGCATTATAAAAAAAATATTCAGATAATAGAGTAAACAAAAAAAGCGTTGCTTTATATAAAAAGATTAGAAAGAAATTCTAATTAAAAAAATAGTAGTACCTAGAAAAGAGTATTAAAACATGCAAAAGTTCAATCAGTTATTTACAGCAGAAGCTGACCGAGGAGAGAAGTTTTCTAATGTTCTCTCCGATATCAATTCCATCAATTTCATTTCTTCTCAAATGTGCAGATGCAGTTGCATGTGTAAATGCAAGTGTTAATCAGTCAAGCTGAATAAATCAGTTCAATTTAAAAAATATTTTTCCTTAATCGTATATACAGATCAGTTATGGCTGGTCAGGGGGATTTTATGTCCTTTAAAATTGCAGTCGCAACATCAGATGGTATCAATATTGATACCGAATATTCAAAAGCTACAAAGTTTCTCATTCTTAATGTAGATGACGAAGGTAACTATCATAGTGAAGGGTATCTGCATAACTACAGTATTAGTATTGATGGCTGCGGTTCATGTGTAGGCTGCCACGGTGGATGTCAGGCAAATGAAACTGAATTTCTCTGGGAATGCAGCTATGTTCTTGCAACGTCGTTTTCTCATCGCATTACCAAGCTTCTCAACCGTATTTATATTGATACTCTTGAGGTTAATCTCCCTATAGAGAAAGCATTGCCTAAGGTTATAGCCTTTGAGAACAGAAGATCAAATTTTGGAAAAAATCTGAAAACTTCCGTATGGGTACCACCAAGAAATGCTACTGAAGAATATGTTCCTCAGAATGACTCTTCAGCTGATAACACCAATGCTGTTACTGAGAAAGAAAGTGTTCAGTTTTCACCTGCTGTTTCTAACAGGACAGGTCTGACCAGAGTTGCAGTTGCCAGTTCAGATGGAAAGGTAGTTAACAGACACTTTGGTCATGCCCAGGATTTTTATATTTATGAGCTACGTGACAATCTTGCCTACTTTCTTGAAAAGCGCTCTGTTCAAAGCTGCTGCAACGGTGGAGGCCACACTATTGACTCCTTTAATTCTGTAGCTTCTGTAATTTCTGACTGTAAAGCGGTAGTGGTCGCGAAAATCGGGCAGGGTGCTTCTTCATTTCTTGAAAACAAAGGTTTCGAGGTATTTGAGGCTCCTTACCTTATAAGCAGAGTCCTGGACAAGATAATCAAAGACAGATTGCTGGAGTCTGCCGCATGACCGCTAATTATCAGGAACTCTGCCTAAAACATCCATGCTACGCAAAGGGAAAGAAAGCTCAGACAGGAAGAATTCACCTGCCTGTAAGTCCGGGCTGTAATATCGGCTGCAGATTTTGCGACAGAAAATTCAATGATTATGAAAAGCGCCCAGGAGTGTGCAGCTCGATTTTAAAACCAGCAGAAGCTGTGGAAGTTGTCAGAAAATCTCTGGAGCTGTGTAAGGATATCACTGTTGTCGGAATTGCAGGTCCCGGTGATACCCTGGCTACTCCATATGCACTGGAGACTTTTCGCCTTATCAGAAAGGAATTTCCAAAGCTGTTTCTTTGCATGAGTACCAATGGATTACTACTAGAGGAGAAAGCAGAAGAAATCATAGAAACCGGGGTTGATTCGGTAACTGTAACGGTTAACGCGGTTGATCCTGTTATTGAAGCTTTGTTGAACAGCTTCGTTATCTACCACAGAAAAAGATATGAGGGAGTAGAGGGAGCAAGACTGTTAATTGAGAAACAGCTTAATGGCATAAGAAAGCTAGCTAAAGCAGATGTGACGGTCAAAATCAATACCGTTCTGGTTCCAGAGATAAATCTTTATCACATTGAAACTATAGCAAAAACCGTAAAGGAAGCCGGAGCGTCAATCTACAACATTATCCCGTTAATCCCTCAGTACGAGCTATCAATGTGCTCAGTGCCAAACTGTGCACAGATAGATTCATCAAGACGACTTGCGGAAAAGTATCTTGATGTTTTTAAACACTGTCAGCATTGTAGAGCTGATGCAATTGGCGTTCCTGGAGAAAAGGACTTCAGTTCCGAGATTTACAGCAGAAAGCTTAATCTTGCTGAAACCTTTTCCCATGGATAGATGATTCACTGTGTTTTAGCTTTTACCGGCACTAAAAATTAAACAACAACCAGAAAGGTTGATGGAGAACACAATGGCAAAAAAAATAAATCTTGAAATGAGCGCGGTAGAAAACCGTGAAATGAGACTGGGTACCATCATCGGATGGGATGGTCCTGCCTCAGAGCTTGTAAAAGATTCAAACTATATAGAACGATCACAACGTTTTGAAGGAATTAAAACATCTGGCTGCGCAGGCGGATGCGGTTCAAGAAAGGCTTGTAAACTCTGTGAGCTTAACTCTCCTTTGAATCAGCAGACAATGTGTGCAAACGCAATTGTTGAGTGTCAGATTGGAAATATCACCGACTGTATTCTGATTCAGCATGCTCCAATTGGCTGTTCTGGCGATAATCCATGGTTTAATCTGGCTTTTAACATGGGATTAGGTCGTCGTAATAAACCACCTCAGAATTTGAAAATCTACAGCACCAATCTGCTTGAGAGTGACATGGTTTTCGGCGCTTCTGACAAGTTAAGAAGAACCTGTCGTACGGTATTTGAGCGTGAGCATCCTAAGGCAATCTTTATCTCTATGGCCTGTGCTACAGCAATTATTGGTGAAGATATCGATTCTATCGCAGATGAAATGGAAAGTGAGCTTGGGATTCCTGTGGTTCCTCTTCACTGCGAAGGCTTCCGCTCAAAACACTGGAGTACTGGTTTTGATGTTTCCCAGCATGGTGTGGTTCGCCAGATTGTAAATAAGAATCCTGTTAAGCAGAAAGATCTTATCAATATCGTAGCCCTCTGGGGAACAGATTACTTCACTCCTCTCCTAAAACCATTAGGTCTCAGAGTCAATTACATGATTGATATGGCAAGCTTTGATGAACTGCGTCAGGCCAGTGAAGCAGTAGCTACTGCAACCTTCTGTAATACTCTTGGCTCTTATATGGCTACAGCCTTGGAGCAGGAATATGGTGTTCCTCAGATTGATGCTCCTCAGCCATACGGTTTTAAGGGAACAGATGAATGGTTAAGAGCAGTTGCTCATGTGGTAGGCAAGGATGACATTATCGAAGATTACATCAGCTCAGAGCACGAAAGGGTTCTTCCTAAGGTGAATGAACTTCGCGAAAAGTTCAAGGGAGTTAAAGGCTTTGTAATGACAGGTTCTGCCTATGCTCATGGTCTTATCACTGTGTTAAGGGAGCTTGGAATTGAAGTTGATGGCTCCATCGTCTTCCATCATGATCCGATCTACGATGGTGCCGGTGTTCATCAGAATACTCTGGAGGAACTTGTAAATACCTATGGTGACATTAAGAACTACACCGTAAGTAAAACTGAAGCTTATCAGCTATCTAATATCTTCAACCGAATCGAGAAACCTGATTTTGTAATCATTAGACATCAGGGCCTTGCACCTGAGGCGGCAAAACTAGGTATTCCTGCTCTTGCTATGGGTGATGAGCATATCCCTGTAGGTTATGACGGTCTGATTCGCACTGGTGAAATCATTCTTGACATTATGGCAAGAAAGAAATTCAACCGTGTGCTCTCAAAGCACATTAAGCTTCCTTATACCGACTGGTGGCTGTCTCAGAGTGATCCTTTCCTTTTATCTCATGATCCTAAGGCTCTGGATAAAGTTGTTCCGCTTGAGAATGATGTTGATTATGAAGATGAATTAGACGAGGCTGTTTAAAGTATGACATTAGAAACAAAGAATTCTGACGTAAAAAAGAAAGAAAAACACGATGAATCTATTGTGCATTCTCATTATGCATGTACTGTAGGCGCAGCCTATTCTGTGTCCGCTATTAAGGGAGCAGTTCCTATCGCTAACTGCGGTCCAGGCTGTATGTATAAGCAGTTCTTTTTCCTAAGTTTTGATAATGGCTTTCAGGGAACCGCAGGCGTAAGCGGAGGAAATATCCCTAGCGCCAATGTTGGAGAAAATGACATTGTCTTTGGAGGCTCAAAGAAGCTCGATGATCTGATAAAGGCTTCTATTGGTGTGGTCAAAGGTGATCTTTATGTGGTTCTGACCGGCTGTTCTGGCGAACTGGTGGGAGATGATGTTGGTTCTGTGGTAAGAAAATATCAGCAGAACGGCTATCCTGTCGTCTATGCGGATACCGGTGGTTTTAAAGGCTCAAATCTTGATGGTCATGAGCTGGTGGTAAATGCAATTATTGATCAGTATGTAGGCAGCTACAACGGACCAAAGGAGGCTGGTTTAATCAATCTATGGCTAGAGACCCCATACTTTAATCAGAACTGGAGAGGTGATTACCTTGAGA
The DNA here is from genome assembly GCF_900167015.1 of Succinivibrio dextrinosolvens DSM 3072. Taxonomy (GTDB): domain Bacteria; phylum Pseudomonadota; class Gammaproteobacteria; order Enterobacterales; family Succinivibrionaceae; genus Succinivibrio; species Succinivibrio dextrinosolvens. The sequence goes on from NZ_FUXX01000010.1 coordinate 24,968, forward strand.
TGGTGAGAATTCTCAGAGCCTCCGGCTTTAGGGTAAATGTCCTCTTTGGACCTGAAAGTGGCGGTGTCAAGGAGTGGAAGAACATTCCAAAAGCTGATTTCAATCTGCTTATCTCCGCCTGGAATGGCCTAAAGATAGTTAAACATCTGGAGAAGAAATACCACCAAAGATATCTGCATGTACCTATTCTTCCAATCGGGGAGGAGGCTACTACCGCCTTTATCCGACAGGTGGTTGAGTTTGCCGGAATTGATAATACCAAAGCAGAAAAATTCATCAGTGAGGAATCTCGAATTTACTATTACTTCCTGGAGCATTTCTCAAACTTCTTCTCGGAGTACTGGTATGGACTGCCTGCAAAATTTGCAACCGTCACCAACAGTACAGACAATCTTGCTCTAACCAAGTTTCTTTCAGATCAGATTGGTTTAATTCCTGTTAAACAGATTATTACTGACAATCCTCCTGATGAAGCAAGAGACAAAATCAGAACCATCTACAGCAATCTTGGAGAAGACATAAGTCTTGACGTGGAGTTTCATGAAGATGGTTACAAGGTAGAGGATTCTCTAAAGAAAACTGACTTTGGCAATGGCGTTCCGCTGATTCTTGCAAGCTCATGGGAAGCTGACGTAGCAAGAGAGCTTAAGGCTCTTTTAATAGAAGTAGGAACTCCTTCAACGGAGACTCTGATTATTAACCGCAGTTTTATCGGATATAGAGGCGCTCTTTCTCTAATCGAAAGAATCTACTCTCAGGCCGTAGGCGGCAAATAGTTTTGTTAGTAACACAGCATCAATCTATATAAGGAAATTAAAATGACACAAACCAGACAAATCGCAATCTATGGAAAAGGCGGTATCGGTAAATCAACAACCACCCAGAATTTAACCGCAGGCCTTGTGGAAAGAGGTAATAAGGTAATGGTAGTTGGATGTGATCCTAAAGCAGATTCAACCAGACTGCTTTTGGGAGGTCTTGCACAGAAAACTGTACTCGATACTCTGCGTGACATTGGTGAGGACATTGAACTTACAGATATTTTAAAGGAAGGCTACAAGGGCACCCGCTGCGTAGAATCCGGTGGACCTGAGCCTGGTGTAGGCTGTGCCGGTCGAGGCATTATTACTGCTATCAACCAGCTTGAAAGACTTGGTGCGTATACAGATGATCTGGATTACGTTTTCTATGATGTTCTGGGAGATGTGGTTTGCGGTGGATTTGCTATGCCAATCAGAGAAGGTAAGGCTAAGGAAATCTATATTGTAGCCTCAGGTGAAATGATGGCTTTATATGCTGCCAATAACATCTCAAAGGGTATCGCCAGATATGCCAAGAAAGGCGGCGTTCGACTTGGAGGTATCATCTGCAACAGCCGTAAGGTTGACCGTGAATACGATCTTGTTAATGCTTTCGCTACAGAACTTGGTACTCAGTTAATTCACTTTGTTCCAAGAGATAATGAGGTCCAGCGTGCAGAGATCAGACGTAAGACTGTTATTGAGCACGATCCTCAGGCAAATCAGGCTGATGTATACCGAGAACTGGCCAAAAAGATTGAAGAAAACGAGAACTTTGTAATTCCAAAGCCTTTAACTCAAGACAGACTTGAAGAAATCCTGCTTGAGTTCGGCCTGATGGATTTATAAAGCCGGCCTAATTCTATGAGCATGATTAGGCCCTTAACATTTAATCATGCTCAATGCTAATTATTAACATGCTTTAGAGCAAGGAATTGTATATGTATTTTATTGATAAGAGCATCTGTACTCAATGTGGAGAATGTGCTGCCTCATGTCCATTCGAATCTATTGTTGAGCAGGAGGATGGTTCTTTTGTAATTGATGCTCATATCTGCACCGAGTGTGGCGAATGTCAGCTGAACTGTCCTTTTGAGGCTATCTGTGAGAAGGATGAGAATAAGGAAAGTGCCTAGATGATTATTTATGCCGATAACGCTGCTACAACAAAACTTTCAGATAAGGCTTTAAAGGCAATGCTGCCTTTTTTTACGGACAATTATGCAAACCCGTCAAGTGCTCATTTTTTTGGGCAGAAAGCTCAAGATGCTTTAAGATGGGGGCGCTTTACCGTAGCAAAATGTCTTAATGCTGGAGCTAATGATAAGCTTATTTTTACTTCTGGCGGTAGTGAAGCGGATAATCAGGCATTAAATTCAATAGCACAGTCAGGTCTTAAGAATAACAAAAAACATATTATTTCATCAAAGTTTGAACATCATGCTGTTCTCTACACTTTAGAACAGTTAAAGAAATATGGTTTTGAAATAGAGCTCTTAGATATTCCCGAAGATGGAATAATAGAACCTTCTGCCGTTGAGTCTGCCATAAGGCCTGATACGGCTGGGGTGTCAATTATGCTTGCCAACAACGAGATTGGCACGGTTCAGCGTATAGACGAAATTGGATCTATATGCAGAAAGGCAGGTGTGCTTTTTCATACTGATGCAGTTCAGGCTGTAGGTCATATTCCGGTTGATGTTGATAACCTAAATGTGGATTATCTATCCTTCTCCTCTCATAAGTTTCATGGGCCTAAAGGGGTAGGTGGACTTTATGTCAGAGAGGGGGCTCCTATTTCTTCTGTTATAAATGGCGGCTCTCAGGAGTTTGGCTTCAGAGCTGGTACAGAGAATCTTCCCGGTATTATAGGTACGGCAGTTGCTTTAGAAGAGTCTTTGGAGAATCTTGATTATAAAATAGCTCAGACTACTGCTGTCAGGACCTATATTCAGAATGAAATCACAGCAATTCCATCGGTTAAACTGAATGGAGATCCTTTAAAAAGGTTACCAGGCAATCTGAATTTTTCTTTTGAGGGGGTTGATGGAGATTCTCTGCGGTATTTGCTTGAAGAGAAAGGGATCTGTGCGTCTGCTGGTTCCGCCTGCAACAGCTCATCATCTAAACCAAGTCATGTTTTAAAAGCTTTAGGTCTGTCGGATGCTCTTAGTAAAAGTGCTTTAAGACTTTCATTTGATGAAACTCTGAGTATCCAGGAGGCTGTGTATATTATCTCCTCGATTAAGGAGGTTCTAAGCGAGCTTTGGAATTAGCCTGTAAAATAACACTGGCTAATGGACCCAAAAAAAGACAGTCATACAGACTGTCTTTTCTAGGTATATAATTTTTTACCACTTAGGTTTCTGCAGTGCACTCTTGTACAGAGCTTCGTACTGAACACAACTGTCAGACCAGTTGAATCGAACCTTCATTGCGTTCTGCTTGATTCGTTTCATCTCAGCATTATTCTCAAGATACAGAATCAGTGTTCTTCTTAAGCAGGACAGCAACTCTTCAGAATTAGGATCCTTGAAGATAAAGCCTGTACCGTTCTCACGGTCAGTATCATAATCTACAACGGTATCCTGTAGACCACCTACCGCACGCACGATAGGAAGAGTACCGTATGCCAGTGAGTAAATCTGATTTAGACCGCAAGGCTCGAAGATTGATGGCATCAGGAAGAAATCTGCTGCAGCCTCAATCTGGTGAGCAAGCATATTGTCATAAACAGACTTGAAGACCATCTTACCAGGATGTCTGTTGGCGATTTCCTCCATCTGCTTCTGCAGAGCAGGATCACCAGTTCCTTCGATGACAACCTGCACCTTGTGCTGCAGGAATCTGTCAAGAATCGGAATAAGCAGACCGATACCTTTCTGATCAGTCAGACGGGCAACCATACCGTACATTGGGGTATCACCCATCTCAAAGCCGAGCTTACGCTGTAATAGATATTTACCTAAGATCTTCTGATCAAGGGTATTAACGTCATAACGTATTCTCAAAAGCTGGTCAGTTGCAGGATCCCAGTCAGAGTAGTCACAACCGTTGATGATACCTGACAGATCCATCTGTCTGTCAATAAAGTTCTGGGTCATACCGTGACCACCGATGTATGAGGTTAATTCCTTTGCATAACCAGGAGAAACGGTATTAATCTTATCAGCGTAGAATACACCACACTTTAAGAAGTTAATGAATGAACCCTGTGAAACCTTGTCATTGTAGATACCACTGATTTCTGGGAGATAAGAAATCTGAGATCTGTCAAATACGCCCTGGAATGCTCCATTGTGGATGGTAATCACTGAGCGTGATTTCTCAAAGAATGGATCATTAGCATATTTGATGCGTAACAGCATAGGTGCAAGACCGGTATGCCAGTCGTTACAGTGGAGAATATCAAACTGGAAACCGATAATTTTTGCTGTTTCAATTGCTGCGGCAGAGAAGAATGCATAGCGATAACCGTTGTCACCATAGGCTTCATTGTTGTCGCCATACATTGATGTTCTGTCGAAGTACTGTGGACAGTCGATCAGCAATACTTCAACCTTTGAGTTGAGAATAGCTTTTCTGACTTTGTAGGGAATATGTAACTTAACGTCTGAGTGAGACTTGTTAAGTACACCTTCAGCAATGATTGGTAAATCCTGCCAGCCTTTGATGATTGAATAGCAAGGAAGCACAATTTTAACATCGTGTCCTCTTGCCTGTAATTCCAAAGGAAGGGCCTTTGCCACATCAGCAAGGCCACCGGATTTAACAATATCTGCAACTTCAGATGATAATAATAATACTTTCACAGATATCCCCTATATGTCTATTTTTTATTGATCGGGATCACTAATATCCCAGTCTTAAACCTTTACCTACGACTATTATGCCATTATCTGAGATATTTATCTTGCCTTTTTTGTATTGTGCAGCAAGTTTTTTATCTTCTTCAATATCATAGCCTAGGGTAAAGCCTGGAGCGATTTCAACGTATCTGTCCAGAATTACGTTTCTTACCTTTGCGCCCTTACCGATGGTGTTATCTCCGATCATTACGCAGCCTTCAACATTTGCACCGTCATTGGCAGTACATCTGAAGCCTAATACTGATTTGTTGATTGTTGCACCGTTAATCTCGCATCCAGCTGAAATCAGGGACATTGAAACGTGTGACTCGTTATCATCGGTATCAACGAAGTTTGCTGGTGGTAGAGGTGGGTAGTAGGTGTGTAATGCCCACTTAGGATTGTGTAGATTAAACTTAGCGTAGTTGCCAAGAAGATCCATATGAGCTTCCCAGAAACTGTCAACGCTTCCTACGTCTCTCCAGTAAGCTGAATCAGCTTCGCCTGCGATCTTAGCTGAGCTGAAGTCGTATACGAATACCTTTCCTCGAGGGAACAGCTTAGGAATAATGTCCTTACCGAAGTCATGGCTTGATTTGCTGTCCTGCTGATCTTCAACAAGCTCGTTAATCAGAACGTCAGCCTTGAAGATGTAGTTACCCATAGATACTAGAGAATAACCAGGCTCTGAAGGGATCTCCTTTGGCTTAGCTGGTTTCTCCTGGAAACCAATCATGCATCCGTTTTCATCAACTTCGATAACACCGAATTTACCCGCGCAGTCTTCTGACTTCATCTTGATAGCTGCTACGGTTAATTCAGCCTGCTTGCTGTTGTGATAGTTCAGCATCTCTCTGACATCCATCTTGTAGATGTTGTCTGAACCGAATACGCAAACATGGTCAGGGAACTGATCACGAATAAAGGTCAGGTTCTGATAGATTGCATCTGCTGTACCCTGGTACCATTCCTTTGATACACGCATCTGTGCTGGAAGTGAGTCGATGAATGCGCCTGGGATACCACTTACCTGCCAGCCATTCTTAAGATGCATCATTAAAGACTGTGATTTGTACTGTGTAATAACAAAGATCTTAAGAATACCTGAGTTAACGAAATTGTTTAGAACGAAGTCGATCAGACGATAGCTTCCGCCAAATGGAACTGCTGGTTTTGATCTACTTTCGGTTAATGGCATTAAGCGAGTACCCTCACCGCCTGCCAGAATCATTGCTAATACTCCTGACATAGGAATTCCCCCATAAATAAATTTGTTCTTAAATTAAAATGATAGTTTCACTAGGGGTAGTATAAATTAAATTTGAAATAGATTTTTTTACGTGCTTCAAACTTGTGATTAACAAAGGGACTTTCAGTGATTTTGTATAATCTATTTAAAGACAAAATTTGCGCTGTGAGGCAATAATTTTTTGTAATTTTTAGGAGGTCAAATCTAATTTGTAAATTATTTTCAATTTGATGAAAAAATTATGATCTTGGTGAAATTTTTAGAAAAATGTTAATTTTTTTTATTAACAGTAATAGTTCTTAATAAGAAAAATCTCTTTGTAAATTCAAGGAAAATCCTCTCCTTCCGCATTAAATCTAGTTTAAAAGGGAAAATGTTAATTTTGTTCAAACAAAAGTTTGCATATTGAAAATATGTTAGATATAGAGAAGACAAATCTTAAATGGTATTTTTTTTGCATAGGTATTTTTCGTATATGTTTTGTTAAAACTACAGCGAATTTTGGAGAGGGGGATTTATATGAATTTTAGAAATATTCTATTAATTCCGTTAGTTATTTTCTGTACTGCCGGCATGGCTGAAGAGCCTTATGTTAATGATATGTCTGCAGGTACATCCATATCTGGTCCTACCGAGGAGCAGGAGGCAATGTTTTCTCCTTCTGCTGCATTTGAAGGATATGTGAATAATTACGTCAGCTCTGCAATGACCAGGGAGCTTGAAAAGAATGTTAGGACTTTAAACGGTCTCTCTGCACAGGTTGCAAGGCTTAAAAAGGATCTTGATTCCACCTCAAATGAACTTAATGCCAACGTGAAAAAACAGAGGGAAGATCTTCAGCGCTGCGTCAATATCTTGGCAGAATTCAAGAAGAATATCGATACCAATTATTTCTATATAAAAGGTATAAAAAAAGAACTTCTGAAAATGGGAGTAAGTATTGAGGACAGTCAGAAGAATATTTCTCAGACATCATCTGATCTCCAGAGCAAGATTGACAACAACCGCAGTGAATTCAACCTGTTAACCGAGCAGCTGGACGGTAAGGTTCAGAAGCGCCTTGATGATTCATCAGCATTTGAAAGCAGAGTTTATGGCTATGGAACCTTTGCCGTGATTCTTATTGTGCTGTGTATTGTAGGTGTTGTCGGTGCTATTGTCTGTTGTGCAGTTCTGCTCAGAAAACTTGTATCTCTTCAGGACAAATGCAGAAGACTGGAGGAGAATCTTTCATTTTCACATCAGAAGGTTTCAATTCCTATGTCTGCATTTAAGGAGAATCCTGCATCAGGCCCTGATCACAGTTTTATTCTGAAACTCTCATCAGATGTAGCCATTATGGAAACTAATCTAAGTGCTTTATCAGAGGGGCAGGATGGATACAGACAGCTTAAGGACTCACTTGAATCTCTGAAGAAAACTGCAAAGGATAGCGGTTATGAGTTTGTAGGTTATATTGGACAGGATTATCATCCAAATATGCCTTGTGACGCAGATTTCATACACGATGAATCATTAGAGCAGGGCAAATCTGTTATAAGTGCTATGATAAAAATGCAGGTTAACTATCACGGACAGATGATACAGAAACCTCATTTCGTAGTCAGACAGAATTTAGGATATTAGTTTTGGAAATTAAACTTGTTTTAGGTGATATCACCAGACTTACAGATGTTGATGCAATAGTAAATGCTGCCAACAACTCACTTTTAGGCGGAGGTGGTGTCGATGGAGCAATTCATCGGGCTGCAGGTCCAGAGCTTTTAGAGGAGTGCAGAACTCTTAACGGTTGTGCAACCGGAGAAGCTAAAACCACAAAAGCCTATAATCTTCCATGCAGATATGTGATCCATACCGTGGGACCTATCTGGCATGGAGGCTCTTCAAATGAAGCCTCTCTTCTTGCAGACTGCTATCGAAATTCTCTGATTGAAGCTCAGAAAAACGGTGCAAGACGAGTTGCCTTTCCTTCAATTTCAACAGGAGTTTACGGATATCCAGTTGATAAAGCCGCTGAAGTAGCGATTAAAACAGTGAAGGACGTACTCAGGAGTATGAGCTCATCTTTTGATCTTATTGAATGGTGTCTTTTTGATAATCGAACCTATAATGCATATGAGACTGTTCTAAAAGGTTAATCTTTGTTTTGGAGCAATTCAAAATTTTTTTGATCTGGATCAATTTTTCTGAGAAGATTAAGGTATCCTAGACAAAGATATGTTTTATGGTTCGAGGCAAACAATGGATAAGAATAAGATTGTATTTTTCGGTACCCACAGCTACGATAGACACGCCTTTTCAGATCTGAACGCAAGCAAAGGTTATGATTTTGAGCTTATTTACCACCGTTCATTCTTAAATGAAAAGAATGCAGATGAAATTCACGGTGCAAAAGCTGTATGTATTTTCGTAAATGATCGTGCAGACAGAACTGTTCTGACCAAGCTAAAGGAAAATGGCGTTGAGCTTCTTGCTTTACGCTGTGCCGGCTTTAACAATGTCGATCTTCAGGCAGCCAAGGATCTTGGCATTCGTGTAGTTCGTGTCCCAGCTTATTCTCCTCATGCAATTGCTGAGCATGTCGTTGCTCTGATTCTAACTCTTAACAGAAAAACTCACCGTGCATATACCAGAACCCGTGACGGTAACTTCGCTCTGCATGGTTTAATGGGCTTTGATTTATACGGCAAGACTGCAGGTGTTATCGGTACCGGTAAGATTGCTCGTGTTCTTATCGGAATTCTTAAGGGCTTTGGTCTTAATATTCTTGCTTACGATATCTTTGAGGATAAGGAATATGAAAAGGCTGCAGGCATCAAGTATGTCTCATTGGATGAACTGTATGCAAAATCAGATATTATTTCTCTGAACTGCCCATTAACTCCAGAGAACAAGTATCTGATCAACAAGGACTCAATTGCAAAGATGAAAGATGGTGTAATGCTGATTAACACCGGTCGTGGTCCACTTATCAATACTGAAGCTCTGGTTGAAGGTCTTAAGAACGGAAAGATTGGTGCAGCAGGTCTTGATGTTTACGAGGAGGAGAGCCAGTACTTCTTCCAGGATAAGTCTGATAACATCATTGCTGATGACAAGCTTGGCCGTCTTCTAAGTTTCAATAATGTTCTTCTGACTTCTCATCAGGCATTCTTTACCAAAGAGGCAATGCACAATATTGTGGATACCACTCTGTCAAATGCTAAAGCCTACTTTGAAGGTCAGGAACTTGTAAATGAGGTTAAGGCTAAATAAGCCTCTAATTTCGAAGAATTGAGAAATATTCCGGAGCTACTGTTTTGTACGACTCCGGAATTTTTTTATGCGTTCACAGCTTTGTAAACAGTGAAGGTGTTGCTTGAACTTATGATCTCAACACTTGAGAAATTCTGTTTCAGAATTTCACCATAGCCAAGATGAGAGTTTGCAACCAGATACAGAACACCGCCTTTATTCAGATGTTCGGATGCATTGATAATCATGTTGATGGTTGGAGCAGTAGTGGTTGAAATACCCACATGGAATGGAGGATTTACTGCAATCACATCATACTTATCAAGTCCGGTCAGCATATCTGCTGCAACAATCTTTACATCAGTAACACTGTTTAGACAGGTGTTCTCCAAGGTAAGATGCAGAGCTGATGCTGATACGTCTGAACTTGTAATATCCTTAAAGCCAAGCTTTGATAAAAAGATTCCTACTACACCGCAGCCGCAGCCAAGATCAAGAGCCTTACCCTGAGGTACAATCTTTGCGATACTGTTCAGAAGCAGTTCTGTTCCCTTATCTAGTTTGCCCTGAGAGAATACAGCTGTATCCTGATGCAGCTTCATAGAAATATCACCGATAGCTACATCAATATCCTTTGGCTGAGAATAGGTGTTAACAGGATTCTCATATATAGCCTTAAACAGGGTACACTTTCTGGCCAGATCAACCTTGATGGTGGAGCCCATTGGCTTTAGAAGTGAATCGGCACTCTTTGCTCCGCCATCATTAGATCCCGCTGTATAGATATAGCCGCCCTTATCAAGTTTTTCTTCAAGCAGATTTAAAAGCTTAACTGTCTGCTGTTTTGCCTTTGAAAGCAGTAATACTAGAGTATCTGCCTGAGGGATCTTTGGCATAGCTGACTCAATATCTGAGAAGATAAGATCAACGTGTTTGTAAGAGATAACCTGTGGAAAATCTGAACTCATGCTCTGTCCGATCATTGCAGCCATAGCTTTGCAGGCTACGTAGTTATCGCAGATAACAGTTGCATGAGTACTGTCCTTAACTAAAGACAGAATCATAGGATCAAAAACATCACCTGCAATAATCAGGTTTCTATTTTCAAAGATATCCTTATTTCTCTGTAGAAGTTCGAATACTGGTGAGTTTGCCATTAGACTTTATCTCTGTACTTTATAGCTTTTGCTAGTTCAACATACTTTTCAACAGGAATGTTCTCTGCACGAATAATAGGATCAAGGCCCATATCTATAATCTCGTTTTCAGTGAAGAATTTTGAAAGGGCATTTCTGATTGTCTTGCGTCTTGCAGAGAATGCTGTAGTAGTTACGTTGTTCAGATATGGTACAAGTGCTCTTTCCTCATCAGTAAGATCCTTAGGCTTAAGTCTTACAACTGCGGATGTAACCTTAGGAGCAGGTCTGAATGCTGAAGGAGGAACAATAAGCATAGGAATAACGTTGGCATGGAACTGTGTCATAACAGTCAGACGTCCATAATCCTTGCTGTTAGGTGCAGCAGCAAGACGCTCAACCACTTCCTTCTGCAGCATGAAGTGCATATCAATAATGCCTCTCTGGGAGAGCAGATGGAAAATGATAGGGGAGGTAATATTGTATGGAAGATTACCGAATACTCTCAGATTACCTGCACCTTCAATTTTTTCGAAGTCTACCTTTAGGGCATCGCCTTCGATGATGGTAAGACCTTTTAGGAAAGGATCATGCTTTAGAATTTCAACCAGATCTCTATCAAGCTCAATTGCTGTTAAGCTTTTTGCTCTCTCTAAAACCGGTCTTGTTAAAGCTGCATGACCAGGGCCGATTTCAACAAGCTTCTCTCCTTCTTTAGGATTGATAGCGTCTACAATCTGACCGATGATATGATCATTTACTAAAAAGTTTTGACCAAAGCGTTTTCTCGCTTTCATGTGTACTGGTGGTAGTGCCATATTTTTACCTGTATAAAAAACAAAATCAGCGCTGATGATACACCAACGCTGAGTGAATTATAACCTAGTTTAGGCTGTTTATTGTGAATAAACTTAATTCATATAAACAGAGCCCTGAGAAATCTTGCCGTCTTTATTCTGCACTGGCTGTGATGAAGTTGTGTTATCCATTTCAATTCCAGCACCAGCTCTAACCAGCTCAGGATCGATTACATGGATATAGGCACTTTCACGAAGTCCTCTTTCCCAATAGGCAACAGCTTCTGCGAACTCTCTTTCAAAGATGAGTGATGCTGCCTTATCCTTGTATGCATTCAGAGAGTCCTTATCAATCTTTACATCATCAAGATGAATGATGTGCCAGCCGTAGCTTGATTTTACAGGCTCGCTGTACTGACCAACACTAAGTGCGGCAATTCCTGCAGCAAAGCCTGGATCGAAGGCATCTAATGACTGATAGCCTAAATCGCCGCCCTGAACTGCTGAACCAGGATCTTCTGAGTATTTCTTTGCAGCCTCTGCGAAGGTCATCTTGCCAGCCTTAACATCATCCATGATTGAATTCAGTTTTGCGATGGCAGCCTCGTCTGAGAAGATAATAGATGTCTTAATCAGAATATGTGAAGCACGATAGGTCTTAACAGGAGTAATTGCATTCTTGGTAACATCGTAAAGTTTAAGTATGTGCATTCCCACTGCTGATCTGAATGGTCCTACAACATCACCTGGCTTAGCCTTTATTAAGGCAGGAAGAAATGGTAATGGAATAGCTGTCTCAGGAAGATATCCTAAATCCGCACTCTGAGAGTTAACAGCATACTGAGCTGCAACTTCATCTACATTAGCACCGCCCCTTAAATCCTTTAAGGCTTTCTGTGCATTTGCCTGAGCACGACGGTATTCCTGCTCTGTAGGATTTGATGACAGAGGAATTACTACCTGTCCAATGTGATACATTGGTTCAACACTTCCTCTTTCCTTCAGGGCTTTGGCATAGGTATTGATTTCACTGTCTGAAATATTGATTCTCTGTCTTACTGATGAACGTCTTACTTCATTGATAAGATAATCTTCCTTGAATTTCTGTCTTGCCTGAGCCTCAGAAATATTTCCGTATGAAGCCAGAATCTTCTCTGGAGTGGTGTTATTTCTAAGAGCTGTCTGCTTTAGAATAGAATCAAGCTGCATATCAGGAATATCTGCACCGTTGCCTGATGCCAGCTGAAGAATCAGAGAACGGGTAATCAAAGACTGCAGAGCCTGACGGCGTGCTGTAAGCTCATCAACCTGAGCTCCATGAGCCTTGTAGTTCTGCATCAGTTCACTGGTGTGACGGTCAAGGTCACTTTCAAGAATAATTCCTCCATTTACAACTGCGGCAGTTGAATCCAGTGCTATCTCTTCCTCTGCGTAGGAAAGAGCAGGTGCAACTGCTAGGGATGCACCGAACATTGCAATTAAAGAAAGCTTTGTAAATGTCTGTTTTATTCTCATAAATTTATTTGCGAATATAAATTCCCGGTTAGGAGAAAAGCAATTCGCCTCCTTTTTCTTATAATCTAGAATTCTGCACAATATTAACTATATTGCCTAAGAATTCATTCAATTTCCAGTCAATCTTCCTTTATCTGTTAAGGTTGTTAGGAATTACGTCTGGAAGGTAATGGGTATTGGTTCCTCTAACATCTGAAATCTTACGGATGTTAACTGTATAGAAGCCCTTAAACTCAATATTCAGACCGATAACTCTGTCATTTTCATGCCTGTTCTTGGCCCAGTTGTACTTGAGGTAGTCTTCGTATACCAGTGCAATTGAGTAGCAGCATTCATCGTATCTGATTCCAACCTTGGTATCAATATTGTAGTTCTGCTCAAGATCTCGATATGAGGCTCCGAATAAAGTCCAGTATGGAGACAGAGGCAGTGATGCTGTCAGACCAATCTGAGATAAGTCCTTGATTGTTCTGCCGTCCTCAACCAGATAGTTACCGTTCTTCAGATATCTGTATGATATGCCGGTCTTAAATCCGGTCATCTTATTGGTGTAGTGAATTCCGGCATTATATGCATAGAACTCTTTTACCTCAGGATCATACTGAGCCTGGGCATGGTAGTTAAATGACTTGTACTCGGCATCGAAATTAGCTTCGATTGGTGTTCTGTGTCTGGACTCATATAGTGAGTTATCGTAGTACTCATTCAGATGAACACGCTGTTTGTCCATGTTATAACCCTGAGCCAGAGAGAATCTCATGTTTTCACGATCATGTGAATCCAGAAGTCTGGTTGTAAAACCAGCAGTTATGGTATTGAGGTTTGCAATTCGGTCAATACCGGCATAACGCATTGGAGAGAACAGAGTGTAGTATTCATCGTAACGGCTGGTTGTGTCGTATAGAGGAATGTTTCTCTGGTCTCTGTATGGAATATACATGTACTTGACTTCAGGCTCTAAGGTCTGGGTATGATTCATATCAAGAACCTTTCTTTCAAGAGTGGTCTTAGCCTTTGCCTCTAAAAGGTAGGTACTTCTGGTAATTGAATCCTGTACATTTGCGTATCCAAGTCGCTGCTGATATGCAGTACTGAAATACTTTAGATCTGACTGATCGTAATGAGTCAGGAATCCTGTAGCACCAAAATCAACAGTGGTTCCGTATGAATCAAATGCGTTGTACTTCAGAGAAGGCTGCAGATGCATTCTGTTCATGTAAAGATTCTTGTTGTCTGAAGTGTATTTCTCAACGCTGAATCTTGTCAGTTCAGCCTCAGTTCTGTAGGTGAATCTGTTGTAGGTATCATAGCCTCGAAGTTTAATCTGAGGCAGCATTGCAAATGGTTTATAGGTGTTGAAGCTTGAGGTTGAGTACATATTCTGGTACTTTCTCAGCTCTACTGACACATCATATTTATCCTGATCGTAAACACCACGCAGAGACTGAACCAGACTTGAGTCGGTTACAGCCGCATCCTTCTGACTGATGTCGCTCAGATATGTATAGTCACCTTCTCTTACCTTTGAGTAGTCAAGAGTGAAAACCAGATCTCTCTCCAGGAATGTTACTCGGTCCTTAAGATTCAGGAACCATCTCTTACGGTCTGATGAGGTTGAATCAGAATTCTCTGTGTATGCGGTTCCATTGGTTGTGGTAACAACTCTTGTAAACTTCGGATCATTTGGAAGATATGTTCCTATAATGCTACCTGTGAAGTTTTCAAAAGGCATGTATCTGATTTCACCATCATATTTTGCTCCATGCTCAGGATCACGTCCCGGAGTTATGGTGGCATCATAGTTAGGCGCAAGATTCAGATAGATTGGCAGCTCATAGCCAAAACCATATCCTGATTTGTACTCAACACTTGCTGGCAGAAGACCAGTCTTTCTCTTGTTGGTTACAGGGAAGTTTGCATATGGGGTATAGAAAACAGGAACTTTGCCCACGAAGAAAACATCGTTCCATGCTGAACCGAAACTGTCTCCATCATCAACTTCAACAGAGGATGAATACATATGCCATGAGCGTTTGTCAGCGGGACATCCTGAAAGAGTTGCCTTCTTTAGGATCTTCTTTCCCTGAGCATTATCAAATACATATTCTTCAGCATCACCGTTGAGAACAGAACCGTTTAACTGATATGTTGTCTTGGTTCCTTTAACAGTTTTCTTATCCAGATCAAGTTCTACCGGTTCTTGTGTGGTGGTTGTATATTCACCTGAACTCATTGTGGTGTTACCTTCGGTGGTCAGAGTTTTTTTCTCTCCACTGTAGGTAGCTTTTTCAGACTGAATCTTTCTGTCACCCTGAACGATTTCAACTTTTCCTGAATAGGTAAGAATCTGCTTGTCTTTCTGTGCAATATCTCCTGATACCTTATCGGATGTAACAGTAATCGGAGTGGTATGTGGATCGAACTTCTGAGGAGCTTTATAGGCTGGTACACCATAAAAGCAGGTTGCAGCCATTCCGGTGATTGGAGACTTTGGTGCAGCTGTCCAAGGCTGATTCAGTTTTTTTATAAGTCTCATCGGGAATGTTGAACTGTCAGCATAATTGCGGTTAAGAATGTATTCTTCAGAGGCAGGAGAACTCATTGTCTCCATGGTCTTTGTAGAAAAATTTGCAGTCTGCTCGATTCTTGGTATATCAGTTGGTCCCAGCAGCTTGGTTTGTACGTCATAGTTTGCAGAGTTGGCAGTTTCTACGTAGCTTCCTTTAACCACACTTCCAGCCTGTTCCTGAGAAGTATTCTGTGAAGGCTGTGGAGCTGAATATGCTGGTGAGCACAGTGCCATACCTACAGCAATGGACAGTGTGGCAAGTGCAATCTTATCTTTCCTTGTTTTCAAGGTAAAATCCTGTTAGTTGTTGTTAGTCTCTATCCTGGCAGCTTCTGAATTCGACATTGTTGATGTCGCCGCCATCTTCATCCTGATCAAGTGAGGTGCCTTTGATGAATCTCTTGTTTGACACCCATGCTCCTAACTCGGTCATTCTGCATCTTTGAGAGCAGAATGGTCTGAAAGGATTGCTCTTGTCGTAAATGACCTCTTTATTGCAGGTCGGACATTTAACCTTTACAGGCTCATTATCATTCTGTACATCAGAGTTCAGTTCCTCTGGAGCTATATGTGCCTCCTCCAGAATTTCCTCAAATGTACCTTCAGGTAATAAATCTCTTAAACTCATTTTTCTTATTGTTGTAAATTGCCTTTGATGTAAGCGAGTTTGAATGGAATATCTCCAACTGGAGCTCCCTTCTCAAAAGGCAGGAATCTGATATTTACTCTTGACTGGAATCCGCTCACAACAGGGTAGGCCTGTACAGATGAATCATACTGGATGTTAATTAGATCACATGTATCAGCAGTTTCCTGCATGAATCCACTCTTGGCAATCTTATCTGTTGGATTTGCGCAAAGACGCCACAGGTAGAGAATTGTGAACACAGGGATCTTGATACAGTCAAGCTCATGAAGCCAGCTTTCAAGACGCGCTTTCTTTTCTTCGAAAGGCTGGTGAATCCAGAAATCAAACATTGGAGTATCGAAACAGTTAATACCGCCAGGTGTCAGGAATCTTGGTTTGATAAGCTCAATAATTGGATCATCCTTTAAAACAGTTCTCTGTCTGGTGAAAGAATCAAGAACTGATTTTGCTTCCTTAATCTTGTCTCTTAGTGATTCTACATACTCTGTATCACACTCAGGATCTTCAAGCCAGCTCTTAAGCTGACCGTCACATCTTTCCAGATCCTTTAGCAGATCAATTTTGATTGCACTGGAACCATCAACAAGATCAATGAAATCAACAATACATCGCAAAGCGAACATTACATGCTGGATTGAATCCAGATCTGTACAGGCTTCGGCGCTTTTAATTACACGTTCAAGCTTTAAATATGTTCTTGCTCTTGGACTTAAAGGAAAATCGTAACTAAACATGATCCATTGATTCTCTAGTTGTTTGTCTGGGATGACAGTTGTTTATATTCATTGTGTAATTTTAACACGACATTAAGCTTTTTATCTAAGGGAGAATCGTCAGATTCGATCAAATCATCAGCTTTTTTTACTCTATATTCTCTACTTACTTGATTTTCAATCATCGAGCGCGCAAGTTCGGCTGAAATATTGTCTCTGGCCATTACTCTTTTAAGCTGAAGATCGTCGTCAACGTCCACAACCAGAACTCTGTCCACAAGAAATTCCAGTTTATGTTCAAAGAGCAGAGGAATCATTGCTATTACATAATCTGCGTTCTGTCCCTTAAGCAGAATCTGTCGCTTCAGTTCCTTGTGAATGGCTGGTGCCATCAGACTGTTTAAAACCAGAAGCTTTTCTTTATCATTTGGATCAAAAACTATTTCTCTTAGCTTCCTGCGATTAAGTGAGCCATCTTCGTTAATAATATCTGCACCGAATTCTGATGCCAGAATCTTTAATAGAGGACTTCCAACATCAACAATATCTCTTGCTACCTTGTCTGCATCAACTACAGGAACTCCTAAAGATGCAAACAGTGATGCGATTGAAGACTTGCCGCAGGCAATTCCTCCTGTAAGTCCGACCACAAAAGGTTTTTTCTGATTCTCAGCTTCTGTCGTATCCATAAACAATGGCTCTGTCAAAATTTGTTTTAAGGCTTATCTTTTTTACCTAAATTATGTGTAAAATAGGTTCTGATTTTAAGTTTACTACTATCAATTTTAAATTGGGATTATCGTGAATTCTACTAAAAAAATGATGATAACCTCAGTTGCTGCAGTTTTTTTATTAAGTTCATGTTCTTCAAATAACGCACCTGTAGCATCTCTGGTTCCTGGCGGTTTTTCTATCAATGAAAAAGCTGTCTATCTAAGAGGGGAAATGAATGATTATGAGGTATCAGAATCATATCGTTTACGTAAGGATGATGAAGATACCTACTGCACAGTAGCAACACTACGTGCTGACTGGGCTCCATACAAGTTTAAGTTTGCAGATGCAGACTGGTCTGATGGTTCTAACTTCGGTTACAGAAATCCTCCAGGAATTCTGCACGAAGGTTCTGCTCCAGTTGAACTGTCTGCCAATTCAAAATTCGAAGAAATCAGCTTCTATCCAAAATCAGATGGTGTATACAGATTCTGCCTGATCAAGGACGACAATCGTTTCTTTGCAAGTGTACAGAAGACCTCTCATCGTTCACTTCTGTCAATGGCACAGCTGATGAAGCTTTCAAAGGCAAACTAATCTGAGAGTTTTTTCTTTATGGGAATTGATGAATCAGAACGTATTCTTATAGGCTTTAGTGATTATCTACTGCTGGAAAAGGGTATGTCTGATTCAACTATAAGATCATATCTTAGTGATGTGAGACTTTTCTTTTCTTATCTCACTGAAGCTAACTCCAGAATTATTCCTTTCTCTTCTGGTGATATTGAAAACTATCTTAAGCTTAAGGAAAACTGTGAACCCTCAACTGTAGCAAGATTTCTTGTTGCTCTGCGATGTCTTTGTATTTATCTTAAAACCGATAAGCAGATAGATGAAGATCCATGTGTTCACATTGCCAATCCAAAGCTTGTAAGACATATTCCATCTGTTTTATCTGAAGACTGCGTTGAAGCATTTCTTAATATCCCTGATCTCAGTTCTCATACAGGACTTAGAGACAAGGCAATGCTCGAAACTCTCTATGCCACAGGATTACGTGTCAGCGAGCTGGTCACTCTGAAGTTTGATAATGTTAATTTTTCCGATGGCTTTATCATTGTAAGAGGTAAAGGAGATAAGGAACGACTTGTTCCTCTTACTGAATCTGCTCTTTACTGGATTGACACCTATGTTTCAACCCTACGAAAGAATAAGGATGCCAAAGGCGTTAGTCCTTATATTTTTCTGTCAGGAAAAGGCGTTGCTCCTATGACCAGAAATGCTTTCTGGTACCGTATAAAATGCTACTGCAAAGAGCTGAACATTACTTCAAAGATTTCTCCTCATACCTTTAGACACGCTTTTGCAACTCATCTTTTAAACCATGATGCTGATCTAAGGTCTGTTCAGATGCTTCTTGGGCATTCAAGTCTTCTGACAACACAGATCTATACCCATGTTGCTACAGAACGTTTACATCAGGTTTATGATAAGGCTCATCCTCGTTCTGATAAAAATAATGTACAATAAAATCAAGACATAGTTTTTTGTTTTGATTTATGAAACTTACATATAGAAATCTTTTCACTGACAAAAATAAAATTGATTACTCCGTTGTAAAAAACGGCGGTAACCAGTATCTGTGTCTTCAGGGAAAGATTTCACTTCAGGGGCGAATCAAAAAGGCATTCCTCTGCGCAGAGTTATTTCACCCTTATCTTAAAGAGCATTTTCCTGAACCAATAAGCCTTAACCGCAGTGATGAGAATAATCTTGTGACAGCTCTGTTCTCTTATACAGAGTCAGGTTTCTTAACTGATTTTCTTTCGGTTGTACCTAAGGAATGGCAGTATGCTACAGGAAAGAAACTTGGGCGTATTCTAAAGGATATTCATTCTGTTCCTCTAACTGAGGCTCAGACCGAAAAAGCTGTAAGTCGCCATGAAGGTTTCATGGAGAATCTTGCAGAATACATCTCCGTACTGCCTCATTTCAAAAATGACAAATATGCTCTTGAGGCATTATCTCAACGCTTTGATAATTTCTCTGTCTTCAGAAAGGTGATGCGATATGGGTCTTTAAATCACAGTAAGGTTTTAATCACCCGTGATTCCTCTCTTATATTACTTCCATCCTATACCTATGGACCAGGAGATGCCTGCGAGGACTTTGCAATGCTGGAGTTTGAAACGGCAGGGCTTTACCCTCTGTTCTGTGCCGGTGTTGTAGATGGATATTTTTCCGGTGTAATTCCTTCTGTATTCTGGACTCGTTTTGCTCTCTACAGTGCGATGTATTCTTTATGGAAAAGTGGAAAGATTGCATCTAAAAGCAAGAGTATGTTTATAAAGATGCAACTGAATGTTGATCGTATTCGTGATGACTTTACTGATTTCCAGAAGCCAATTCCTAAATGGTATACAACTCCTGAGCTGAAGACTGTAAAAGCAAAGGCAAGAAAACTGTAGCTTGAATTGCAGCTCCAACCTTCACTTTTGTTCTCTACAGGCAGAATGTCATGTATGGAGGAATGCATATTATTTTATCTTTTATTGAAAGGTTTTGGGGCTGAATAATGTAGCATTCGCCAATCTGATTAAGCGAGAGTTCAGAAAGTACAAATTATCTGATTATGCGAAGGTTCAGAAAGTACAAATTATCTGATTATGCGAAGGTTTAGAAAATAAAAATTCTCTGATTATGCGAAGGTTATGAAAGCACGAATTATCTAATTATGCTAAGGTTTAAGATGATTGCAGAAATAATAAGGATGGACCAAAGCCCATCCTCAATAAATAATTTCAAAAGATAAGATTACTTGTTGTCTTTCTTCTCGTCAGCCTTCTTGATACCAACAAGCTTAACGTTGAATACAAGAACAGAATTTGGCTTGATGAACTGACCAACAGCATTCTCGCCGTAGCCAAGTGCTGAAGGAATGTATAGCTCATACTCTGAACCAACATTCATTAACTGTAAACCTTCAATCCAGCCTGGGATCATATTGTCCAGAGGGAAATCTACTGGCTTGGTCTGCTCATCGAATACGTTGCCGTCGATGGTTGAACCCTTGTAGGTTACGCTGATGATGTCACCCTTAACAGCCTTTGGACCTTCACCCTGCTTGATAACTTTGTACTGTAGACCTGATTTGGTGGTTACAACGCCTTCCTTCTTAGCATTAGAATCAAGGAATGCTTTGCCAGCCTTCAGATTATCTTCAGAAGCTTTCTTGGTCTCAACCTCGATCTTCTCCTGAATCTTCTTGTCTAAATCCTTAAGAATGTTTTCGATCTCTTCTCTCTTTAAAGATGAAACTGAATGTACTCCATCGGTGAAACCAGCGATAACAACATCAGAAGGAATCTCGCCGATAAGCTGTTCCTGATTCTTTTTCATCTGAGATACGTACTCACCTAAAGAAGCACCAATAGCGTATGCAGCTTTCTGCTCGAATGTGCTGTTTGAGGTTAATACATTTGAAGCCTGAGCCTGTGAATTTCCACCTAGCTGGTACTTGTGGTCGCATGCGCTTAGGGTAAGTACTGAAGCTGCTACAATTGTTGCTATAGCAGTTTTTGCAAATAACTTATTCAAGTTTTTCTCCATTATTGTTCTTTTAAAAATGTTCGAAAGGTTTTTCTCTATAATCAAGCATTTTACCATGTTTTAACAGTTCTAAAGAACCATTTTTGATGGTTCCTATTCGTTTTACTGGTACGTTAGAACTTTCAGACAGTTTTTGTAGTTTTTCTTCGTTTGTCTCGTTCATGGTAAACAGCAGTTCGTAATCCCCTCCGCCGTATAAACACAGATGATCCTGATAATCTTCTGGGAGATTGTATGTACTGAACTCAGAAGGTTTAGGCAAATCCTCAATATTTATGGTGGCTCCTACATTAGAGGCTTTTAAAATATGAGAAATATCTCCTACAAGTCCATCGGAAATATCGATTGCACATGAACAGATTCTGCTTAGCTCAGTTGAGAAACTGCACCTGTTTTCAATTAGCATTCCCTTTTTATAACAGTGATCAAAAATACTATCATATTCTTTGTTAAGGCTTAGCTTTTCCATAAGTTTACATATCTGTGAACTTCTGTATCCAAGATCAACAGCAAAGGCAGGGAGTCCTAATGTTCCTGTTACATAGATTCCATCGTTAACCCTTGCATTTGCTCTTTTCATGGCGCTGTTTTTTCTGACAAGACCATATGCACTTATGGATATTGAAAGCGGTCCTTTACTGGTGTTTCCTCCGATTAAAGGAAGATTCAGCTTTGATGAGAGTGAATAAAGACCTTTTGAGAATTCTTCTAAAAATTTTTCGTTAGCATCCGGCAGATTGATTGATAGGGTAAAGCAGTAAGGCTTAGCTCCCATTGCAGCCAGATCCGAAACATTTACCAGAAGAGATTTGTATCCTAAAAGGAAAGGGGATGTGTCTTTAAAAAAATGAATTCCTTCATTTTGAGTATCAGTTGTAATTGCAAGCTCATACTCTGAAGGAATATTGATTAGTGCGCAGTCGTCACCAATTCCGAGGGAAATTCCTTCACCTCTGTCATTTGAGGTGAAGTACTTTTTTATTAGTTCAAATTCACTAATAGCCACTTATCAGGCCTTAATTTACTTGATAGCCTTTACTACTTTATCTAGTACGCCATTAACAAATTTGTGACTGTCCTGCTCAGCGAATTCCTTTGCTAAAAGGATAGACTCGTTGATTACTACTCTGTAAGGAACTTCCTGACGGAACATAAGTTCAAAAGTTCCTACACGTAAAACAGCCTTATCAACCTGATCAAGCTCGTCTAAAGGACGGCTTAAATGAGGAGCGAATGTAGCGTCGATCTCATCAACGTTATTGATTACACCAGAAATCAGATCGTGAAGATACTCAAGATCAGCACCTCTGATTGGCTGGTCTTCTAAAAACTGCTTTTCGATTTCTGTTGCAGAATAACCAGTCAGCTGCCACTGATAGATAGCCTGTAAAGCAAAGTGTCTTGCTTTATGGCGCTGTGCAGGTGTAACTGAACCTTCTGTAGAATCCATCTTTAATTGTTACCTATAATTAGAACTGTTTAATAATGTTTACCATCTCAAGTGCAGATGAGGCTGCTTCTGAGCCCTTGTTACCTACATGAGATCCCGCTCTCTCTAATGCCTGTTCGAGGGTATCAACTGTTAGTACACCGTTGGCAACTGGTACTGAATGTCTTAATGATACCTGAGAAATGCCCTTTGAACACTCATTAGCTACAACCTCGAAATGATAGGTTGAACCACGAATAACACATCCTAGAGCAATAATTGCATCATACTTGGTTGATGCAGCAATCTTTTCGCATACAACTGGAATTTCAATTGCACCTGGAACACGGACAACTGTAATATTCTTCTCTGGAACTTCGCCCTCACGCTTTAAGGTATCTAAAGCACCTTCAAGCAGACGCTCGTTGATTAGGCTGTTGAAACGAGATACAACAATAGCGAATTTGCCATCTTGGCAAGGCTTCTTGCCTTCGATAATTTTGACAGACATATGATCTCCAATATATCAATGACTATCTTCCCGTTCTCAAGAGACTGAACTTGTCAGTATTCATGTATTGTCCGAGACAGATTGTCCTGTTCTTTGTCGAATTAGTTTTTTCAACGCAGAGAATTATATCATCTTTTTGTAAGATATCACGGTTACTATGTAATCATGATTTATCTCTTTGAAAAAAACTGTATTCTCTGCAAAGGGAGTTTCTGAATCAGAAACCGTTTCTTAATAGTGATTCCATGGTAATGCCTGATTTAACAGGCTTTTTTTCTTCACTGCTCTGAAGGAACAGTCTCTCAAGATATCTTGCTAGAACATCTACTTCGAGATTTACGTGAGAGCCTGGCTCAAAGTTTCCGAAGTTGATTGAATCCTGAGTATGAGGGATCAGGGTGAGACGGAAGGTATCACCTTCAATTTCATTTACGGTCAGAGAAACTCCGTCAACTGCGATTGAACCTTTGTGCGCAATGTATTTTAAAAGATCTGCTGGAGCCTTAATCCAGACATTGATTGCGTCATCTAAAGCTGCTTTTTTTACAACTTCGCCAACACCATCAACATGTCCCTGCATGATGTGTCCTCCCAGATGAGTGCTTGGAGTACAGGCAAGCTCCAGATTGATTTTCTGGCCTCGTGTATAGTGAGAAAAGCAGGTGTGTTCTACTGTTTCTGCTGAAACATCAGCATAATAGCAGTTACCAGATATCTTAGTTACGGTCAGACATACACCATTGTTTGCAATGGAATCTCCTAATCTGACTCTATCTTTTAAATTAAATTTATCTGCGGTTTCAACGACAATTTCGTAGCCATTTCCTCTTTTGGATAATGACTTTAAAGTGCCTACAGATTCTACAATTCCTGTAAACATGAGAATGCCTCGATACTAGTACTGAACAGAGGTGAAGTGAAGCAGAGCATCTGAGCCTAGTTTCTTGCATTTGTGCAGATAGAACTGTCTGCAGCTATCAAGATTTAAGGCATTTTCAATGCTAAATGCGCTCTGCCCGTCAGATCCTAACATTTTTCCTGATACAAATGCATAGATTTCATCGCAGAAATTCTGATTGATAAAAGCCGATGTAAGTTTTTCTCCTGCCTCAACCATGACACGACGGATTTTCAGTGTACCCAGATAACGCAGTACAGAATCTATATCGGTGTGTCCGTCTTTTAATGGCACAAGAAGGCGTGTTACATGCTCATTTATCTTTTCTTCTGCAAGATACTTATCTTTGCTGTCTGTTCCGTTTACCCACAGAACATTTCCTGAGGAGAAGATCTGATATTTATTCAGATCAAGAATTCCCTTGGTATCGAGAATTACTTTAAGTGGCTGACGAATGAATTCCTTATCGATTTTTGCCAGTTTCTTTCTGGAAAAATTCTCATAGCGGACATTCATCTGAGGATTGTCGGCGATAACGGTATTAACACCTGTAATAATGCAGTCTGACTTGGCTCTGATATCCTGAACCTTAGCACGGCATTTTTCATTGGTTATCCACTTGCTCTGTCCGTTGGATAGAGCTGTCTTTGCATCCAGTGACATTCCTACCTTAACACTTACGTAAGGATAATCACCAGTTATTGATTTGAAGAAAGCGCGGTTCAGAAATAGTGATTTTTTCTCCAGAACGTGTTCTACAACCTCGATTCCGGCGTTTCTCAGTATTTCAAAGCCCTTTCCGCAGACCTGTGGATTTGGATCTCCTGCTGCTACGACAACTCTTGCAACTTTCATTTCTACAAGCTTAAGAGCACATGGAGGAGTTCTTCCATAATGAGAGCATGGTTCTAAGGTAACGTATGCTGTTGCACCTTCAACATCATAGTTGGCATCCTTTAAAGCCATAATCTCAGCATGGGGCTGACCAGCCTTGTGATGGTAACCTTTTCCGATTACTTTACCATCTCTAACAATGACACATCCTACCGGTGGATTAGGGTAGGATGTATATAAACCGCATGATGCAAGCTTTAAAGCCTGCATCATGAATTTCTTATCAGTCTTTGATACTGAATTCAAAATGTGTTACCCGATTAGTCTTTGTATACAGGGAATTTAGCACATAAAGCCTTAACACGATCACGGCACTTTAGAATAACTTCATCGTTCTGATAGTTATCTAAAACGTCACACATGATAGATGCTAACTCTTTGATTTCAGCCTCTTTGAAGCCTCTTCTGGTACATGCAGGAGTACCCACACGGATACCTGAGGTAATGAATGGAGAACGAGGCTCACCTGGAACTGTGTTCTTGTTTACAGTGATGAATGCCTTGCCTAATGCAGCCTCTGCATCCTTACCGGTCATTTCACGACCAATGAAGTCCATTAGGAACAGGTGATTGTGGGTACCGCCAGATACAACCTTGTAGCCGCGCTTCATAACTTCTTCAGCTAACAGCTTAGCATTTGCTACAACCTGCTTCTGATAGTCAACATACCAAGGCTCCATTGCCTCCTTGAATACAATTGCCTTAGCAGCAATGATGTGCTCTAGAGGACCACCCTGAGTACCAGGGAAGATTGCAGAATTCAGTTTCTTGTAGATTGTCTCGTCGTGGCAGTTTGAAAGAATGAAGCCAGAACGTGGACCACCTAAAGACTTGTGGGTTGTTGAGGTAACAACGTGTGCGTGATCGATTGGGCTTGGGTATACACCAGCTGCAATCAGACCTGCAACGTGTGCCATATCTACTAACAGATATGCACCAACTTCATCAGCGATTTCACGCATCTTTGCCCAGTCAACGATTCCTGAGTAAGCTGAGAAACCTGCGATAATCATCTTTGGCTTGATTTCCTGAGCCTGCTTGCGAATTGCCTCGTAGTCTAACTCACCAGCCTCATTAACCTCATAGCCGTATGATTTGTAAACCTTACCTGAGAAATTAACAGAGCTACCGTGGGTTAAGTGACCACCTGATGAAAGTGACAGACCTAATACAACATCACCTGGCTGACATAATGCAGCATAAACAGCATTGTTTGCCTGTGAACCTGCGTGAGGCTGAACGTTTGCAAAGTCGCACTTGAATAGCTTGCATGCTCTATCAATTGCTAGCTTTTCAACGATATCAACGTATTCACAGCCACCGTAGTAACGCTTTCCTGGGTAACCTTCAGCGTACTTGTTTGTTAACTGTGAACCCTGTGCTTCCATAACACACTTAGAAGCATAGTTTTCTGATGCAATCAGCTCAATGTGATCTTCCTGACGCTGATTTTCGCCGCTTATTGCTGACCAAAGCTCTGGATCGTATTCTGCAATTGACTTAGCTTTGTTAATGAAGCTCATTGGATTTCCTCAGTATTGTTTAGTGTTGGTATGCAGATGTTAAAACATCTGCATAAAAAAGAATGCAATGGTATTTTATCATTTTTTTTGACGTGGCTATCACTTTATTTATTAATGATCACCTTTAGATCAGGATACTGTTTTATGACGATGGAGAAGGGGATTTTTTTGAAAAAGCCTCACGATATACAAGTGAGGCTTTGTGTGTCATTAGTTAGCAGTAGATACTGTTCCTGCAAATGTTTTGGATGTTCTGTGATGTGCTTTTTCTCTGCCTAGTGCATATACCGAAAATGATGCAAGCATGCACAGAATGATATCAATACTCCAGAGCAGATCATAACTCTGAGTCTTATCTACAATCAGACCAGCAACATTTGAACTTAAAAAGCTTCCAAGCTGATGGAAGATAAAGGCACATCCAAATAGAATTCCCAGCATTTTTATTCCGAAGCGGTTACGGATAATCTCAGAGGTTGGACTTACTGTTGCATCACAGGTTAAGCCGACGCATAAAGAGAACAGTATTACGCTTAGAACAGTTTTTGGCATCAGGAAAATAAAGGCAAGGGCTGCAACTGCTCTTAACATATACACGGTGCCAAGAACATTTTTAAGAGAAAATACTCTGTAGCAGAATCCACATAGGACAGCACCTATCATGGTTGAGATTCCGATAAGTGAATAGCTTAAGGTTGCTACATTGTCTGTTATTCCATATGAAATAAACTGTGAGTACAGATGTGTCTGAAGAATAGACATATGGAAGCCACAGGTAGCAAAACTCAGTAGCATGATAATAAAAGTTCTGTCATGGAGTGCGCTTAAAAATGAGCTTCTTTCTATTCCAATATCTATATCTTCAGCTGTAGAGATAACCTGCTTGCGGTTTGATAGCCACAGACTTACAGGAATGATAATCAGAGTAAGTCCGGATAAGGTCATCATGGTTGTCTGAATTCCAAAGTTTGAATTCAGTACATTCATGAATGGACAGAGAAACATGGAGCCGACGCCGGTTCCTGCATTAACGAATCCTGAAACTGCAGTAGCTCTTGCTAGTCCCAATGCAGGGGTTGCTACAGCCATCATCAGACCAAAACAGGTACCACCTGTTCCTGCGTGGAAAAGTATTCCTAAGAATACTGTCAGAGATGTTACACTGGTACAGAATGGTGTTGCAAACAGACCTGAGAACATTAAAAGACAGCTTAATGTCAGCATAAATCCATAAGATTTCTTTAATGCTAGATAGGCAAATAAAGGTTGAACCAGTCCATATACCAGCTGACCTAGAGCAAGTACAAAGCTTATCTGGCTATACGTCACGCCGCTGTTGAGCATGATTGGCTGCAGGAGAAGGGCAAGGTTTGAACGTATGCCTGAACTTACAGCATAGACAAGACAGGCACAGAAAGCGATCATACATACATATAGTAATCTTAGTTTTCTGATACTCATAACCACACCTCAATATTTATCTTTTATGAGGCTAGATTACAGTCTAATTACTTATTAGTAAATCAAAAATATCTTATTGATATATTAGAAAAACTAATAGATAAAAATAAAACGTATAATTACCAAAAAAATGCCGATTTTTAAAATCGGCATTAGTGTTTCTTTTCAAATAAACTCTGGTTTCTAAGGATTTTCTCTAACTGCGGATGAGTAAATCTGCTCAATCAGACTCAGAGCGCCTTTATATCCAACGTAAGAACGGTTGATCACCACCTCCTCTGTGGTAATGGTTCCAACTTCTAGCAGAACCGCTCCTTTTTCCTTTGCAACGTCTCTCTCCCATGAGGAGCCGATGATAAGAGGCGTTCCACTTCCAAAATCAGTATCTTTGATCTGCTGCTCTGCTATATATCCATCCTCTATAAACTGAACATCCACATCAACACCCTCTGTTATATTGTGATATATATCCTTGATGTTGTCCTTGTGTGCTTCAGGAGTATTATCTGTAATAATCTGCTTTACCGGAATAAGTCCCATCTGATCAGAGAGAAATCGTGTAAATGCCAGGTTGTAGGCAGAATCTGAAACTACAGCAAACTGGGAAGGAAATCCGAACCAGTACTCTGCAAAGAAATCTGCAAAATGATCAAGATAGTAGTAATACTTGTCAGCTTCCTTTTTGATGAATCGTTCGCTCTGAGTATTTGCTATTCCTGAAAATTCCACAACCTTTCTGACAAATCTGGTGGTTTCCTCTTCACCGATAGGTATAACCGGAATATGCAGGTAAGGCTGATCGAATTTCTCCTCTAACAGCTTTGCTGTACTTAGTCCAACCCATGGTGAGATTACAAGATTAAATGCTGCGTTTGGAATATTCAGCCAGTCTTTGCCCCCCTGACTTTCCGGTCCAAAAAGAATATTCACCTCAAAGCCGCTGTTCTGCAGGATGCGAACTATTTCCTCGTAGTCACCTCTCCAGAAAGTGTTGAAGTAAGGAATTTCAAAAAAGAGATTTACGAGATTTTTCTGCTTCTCTCCTTTGACGTAATTCTTTTCTACAAACTGTTCGATAATCGAGTTAACTACGACCTCGTGTCCATAGATATTGTTACCTTTAAAGCCTGGTATTTCAGCATTTACGATTGGTATTCCCTGTTTCTGATAACGGCTGACAACTGACTGCACATCATCACCAACAAGGGCAGGAGAACAGCCTGTCAGCACCACATAGAGATCACCATTCATGATCTTTACTGCTCCGCTTATGGCTTTATCAAGCTTTGCAGCTCCTCCAAAAACAATCTCCTTTTCACCAGAGTTAGTTCCAGGAATATCTCCTCCTCCAATTCCGACAGATCCCTGAAAACCATTACAGAATGACATTGTGAAATACTGCTGATCCACACATCCCGGTCCGCAGTTAATTATAGGTACAGCATTCTTGATAGCTGAAACTGTGTAGGCTGCACCAAGTGAGCAGGCATAATGTGGATGAGTGATTGATGTGTTCTTCTTTTTTTTCTTAGCTGTATTCATTTTGTTTTATCTCTGGTCTATTTCGATTAGTTCAGGATCTCTTGCGAGTATGAAAGGATCGTTCTGTGCCAGCCACCAGTCAGAGTAGGGCAGTTTTACATGTCTTTTCAGAACCTGATTGAATTTCTTTCGGGCAAGAATATCTAAAATTGCTTTGCCGGTTCTGATTATTCCATCGTATCCGACAGGAAAATGCTCATCTCCCATTGCAAAGGAAGGAATTCCCATACGGGCTGCATTAGGAGCCAGACCATTGTGACGGACAATGATGAAATCAGTATCAACATTTCTTAGAATTACCGGTAACTGGAAAGGCTGAGTCTTACTTACAGAGTAGTTTGGAATATCTCCATAGTTTTCTACCAGAGTCTTTAAGGTATCCTGGTTTTCTTTGCCTCCGTCATAAACAGGATCATGATGGAAAACAACTGATCCGTTAACCTCAATTCCGAGTTCTCTTAAAACCGAAATCAGGCCGTGAGCATAGGCGGAACCAGTAATAACAAAGCCTTTTACTCCTTTAAGCTTGGTCTTTAATGATTCAATTTCGTCGTGAACTCTCTCGTGTTCACTCTGTATGTATTTTTCTGTCTCCTCAACTTTGTCCACAACCCTTGCTATTGCTCTTAACCATTCGTCGGTTCCTTTAATGCCGTATGGCTGTGGGGCATCAATCTGCGGTACACCGAACTGCTGTTCAAGACCTGTGGCAAGATATGAGCCCAAAGTATGGCAGAATGTTGTTGTCGCTACAGCCTCTGATGTTTGTGCAAGCTCATCAAAACTTGCAATATCCATGATGTAGTTAACACGAAGTCCCAGTGGTTTGAGCATATCGGTAAAGTAGTCTGTACCCCATAGCGCAACAATATTGATAAGATCTTTCTGTTTTTTAGGATTCCTCTTGGTTATCTGCCTTAAAACACCGTGCTGGGCAATATCAAATCCAGTACTCCAGTGTTTTGATCGGAATCCTTCACAGTGAAGGGGAATTACAGGGATGCCAAGCTCCTCCTCCATCTCGTCCGCTACACTGGTGATATCTTCACCGATGATAGCGGTAGAACAGGACATAGACAGAAAGATTGCTTTTGGATGATATCTGTCAAAAGTTTCCTGAACCGTTTTTCGTAGCTTTTCACTTGCTCCAAAAACCATATCGTTTTCCATAAGGTTTGTGGTAACTATGTTGATATTACGTGGTTCGAGATTTCGTCTTGCCAGTCCATTACGCATGGCAAGATTAAATTCAGGATTTCTGGCAGTACAGCCAACCGGACTATGCTGAATCAGTACACAATCCCTAAGATTTCCTGCCTGACATGAGGCAATTGAATTTGCACACATACTCTGCTGATTGAAAGGCATCTCAAGTTCGCAGAGTCTGCATCCATTTTTTTTTCCGCAATCAAACTCTCTTTTGATTAGACTGCGTCCTTCGTAATTGGATTGCATCACCAGATCTGATGCTGTACCAGTCCAGGATGTAATGGATCCTAATCTCATTTCTCGATTTTCAACGGTATCGAGTGCTAAATTAATCTGTTTCATCGGTATCTATTCTTTCCATCTAAAAAAACGGTTTTCTATCTTGCGTAAAATGTAGGTAACAGTACTTACTACAATTCCTAAAACCACCAGTCCAACCATGATTCTGGTGAAGTTACCAAAACGCGCGTAGTACTGAATATAAAAGCCAAGACCGCTTCCTCCTCCAATCATCTCTGCCGAGGTGAGCATGATAAAGGACAGTGAAATTGCGATATTGCATCCGGAAAAGACCTGAGGTAGTGATGCCGGTAAAATGATCTTGAATAGGATCTGTGCTTTTTTTAGATTCAGAACCTTTGCCGAATTTATTATTTTGGAATCAACATTCAGAACTCCATTCATTGTTGAGGTCAGAATAGGCCAGAATGAAGTTATGAAAATAATAAAAATCGAACAAGCCTTAAATGAAGGCAGCAGAGCAAGAGTGTAGGGAATAAAAACTACTGGAGGAATAGAGCCCAAGAAGCTTGCTACACTTGAGAATGCTCTTCCTGTTCTTGCGTTAAAGGCAAGAAACAGCCCCAGAGGAATTGCAGCTGAAAGTGCCAGCGTAAAACCGATAACAATTATGGATAAAGAACAGCCTATATCCACAATCAGACGTAGATAGTCTCCCAAAAACTGCTTTACGATTACACCTGGGGCCTTAAAGATATCCTCAGGAAGAATATTCAGCTTTGCGGTTAACATAAGCCACACAAAAAGAGATGTACTGATTATCGCAAATGTGTCCATTATCAGAGTTCTCTGTTCATCTTTTCTTGCGAGGAACAAAACAATGAAAAATGAAACCTCCAGCAGCAGAATGAATCCTAATGCATAATCATTCTGTGCGGAGCGCTTTAAATGATCCTCAAGTCCAAATGCACTTAGAACAAAGAGGAGCACAAATAAGTTGTTCAGATTAAAAACAGCGGATTTTAAATTCATAATTATTTAGTTAGAGCGTTGATGGTACTGGTACAGTTCTTTATAAACAGCATCATTTTCGTTTTCTTTGACAAGTTCATTTAGTGCCTGCTCATATAGAGCTGCTGTATAGTTAGGCTTGATGTCAAATTCCTTTACAAAGCCAAGGTCAACAAGACTGTCATAGAAAACGTCCATTCGCTTCAGATCCGGATCCGGATTTGCAATTTCGTTATCGTATTTGTAGGTGTCTGCAAGTAGCAGATCTTCATCAACGTCTACATACTTGGCGATGTCCTTAATTGATTGACTTTCGTTTGTTTTATAGAATTTGTAAGCCTTGATTAGTGCTCTGATAAAGTGTTTGTATGTTTCAGGCTCTGCCTTAAGTTTGTCTGTAAGTATTGCCTGACGACAGCAGACATGATTGTCAAATCCTTCAACATCTCCACTGTTTGCAAGAATTGTATAGCCTTCGTTTTCTGCCAGAATTCTGTAAGGTGCATAAAGTACTGCCGCATCGATTTCATCATTTTTTAATGAGGCATATACATCAGAGCCGTCGTTGAACATTACGAATTCAGTATCTTTATCCAAACCGAGTTTTTTCAGCGCTTCTCTGATTACAATGTGTCCAGATCCAATGCCTTCCACACCAATCTTCTTGCCTGCCAGTAGTTTGATAGACCATTCTTCCTTTGGTATTCCTTTTACAATCCTGTCCTTTACAATAATTCCATGACCGGTTTTCATTGCACCTGCGAACAGGGAAATCTTGTGGCCTTCAGACATATAACTTACAAGTTCACTTGATCCATAGGCGCCAACATCGATTTTTCCTGATTCCATTGCGGCAAGTTCACTGTTGTTTTCATTAAACAGAACCAGCTCGGCATTAATTCCTTCCTCTTCAAAAAATCCTTCTTCCTTAGCAAGAAAATACAGCAGATGTCCTGGAGATGGCAGGTAGCCTATTCTTACGGTTGTAAGTTCTGAAGAGTGATTCTGATGCTCTTGATGTGCTGCGTGTTCATCCGTTTTTTTATCGTCCCCACAACCTTGAACTGCCGACAGAAGTAAAGCTAAAGATATAACCTTTAATGTGTTCTTAAATTTCATTTTTTTTTCCTTATGTTGTTTAAATCATCCCGCTAGTGCAAATTCAAATTCAGGCTCACGAACGTTTCCATACAGTGAGTCAATGAGCTCGGCACGTAGTGTTTCATAGTCTCTGGTTTTTCTAATATCAGAGCGGTTTCTTGGTCTTGCGAATGGAACTTTTATCTCTTTATATACATGTCCTGGATTTTCAGAGAAAACTACAATCTTGTCTGACAGAAGTATTGCTTCGTCTATATCGTGAGTTACAAAGATTACTGTCTTGTTTTTTTCTGAAGATGACCATAACTCCAGTACCAGGTCCTGAAGAGAACTTTTATTCTTTGCATCTAAAGCACCAAAGGGTTCGTCCATGATCAGAATATCTGTATCCATGGCAAGAGCTCTTGCAATAGCAACTCGCTGCTGCATGCCGCCTGAAAGCTGAGAGGGGAATTTGTTTTTGAACTGCTCAAGATGAACCAGATCCAGAAAATGATTTGCAAGCTTTGTAACTTCTTTCCTGCTAAGCTGTTTTTTAGCCTGCTGAATTCCAAATTCTGTATTTTTTAGTGCGGTCATCCAGTGAAAAAGAGAATAATGCTGGAATACCACACCTCTATCTGTACCGGTTCCTTTTACTTCTTTTCCGTCAATTAGGATTCTGCCGGAAGTTGGCTTTAGAAGTCCTTCCAATACACTCAGGAATGTACTTTTTCCACAGCCAGATGCTCCGACAATACTTACGAATTCTCCTGACTTTACAGAAAAGGAAAGATCTTTGAGAGCTTCAAAGGTCTGATTGGGGGTCTTGTATTTTACACATAAATTTTCAACATCTATTTTATTCATGAGTTTCTCCCATTTAAAACTGATGTAACACTTAAGAAAACTTTCTGTTTTCCTAAAATTGGAGTCATCATAACTTCTTGTTATGTGATCTATGTGTAATTATTTTATTAGTCACTTTATTTTCTGGCTAATACTGTTTTTTTATTGATATCAATAGGTTTTTTGAATAACCGGTAGGAAGGAAAGATTTGATGAATTCTGTGGAAGGAGGTCTGAGGATAGTCAGACCTCAAAAATGGAGAATTATTTTGAAAATAATGCGTTAAGAGCTACATCCTTCTGTTTGTTTTGGGAGGAATTCTGATTCCTATCTGTGTCATTGGATGCTCAGGAGGAAGTGCGCACTTGACATCAAGACTGTCTGCTGAGAAGAATTCCTTGTCATACTGCGCTATAACTTCAATGGTTTCGTCTTTACGAATGAAGGACCAGTCTTTATCCTTGTTTAATTCAATTTCAATAGTATCGCCGTTTTCATCGGTAAATTCGTATTTGTCATCGCCAAAATACTTTGTGACCTTTCCTTTCACTCTAACAATCTCTTCGTCTTTTTCGTTTTTCAGATCTCTGATGGCGATAATATTCAGCTTTTTCTCAAATCCATGAGTCTGGCCCTTAAATTCAGACTCGCATGGTCTTGGTGTTTGAGCGATACCTTCAGCAAATGCTGTAGAGATATTTGTAAGCAATATAGAAGCAGTGCCCAACAAAATTAATTCTTTTATCATAAAATAATCTCCATATGCTCTGGAATCTGGCAGATAATTATAGTAGAGGCATCTTAGTCTCAACTTAGTCAAATCTCGGGCAATCGCAGTTTTCTGTATTTGGTGTTCACATATATATATGAATAGATATCTGGCATTACATAAAATCATTGAACTTGGTAATTTTACCAAGGCAGCTTCTGCCATGAACTGCACACAGTCTGCAATTAGTCAGATGATTTCCTCTCTGGAAGATGAACTTAAGATAAAACTGCTTAACAGATCTAAATCAGGAATTTCTCTTACTAAAGAGGGCGAGAAATTATACCCCCATATACAGCGTCTTGTATACGAATATAGAACAGTAAAAGAACATGCTCAGGAAATAAGAGGTCTGGAAACAGGAACAATCAGAATCGGAACCATGGGAAGTATTTCCACGCACTGGCTGCCAATTCTTATTAGTGAGTTTAAAAAGAAATACCCTGCAATCGAATTTGTACTGCTCGAAGGCGACTATGTTTCAATTACAGAGTGGATTAAAACCGGCGCAGTTGATTTTGGATTTGTAAACCCGGATGCTGTTAGCGGTATCAAGACCTCTCCTGTAAAGGATGGACGTATGCTGGCTGTTCTTCCTCCTGGTCATCCTCTAGCTAAATGTGATGTTGTTTCTCTTAAGGATTTAGGACGTGAACACTTTATTCTTCTTGAGGAAGGAAATCATTCTGAACCTCTTATTGCATTCAAGGAACAGGGAATTCACCCTAAAATCAGCTATGTTATTCATGATGACTACACTATTATGAATATGGTTGAAGCCGGCTTAGGTGTAAGTATGCTTGCAGAACTTATGCTCAAGAGGATTGCATACAATCTCGAACTAAGACCTACAGATCCTCCTGTAATCAGAAAAATGGCTATAGGTTATAAAGACAGACTGTCACTTACCATTGCCGCAAGAAGATTTATTGAACTTTTAAAAGAAAATATGGACAAATTACCATAGAAAGCAGTTATTTTTGATGAAAATCAAAACAATAGTTCACAGAAACTGTTTTTTTTGTGATTCTTAAAAAAAATTGGGGCCGCACTCAAAAAATGCTTTTTAAAAACTATAAAAGCAATTTTTTTTTACTACTCTGATATAAGGATATAAGCGAAAAATCGTAAAAAATTACGAAAAAATTTGGTGATTTTAATAAAAAATGCGCCACTTTCGCTTAAAAATGATAAAATGCGCGGATTAAGATATTCGGGAGTCTAATTTTGGCAAAGCATTCAATTTTAGTTGTTAACGGACCAAACCTTAATCTGCTGGGCGTACGAGAGCCTCAGATTTATGGTCATACATCATTAAAAGATCTTGAAAATCATCTTAAGGATGTAGCAAAGGAATTGGATGTTGATATCGAGTGCTATCAGTCAAATTCTGAGGGCGATATCGTTACTAAAATTCAGGATTCTAGATTAAACAAAGATTTTGTTCTCATAAATGCAGGTGCCTACACTCATACCAGCGTTGCTATTCGTGATGCTTTAACCGGAGTTGATTTGCCTTTTTATGAGATTCATATTTCCAATGTTCACAGAAGAGAAGAATTCAGGCATCATTCTTATCTTTCTGATGTGGCCGTTGGAGTCATTGCCGGTTTCGGACTTAATGGTTATGAATATGCCTTAAGATCCGCTGTCGATTTCTTAGGCCGTAACCGTTAAGATTTAGAAATAACTAAATTAGGATATTTTATGCAAATTGATATTCATAAGATTGCTAAGCTTATTGAGATTGTTTCAAAATCAGATGTTTCTGAGATTAACTTAAAGCAAGGCGAAGAAGAGTTAAAGATTACTCGTGAAAAGGCTGTTGCTCAGTCAGTTCAGACTGTAATTTCAGCTCCAGTTGCTGCTCCTGTTGTACAGGCAGCTCCAGCAGCTGCAGCTCCAGCTCCTGCTCCAGCAGCTGCTCCAGCAGCTCCTGATGCTGCAAAGCTTATGAAGTCACCAATGGTTGGTACTTTCTACCGTTCAGCTAGTCCTACCGCTGCTCCTTTCGTTGAGGAAGGTGCTTCTGTTAAGGAAGGCGACACTCTATGTATTATTGAAGCTATGAAGATGATGAATCAGATTCAGGCTGACCGTTCAGGTGTAATTAAGAAGATTTTGGTTGAGAATGGCTCAGCTGTTGAGTTTGACCAGCCTCTATTCGAGTTTGAATAATAACTGAGAGTAAACCTAAAATATGAAACTTGAAAAAGTTCTTATAGCTAACCGCGGTGAGATCGCTTTACGTATTTTACGTGCTTGCCGTCAGTTAGGTTTAAAGACTGTTGCAGTTCATTCAACAGCCGATAGAGATCTGTTACATGTTAAGCTTGCAGATGAAGCTGTATGTATTGGACCAGCAGCTCCAAAGGATTCTTATTTAAATATTCCTTCAATCATTGCTGCTGCAGAAGCAACAGGTGCTAATGCAATTCACCCAGGTTATGGTTTCCTATCAGAAAATGCTGATTTCGCTGAAATGGTTGAGAAATCAGGCTTCGTTTTCATTGGACCAACTGCTGATACTATCCGTCTGATGGGCGATAAGGTATCTGCAAAGAAAGCTATGCAGAAAGCTGGTGTTCCTTGTGTTCCTGGTTCAGCAGGTGCATTAGGTGAGGATTTCGAAGAGAATCGTCAGCTGGCTAACAAGATTGGCTACCCAATTATCATTAAAGCTGCCGGTGGCGGTGGCGGCCGTGGTATGCGTGTTGTAAGATCAGACGCTGAGCTAGAGGAGTCAATTGCTCTGACTCGTCGTGAAGCAGACATGTTCTTCAACAATCCTGCTGTTTACATGGAAAAGTTCCTTGAGAATCCTCGTCACGTTGAGTTCCAGGTTCTTTCAGACGGTCAGGGTCATGCTGTATACCTAGGCGAACGCGATTGCTCAATGCAGCGTCGTAATCAGAAGGTTTTAGAAGAGGCTCCTGCTCCATTCATTTCTGAAGAGCAGCGTAAGACTATCGGTTCTCGCTGTGCTCAGGCATGTATTGATATTGGTTATCGCGGAGCTGGTACTTTTGAGTTCCTATATGAAAACGGTGAGTTCTACTTCATTGAGATGAACACCCGTGTTCAGGTTGAGCACCCAATTACTGAAATGATTACCGGTGTTGATATCGTTCGTGAAATGATATCTGTATGTGCTGGTAACCCACTTTCAATTACTCAGGATGACGTAAAGATTAAAGGTCATGCATTCGAATTCCGTATCAATGCAGAGGATCCTTCTACCTTTATGCCTTCTCCAGGTGAGATCAAGTATCTTCATGTACCTGGCGGTCCTGGTGTTCGTTGGGATAGCCATGTATATCAGGGCTATAAGGTTCCACCTCACTATGACTCATTAGTTGGAAAGTTAATTGTTTTTGATGATACTCGTGAACAGGCTCGTGTTCGTGGCCTAGAGGCTCTGGATGAGCTGGTATTAGATGGAATCAAAACCAATATTCCTCTACACGAAGATTTACTGAATGATCCTGTTGAGATTAAGGGCGGCGCAAGCATCCATTATCTTGAGGAGAAATTAGAGGCTGCTAAGGCTTCAAAGAAGTAATCTTCATCAAAACATAACTCAGAATAATCCCTCAAAATGTGAGGGATTTTTTTTGCGTTAAAGTCTTGTCCAATATTAGCTTTTGGTTGCGTATTAACCAAATCTTTTCTTGTACTTCTTCACTATTATTTCTAAACTTAATATTAACAGAAATTAATTTAGCCTAAATCGATTTAGGCTAAATCGATTTAGGTAAAAATATTTTGGTCTAAATATGTTTGGGCTAATCCAATATTCAATAATGTTAAAGAGGTCTTTATGCAGGAAGAATTCAGAGGTCGAAAAAAAGAATTAAAAGCCCTTGACAGAAAATTTAGACAAAATGGCTTCGCAATGACTGTTCTGTACGGCAGACGCAGAATTGGTAAAACAATGTTGATTAATAAATTTATGAAAGACCAGTCTTGCAAATGTATATCTTTTACGTCGGTTGAACGAAGTGAGTCTGAATTACTGTCAATGATGACTGATTCTGTCCTTTCAGTACTTTCTCCTGAAATGCATAACATTATTCAATTTAATGATTTTGAAAATATCTTTGACTACATAGGAAAATTTGCTGAAAAAGAACGTATTATTTTTTTTATAGACGAGTATCCTTATCTAGCAAGGCAATGTCCATATATCCAGTCTGTGTTACAAAAAGTTATTGATACCAAGTGGAAGAATAGTAATCTTTTCTTTGTCTTGTGTGGATCTCTAGTAAGCTTTATGAAAGATGAAGTCCTTGCAGAGTCAGCTCCTTTACATGGCAGAAGTGATCTTGAATTAAAACTTAGACCCTTTAATTATCTTGAAACAGCAGAATTCCTTGATGGTTATACGAATAAGGAAAAGGCTATATGTTATGGCCTTTCAAATGGTGTAGCCAAATACATTGAACAGTTTCCTACTTCCGTTAGTCTTGATCAGAACATAATTGATCAGTTTTTTTCTGTAGGAGGTTATTTTTCTGAAGAACAGATTAAAACAGTAACAACTAACGATAGACAGAATCCAGCTCTGTACAATTCTATTATATCCGCTGTTGCAACAGGTCATACCAGAAATAGTGAAATCTCATCTTATGTCGGAGCGGAAGATATAACTTATCCCTTAAAGATTCTTACAAGAGCTGAACTTCTTGAGAGAAGAATGTCTAAAAAACCTTACTATGTATTAAAAGACAGTATGCTTGAATTTTGGTTTAAATATGTCAACAGAGCAACTAGTCTTATAAACGCTGATAATGGAGAAGCTTATTATTATTCATCTGTAAAAAATAATATTCACGAATTTATGGGAAAAATTTTTGAAAAAATGGCAAAGGAATATTTGATGCTCCATGCTGGTAAAGATAATATTCCTTTACTAACAGACGTAACTGATTATCAGGTGTCTGTAATTGACGAGGATAAAAAACAAAAGCAGATTGAAATAGATCTTTTGGGCTTAAATGGAAAAAAGATTTTGCTGGTAGGTGAGTGTAAGTTTAAAAATGCGCCTTTTGATAAGGCCGAATATGATAATTTTATGGAAAAAATAAAATATATTCCTGCTGTAAATCCTACTATATGTATCTTTTCTCTAGGTGGTTTTTCTGATTATGTCAGACAGAATGCGGGGAAATGCTTGTTAATACCTATAGACAGCATGTATTAGTGTATATATTTTTTTTCTAACTGCGAATTTGGCTACCTGTTAAAAATGTAATGAGCAGGCAGCCTTGCACGAATGAAAAAGAATACTAATCAGTAATTAGAGCTGTAATTTCTTCAAGATCTGGTGAACCAGTATATCTTCTGATAACCTTTCCTTCTTCATCTAAAACCATAAGAAAAGGTACTCCAATTATATTGAAGTTCTTTGTCAGTTCCTTGTTTGCTTCGGTGTCAGGATCTGTTATATCAAAACGAATTCTGTTCATGTCTTTTGTAAGATCTAAAAATTCATCACTTGCATAAATAGTCTTATCAAGCTCATGACAGTTTGCACACCACTCTGCGGAGAATGTAACCAGAGTTTTCTTTCCGTTGTATTTGCTTAAATCAGCAATCTTATGAACGAGTGTGAAGTTTCTGTTGGTAACATGTGAAGTTCCTGTATAAACTGCGGTATAAATTGCCCAGAAACATAAAAATGCAGCCATCAAAATATAGGAAACCTTCTTGCTTCTGAACAGAACTCCTATAAAGTAGGCTCCACAGCTTGCGTAAACAGCCGGCTCGATATATCTGTTCAGATCACCGAACAGGTGCTGACAGATGTAGTAAGCTCCTAAAAACAGAGGAATTGCAAAAAGTCTTCTGATTTGCTCTGTGTGATTCTTTAGTTTTGAAATATATTTTGAACCGAAAAAACCAATTACAAGCAGAGGAACACCCATTCCAAGACCAATAAACAGGAACATCAGAACTCCCTTTAAAATTGAATTGGAAGTAATGATGTATACAAGAGCACCTGCAAGTGGTGCACTGGTGCATGGAGTTGTAATCAGAGCTGATAGAGCGCCAAATATAAATGCCTTGGCAAGAGTTCCATCTTTCTGTTTGTTAATTGCAATCTGAAGCGAGTTGTTAAACAGCAGTGGTACTTTCAGATTGATAAATCCCGCACAGTCTAGAGTGAAGATAAGCAGAATAGAACTGAGAATAATGATTGATACTGGGTGCTGGAGTATTCCATGAGCAGATACACCAATCTCTGCAAATACCAGTCCTAATACACAGTAGGTTAGGGCAAGGCCAAGAATGTAGCTGATATTCTGTTTTATCTTGTGGGCTGCAGATACGTATTTAGTGCCCATGATTGTTGCTGAGTAGATTGAAAGCAGAGGTAATACGCATGGGGTTAGATCAAGAGCAACACCAAAGCACAGACATAAAAGAAGAATAATCAGAAAATTATCGTAACCGCTGAAGATTCCTTTTTCCTGATTTATATTTGATGCTGGCAGTTTCTCGATATTTCCTTTGATGTCTTTTTCAAGAAAGATATCCTGTGTCTGGCTTGGGTAGCAGATTCCCTGACTGTCACAGCCTCTGTAGCTGAATTTTACTGTGCTTCCTGCTTTTCCATCAATTAATTGAGTGTTAAAGGAAACTGACTCCATATACACTTCGTTTGTTCCGCTTACATCTTCATGCATGATGCCATCAGGTAGCTTGTCAGAACTTATAAGAACATCTGCAGCTTCAAATCCTATAGAGTCTTTGTATATATATGATCCATTTTTTATGAGAACGTTACACCTGATTAAATCATTGTTTAGCGTGCATTCAGCTGAAAAAGGAAGACCTTCCTGAGCGGTTGCTCCAAGAGCGTACAGTTTGTCGAGGTTAATATCGGCAAACGAACTTAGTGAATAGAAAAAAGTTAGCAGGGTAATAAGAATTCTGAGCATATATCTTTCCTTGTATTAACTGAATCATATCAAAATTTGAGTATTCAGTTTCGTTAATTTAGTGAGAAATAATCGGAATTCAGCAAACGTCAACTAAACTTAAGGTATGAAGTGTATGTGAGTAGAATGAATTATGAATATTATAAAGGCATGCTGGCTTTTTATTAAAAGCTACTTTTCAAAACTGTATGCTGTCTATTTTATAAGATGGCAGATTTCTACTGTTGTCATGATGCCGTTTATGTACGTTCTGGATTCTTTAGGCCTTTCCGTTATACCTAATCTGATTATTGCTCAGACTATCGGTTCTTTAATCTTCTTCAGACTTGATAAGCTTATCTTTAATTTCTTTGACAGAATCAAGAATAGAAAACACAGTAAAGAGTCTGAATAGAAAGATTTCTTTTATATTTTTCTCAGATTCCTAAACTAACTTTTTGCTTTTAATTTAGAAAGTTATTCTGTTTTTTTGAAAAATAATGCCCCCATTACGAGAAGTACATAAAAAACGTCGTATATGATGTTTCTTTTTCTTTATTGGAGTGATTAATGCAGAATTATTTGCTGGAAATTGAAAAAGATCCTCGAATGGCTCAGCATCATCAGGAGATTTTGCGAACTGAAAAGATCTCTACAACTAATGATATTTTTGCAAAGAAGTTGTTGTCTAGAAAAACTATACTGATAGATTTTCTTAATGCAGTTCTAGACAGGAATGATGAGAAGAAGATTTTAGACCTGACCTATAATAATAGTGAGATTCTTGGTTTAACTTCAGATGACAAAACTTCAAGACTTGATATAACCTGTACACTGGCCTCTGGTGAAAAGGTGAATCTTGAAATACAGGTCTTAAATGAAAAAGCCTGGATAGAAAGAAGTTTGGTGTATTGGAGTCGTTTGTATACTTACAACCTTAAACGTGGAAGCAAATACAAAAATATTGCTGCTGTAATATGCATTCATCTGCTAAAATTTAATCTGTTTGATGCAGTAAAGAATCCCAAGCCACATAGTAAAGCTAAGCTCTGCAATCTGGAAGACGGAAAACCTATTACCGATCTGATGGAGTTTCATTTTCTTGAGTTAAGAAAATTCTCCAAAAAAAGAATTTCTTCTATGAGCAGAGCGGAGAAGTGGCTGGCTTTCTTTTCAGGTAAACTGTCAGGTGAGGACGAGATATTAATGAAAAAAGATAAGATTTTCGACGAAGCTCTTAACCTTCGTAATGAGTTTGTCAAAGATCCAGATGAGTATCTTGCATACCTGAAAAGAGAAATGGAGCTGATGGATTATGACAATGCTCTGTACGAGGCCGGTTTGGATGGAGAAGCAAGAGGAATCGAAAAAGGAAAAGTCGAAGGAATTGCTGAAAGTGACTACAACAAGGTCAAGACTTTAATTGAAAAAAAAGGACATTCTCTTGAGTCGGCTTTGGACCTTTTGGATATATCCAAAGAAAGATGGTCTGAAATAGAATCTATCTTAAAAAAAATTCAAAAGTAAAAAAAGAGGCTGGCTAAAAAGTATGTCAGCCTCTTTCATTTTTCAAACATAGAATTTTGTTATTTCTAGGGAATTGAAATTTTCAAATACGATTTTGTTGAGATATTTATTTTGATTGGAGATTTTTAGAACTTTTAGAGAGATAAGGTAGGAAGCTTAAGGTATTTCTTGTTCTTTTTTAACTTATTACCGCATTCATTTCATTTCTTATATTGGCCCATTTTCTTATATTATGAGCCAGAGCCACAAGCCCAAATTCAATTATTACCTTCGCTTTAGATCGCAGTCTGAATCTTTTGAAACCGTGATTATATTTGATATCACCGAATACAGCTTCAGGTTCA
>NZ_FUXX01000039.1 GCF_900167015.1 Succinivibrio dextrinosolvens DSM 3072
TATATTTCTGTGACACTGTTGAGGATGCATCCTTACGTTGGAATGAATGGAGAGATATGGCTTTAAGCTCAGAAGTACCAGAAATAGTTAAGTTTGCCGAGGTTCAGGAAAGGAAGTATAAGGATGGAATAATTAACTCAAGTCTGTATAGAGTTGGAACTTCAATAGTTGAGGGAATAAACAATAAAATAAAAGTGATAAAAAGAAAGGCTTATGGTTTTAGAGATTTTGAATATTTCAAGCTTCTAATAATGTGGAATTTCCCTGGAAAATATAACGGGGTTTAACAAAACCCCGAAATTATGATTAGAACCAAAAAAAAGAGCTTCATACTATTTAACGAAGCTCTTTTCTATCTATACGTTCAGTATAGTTTTGCCGGTTATTCCCACTCGATAGTTGCTGGTGGTTTACCAGAAATATCATAAACTACGCGAGAGATACCGTTAATCTCATTGATGATTCTGTTAGAGATATGACCTAACAGATCATAAGGAAGCTCAGCCCATTTTGCAGTCATAAAGTCGATGGTCTTAACCGCTCTTAAGGAAACTACGAAATCATAGCTGCGGTGATCGCCCATAACACCAACTGCTCTTACAGGCAGGAATACAGTGAAAGCCTGACTTACCTTCTGGTACCAGCCGGTCTTGTTCAGCTCTTCCATGAAGATAGCATCAGCACGTCTTAGAAGATCAAGATACTCTTTCTTAACCTCGCCTAAAACTCTAACACCTAAACCAGGACCTGGGAATGGATGACGCATAACCATGCTCTCAGGAAGACCTAAAGCAATAC
The DNA here is from genome assembly GCF_900167015.1 of Succinivibrio dextrinosolvens DSM 3072. GTDB lineage: Bacteria > Pseudomonadota > Gammaproteobacteria > Enterobacterales > Succinivibrionaceae > Succinivibrio > Succinivibrio dextrinosolvens. The sequence continues at coordinate 799 of NZ_FUXX01000039.1, forward strand.
CGATACGTCTTACTTCATCCTTGAAAAGCTCACGTAGTGGCTCTACCAGCTTGAACTTCAGATCCTCTGGAAGACCGCCTACATTGTGGTGTGACTTGATAACATGAGCCTTGCCTGATTTGGCTGCAGCAGATTCGATAACGTCAGGATAAATGGTACCCTGAGCTAAGAATTCAACATCATCAAGCTTTCTGGCTTCATCAGCAAAGACGTCAATGAAGGTCTTGCCGATAGCCTTACGCTTAAGCTCAGGATCAGAAATGCCCTTTAAAGCCTCAAGGAATCTGTCTGAAGCATCAGCATATACAAAGTTCAGATCCATTGGCTCGAACATCTCTTTAACCTGCTGACCTTCGTTCAGTCTTAAAAGACCATTGTCAACGAATACGCAGGTAAGCTGCTTGCCGATAGCTTTCTGAAGAAGCAGAGCGGTAACAGATGAATCAACACCGCCTGACAGACCTAATAAAACTTTCTTGTCACCAACCTGTTCACGGATTCTGGCAACAGCATCATCGATAATTGCGCTTGGAGACCATAGACCGTGAAGACCACATACATTTAAAGCAAAACGCTTTAACATCTCAGCGCCCTGAACTGAGTGAGTTACCTCAGGATGGAACTGCACACCGTAGAACTGTTTCTGTTCATTGTAAACAGCGGCATATGGACATGTATCAGTGCTGCCAACGGTTACGAAGCCCTCTGGAATTGCGGTTACCTTGTCGCCGTGAGACATCCAGACATCAAGCTTTTTCTCACCAACATGATCGGTCAGACCATCAAACAGAGGACATGCAGCCTTAACTTCAACAGTAGCGTGGCCATACTCTCTCTTGCTTGAGCCCTGAACGGTACCACCTAACTGAACAGTCATGGTCTGTAGACCATAGCAGATACCTAAAACAGGAACGCCTGCCTCAAATACCCATGAAGGAGCACGAGGAGAGTTTTCCTCAGTGGTAGACTCAGGACTTCCTGATAGAATGATACCCTGAGCATTGAATTCTTTAATTAAGCTTAAATCTGCATCAAAAGGATAGATTTCGCAGTATACACCGATTTCACGAATACGACGGGCAATCAGCTGAGTTACCTGTGAACCGAAATCTAGAATGAGGATTTTTTCAGAATGTATGTTCTGTGAAGACATATTTACTACTCTTGTTGAGATTATCCCGTAAGCTGAACAATTCAAAGATATTACGGGACAAGATATAAAAAAGCACCCTAGTATTATACATCAGGTGCTCTGTTTTTTAACGTTTCTTATACGTGGCTCTGATAATTAGGAGCTTCCTTGGTGATTGAAACGTCGTGAACGTGTGACTCACTGAAGCCTGCTGAGGTGATTCGAACGAACTGAGCCTTTGTACGAAGCTCGTCGATGGTAGCACAGCCGGTTAAGCCCATTGCTGAACGAAGACCGCCCATCTGCTGGTGGATAATGCCCTTCAGCATACCCTTATAAGCAACACGACCTTCGATACCTTCAGGAACCAGCTTGTCTGCTGCATTGTCAGACTGGAAGTAACGGTCTGCAGAGCCTTTTGACATAGCAGCTAAAGAACCCATACCACGGTATGACTTGAATGAACGACCCTGATAGATTTCGATCTCGCCTGGAGCTTCCTCGGTACCAGCGAACATAGAACCAACCATAACGCAGTTAGCACCTGCAGCCAGAGCCTTGGCAATATCACCTGAGTAACGGATACCACCGTCAGCGATAACTGTTACATCTGAGCCCTTAAGAGCATCAACAGCATTTGATACAGCTGTCATCTGAGGAACACCGCAGCCGGTAACGATACGGGTGGTACAGATAGAACCAGGACCGATACCAACCTTAACAGCGTTAACACCAGCATCAGCCAGGGCTAAAGCACCAGCTGCTGTAGCAACGTTACCACCGATGATTGGAAGTTCTGGGTATTCCTTGCGAAGCCACTTTAATCTGTCTAGAACGCCCTGTGAGTGACCGTGTGAAGAGTCAACTAAAAGAACGTCTACACCTGCCTCAACAAGAGCCTTTGCTCTTTCCTCATTACCTGCACCGGCACCGATAGCACCGCCTACACGTAATCTGCCCATTGCATCCTTACATGCATTTGGCTTGTTTGAGGACTTCTGGAAATCCTTAACAGTGATTAAACCTTTCAGTTTGAAGGTTGAATCAACAACTAAAACCTTTTCAATTCTATGTTTCTGCATTAAAGACTGAACATTCTCACGAGACTCATTTTCACGAACAGTAACCAGTCTGTCCTTTGGAGTCATAACCTCGTGAACTTTAACGTCCAGCTTGGTTAGGAATCTGGTGTCACGACCAGTGATAATACCCAGAAGATTCTCTTTCTCATCTACGACAGGGAAGCCGTTGAATCCACACTTAGCAGCAAGCTGAAGAACCTCTCGAATGGTTGCCTCTGGATGAACAGTAACTGGTTTTGTAACCATACCGTTCTCATAACGTTTAACTCTTGCAATTTCCTGAGCCTGGCGTTCAATTGACATGTTTTTGTGAATAAAGCCAATGCCGCCTTCCTGAGCTAAAGCGATTGCCAGATTGGATTCTGTAACAGTATCCATTGCTGCAGAGATCATTGGAATATTCAGCTGAATATTGGAGGTCAGTCTGGTACGAAGATCAGCAGTATTAGGTAAAACAGTTGAGTGTGCTGGGACTAACAGAACGTCATCGTATGTTAGAGCCTCTTCCATAATGCGTAACATAAAATCCTCCTAAAAAAAATTTGTGTGATTATACTCTAAAATAACTTAATAATATCAGTTAGTTATATATTTTTTATTTATTTGATTTTTAAAGACTTTTTTCTTCCAAAATAGTGCAACACAGATCATTGTGAACAAACTGCAGGGAAACATCAGATAGAAAAATGTATTTTGAAAAGGTACTGACTCTGACAGTTAACAGAACTTCTTGATATTAGGAAACAAAGAGATGCCCACAAAAAAGTCCATCTGCAAGAAAACAGATAGACTTTCGATTGGACTCTCTGGTCCTCCCAGAGAATCCGTATAGACGTTAGTCAGATTAAGATGCCATCAACATTCCAGTGTTCTGTATATGAAGAACATTGGTTGAGTTAGACTGAGCTGTAACCTTATAGCTTAGATATCCTCCAGTTACAAAGTTCATCCAGTTCTCGTTTTCTTCAACTGCTTTTGAACCGGCACTTGTTTCAATAAGAATCTCTGATATAAAGTAGTTACTGTTGACTTTATCCGCTGCCTTTTCAAGAGCGGCAGGCTCATCCTTGTTAGCATTAATAACATCCTGTTTTAACTTGCGGACAATGGTATATTTGGTAATCTTTTCATCACCTGCAAGTTTTAACAGATTATCCCTAACCTGCGCTGAAATAAGTCTTTTAGCGAACAGATCATTAATGCTGTCCTCAGACATATAGTTATAGGTAACCTTTTCGTAGGCTTCATCCATAATCTTCTTGCCGGCAGAGAAATGTTTTATCTTTTCAATTTCTATGCTTCTTGAAGAAGGAAGTCCTAATGAGTTGATTTTACCTATCTTCTTATCAATCTTCTTGAATTTATCTGCAAATTCCTTAGATGCATCAGAATTGGCAGCATTTTCGTTTTCCTGCTTAATCGTGATATTCTTAAAGGTATCAACAGCTTCCTCTGCAATATCCTTAGCACCGATAATCTTATCAACACCAAAATCATCCTTATGGTAATCAGGTCTCATTTTTCCTGGTTTAAAGGTAAATACCTTGGTTTTGTTAGTAAGTTTAAACACTGTCTTCTTGGTTTCTGTGCTTCCTGTATTATCAAATACAGTGCTCTTAGAACCATCTGCAGAACCACCAACTTCAATCGCGCCGATCCTGGTCCATTTCTCAAGCTCTGAGTACAGAGGATGTTCTTTTGCAAACTGATTTTCAAGATCTTTCTTATCTTTTCCATGGGCGTTTGTAATTGCCTTAAAGTCACTTGGATAAACATGGTCTGCGACAATCTCCAAAAGATTCAATCTTGCAGTTGCACTTGCATGTACCCCTCCTTTGGTACCTGAAGAAACATCTGTTGCTGCCCTGATATCATCTTTTGTCAGCTGACTTGTGAAAAGCTTACACAGGAAAGCAGATGCTTCATTATCAGAATCAAAGTTCAAATTGAGAATTCTCTCTCGTCCACCACCTGCACTTGCATTAAAACCAATTCCCTTAACATTATGAGCAGCAAGAATTGCATCAGCTTCAACAGAAACATCAAATATAGTTGTATTCAGATTAACTTTTATCTTACCGTTCTGATCACGTGTAATCATGATTGCTGCATCATTTGCATTCTTTAGTGATGCCCTCAAAATACCCAGGTTGGTATCTTTAAAAGACTGGAAATGATCCTGAATGCCAACAGTGAATTTAAAGTCCATGTGTCTGCTTACATATCTGACCTCATTCTCCCCTAATCTGTTTATCATTCCCTGAACTGCAGGCAGATATTCATTGAAGTCATGGACTCTTCTCTGATGTTCTTTAGTTGCACTTGGAGTAAAGAATCCCGATAAAAGAAATGCAATATCACTGAACATACCAAGAACATTATTCTTAATCTTGTTGAAAGCTCTGGCGAAGACGAAATCCGTGCTGGTCTGGTTTAATCTGGTCTCAGTTAGAATTTTAGCCATACTTTCATCAATACCATGATCCATCAGACATCTGATCATGGTATCTCTTATAGTAAGCTTATCAGTTATAGATGTTTTACTGTCCTTATAAGCAGAGTAAACATCTTCCTTTCCTGTATAACCAAGTTTTGCGGCAGCATAACTGGCAGCCATTCTGACCAGAGTTCTAACACTGCCCTTATTTAGATATTCAAAACCTAATGGTCTTACCAGTTCAACATTCTGTTTAGAAATAGCGCTAACCTGACTTTGAGCCTGCCTTAATGTCACATTCGTATCCATGTCATGAGTGAAATTATTTCTGAGGTTAGTAATAACTTCCGAATTGTTCTCCCTAAAGGCACTGTTAAATACATCTCCTGCAGCATCAGCCCCCGATTTACTCTGTCTAAAAGTTTTAATCAGCACAACAGAATCTGAATTGACGGCAACATCTTTGTTAATATATTTACTTGAGAAAGCCAGAAGCTTCTCATTAAATTCCTCATCAGAAGCATTGTGAAGTGCTCTTAAGTCTCTACTGAATTCAGTTTCCTCCTTTGATTCCAAGAAGGTTGCAGGATCAATATTCTTCTCAAGAATAGCAAGATTATTTAGAATTACCTTTTTATCAGCAACAGTCATTCTTGCAGTTCTTGTTGCCTCTTGAAGTTCTCCGTCCCAGTCATCAATATTGTTGGCAGTACACAGGTCGTTAAGTACATATTTTACAATCTCTGGATCTGCAGGTTTTATGTTGTAATTATCAGTAATGCCATCAATATACTGAGAGTATTCATTTATCGACATTTGGTCATTGGCAGCCAAGAATGCGCCATTATTTACGTAAGGAGCAAAATATCTTCCCTTATGCAGTAAAGAAAGCTCTACATATTTATCCAGCATCAGCTTTGTCACATGTGACAAAGGCCTGGTTCCCGATGTCTCAGAAATCTTCTCGCCCAAAAGCTGTAGGGCTTCATTCATTTTGTTGTAAAGCGCCATTGATTTATCGTCATTAGGATAGTTATCACATGGCAGAGGAGGCAACTGACCTGGATTCAGATTGTGCTGACGCTTAAGATTGTAAACATCAATTTCCTTATTGTATTTCTGAATATTCTTTGCAAGAGTAATCTCCTCCGGAGTAAAGCTGAGCTTACTCTTGTCAATACCATAGCTCTCAAGAACAGTACTGTTTACTCCCATTAGATCATCAACAAGAGTATCCTTAATAACAGACAGTGAAACAGCTGTTTCCTGCCCCTTTACTGGCTCACCAAATGGAACTTTCTGGGCCAATCTGAGTTTATTAACTGTAGGTAAACCAACAGTTTTCTGAAGATTTTTTAATGAGTCTACATATTCTCTTGGTACCCCTGCTTTTGAATTTAACTCCATGATCAGATCGGTTTTATCAATTCCGAGCTTCATAAGTTCATCAGGGGTCATCTTGTCCATGTTATCAGCTTTAACACCAAGACCTTTTAGGATTTCAACCAGTTCCTTGGTAGCAAGCATCTTTTTGCCTTCCACACTGGATGTCATTAAAGTCTTCAGTGCTCTCTGATCACTGGTTCTCTTGTTAATTTCTGTTACAATTTTTTGGATGTTCTTAGTCTGCGATGTATCACGAACAAGGCCCATATTGCCTTCATATAATTTATGAAGAACTCCGTCACTCAGCTGATTAAGGAACAGCTCTCTTAAATCTTCTTTCTCAAAGACAATCGCAGCATCAGGAGCCATTTCATCAGCCTTAATGGCATGAACATTGGCTGGAGCCTTAAGTTCAGGATCTGCCCTTACCCACTCTTCAATAAAGGCATGATACGCAGCATCAAGAATAGTATTCCAGTATGGAGCAAGCTCTTTAAGAGGTCCATTCACACTTTCCTCAACGAGGTATTTCAGCTGAACAGAATCAATGTTTGCCCATTCGTTGGACATAATTCGTAATAAAATATCTTTTATATATTTAGTCTTTTCTCCATAGACAGGAGTTTCTCCATTTGGAACAGCGTCAATTTTATCCAGAATATCATTGATTTCAGGCATAATCACCAGAGTCTGGTGCATCTTCAAAGCTTTCTGAGATACAATCTGATTAGAGGAGCTTGTAAATGGAGAAATAAAGCAATCCATAGCAACTCTCTTATTTAGAGAATTCATTGGAGTATTGCTGACGCTGTCAAGGAAGCTTATAGCATCATCCTTACTGTCTAAAGCCTTTGCGAAATCTTTTATAAACTTGGCAAGTTTAGCTTCTTTCTCTTCCTGAGTTCCATTAAGATTCAAAAGCTCACTAATACCAATGAATTTGAATTTCATAGCAGATAAAGCTGTCAGGATTTCAGAGAAATGATTCTGAATATTCTCGTCAGTTCTAGCCTCTGACATTATTCTGCAGAAAAATCTGTAATTATCCTCTGCATCCTTCGTCAGATTTACAAACTCATTCTGGATGTTGGCTACATTCTGTCCGTCAACATTGTTCTGGTTGTTGGCAACATTCTGTCCGTTGACATTATTCTGGTTGTTTACAACATTCTGTCCGTCAACATTGTTCTGGTTGTTTACAACATTCTGTCCGTTGACATTGTTCTGGTTGTTGGCAACATTCTGTCCGTTGACATTGTTCTGGTTGTTTGCAACATTCTGTCCGTTGACATTGTTCTGGTTGATAGCGTTGTTTAGTCTCTGAGTTCTATGGTCAGTGACTTTCTGAGAGATATATTTTACAAGCTCCCTCTTCTGTTCTCCTGATACCTTTCTATTCAGATCATTCTTAACAGATAACAGCTCGTTTGCTATTTGGTCTGCACTTGGATTCTGAGAAAACAGTTTATCAATGTTACCTTTAATCTTGTTAAAGGTCTCATTAGACTTCTCATTTAAGAAATGAAGCAGATGCTCATTTGAAAAGCCCTGCTCAACAACAAGTTTTTTCAGAGTATCAATGGTATGACCGTTAAAGGTTGAATCTCTGAAGGCACCATAAACCTGATCGCTTACATCATTAAGAGTCTTAAGAGCTTTGAGGCTATCCTGATAGTTTTTGTTATGAGCTTTGCTTTCAGCTGAACTGATTACATCGTAGCCGACATCCATACTTACTGTGCCAAGCTGAACAGACAGCTTTTCATTCTCAATGGTTTCATCTTTCAGACCAAAAGTATCAGTCATGTTGAATGATTTGATATCCAGCTTTGAAATATTATTAGCCGCATTCAGATAATGATTTTCTCTTGCAATAATGTTCTGTGCATATTTGAGCTTATTTTCTGCAATTGACTTAATAATATTCTTTGAGCTGATAATGACTGAATTCAGACGTGCCAGCTTTTTCTGAGAAAGATTCTGACAATGAAAGGATACCTTATCAATATAGTCATTTATTGCCGTTTGAGCCTGTTTAATCTGCTCTGCTCCACGGTTTTCAGCCAGAAGATCACAGATAAGAGCCTGAATAGACTGCTTTGACCACAGAGTTTTACCCTCGCCTGTAAGAGCACCATTGAAAAGTCTGGAAATCTTCTCACCTAGAGCATTTGCGACTAAAAGATCCAGATAGGCCTTTTTACTGGTTGAATTAGCATCCTTGTACATTGCTGACAGGGCACCGTAATTATCAAGCTTCTGCTTGGAACATTTGGTTTTGAAATCCAGAGGACAACCAGATGCAAGTTTCTGCAGATTGAAAAGCCCTGGCATTGATTTCTTATCAATGAAAATTGTCTTATTTGAATCAGGATCTTTCTTAAATTCTGTGATAAAAAGTTTCTTATCGATACCAATCAGAGTCTTGTTAGCCTCATTTTTACTGATAGCTTTATTCAGAAGAGCGTTAGGATCGTCATTTTCAGTGACTAATGTCCATCCATCACCAATCTTTCTTTGTCGTTTACAATAGATTTTCTCAGTGATTCAATGTTTTTCTGCTCATCATTACTGATAACAACAGAATTACTGCGTTGTCTTACATTGTTATTTAAATCGTTATCAACACTGTTATTACCAAATTCCTTACTGATCTGATTGAATTTGTTAATGTTATTAACATTGTCACTCATAACGACCTCCACATACACATAGATTGGTATTCTAATTATTACTATTATAGTTTGTATTTAAAATGCAACTACAATATTTAATATAAAATCTAGTACGTAGTCACATTTTTTTTAAAATCAAAGAAAAATCCTTGATGATCAGATGCTTTTAAATAATGATTCAATGTGTTTTTTCTATAATCAGAGTATAGAAATACATGAATATAAGGTGAGAGATGAAAATCGAGGATTTAAATCAGTTAATAAAACAGGTAACCGTCTACGAGCTGCCAGATTTTGACTCTGACGGACTTGCATCAATCAGACTGAAGGACGGAAGCCTTCTGAACTTTTTTGCCTCAGAAGCAACCCTGATGCTTTTCATGCAGGTTGAGGTTTTAGGTGAGGAGGCAGAAAACAATCCAGTCATCTTCAGAAATCTTCTGCATTCAAATGTTATAACAGGAAGATTCAACAACATGAGAATAACCTATGACGAAGACACAACTGTAGTCTGGATTTGTCATGATGTTTTCTATGACACCTTAACAGCTCAATCTCTTACCGAGGAAATAAAGTATTTTGAAAAGAATGCGCCTGAGCTTATAACAATTCTGCGAGAGGACATTATCAACATTTACACTGAATCAACAGAAAATACCGAGGAAATCGAAAAGACCAGAAAAGAGTCTGAAGAACTTACTGCCACAAACCTGATGAATTTCCTCAGTGTATAGCAGGCAAAATTCCACCCTATTCATTAAAGCATAACAATTGAGAATGAATGTTATGCATTCTCCGTTCGACAAAAAAGCTGTATATATACAGACTCTTTTTTGACCGCTGTTAAAAAGTCTTGTGCTAATCCCGATTAAAACAGATGCCTGTGTTATAATTTTTCATACAAAACAGCAGTTTTAATCTGCAGAAAATAACAAACAAAAAACAGTCCTCCCAATAAAAAGACTGTCAGATTTCACCTCTCTAACAAAGAGATATAAGGATTCTATGAGCAACATTCCTTTCGAACCCAAAGATGGAGATTATGTATCTCTTATCGAAAAACTTGGGAAAACTTCAATTGATGAGATCAAGGATGAGATTACAAAATCTCAGAAAGAACACAATCAGCATGCAGGACAACTGAACAGTCCATCAATTGAAAAGAACATTTCAAACAAAAATCAGCAGAGAGCCCCTTCTTCAGTAAGTATTCCAAACACAGGCCCGGCAGTCACTCCTAATAACCTCGATTCGCTGGTTCAGAAGATATTTAAAATTCTGCTTTTTATAGGCTTTGTATTTGTAGCTCTGATAACAGGATATCTTGCTGTAGTAGTTGAGCCTGAAGACGAGGAAATCATATTTTTCCCATTCATATTCTTTGTGGTCTTTGTTGCAGTAATTTCATCAAAGCTTAATAAAAGAAAAAGCAAATCTTAAGGAGTAATAAGCCATGGAAAACTATCTTATCTGGCTGATCTTAGGCCTTGTGCTTTTAGGTGTGGAGATGATGATAGGAAGCATCTATCTTCTGGCACTGGTGGCAGGCTGTGCTATTGCCTGTATCTTTGCTTTCATGGGAACATCCTTTACAACCCAGTGTATTGTTGCTGCAATAGTAGCAATTGCTGGTGTGATTGCGGCATTTGTCTTCAGACGCAATATCAGAAAAAAGCTTACTCCCAATCAGGATTGTGACAATCTTGATAAGGGACAGATTATTAACGTCGAGAAAATCGATTCCGACGGAGGTGCCACCGTCAACTACCGTGGAGCACAGTGGAAGGCATATGCCAGTGAAGGCTCACTGGAGACTGGAATCTACCACATCGAGAAGGTTGATGGTACCAGACTGATTTTAACTAAGTAATTAAGGAGCATATAAATGTATTTAGATATGGATCTGTCAGGCGGCAGCGTTGCGCTAATCCTGATAATTATTGCAATTATCTTTGCTGTAAAGGCAATCAAGGTTATTCCTCAGCAGACTGCATGGGTTATTGAAAGACTTGGTAAATTCCACAAGGTTTTAAATCCAGGTCTTAACTTCATCATCCCATTCATTGATAAAGTTGCCTACAAGCACTCACTAAAGGAAATTCCTCTGGATACTCCAAGTCAGGTATGTATCACCCGTGATAACACCCAGCTTTCAGTTGACGGTATTCTGTACTTCCAGGTAACCGATCCAAAGCTTGCTTCCTACGGTACATCTAATTACATCGTGGCTATCACCCAGCTTGCTCAGACCACTCTGCGTTCTGTAATCGGTAAGATGGTTCTGGATGAGACCTTTGAAGAGCGAGACGTCATCAACAACCAGGTTGTAGCAGCAATTGACGAGGCTGCTTTAAACTGGGGTGTTAAGGTTCTGCGTTATGAAATCAAGGATCTTACTCCTCCAGCAGTTATTCTGCAGGCTATGCAGAGACAGATCACCGCAGAAAGAGAGAAAAGAGCAGTTATCTTCGAGTCTGAGGGTAGAAAGCAGGAGCAGATTAACCTTGCAAACGGTGCAAGAGAAGCTGCCATTGCTAAATCTGAAGGTGAGAAGCAGTCTGAAATCAATATCGCAGAAGGTAAGGCTCAGGCTACCATCGCCATTGCAAATGCAACTGCCAAGGCTTTAGAGACAATTGCTTCAGCAACTCAGGCTGAGGGAGGAAACACTGCTGTAAACCTGAAGGTTGCAGAGCAGTACATTGAGGCTTTCTCAAATCTTGCCAAGACCAACAATACTCTGATTGTTCCAAACAATCTTTCAGATGTATCAGGCATGGTAAGCTCTGTTATGAAGATCGTACAGTCAACCTCTCAGGCCCCAGCTGTTACAAAATAATCTAATTAACGCTCATAAGACAGGACACAGAAGTCCTGTCTTCTATTTTTGAGGATATGCCTTATGGATTTTAAAGATCCAAATAATTCCACCTCCCAAAACCGCAGTGACTACATAACCATTCAGACTGGCTCAGTAAAGAAAGACTCCCCTTCTCTACTAAAAGGTTTATGTCATCTGTTCATGATGATAGGCTCTGTTATTACCTTCATCAGAAACACGGTTTTCAATATCATTTTCATTCTGCTCATCATTGCTATTTTTGCCCTGGTCAGCATGGTTAATACCGTTGCAGACAAAGGCTCGGATGTAATTGCTGAGTTCTCAGGCAAAAGCAGCTATGAAGCAGGACATATAGAGCCTGTTTTATACTTTGGTCTAAACGGACCGGTATATGAGTATCCTCTTCCTGATGATGACTACTCAAAGCTGACCCGTAATCTTGATGAAAAACTCAACAACAGACGCATCAATGACATTCTCTCTATTGAGAAGGCTCTGAAGGCTGCACAGAGTGAAGATGCAATCAAGGAAATCTATTTTGATCTCACCGACTGCATAACCACATTCCCTGTTGCAGAACGTATCTATAATGCTATCTGTGAATACAAGGAAAATAAGCCTGACACCAGAATTACTGTCTTTGCAGAGAGCTATGGAGCATCAGCTTACAGAATCGCCACAGCAGCTGACAGCATCATAATTGATCCACTTGGCGGTTTTGATTTTAAAGGCTTTGCAAGCTCAAATCTGTACTTGAAGGATCTTCTTGAAAGATTCAGAGTTGAACCTCTGGTATTCAAGGCAGGAGAATTTAAGAGTGCAGTTGAAATCTTCACCGAAAACAGAATGTCTGATGGTGTAAAAAAAGAGTATCAGCATATCTTTGATTCTCTGTGGAAACTTTATAAGGAATCATTAAATACAAGAGAGAATGCATCTAAAGCTTTAAGTACTGTCTTTGACAATCCGGAGCGTTTCCTTTCAGAGCTTGACAGATTCAGAGGATCTGAGGCTCAGCTTCTCAAAAGCATGGGTCTTGTGGATGAAATTAACTCACAGCTTAATCTTGAATATGCCTTATCAAACGATTACGGCTATGTAGATAATATGCTCAATCCGAACATGACTGACTATCAGGATCTTGCTGACTCAGTGAAGACTTCATCAGTTGTGTCAAAGGCAAAGAAAAAGAAGCACAGAAAGAGTGGTTCTAATAATCCTGTAACCGTAGAAACACAGGATGGCAGCTCAGAGATTGCTGTTTTATACGGTATCGGAGAAATTAAGGATTTCTCTGAACGACCAACCGAATTTACTCCTGATAATATCGCCACTCAGATCGGGAAGATTCTTGAGGATAACAGAATCAAAGGTGTAATCTTCTATATCAATTCACCTGGCGGTTCAGTCAGTGCCTCAGAGAAGATCAGAAATCTGATTTTAAATCTTAAAGCGACACGAGATATTCCTGTTTATGTTTCCATGAACTCTCTTTGTGCCTCAGGTGCCTACTGGATCAGTACCGCCTGTGACAGGCTCTATGCCACACCTACTACTATCACCAGCTCAATCGGTGTATTCTCCCTGGGTCTTGGTATTCATGATCTCTTAAACGAGTATGGTGTAAGACAGGATGGAGTTGAAACCTCTGAGCTAGCAAGAACTCCTGTTGCAGTCAGAATGCCTGAGTCTCAGCGCAGAATGAATACTCTTGAGGTTGAAGGCATCTACGAGAACTTTATTTCTCTGGTTAGAAATTCCCGCCCTGCTCTTAAGAACACTGACTACAGAGTATTCGCCGAAGGTAAGGTATTCCTCTGTGAGGATGCCCTTTCATTAAACCTTATCGATGACTGCAATGACCTGTTCGGTGTCTTTGAGGATATGAAGGATGCTTTAAAGAAGGATGACAAGGATGAGATTTCGCTTGTACATCTAACACCAGAAGGCGGCAGCAAAGCTAATCTCTTCAGATCACTGTTCATAAAGACAGCATCTGGAGTTATAGCACCAGAGTATGTTAAGACCATACTTGATCTCTTAGATAAGAGTGCAGCTGTCAGCGAGAAAAAACCTAAGCTTATGGCTATAGGTGCTATCCGTGATGTAACTCTGTAGTTTGTGCAGAGCTATGTTACAGATTAGCAGAGTTTAAAAACTTCTTACAAAAAAACACGCTATGCCATGGCATTAGACCACGGTGTAGCGTGTAGCAATCAACAACATTCCTAAGAACGATTAGAATGTCTGGTCTTAGACTCAATTGATACTGAGTCTACAATCTTTTTTACAACAGTATTTCTAAGCTTGAACACCCTGATGCAAGGACAGGTGGTTGTAACACTCTTTACTGCATGACTTGATTCAGGCAGACCATTATCTGTTGCGGTATTGAAAATCTCTACCCACTCTCGGCCAGGAGATACAGGTGGAAGCTTAAAGCTCTGAGATTTTTCTCTCTGATTAAAGATTACACACCAGCTCTCGCCTTCTTCATCATTAACTGCACCGGCCACCAGAATAACGGTTTTGGTATCAGGATTGGTCCAGTCTGCAGAATGCATCTGAACTCCGTCAGGACGGTACCAGGTTGCATCATAGCTTGAACGTTTGGAGCTTACGCGATAACTGTCATCAATAAGAAGCAGCTCACGAAGCATCATGGATTCATGACGAATCTGGTTTAAAAGAGAGATGAAGGTAATAAAATTCCTGTTCTCCTCAGAATAATCCCATTTGGTCCAGGAGATTTCATTATCCTGACAGTAGGCATTATTGTTACCCTGCTGTGTTCTTGAGAACTCATCACCGCCTAAAAGGTGAGGAATACCCTGACTCAGAATTGTCGATGCTATAAGATTTCGCTTCATCTGCCAGCGTTTGGCATTTACCTTCTTGTCGGTAGTTGGGCCTTCCTTTCCGCAGTTTGTGGAGTAATTGTCATTACAGCCATCACGGTTATCCTCTCCATTGGCTTCATTATGCTTGGAGTTATAGGAAACCAGATCATTTAAGGTAAAGCCGTCATGATAGGTTACAAAGTTCAGACTGGATTTGATGGAGCGGGTCTCTTTTAAGTAAATATCACGTGATCCCATAATACGGGTGATATACTCGCCGATGAGCCCCTTGTCTCCTCGCCAGAACCGTCTTACCGTGTCACGGAATCTGTCATTCTGCTCAGCCCATCCCTGTGGGAAACCGCCCACATGATAACCATTGTTTCCAACATCCCAAGGCTCAGCAATAAGAATTGACTTGTTAATAGAATCATTGCAGAAACACCCCTTTAAAAAAGCACAGTTAGGATCGAATTCATTAAAGACTTCACCGTGACTTTCACGACATAAGGTCACACATAGGTCAAATCTGAAGCCGTCGACCTGCATATCCTCAAGCCAGTGAGTCATTGAGTTTAAAACCAGATTCACGGTTGGTCTTGAATCAACATTTACAGAGTTACCGCATCCGGTTACATCAAAGAAATTGCCAAAATCTGTAGAACCATCCTCATTGCGTGGATGAACATAATAGTTGTGAGCATCAAATCCCTTAAGGCTCAGGACACTGCCGCCGTTACCACCTTCGCCGGTATGGTTGTATACAACATCCAGAATCACTGCAATACCGTTACGATGGAACTCGCGAACCATCTCTTTAAACTCATTGACGGCATTTCTTGGATTTACAGCAAATCTAGGATCAGGAGCAAAGTAGCAGACAGGATTGTATCCCCAGTAGTTAACCTTGCCGATCTTGGAAAGATGAGGCTCTGAGACATAGGCATAGATAGGGTTTAACTGCACTGCAGTAATACCCAGTCTCTTTAAATGTGCAATCACCTTCTCATGGCACATGCCTAAAAACTTGCCGCGATTCTCTGGAGGCACATCATCATTAAGCATGGTCATGCCCTTGACATTGCACTCATAGATTAGAAGATCATCAAGGGATATGGCAGGCTTCTGAATGCCCTGCCAGTCAAAATCAGAATCATCACAGACAATGGCCTTCGGAATGAAATCGTCATAGTGATTATGATAGCGATCCTCGGTGTAGACAAAAGGCTTGGAGAGAGCCTTGGCATAAGGATCTACCAGAATATGATCCTTCATGAAATAAAGACCGCGTGAAGGGTCATACTCACCGATGGCTTCATATCCATAAAGATCACCAACCTGGACTCCGTCGATAAAGCCATACCAGACACAGCCCTTTTTCTCAGGAAGACTTACTCTTCTGATTTCATGTTCGCTTTTATCATACAGATGGACCACTATCTGTTCAGCGTTTGGAGACCACACTGAAAAATAGCAGCCTCCCTCGGTAAGAGTTACACCCAAAGGAACAAGCCTGAAATCCACATGCCGGGAGATAGGTTGATTCATACCACATTCCTCAAGTTCTTAAGATCTGTTGTTTTATCTGCTAACTATATTTGTTTTAGTTTTTTTTTTTTATAAATTTTTAAGTCAGATCTTTCCCTAATTATCGGAAATCAGACTTAGCAAGTTAAACTTTGCAGGAATTTTAGGCAACTTTTCTTATCAACTATGTGAAGTTCTCTGATTTTTGAAAAAATTCATAAAAAAACACTACCTTTTTATTATTTTTCACCTTATCTGTTTTTTTTCTGGCAAATTAAAAGACTTTCTTAAGATGAGAATGAGGTTGGGTCAGAAGAATATGAACATCGAAAAACATTCAGTAACAGTAAATTCGAAGGTAAAAAGTTTATAGTTAAATTTCCTGCTCCCATGGAAAACATGGACGTTTCGGTGTAAATCTGAGAGTTTAAGACAAGGAGGACCTTATAGATCCTCCTTTTGTTTTTGTATGAAGATTTAGTTTCTAATCTGAAATCTTCTTGATGAGCAGAGTTGATAGTGGAGGCAGATCAAGCACAATTGAATGATAGCAGTTCTGCCATGAGATATTTGAAGCTACAAGCTTAGTCTCACCTGTACCGTATGCACTACCCCAGTACTGCTTGTCGTCAGAGTTGAATACTACCTCATAGGTACCAGGCTCTGGTACACCTAAGCGGTAAGCAACATATGGAACTGGAGTGAAGTTTGATACAGCAACGATGAAGTCCTTGCCATTATTACGCTGCATAGCAAATACGCTGTGCTCCGAGTCGTTAACGTCAAGCCACTTGAATGAAGCAGGATCGTAATCGGTTCTCCACAGACAAGGCTCTGATCTGTACAGTTTGTTCAGATCCTTGATAAGCTTCTGGATACCCTGATGCTTAGGATACTTCAGTAACCACCAGTCAAGCTGAGCATCATCATTCCACTCTGAACCCTGACCGATTTCTGAGCCCATGAAGTTCAGCTTCTTGCCTGGGTGAGCATACATGTAGGTCAGATAAGCACGCAAGTTAGCTGCCTGCTGCCACTCGTCACCTGGCATCTTGTATAGTAGAGAATGCTTGCCGTGAGTTACCTCATCATGAGAAATTGAAAGAATGAAATTCTCATTGAAAGCATAAATCATTGAGAATGACATCTCACCATGGTGATACTTACGGAAGAATGGATCGGTCTGCATGTACTCAAGAGAGTCGTGCATCCAGCCCATGTTCCACTTGAAGCCGAAGCCTAAACCGCCTGAGAAGGTAGGACGTGATACGCCTGTGAAGGCAGTTGATTCCTCTGCAATAGTGAAGGCGTGAGGATACTTCTTGTAAACTTCCTCGTTGAACCACTTTAAGAAGCTTACAGCCTCATAGTTGATGTTACCGCCGTCAACGTTAGGGATCCACTCGCCGTCTTTTCTTGAGTAATCCCAGTAAAGCATTGAGGCTACTGCATCAACGCGCAGACCATCGATGTGGTACAGGTCAAGCCATACTAAAGCTGAAGCAATCAGGAAGCGACGAACTGTATCACGACCAAAGTCATAAATCAGAGAGTTCCAGTCAGGATGCCATCCACGACGAGGATCTTCGTACTCATAAACACAGGTACCATCAAACTTTGCAAGACCGAAAGCATCGGTTGGGAAGTGAGCTGGAACCCAGTCTAAAATCACACCGATACCATTCTGGTGGAAGGTATCTACGAAGAACTTGAAGTCATCAATGCTGCCGAATCTTGAGGTTGGAGCAAACAGACCGGTTGGCTGATAGCCCCATGAACCGGAGAAAGGATGCTCCATGATAGGCATCAGCTCGATGTGGGTATAACCCATTTCCTTTACATAATCTAAAAGATCTTTTGCAAGCTCACGGTAGCTTAAAGGCTGACCGTTCTCATCTCTCTTCCATGAACCTAAGTGAAGCTCATAGATTGAGATTGGCTGTTCAAGCTTATTGTTAAGCTGTGACTTCTTCCACTCCTGATCATGCCATGTATATGAGTGCTGATCAGAGATAATTGAAGCAAATGATGGATACTGCTCATGATAGAAGCCAACAGGGTCAGCCTTGTGAGGCAGACGGTTACCGAACGGATCCTTAATCTCGTACTTGTAACGAAGTCCTGCACCTAGGCCTGGTACAAACAGAACCCAGTGACCTAAAAGGCTCTTGGCCATTGGCAGACGGCGACCGTCCCAGAAATTGAAGTCACCGATAACACTTACAGCAGTTGCTGATGGAGCATATACTGCAAATTTGGTTCCCTTGATTTTTACACCGTCAACGTTAAGTTCTATAAGCTGAGCACCTAAGGTTCTATAGATGTTCTCAGGATCTTCGTTCATGGTGTTAAGACCAAAGAAAGCCTCGTCTCTGAACTGATATGGGTCAATAACGTCTACAGTAGCATCGGCATATGTTACTTTGAACATATAGTGGAATGGCTTCTCGCAGGAAATCTTCTCCTCAAAAAGTCCATCTGGATGTACCATGGTGAGAGTGCAGATGAAATCCTTTCCGTCAATGGAATAAACTTCAACGCTATGTGCACTAGGTAACCATGCTCTCAAAATATATGAGCTTCCCTCTAACTTCTGCAGACCTAGTGTTTCAAAAGGATTGCCAATCTTTGCGTTATTTAAATCATCAATCAGCATTATGCTGTCTCCTCAAAATACTTATTTTTTTATTTATTTCTGGCGTCAGTCATTTCCTTGGTCATGGTCTTCACGTGCTCCATATCGAATATGAACTCAAGATCCGCAGTTAACTTTCTGCGCCAGTTAGGATACTCAGTATTGGTTCCAGGGATATTAACAGGCTTATCTACTCCAATCCAATCTTCAATCTGAGTGCTGAATAAAGAGCATGATCCCTTACACATATGAATCTGCAGTGCTTTTGCAAAATCAGGAGTCATCTTCACTTCTTTTGCATCTCTTGAAATATCGTCAGATACACTGCCAAGTCCATGCATGCTGTCTAAAATACGCTGCTTGGCATTCTCTCTTAGCTCAGCAAGATTGATTGCCTCTTCCTCGGTATAAATACCTAATTCTTTACCTAAAGACAGGTCAAAGCAATTCCACCAGCCTACCAGTGTTGGCATGTCATGAGTTGTAAGTGCAGACATTGCCTGAGACTGATAATCCTGAGGAGCAATATAGCCGCCATCCTCAGCACGCTCATCAAAAAAGATCTTATAGGAGAAAGCCCCAACCTTTTTCAAAGCCTTGGTTAATTCCACTGGAATAGTGCCCAAATCCTCCGCAATAACCAAACACTTATTACGGTGAGACTCAAGAGCAATGATTCCGAGTAAATCATGCATACTATAATGAACGTAAGCTCCTTCGCAAGCAGGAGATCCCAACTTTGTGATCCAAAGTCTAAATAATCCTGCTGCATGATCAATTCGGATCGCTCCGCAGGATTTCATATTAGCCTGGTACATTCTGATCATTGGTCGATAAGCAGCCTTTTTTAAGGCATTCGGAGTCATTGGAGACAATCCCCAGCTCTGACCTAGAGGTCCTAATGGATCAGGAGGAGCACCGATCGAACCTGAAGGAGAGAACACATTATCGACATCTGACCAGACGTCACAGCTCTGTTTTGCGACACCCACAGCAAGATCACGATAGGTACCGATCATCATGCCGGCATTCTTTGCTGTTCTATAGGCATCATCAAGCTGCTCTGCTGCCAGGAACTGAAGATAGCAGTAGAAAAGAACATCCTTGTAATGATCTTTACGCCACTGCTCTACAAAAGGTGAATTGACGTTCTGATATTCCTTTTCAAAGACCTCCCATGAGTAGGCATTCACACCGCTTTCATAGTAGTGAGCCTGAAGTGCGTCATAGGTAGCCATGTTAATAAGCTGTTCACCGCCCTGCTCCATAAAGCGAAGGAACTTGTTGCCGCGGGATGATCTCTTGTCATCTACCTTGACGTTATCAAAGATGACACGTAATACTTCCAGCTTAGCCTCGATTACACCGCGGTAATCAACATATTCCTTGTCTCTTAGAACATGCAGACGCTGCTGGAATTTCTCTGAGTGAATGAGATCCTGTGCAGGCTTGCAGTTTAAAAGCTCAGGTACGGATGGAACTGAAATATAGATAACATTGATGAAGCTTCTGGATGATGGTGAATATGGGCTTACGGCAGACTCATCCGGAACAGCAGGATATCCAGCGTGCATTGGGTTTAAACCGACAAACTGTCCACCGCATTTATATACGCCAAGTAAAAGCTGCTTTAGATCCTCAAAATCGCCAATACCCCAGTTATTCTTGGATCTTACGGTATATAGCTGAGAGCTTACGCCCCATACTTTCCTGCCTTCAAGAATTTCCTTAGGAGTGTAAACCTTTGAAGGACATACAATCAAAGACATGCTGATTGACTTTAAGGTCTTCTTTTTAGATTTGATAAAAGCATTACACTCGTGATATCCGTATGGAAGATCGCTCATAAGCTTGTAGCGGCGGATATCATATACTGTTCCCTGAATATTCTTGTAATCAGCAATTTCCACCTGCTCAAGAGGAATATTGCGTTCGATCTTGCGACCGTCTTCAAGTTTCAGGGTTACAGTAAGCTGTGCAGTCTCATCTTCCCCAAAAGATTCAGGAGTTCTGATATAGAACTGATGTTCATCTTCATCTGTAAGCACTGTTACAGGATCAAGAACACTGGTATATTCATCGAGCTCCTCTTTATCCAAGAGTTTCTGCAGAGCACGCTCATCGTTTACAGGATAGCCTAATATTTCGAGTAGAGACTTTCTACTTTCTTCAGAAATATAAACAAGCTTGTTAGTCGCATCCAGATAGGTGCGGGCTATACCTTTTTTATCCGCTAGTAATTGAATGTCAATCATGGTTATGCCATTTCTTTTTATAGTTAGTTTAATTTAATGCAAACATCAATGTATTTTAGGTAGGTGATTTACTGCAAATTTCAAAAAGCTCCAAAATTGCAGACCTATTCTTCATAAATATAGATTAAACCTGAGTTCCTTTATAAGAATAATGTTTGTAAATTTGAACCTAGGAATGAATCCGCAAGTATGATACTCACTAAACTGCTAAATTGCTTGCAAAATTGCCAGAATGCACCATCTTTTTATTCAAAAATTTGAGCTAGGCTCAAAATCTTCACATAAGTTGTGATCTGTTTCAAATTGGTCATTGACGGTGAATATTGTGTAATATTTCGTAAGATTTAAAGCTTTTAATCAATGATATTGAAATGAGTGATGATAGTGCATAATTATTTGAACTAAATCACATTTATGTAATTAAAATAAAAAATAAGAAAAAAATTTTCAGGTCAGAATTAACTCTTTTCTTACTGTATTTTAACAAAAAAATCAGTATGTTATATTAAGCAGAATAATTTTTAAGCTTATATAAAAGATTTTTTTTGAACTAATACCAAAAATAGATTTGAAAATTTTAAACAATGTTCTAAACTATATCTGCTTTAGTGATAAAGCTACTTTTATAAAAGTGTTAAGTTAAAAAGAGCTTATCTTGACAATCGTCAGATTTATAGTATCTTTTTAATGTTTTTATTTTTTGTCAATTGTTAACTACGGGTAACTTTTAATATGACTATTAAAGTTGGTATTAACGGCTTTGGCCGTATCGGTCGTTTCGTATTCCGCGCATCAATCCTACGTCCAGAGTTAGGTATTCAGGTTGTTGGTATCAATGACCTATGCCCACCAGATTACATGGCATACATGTTAAAGTATGACACCATGCACGGTATGTTCAACGGCACCATCGATGTTGTTGACGGTAACTTAGTTGTAAACGGCAACACCATTCGTGTTACTGCAGAGCGTGATCCAGCAAACTTAAAGTGGGGTGACGTTGGTGCTGAGTACGTTGTTGAGTCAACTGGCCTATTCTTAACTGATGAGAAGGCACGTGCTCACATCCAGGCTGGTGCAAAGCGTGTTGTTATGTCAGCTCCTTCAAAGGATTCAACCCCAATGTTCGTTATGGGTGTTAACAATGACACTTATGCTGGTCAGGACATCGTTTCAAATGCATCATGCACCACTAACTGTCTAGCTCCTTTAGCTAAGGTTATCCACGACGAGTTCGGCATCGAGAACGGCTTAATGACAACTGTTCACTCAACAACTGCTACTCAGAAGACTGTTGACGGTCCTTCAATGAAGGATTGGCGCGGTGGTCGTGCAGCTGCTGGTAACATCATTCCTTCATCAACTGGTGCTGCTAAGGCTGTTGGTAAGGTAATTCCTTCATTAAACGGCAAGTTAACCGGTATGTCAGTACGTGTTCCAACTCTTGACGTTTCAATGGTTGACTTAACCTGTACCTTAAAGAAGGGTGCTTCTTACGAGGACATCTGTGCTGCTGTTAAGGCTGCTTCAGAGGGTGCTTTAAAGGGCATTCTAGGTTACACTGCTGATGCTGTTGTATCATCAGACTTCCTAGGTGACACCCGTACTTCTATCTTCGACGAGAAGGCTGGTATCGCTTTAACCGACAACTTCGTTAAGTTAGTATCATGGTACGACAACGAAATCGGTTACTCAAACAAGGTTCTTGAGTTAATCAAGTCAATGGAAGAGTCAGGCAAGTAATTTTAGCTTGAACTTCTAAGAATACCCTCGCTTCGGCGGGGGTTATTTTTTCTGATATGACAATTAACCTTTTCTTATACTCCTCCCCCTCTCCACAAAACCATAGCTTTCCTTTGCATAAATAATGGTTCATCCGTGAATCTGTGGAAAGCCCTGATTTGAATATAATAAAATTCATCAGGGCTTTCTTCTATTCAATCGCCGGGATTGGTGTAAACTTCCCCCTGAATGCACTTCTAATCCTTAAAAAGAAATAATCTAAATCCCTGTAGCCATAGGCTACACGCTTTAGAACCTTAATCTTATTGTTTATACCTTCCAGAACGCTTGTCCTGATATGGTAGATGCCAGCATTGGTAATACCATCTCTGTAGTGGTCATTCTGACTCTTAGCAAATTTCATTATTTCCTCAACACCAGAGTACATTGCTAGCCTTACCCATTCAGTCCATAATCGTTCTGCTTCAGCCTTAGAGTTAACTTCATAGACTTCAGGTAACAGCTCCTTTAGTTCATTGGCTTTATTGAGTTCATTGTAGTAGCTTAGGATAGAATCAAGTCTGATTTTCTTTTCTTCAGATAATCGAGAATTACGTGTAAGCAGAAGGAATCTGGAGCCTTTTAGTAGCTGATATCCTGCCTCATCTCCATGGTCTCTGTAGTAGTTGGCAAGTCTTATTCTTAT
>NZ_FUXX01000096.1 GCF_900167015.1 Succinivibrio dextrinosolvens DSM 3072
TAGTATGAACCCCGTTATTGATCACAATGATTGATAACGGGGTTTTGTTATGAAATTAACTTATGAACAAAGATTACTTGTTGCTGAAGATTACTTTAGGATTGGAGCTTCTTGTACTGCGAATAAATGGGGGTTGAATCGTGATTACGTAAGAGAATTATCAAGATTACTTGAAAATAATTCATTACAAGACCATAGTAAATATAATATATACACATCGGATTTCAAGATTACAGTTGTTAAAGCTTATGTAAATGGAGAAGGATCTTTCAGAGATATAGCTACTAGATACGGTATTCCTGATAAAAAAAGTGTAAGAACTTGGTATCATATTTATCAGACCAATGGAGAAGAAGGACTGAGAAATATGAAGAAAAATGGCAGACCAAGAAAAGAAGCAGTCAAGGATAACAAAAATAAAGTAAATCTAGACAATCTGTTAAGTTCCGACAAAGAAGATTATACAAAAGAAGAAATAAAAGCATTAAAAGAAGAGCTTTTAAGACTTCGCTGCCATGAAGAATTCTCAAAAAAATTCGAGGCCTTAGCACAAGACTATCTAAGAAAGAAAAACAACAAATAAAAGCTCAATTAGTGCTTGAGCTAAGGCCTAAATACCCATTCAAAATGCTTTTAGAAGAAGCTCAGATGAGTAGAGGCTCATACCTTTACCAGCTGCGTAAAGCTCCTTCTAAATGTTTAGATGCAGTCTATAGTGAGCAGATTGCAGCAATCAGGAAGATTCATTCTGATAGCAAGGAACGTTATGGATATAGACGTGTAATGTATGCCTTACGCAACCAGGGAATGCATCTGAACCACAAGACAGTTCATAAGCTAATGCATCACCTGCAGCTTCAGGGAGCACATCCTAAATCATATAAGAAATACAACTCTTACAAAGGAACAGTTGGAAAGATAGCGCCAAACATACTTAACAGAGAGTTCAATCCTCCTAAGCCAATGACCAGCTTTGCAACAGATATTACCGAATTTGCTATTGCAGAAGGTAAGTTATACCTATCTCCAATCATTGATATGTGTACCAATGAAATTGTTGCCTATGATGTTGCTAGACATACAACCTTTGACCAGATTAACCGTATGTTAAAACGATTTGAAGATGTTCTCGAAGAGAATGATGTCACAGGAGCTTTAGTTCATTCAGACCAGGGTTGGCAATATCAACATATCAATTATTGCAACTGGCTTAAAGAGCATAATCTGGTTCAAAGCATGTCCAGGAAAGCTACTACTCATGACAACATTATGATTGAGATATTCTTTGGAAGAATGAAGGTTGAAATGTTTTATGGAAAGGAAAAGACATTTAAGGATTTAAAAGACCTAGAGAAAGCTATTAAAGATTATATAAAATGGTATAACACTGACAGAGTTTGTAAAAAATTAAAAGGCCTGTCTCCAATTAATTTCAGGAAACAAGCCTTAAATTCTGTTAGTATGACCTAGAAACTTAAGTGATCAATTTCTG
>NZ_FUXX01000023.1 GCF_900167015.1 Succinivibrio dextrinosolvens DSM 3072
CATGTCTCAAAAGACAATCGCATAACTCAGGCTCATTTCTGCTGTACGAACTGTGGATATACAGCTAATGCAGATGAAAATGCAGCGGGAAATATCCTAAGGGCGGGGCTCGCCCGGCTAGCACAGAAAGTGAACTCCAAAAGGAGTCAGCACTGTGAACCCTCTGAAGCTGAACAGTAATGTCAGCAGTAGGAATCCTCTTGCTTCAACAAGAGGAGGATGTCAAACGAGCGTGATTGTGTGGTGGGTTTTCATGGACAAGTCTATAAAAAACGACCAAGAATAAATCCTGGTCGATGTTGTAACTTCTTAAGGATTCAGAATGGTTGGACCTGAATGTTCCTCAAGATTTGGATAATCAAGATTGTAGTGTAAGCCGCGAGACTCTTTTCTCATCATTGCTGATTTAACAATAATCTCTGCAACGTCAAGGAGATTTCTAAGCTCAAGAAGATTTCTTGTTACTCGGAAATTAGAGTAATATTCATGAACTTCCTTCTTTAGAAGTTCAATTCTATGCATTGCTCTCTCCAGTCTCTTGTTGGTTCTCACAATTCCAACATAATCCCACATGGTAAGCCTTAGTTCATGCCAGTTATGAGTAATAATGACTTCTTCATCAGAATTTGTTACTTGGCTTTCATCCCAGTCAGGAATATCCGCGATTTCTGCATCAGACAGATGTTTCAGAATATGTGTTGCAGCGGCCTTACCGTACACTACACATTCCAAAAGAGAATTAGATGCCAGTCTGTTTGCTCCATGAAGTCCTGTATAGGCACATTCACCAACTGCATACAGATTCTCTATGTCTGTTCTCGCATTGTTATCTACCATGATACCGCCACATGTAAAGTGAGCTGCAGGTACAATTGGAATTGGACGCTTGGTTATATCAATACCAACCTTCAGACAGCGTTCATAGATTGTTGGAAAGTGCTTTTTAACAAATTCTGGTTCCTTGAAGGAAATATCCAGATACATGCAGTCTGCACCTAGTTTCTTCATTTCATGATCGATTGCTCTTGCAACAATATCTCTTGGTGCAAGTTCAAGTCTTTCGTCGTAATCCTGCATAAATCTGGTGCCGTCAGGTCTCTTTAACTGAGCTCCTTCTCCACGTAAGGCCTCTGTTAATAGAAAGTTTCTGTCTGCATCGCAGTAAAGTGTTGTTGGGTGGAACTGATTGAATTCCATATTTGCTACACGGCAGCCTGCTCTGTAAGCCATTGCGATGCCGTCACCTGAAGATACTTCAGGGTTGCAGGTGTACTGGTAAACCTTTGATGCTCCACCGGTACATAGTGCTATAAATTTTGCTGAAATGGTTTCTACGTGACTTGTTTCGTTGTTTAGTACATATGCACCGATTACTCTGTTTCCAGGCAAACCTAGTTTTCTGGTTGTAACAAGATCAATCGCGTTATGGTTTTCAAGAAGAGTAATATTTGGATGCTTTCTTGCAAGAGCAGTTAGAGTTTCCTGAATTGATTTACCGGTATGATCCTCTGCGTGGAAAATTCTTCTGTGAGAGTGTCCGCCTTCTCTGTGCAGATGATATGGAGACTGTTCATCTGTTGCTTTTTCTTCCTTAAGATCGAATGGTACTCCTGAATCAATTAGCCACTGAATTGCATCGTGGGCATTTTTTGCAACAAATTCAACTGTTTTTTCATCGCAGAGATATCCTCCTGCTATGCAGGTATCCTTTATGTGTGCTGCGATGCTGTCATCATCGTCTTTAATGTTGTAAACACCAGCAATACCACCCTGAGCATAATTTGTGGATCCAGCGCAAGCTGTTTCTTTAGAAAGAACAATTACCTTGGTTTTTTCTGCAAGACCTAAAGCAAGAGTTAGACCTGCAGCACCGCTGCCGATAATAAGGCAGTCTGTTGTATAGTTCATATTATTATCCTAAGGCGCTTAAGCGTCGATATTGAATGAATGTTTGATCTAGCTTGAAGATTCTACAACGGATTATTGTTTTTTTGTATATTCAATATATTGTTACAGGTCTATGCCCCATATAAGTACAGATAAACTTAAGGTATAAATCCTACTTTTGTCCTCTGTTACTTGCTTTAGAATGTTGAGAATGTCAAAATTACTTAATTAGATGAAGGTTAAGCAAAAATTTTGTGATTAACATCATAGTTTAATGATCTGTTAAATTTTTTTTGAACTTTAAAAAAAACTCTTGGTCAAAAAAGGTAAAGGTAAAACGATGGCATCCGATGAAAATCTACAAAAAGCCTCAAGCGATGAGGCTCTTGTTAAGCGGGTGCAGCAGGGAGATGTAAACGCCTACAACATACTGGTAATTAAATACCAGCATAAAGTTGCTCAGATTATTTCTAAATTTGTTGGAAATTCTGCTGATGTTAACGATGTTGCACAGGAAGCTTTTATAAAAGCATACAAGGCGATTAACAATTTCCGTGGAGAAAGTTCGTTTTATACCTGGCTGTATCGAATTGTAGTGAACTCCGCTAAGACTTATCTTGAGTCTAACAGCAAGAGAAAAAATCACATTGATGTAGATTCGGAAGAATTTCAGTCAATTGATGCTCAAGGTGTTCTTACAAGTAAAGAGTCGCCAGATAAAATAATAGAATCGCAAGAATTACAGCAAGTGATATTAAGTGCGATGAAGGAACTTCCTGAGGAGCTAAGACAGGCAATCATGCTGAGGGAAGTTGAGGGAATGTCCTACGAGGACATGGCAGATTTACTGCAGATCCCGATTGGAACTGTAAGATCCAGAATCTTCAGAGCCAGACAGTTCATCGAGGAAAGAATGTCTAGATTTGCTGGAAAGTAACGATTTACTTTAGGAGTAACTATGATGAATTTTCAGAATGTTGACAAAGAAGAGCTAAAATCTGCTTTGTATGACGGAGAGAATTTACCAGAAGGAAGGCTGAAGCTTTCAGAGAATGATGTTGAGCATATTCAGAATTGGTCTTTGATTGGCGCAACTCTCAGAAATGAAATGTCTGGCAGTCAGCTAAAACCAGATTTTGCCGCATCTTTGATGAATAGAATTCAGGAAGAGAATATTACTCCTGAGCTTGTAGATCAGACTGAGATTCAGTCTGTTTCAGTACATTCTTTAAAGAATGTATTCAAGAAAGTTTCTTTCGGTATCGCTCAGATGGCAATTGCAGCTTCAGTTGCCGCAGTTACAATCATAGGATATCAGACCTACAATGCAGAGGGTACCGTATCTAACGAGGTTTCAGCTGCTTCAACAATCGGAGCTATTGGAACTGCAAATCTTGCAAGCTATCAGACTAACCGTAAGAGCTCAAATGAGATAAAGCTGAATGAGGATAAATCTGACAAAGACAGTGTCTCAGCTAATAATATTGAGCTTAAGAAACAACAAAAACTTGAAGTTGAGCGTATAAATAATTACATTAGAGGTTATGTATTAGATACGGCTTCAAACAATTAGTATTTTATGAAAAGACTTTTTGAAATAACCGCAGGAGTTGTATGTACTGCGGTTTTTTTATTTATAAATACAGCTTCTGCATCAGATGTTGAACAGTGCGAACTGGATTTTAACTCCTTAAAAGATACATACGTAAACTCAAACATAGAAGCAACTGTTATTCAGTCTGCTCAGTCTGAGATGGAGCCCCTTTCTCTGGTACATCTTAATAAGAATGGAATCCCATATACAACATGGAAGTCTCTGAACAATGAGGTTTCAGGATATTCAATAAGAAAAAACAA
Source organism: Succinivibrio dextrinosolvens DSM 3072 (assembly GCF_900167015.1). Lineage (GTDB taxonomy): Bacteria > Pseudomonadota > Gammaproteobacteria > Enterobacterales > Succinivibrionaceae > Succinivibrio > Succinivibrio dextrinosolvens. The sequence goes on from NZ_FUXX01000023.1 coordinate 3,745, forward strand.
GGGATTTGACTATAATCAGAATCGAGGATTTGTTGGTCCTCTTATCTGGCATCAGACTTTAATCTGGGACAAGATTTTTTCAAATGAGTCAAATCTTAACGGTTATGACTGCAGTATTCTTGGAAGAACAAGACTTGCAGGAAGAAAGGTAACAGTCTTAAGGTTATCTCCTGTGGATGAAATCAGATATGGTTTTATCGTTTCCAAGGATGCTGATACTAATCTTCCGGTTGAGCTTGCGGTTATATCTCCTAATCAGAGTGTAGTTGCCAAGTTTACTGTAACTGCAGTTCACTCAACTGCTGCCTTAAATCTTTCTTTTCCGGATGAAACCTTTGACAGAATTGAAAAAATGTCAAAAGTCGAGGAATCTTCACCAACTGCGTGGAGTGAACTTGTAATTCCAACTAACTTTTCAATAAAGAGACAAGGTGAAGAGGAGTCTTCAGAAGGTAACAAAATCTCATATCAGATCTTCTCTGACGGTATTGTTGAGTTTAAGGTTTATAAAAATAATAAATCATCCCTAAACATTGTTTCTGCAACCGATGGAACGCTTTCTGTCATGAGAAAAAACAGTAAATTCAATGAATATGCTGTTGTTGGCGAAATACCTCTGGACCTGTGTTCCCTGATTCTTTCTAAAATCACTGAAAACCGATGAATTCAATAATTTTGTGAATCCGCCTAAAAATGATAAAATGAGCGATTTATAAAATTATGCAAAATATACTGGTGCAGGTTTCCTTTTTGAGAGATAACTCTCTGTGGAATCTTTGCTGCGCCGAATATTAAGAATTTGAATGGAATAAGTATGGCAGAAGTTTTTGATCGTAGCCTTGTTAGAAATTTTTCAGTTATCGCTCATATTGATCACGGTAAATCTACATTATCAGACAGATTTATTCAGATGTGTGGTGGTCTTACAGAGCGAGAAATGACCTCTCAGGTTCTTGATAATATGGATATCGAGCGTGAGCGTGGTATTACTATTAAAGCTCAGGCCGTAACTTTAAAGTATAAGGCTAAGGACGGAAAGACTTACGAACTTAACTTTATTGATACCCCAGGTCACGTTGACTTTTCTTATGAGGTTTCACGTTCACTGTTTGCCTGTGAAGGTGCTCTGCTGGTTGTTGATGCAAGTCAGGGTGTAGAGGCTCAGACTCTTGCAAACTGTTATCAGGCTGTAAATCTAGATCTTGAAGTTATTCCTGTATTAAATAAAATTGACCTGCCTTCAGCAGATCCTAAGAGAGCAATCGATGAAATTGAAGACCTGATCGGAATCGAAGCTCAGGATGCATGTACCTGTTCTGCAAAGACAGGCGTTGGCGTTCAGGATGTTTTAGAGAGAATTGTAACTCAGATTCCGGCTCCATCAGGAGATCCTGATGCACCACTTCAGGCTCTGATTATTGATTCTTATTTTGATGATTATCTGGGTGTTATTGCTCTTGTTCGTGTAAAGAACGGAACATTACGCAGAGGAGATAAGATTAAGGTTATGTCTCAGGGCGTAGCCTGGGAAGTTGAAGGTCTTGGTATCTCAACTCCAAAGAGAGTTAAGGTCGATGTTCTAAACTGTGGTGAAGTTGGCTGGGTTGTCTGTGATATCAAATCAGTTCATGCTGCTCCTGTCGGAGATACTATTACCCATGTAAAGAACAGCGCAGTTGAACCTCTGCCTGGTTTTATGAAAGTTAAGCCTCAGGTATACGCAGGTATGTTCCCTGTAGATACGGAAGATTACAATGCATTTAGAGATGCATTGGATAAATTATCTTTAAATGACGCTTCTCTATTCTTTGAACCTGAGAATTCAAAGGCTCTTGGCTTCGGTTTCAGATGTGGTTTCCTTGGTATGCTACATATGGAAATCATCCAGGAACGTCTGGAAAGAGAATACAATCTCAACCTGATTACAACCGCTCCTACCGTTGTGTATGAGATTCTTCAGACAGATGGTGAAATTCTGCACATTGATTCTCCTGCAGCGCTGCCTCCTATTTCAAACATTGCTGAAATCAGAGAGCCTATTGCAGAGTGTAGAATGCTGATGCCATCTGAGTATGTCGGTTCAATCATGAAAATCTGTCAGGAAAAAAGAGGTATTCAGACTGGTCTTGTTTATCATGGAGATCAGGTCGCTCTTACATATGATATTCCTATGTCAGAGGTTGTTCTGGATTTCTTTGACAGACTGAAATCAGCCTCAAGAGGATATGCTTCTTTAGATTATGGTTTTAAACGCTTCAACTGTGATGATCTGGTTAGAATGGATATTCTGATTGCTGGTGAAAGAGTTGATGCTTTGGCTATCATTCTTCACCGTTCTGTTGCTCAGTCCAGAGGTAGAGCAGTTGTAGAGAAAATGAAGGAAGTTATTCCTCGTCAGATGTTTGATATTGCTATTCAGGCTGCGATTGGTTCACAGATTATAGCCCGTTGTACAGTCAAGGCATTAAGAAAGGATGTTCTTGCAAAATGTTATGGTGGTGATATCACACGTAAACGTAAACTTCTTGAAAAGCAGAAAGCCGGTAAGAAGAGAATGAAACAGCTTGGAAGAGTTGAAGTCCCTCAGGATGCATTCCTTGCCATCCTGAAGGTTGGAAAAGAATAACTGCTACAGAATAATTTAATTTTTGATGTCGGAGGTCTCACTTAGTTTTTTTAGAGTGAGAATTATTTATGAACGTTGTATTTGAAAATCTGTTTTCATGGATTTTGTTCATATTAACTATACTAACTGGTATTGCTTATTTTTATGACTATAAATATACCAGACCAAAGCGTCTTGCCAATGTAGCCAAGGCCAAGGAAGAAACAGCAGGAAAGCTAACCTCAAAAGTTGAGAAGCAGATGCTTGAGCCAAAGGATATTATTGGTCAGACAGGATCTCTGTTCTTCGTTATCCTATTTGTTTTTGTATTCAGATCGTTCATTATTGAACCTTTTAGAATTCCTTCAGGATCTATGCTTCCAACTCTTCAGGATGGTGATTTTATCGCTGTAAGCAAGTGGAGTTACGGAATCAGAAATCCTCTTACAAATTCTGTTTTAATCAATACTTCTACTCCAGAACGCGGTGATGTTATTGTTTTCAAGTATCCAGAAGACAAGAATGTTGATTTCATTAAACGTGTTGTTGGTATGCCTGGAGACATTGTTATCTACCAGAACAAGAATATCTATCTTCTTAAGGCAGGATCTCCAGATGATGCTATTCCAGAACAGGTTTCAACTAAACTTGTAGAGACTATTGATGAAGAAATCTCTGGACTAGGTCTTGCAGACAAGTACGAAGTATATGAAGAGAAGCTTGGTAATACATCTCACAGAATGAGAGTAAATACCTCTGCTCCAATGATGTCTCAGTATTTCTATAAGCAGCATAATACTCCTGTTGGAATGTGGAGAGTCCCAGAAAACTGCTATTTTGTTATGGGCGACAATCGCGATAACAGTAAGGACAGCCGTTTCTGGGGATTTGTTCCTATGGAGAATATAAAAGGAAAAACTATAGGTATCTGGTTATCCTTTGATTTTAAACACGATAGCTCAAGTTCAATGCCTGAATGGATTCCTTCTGCTGTTCGTTTTGACAGAATCGGTGGTTTGAAGTAAAAAATGGGCGATAAATTAAATATTATTGAATTACAGAACCTAGAATTAAAACTAGGATATTCTTTTCAAAATATTAAACTTCTGGATCAGGCTTTAACTCATAGAAGTTATGGCGCGGTTCATAATGAAAGACTGGAGTATCTCGGAGATTCCATACTTGGAATGATTATAGCCAAGGCTCTTTACGATAAATTTCCAAAATGTCCTGAGGGTGATTTAACCAGAATGAGATCTACTCTAGTAAGAGAGACCACTCTGGCAGAACTTGCCCGTGAATTCGGCATAGGAAATTGTCTGAGATTAGGCCCTGGTGAGCTTAAAACAGGTGGATTCAGACGTGATTCTTTAATAGCTGATGCTGTTGAATCAATCATTGGTGCAATGTTCATTGATGACAATGAGAATTTCCCAAGGGTAAGACAGGTTGTTTTATCCTGGTTCAAGAGTCGTCTTGAGACCATTAAACCAGATGTTAATCAGAAGGATCATAAGTCAACATTGCAGGAATTACTCCAGTCTCAGCATAAATCATTACCTGTATACAAGGTTGATGAAATTTTAGGTACGGACAACGATCAGATTTTTGTTGTATCTGCAACAGTTGAGGGCGTACCTCCTCAGATTGGAAAGGGTTCTTCCAGAAGAAGAGCTGAACAGCAGGCTGCTGGTCTGGTTTTGGAAATACTTGAAAAAAACAAGAAATAACTTCTTGAAGGAAAATTAATGACAGCTCATTTTGGTTTTGTCGCCATTATCGGTAGACCAAACGTTGGTAAATCAACCCTGATGAACCATTTGATTGGTCAGAAAATATCAATTACATCACGTAAGCCTCAAACCACACGAAACAGAATCGTTGGTATTGAAACAGAAGGTGATTATCAGGTTGTATACGTGGATACTCCAGGTCTTCATCGTGAAGAAAAAAGGGCAATTAATCATCTGATGAACAGAGCAGCTGAGAGTGCTCTTGGTGATGTTGAACTGATTATACTGGTAGTTGATCCAAATCATTGGACCGATGATGACGAGATGGCGCTTCACAGAGTAAAGAATGCAGATGTCCCTGTAGTACTGGTTATCAACAAGGTTGATACAGTTTCAGACAAGGAAACTCTTCTTCCTCTGATTGATAAGTTGTCAAAGATTATTTCCTTCAAAGATATCATTCCTGTATCTGCATTAAGAGGAACAAATCTGCACATTCTAAAGCAGATTATTAAAGATGCTCTTCCAGAAGGAGATCACCTTTTCCCTGACGATTCTATTACTGATCGCTCCTCAAGGTTTCTTGCTGCGGAAATTGTTCGAGAGAAGCTTATGCGTCAGATGGGAGATGAGCTTCCATACAGCTCAACCGTTGAGGTTGAAGAATTCAAAGAAGATAATGGTCTTCTTAGAATTAGTGCCGCAATTCTCGTGGAACGTAACGGCCAGAAAAAAATGGTTGTTGGCGCGGGTGGCGATAGAATTAAAAAGATCGGCACAGAAGCTAGAAAGGATATGGAAAAGCTTTTTGACAGCAAGGTTTTCCTTAAGCTTTTTGTTAAGGTTAAAGCTGGCTGGTCAGACGATGCACGTGCTCTAAAGAGTTTAGGATACGACGATTTCGAGGCATAATTATGCCTTTGATTGCTGATTCTGAAGCTGGTTTTATAATTCATAGCAGACCATTTAAGGAAAAGAGTCTGCTACTTGATTTATATACCTTAAATTATGGAAGAATCAGTGCTGTTGCCAGAGTTTCTAAGGCTAGTGCATCTCGTTCAATGGGAGTATATCAGCCCTTTGTCCCTTTAAAACTATATTTGAGACAGGGGAAAAGCTCTCTTTGGCAGCTTTCTGAAGCTCTCATTCAACGACAAAGCTTTAATATTTCGACTCCAAAGATATTTTGTGCAATATATCTTAATGAACTTTTATATTATTTAACAATTCCTCAGGATCCTGATCCTCATTTATTTGCAACCTATCTTGATGCATTAGAGCGTCTTGAAAATGGTGAGGATGAATTTATGATTTTGAGAAATTTTGAAGAAATTCTTATTGAAGGTTTAGGCTACGCTCCTAACTATGAAACGATAGCCGGTGAAAATTTCAAACCAGATTCTTTCTATATATACCTGCCTAAAAATGGTTTTATTGAAAGTGAGGATATGGATAATCTGTTGTTTTCGGGAAAAGATCTTATCTGCATTAAGAACAGAGATTATTCTGAACGCAACACAAGAATTGCTTTAAAAAACTTATACAAAGTCATAGTGGATTCACTTCTTAATGGAAAATCTTTAAAAAGCAGAGCGTTATACTCTCAATTTCTAATGGTGAAATAATGGTTACTTTTTATAAACCAGTAAAAAAAGAAACAGTTAAGAAAGCTGTAAAGGTTGAATGTACTGATCTTGATTTACAAGGTCGCGGCGTAGCTCGTGATGGCGATAACGTGTATTTTGTTCCTGGTCTTATGCCTGGAGATACAGCAAATGTTCTTGCTGAAAACTCAAAAGGAAAGATTCATCAGGGAAAGATCACAAAGATCATAAAACCATCTGATAACAGACGCGAAAAGGACTGTTCTCTGATTGGTCAGTGTGGTGGCTGTCAGATGCAGCATGTTCCTGTACAGATGCTTATTGAAGCAAAGATTGCTGGTATTAGAAAACTTTTTAAAAAGGCTCTGGGCTTTGATATAGGTGAGGCTGGTTTTGTTCACAGCGGTGATGAGCTTAGATACAGAAGAGCCTGCCGATTTGCCATTCGTGGCGACCATGGAAAGCTTTATTTAGGATTCAGAGAAGAGAAGTCTCATGATCTGGTAAAGATAAAGCATTGTCTGACTTTATCCGAGAGAATGAATAATGCAATTGAACCTTTAAATAAGGCGATTAATTCATTAAATTTAAAGAATAAATTAGGTCATGTTGAATTATTAGATTCTGATGGCGCACTTGGAATTCTTGTTCGTTTCTCTGCAACAGCAGATGAGCATGATGTAGCTGTACTGGAAAATGTTGGTAAAGAGCTTAATGCGGTTATTTCTATTGTTGAACCATACAGAAATCCAATGGAGATAAAAAAGAAGGAATCCTTAAGAGAACGATTTGTATGTGGATCTATTGATGACTTGTACATTGTTTCTCATGGAGTGAAAATCAAGTGTAATCCTTCTTCATTTGTTCAGATTAACAAAAATATAAATGCCAAATTACTTGAGACTGTAGTAGGCATGATTGAGCCTAATAAGAATATCTCTGTTATGGATTTGTTCTGTGGCTTGGGTAATTTTGCAATGCCTCTTGCTAAAGAAGGCGCTAATGTCGTTGGTGTTGATATCGTTGCTAAGATGATTGAAGATGCAAGAGCAAATGCCAAGGAACAGAATATTGATAACGTTAAATTTGAAGTTGCTGATTTAGAAGAACTTTTTGAAAATCAGAAATGGGCAAAGGCAGATTATGATGCCGTAGTTCTTGACCCAGGTAGAGAAGGCGCAAAGAGAGCAACTCTGTTTTTAGCAAAGAAGAAGTTGAAAAAAATAGTTTACATTTCTTGTAACCCTCTGGCTGCATCACGTGATACTATTGAACTGATTAAGTCCGGTTATAAGATTAAACAGTGGGGCGTTTGCGATATGTTTCCTCGCACAACTCACGTAGAGATGGTTCTCGAATTCATACAATGATAAGGTAGAAAAATGGTTGCAATCAGACAGACTCATAATGCTAGCTTTGATTTTGCTAAGTGGGTGGAGGCTCTAGAACTCACATCCGATTACAAAGATGCTATTTCAAAGACTAATGAGTTTGTTCTTCGCTGTATCAGAAAGACGGAAGTTGAAGAGGATTTCGTAAATCCTGATGATCTGGTTGCAAGATTTAATCATATTTCATCAGAAATCGTAGGTATTCTGATGACCCTCAATATGGACCTTCCATCATTAGAGGTTTCAATTCTTTATCCTGCATACGAAAGTGGCTTCATAAAACTTGACGATATAAGAGAAGAATTCGGAAGTAAGATAACAACTCTGCTTCTTGCTGTTAAGGATATGGAGGCCATCCGTTCTCTTCAGACTTTAACAAGCTCAAACGCAACAGAGGAACAGGTTGACCGTGTTCGCCGCATGCTGCTTGCAATGGTAAAGGATGTTCGTGCAGTTGTAATCAAACTGGCTGAAAGAATTGCTGTTATTCGTGCTGCAAAAGAAGAAACTCCAGAGTCAAGATATCTGATTGCAAAAGAAGTTTCAAATGTATATGCCCCTCTTGCCAACAGACTCGGTATCGGTCAGTTAAAATGGGAGCTTGAAGATCTTGCCTTCAGATTCCTTCATCCTGACACCTACAAGGAAATTGCCTCTGATTTAGGTGAGAGACGCGTTGACAGAGAGAAGTATATAGACAACTTCGTTTCTAATCTGTCAGCTCTTTTGAAAAAGGAAGGTATTGAAGCCACTGTTTACGGCCGACCAAAACATATTTACAGTATCTGGAAGAAGATGCAGAAGAAGCATCTTAAGTTCTCAGAGTTATATGATGTCAGAGCTGTAAGAGTACTTGTTTCCTCAATAGAAGAATGCTATGCCACCCTTGGAGTTATTCATTCAAATTTTGAACATATCACCAAGGAATTTGACGATTATATTGCAAATCCTAAACCTAATGGCTACCAGTCAATTCACACTGTTGTTTATGGTGAAGGCCAAAAAGTTGTAGAGGTTCAGATTCGTACCCAGAGCATGCATAACTCTGCAGAGCTTGGGGTTGCTGCGCACTGGAAGTATAAGGAAGGCAACGGACAGAGTCAGGGTGTAGAAGAGCGTATTAACTGGTTAAGAAAGCTTCTGTCATGGAGAGATGATCTGATTAAATCAGGTTCTCTTGAAGAAGAATTTAAAAATCAGGTATTTGAAGATCGAGTTTATATCTTTACTCCTAACGGAGAGGTTATTGATCTGCCAACAGGTTCCACTCCTCTGGACTTTGCTTATCACGTTCACACAATGGTAGGTCATTGCTGCATCGGTGCAAAGGTAGATGGCCGAATTGTACCTTATACATATCAGCTAAAGACTGGCGAACAAGTTGAAATCATAACTTCTAAGAATCCAAATCCTTCAAGAGACTGGATCAATTCTGAGAATGGATTCCTAAAAACTGCGAAAGCAAGAAACAAGGTTCAATCCTATTTTAGAAAGATTGACTTTGATCGAAATAAGGAACAGGGCGCAGCTCTAGTTGAAAAAGAACTTGCAAAGCAGGGAATCGATATCAGCAAGGAACAGGTAAATTCCATTCTAAAACTCAAGCTTTCAAGATTTAACCTAAAGTCCGTTGATGATATTTTTGCAAATGTTGGCGCTGGCGATATTGGTGTAAATATTATTGTTGGAATAGTTTCCGCAAATCTTGAAAAGGATAAGGATGAGGTTTTCGATTCAAATGAACTGATCGAAGATCTGATCAACAAACGTCAGAACGATGAGATTCTAAAGAAGAATAAGGTAAAAAGCGGCATTATTGTTGAAGGTGTTGGCGATATTATGACCCATATGGCAAAGTGCTGCCAACCTATTCCTGGAGATGAAATCGTTGGATTTGTAACTCAGGGAAGGGGAATCTCAATTCACAGATGTGACTGCGAAAAATTCAGACGTATGCAGGAGCTTTTCCCTGAGCGCGTTGTTGATGCAACATGGGGAAATAATGTTCAGCTTGGTAATGGATATACTGTAACAGTTAGAATTGTGAGCGAGGATTATTCTGGATTCCTCAGAGATATAACCACAGTTATTGCAAATGAAAAGATGAACGTGCTTGGAATAAAATCTCACGTCGATTCCTCAAAGAATGTTTGTCTTGTTGACGTAGATCTCCTTGTTGTAAGCATTCCAGTGCTAAACAGAACTTTGGCAAAATTAAATGATCTTTCCAAGGTAATCTCGGCGCAAAGAGTCTAACTTACTGAAAAGACATAAGTTTATTAATCACACTTAAAATCAATAGGATAAAAAAAGTTATTTTTGTAAGAGCAATCCTGTTCGTAAATAGTGTGATTGCTGTGGTATAATCTTCTGTTTGAAGTTAAACTAAATCGGAGTTTTTATGTCTTCTTCTCCTAAGATTATTTTCGTTACTGGCGGTGTTGTTTCTTCATTAGGTAAAGGCATTGCTGGAGCATCTCTTGCTGCTGTTCTAGAAGCACGCGGATTAAAAGTTACCATCATGAAATTGGATCCATATATCAACGTTGATCCAGGTACCATGAGCCCAATTCAGCACGGAGAGGTGTTTGTTACTGAGGACGGTGCAGAAACCGATCTTGATCTTGGACATTACGAGCGTTTTATCAACGCAAGAATGTCAAAAAAGAATAATTTTACAACCGGTCGCATTTATTCTGATGTGATCAGAAAAGAGCGTCGTGGTGATTACTTAGGCGCAACAATTCAGGTTATCCCACACATTACCAATGCTATTAAGGAGAAAATTCTTGCTGGCTGTGAGGGTAATGATGTAACTCTAGTTGAAATCGGCGGAACCGTTGGTGATATCGAATCACTTCCTTTCCTAGAGGCAATTCGTCAGTTAGCAGTTGATATCGGTAGAGAAAATGCATTATTTATGCATTTAACTCTTGTTCCTTATCTGCCAACTTCTGGTGAGGTAAAGACCAAGCCTACACAGCACTCTGTTAAGGAATTACTATCAATCGGTATTCAGCCTGATGTACTTGTTTGTCGTTCAGAGAATGGTATTCCTGCAAACGAGCGTCACAAGATTGCAATGTTCTGTAATGTTAAAGAGAATGCTGTAATCAACATGAAGGACGTTGATTCAATCTACAAGATTCCTGCATTATTAAAGAGCCAGGGACTAGACCAGTTAGTAGTTGATCGTTTCCACCTGGATTGTAAGGAAGCAGATCTGTCTGACTGGGAACAGGTTTTATACCAGCAGGCAAATACTACTGGTGAAGTTACCATCGGTATGGTTGGTAAATATGTAGAATTACACGATGCATATAAGTCAGTAAATGAGGCTTTAAAGCACGGTGGTCTAAAGAATCGTCTTCATGTAAATATTCGTTATATTGATTCAGAAGACGTTGAGGTAAAGGGCGTTTCTGTTCTTGATGGTCTTGACGCAATTCTTGTTCCAGGCGGTTTCGGTAAGCGAGGCGTAGAAGGTAAGATTCTTGCTGCTAAGCATGCTCGTGAGAACAATATTCCTTATCTTGGCATCTGTCTTGGTATGCAGGTTGCTCTAATTGAGTACGCAAGAAATGTTGCAGGCCTTAAGAATGCAAACTCTACTGAATTCGATCCAGATACCAAGTATCCTGTAGTTGCACTTATTACAGAGTGGAAGGACGAATCAGGTAAGATTGAGAAACGTACTGATAAATCCGATTTAGGTGGAACCATGAGACTTGGTGGTCAGCTATGCCATCTACAGGCTGGTTCTAAGGTTCGTGAACTGTATGGTTCTGATGATATTGTTGAGCGTCATCGTCACAGATACGAAGTAAACAATACTCTAATCAAGAAAATCACTGATGCAGGCTTAAAGGTTGCCGGTCTTTCAACAGATAACAAGTTAGTTGAAATTATCGAGAATCCAGATCATCCTTGGTTTATTGGTGTTCAGTTCCATCCTGAATTCACTTCAAATCCAAGAAAAGGTCATCCATTATTCTCAGGCTTCATTAAAGCTGCTAAGGAATATCAGGATAAGCACTAGAGTTTAGTTTTGTATGAAGATATTTGCAGTTATTCTTGTGATTATTATTGCCTGTCTAGGCTGGCAGACATATAACGGTCGTAATGGAATTCTGCATTATCGCGAAACTGAACAGAAACTGAAGGCGGCCTCTGCAAACACAGAGCGCCTTCAGAGAAGAAATCAGGCTCTTGAAGACGAAATTTCCGATTTAAAGCAAGGAAATCGAGTTGTTGAAGAGCTGGCCCGCTCTGAATTAGGCATGGTAAAACAGGAAGAAACCTTTTACCGTGTTATCGAAAAAGAAGAAAAAACTTCTCCTTCCAAATAGGATGCTTTTTTATGGAAAGCACTAAAATCGATGTTGTGCTCCCAGCCGCAGGAGTTGGGAAAAGAATGCATTTGAATATCCCAAAACAGTACGCCATTTTAGGGGATAAAACTGTTTTGGAGCTAACTGTTGAAGCGGTATTTAAATGTCCTCTTGTAAACAATATTATTATTGGTATTAGCAGAGAAGACGAATATTTTAACGACCTGCCTTTGGCTGATAATCCAAGAATCATAAAAGCCAATGGAGGAAAAGAGCGTTCTGACACTGTGCGGTTGTGTCTTGAGCATGTAGTAACACCTTGGGTGATGGTGCATGATGCCGCAAGACCATTTGTGCACGTTGATGATTTGAATTCTCTTTGCAGTAAGGTAGGGTCATCAGAAGTTGGAGCTATATTAGCCTGCAGATCATCTGATACATTAAAGCAGGTTGTTAACGGAAAGATAATAAAAACAGTACCTCGTGAATCTATTTTTAGAGCATATACCCCTCAGCTTTTTAAAACAGATATTTTAAAAAAAGCATTGAATCATGCAGTTGAGTCTAATATTTCAATTACAGATGATGCCAGCGCAGTAGAGCTTTTAGGCTATTCAGTCGATATTGTCGAGGGTAGAGCTGACAATATTAAACTGACTACTCCTGAGGATCTCGCAATGGCCAGAAGATTACTAGAGGACTAAATAATGTTTAGAATCGGACATGGTTTTGATGTTCATAAGTTTGGCGGTCAGGGCCCATGTATTTTAGGTGGTGTTGCAGTACCTTATGAACAGGGATTACTTGCACATTCAGATGGAGATGTTGTTCTTCATGCCATCTCTGATGCCTTACTGGGTGCACTGAGTCTGGGTGATATCGGACATTTCTTTCCTGATAACGATGACAAGTATCTGAACATAGACAGCAGAATTCTATTAAGACAAGTTGTAGCTAAGGTTCATGAGTTAGGATATGTGGTTAACAATGTTGATACAACTATTCTTGCTCAGGCTCCAAAAATGGCTCAGTACGAACCTGCAATGAGAGAAAATGTTGCTGCTGATTTAAATATCGATATTTCTCGTGTAAGCATAAAGGCTACAACAACAGAGAAACTCGGATTTACCGGCAGAAAAGAAGGTATTGCAGTAGAATCTGTTGTTCTTCTTGTAAAAAAACAGAATCTTTAATTAAAAACGGAGACAACCTACTCCTATGAGTAAATTGTGGGAGTATTCGACTTATTATGAAAATTTTTACATCACTTTTTAATGCCTTTGAAAAGCTTTCCTATCATAGATTTGCAACACCTATTATGTGTGCGAATTCTTTTTTTGAGTCAATATTCTGGCCTGTTCCAGCAGATGTTATGCTGGTCCCTATGTGTGTTTATCAGCGTAGAAAGTCTCTATACTATGCATTCCTAACTGTACTGTTTTCTGTTCTTGGTGCGGTCGTCGGATATTATCTTGGATATTACTTATATGATCCTTATATCAGCGATTTCATCAGAATCATGCACTATCAGAAGAGTGCAGCCAAGGCAGCTGAATATCTAACAACATACGGAATAATGTTCGTATTTGTTGGTGCTTTTACTCCTATTCCTTACAAAGTAATCGCAATTACTGCCGGTCTTTGTGCTGCCCAGAGATATGCAGCTGAAGGTTCTGCCGGTGCCCTGGGTATTTTTTCATTTATCCTGGTTTCATTTGTTGGACGTGGTTTAAGATTTTTCCTTGAGGCAATAATTATTCTTATCGGTGGTGATAAGATGGAGCACGTAATCCGCAAATATATCGATAGAATCGGCTGGTTCTGCGTATTCTTAATTGTGATTTTTGTAGCGTATAAGATTCTATTTTAAAAATTTTTTTATATTTTTCTTTCAATTTGTGTAACAATGAATATAAATACACAGATTGCATGTAAAGATATGAAGAATAACAAATTAACTCTTTTTCTTTTAAGTGCAGTGCTTGCTACGGCCTGCACTAATCATCAAAGCAAGCCAAAAAAAATCGCCGAAGTTGAGTATGCTCAACCGGTTCATGTTAATTCAAAAGTAAGAAACCAGACGGTTTATCCTTCAAGTTCATCAAAGACTCAGGTCGGTGTTGTAAGACCATATTCTGAAGTTGTATCTTCCCAGGGTGGCGAAGTTAAGACATATTCAGGAAATGTTAAACAGGCAAAGCCTTATATTCCAGATTCAAATGCCAAGTCGGTTAATCTGAATGATGAAACATATCAGGTTAAACCTGGCGATACTCTTTACTCTATTGCTTTCCGATATGGTAAGGATTACAGAGAGGTTGCTCAGAAAAACAACATCGATGTCCCTTATAACATAAGTGTCGGACAGATTATCCATCTGAATTCAAAACCATTAACCGTAACCCCTACACCTACAGATTCAAAGATTTATGTTGTTAAAAACGGAGATACGGCAGTATCTGTAGCAAAAAAGCATGGTTTGACTCTGTCTCAGCTTGCAAAGGCAAATCAGCTTAAGAAACCTTATTCTCTTGAAGTTGGACAGAAACTGAATCTGGATACTTCAAAATCTATAGCGTCTGCTCAGACAAATCCTAAAATTGTTCCTGTTGCAGGAGGAGAACAGAAGAGCACTACTCTTTCTCAGACAAGTGTAGCTTCTGTACCCGCAGCTGTTAATGAGACTGCTCCTGTCAAATATGTGTCAGGTAAAACTGCTTCGGTTTCGGGAGTGTCATGGATGTGGCCTGCAAAAGGCTCTGTTATTAGAAACTTTTCTTCCTCTAATAAGGGTATTGATATTGCAGGCACCAGGGGGCAGAACATTAATGCTGCCGCAGCTGGTCAGGTTGTTTATTCTGGAAATGCATTAAGAGGATATGGAAATCTCGTTATTATCAACCATAACAATGAGTTCCTTTCAGCATATGCTCATAACGATATGCTTCTAGTCAAGGAAGGCCAGAACGTGAAGCGAGGCCAGGTTATTGCCAAGATGGGATCAACAGATGCCTCACGTGTGATGCTTCACTTTGAGATACGATATAAAGGTAATTCCGTAAATCCACGTAATTATTTACCTAAGTAGTAAATTTACAGAAAAAACTCGATATTATCCGCATTTTTAGAACGCGGATTTTGAAGAACTGCGAAATTATACTTTTTTTTAGTTGCAAAATTTGCATGAATTTTGCTTAATGAAATTATTACAACAAGCAACAAATGTTAAGGGTATCTCATGAACAATTTAAATGAATCTGAAGAGCTCGGCTCTGAATTCCACGATATTCCTGATACTTTGGAAAAAGAGGTATCTCCATATAAGGGAGGCAAGACTTCGTCTTCGCGTGAAAGTGTAGATCTACTATCAAACTACTTTAGCTCCATTCGCCGCTATCCTCTGCTGTCTTCAGAGGAAGAGTCAGAGATCGGCCGCAAGGCTCGTGATGGTGACAGAAGATCAATTGATCTTATGATTACGTCAAATCTTCGACTGGTGGTGAAGATTGCAAAAAATTACAGAGCAAGAGGAGTTCCTTTACTTGATTTGATTGAAGAAGGTAATCTGGGACTTATTCATGCTGTTCAAAAATTTGACCCTGACAGAGGATTCAGATTTTCAACCTATGCAACCTGGTGGATACGACAGAGTATTGAACAGGCAATTATGTGTCAGTCCAGACTTGTTCGTCTTCCTGTTCATGTAATCAAAGAAATCAATATTATTCTCAAGGTTAAGCGTCAGCTTCAGGAAGAGGATATCCAGAAACCAGTTTCAATTCAGCAGATTGCAGATGAGACTGGAAAGGATCCTGAGACAGTTAGAAACCTGTTATCTCTGCTAGAAGGCACCAGTCCTTTAGATGTGAGTGTAAGAGGTTCTGACGATGATAAGGAAGTTTCTCTTTTAGATGTTGTTCCTGATACTAAGCTGGTTTCACCTTTTGAGCATGTCGATCAGAGAGAAGTTGTAGAGATTGTAAGAGCCTGGTTTAACGAACTTCCTGAAAAACAGCAGATGGTCGTTCTATACAGATTTGGCTTGAATGATGAGGATGTTCTTACCCTAGAAGAGGTTGGTAAGAAGATTGGTTTAACCAGAGAACGCGTCCGTCAGATCCAGAGTGAGGTTTTAAAATCTCTGCGAAAGACTTTCGAAAACTACGGAATTGATAAAAATTCCCTAGGAATGCAGAATATAAACTAACAAGCAAATTCCGCCGTTTTAGTTTGGCGGAATTTTTACATCTGGACTATAAAATTTTTCCCTTAAGTTCATTTAGAATATTCAGGGCTTCAAGTGGCGTAATAGTATTCAGGTCGAGTTCCTTAATTCTATTTTCAACTTCACTGTCTTTTTCTTTGTAAATAATCTTCTCGGTTACTTTTTCCTCTGAATGTGTAATTGGAGATAATTCAGAGGCATCTTCTTTTATTGAAGAGTGTTTTTTCATCGAATTGATATATGTTTTGGCCTTTGAAATTACACCGGATGGCAAGCCCGCCAGATTACCAACCTCAATTGCGTAGGAATAGTTCTGAGATCCTTTATTTGCCTGATACATAAAGACAATCTTTCCTTCAAATTCCTTTGCTTTAAAGCATATATTCTCGATATTGTCGTACGTATCAGCCAAAGATGCGATTTCAGGATAGTGTGTTGAGAACAGAGTAAAACTCTTTACATTTGCACACATATATTCAGCAATAGACAGTGCAAGCGCACTTCCCTCATAGGTTGAGGTTCCTCTTCCAATTTCATCCATTAGAACAAGACTGCTTGAGGTTGCATTATTGATTATTGATGAAGCTTCTTCCATTTCAACCATGAAGGTGGAACGTCCGGAAGAAAGATCGTCTGAGGCACCGATTCTTGTAAAGATTCGGTCTATATTTCCGATCACTGCACTGGTTGCCGGAACATATGAACCTAATCTAGCCATAATCGAAATAAGAGCTGTCTGTCTCATGAATGTTGACTTACCACCCATGTTTGGTCCGGTAATAACCATCATCTGTTTCTTATCAAGACAGATTGAATTAGAAACAAAAGGAGAATCTGTTAGAGTCTCAATAACTGGGTGTCTTCCGTTATCGATCTTGATGATATGTTTGTCGCTAAGTTCAGGTCTTACATAGTTTCTTCTTTCTGCAAGCGCTGCAAATCCAATAAGAACATCAAACATTGATAGCTTTGATGAAAGATTTATCAGTCTAGGAAGTTCCTGCTGAAGTTTTCTGATGATTTCATTGAAAATCTCATTTTCCAGTACTAAGGATCTTTCTTTTGCGCTTAGGGCTTTTTCCTCTAATTCCTTTAATTCAGGAGTAATATATCTTTCATTGTTTTTCAGAGTCTGTCTTCTGATATACGTTGAAGGTACCTTATCTGCCTGAGCTTTTGACACTTCAATGTAGAATCCGTGAACAGAATTAAAGTTAACTTTTAAAGTTGAGATTCCTGTTCTTATCTTTTCGTTTTCTTCGATCTTTGCAAGAAGTGCTTCTGAACCGCTCATCAGTTCACGAAGTTCATCTAGCTCCTGGTTGTATCCGTTTGCGATTACATTTCCATCTCTAATAAAAGTAGAAGGATTATCAAGGATTGATTGTGTCAGTAAGTCAGCAATATCTCTTAATGGATCAATCTGTTCATTGAAATCCATAAGAATTTCCTGATTAGACTGTACCAGTCCCTGTTTTAAGGAAGGGAGCATCTTTAATGAATCCCTTAGTACAGCCATGTCCTTAGGTCTTGATGATGATAAGCCGATACGGGCGATAATTCTTTCTATATCACCGATATTGTCTAAAACAGCTTTTAAACTATCCTTATCTGACTGTATAAGAGCTGAGACCATATCAAGTCTGTAGTTAATTTCAGTGTTATTTCTCAATGGCTCAACGATCATTTTTCTGATCAGTCTCTGTCCCATTGGAGTTGAAGTATTATCAAGAATAGATAGTAGAGATCCGTAGTGTTCTCCCTTCAGATTAGAAAGAAGCTCAAGATTTCTCTGGGCACATTTATCCAGAATAACGAATGCACTGTTATCATCTCGGCTGATCTGTTTTATATGTTCGATGGAAACATTCTGAGTTTGTTTTACATAGTTAAGCAGAGCACCTGCCGCACAGATTCCTTCTTCAAGATTTTCAATATCAAAACCAAACAGACTGTTGGTTTCAAATTGTTTGCATAGTAGTTTATAACAGTTCTGAAGATCAAAATTCCAAGGAGCAAGTGCTTTTTTTGAGCTAATCTCTGCAAAAAGATTTAATTCTCTGAAATTTTCAGGGTAAACAATTTCAATAGGGGATACCTTATCAAGGTAAAGCATCAGTTCTTTTTCATTTGCACATACTGCAGTTTTAAATGTGCCTGAGCTTAGTGAAAGATAAGAGAATCCAAAGTATCTTTTGCCCTTGAATACGCATGCAATCAGATTGTCTGAGCCATCTGGGGCAATTCCTTCATCTGTTACAGTTCCAGGGGTAATTATTTTTGAAACCTTGCGAACCATTGTCTTCTGATTGCCAGGTGTTCCAACCTGCTCACAGATTACACATGATTCTCCAAGTTTTATCAGTCTGGCAATATAGTTATCTACGGCATGAAAAGGTACTCCTGCCATAGGTATAGGCTCTCCGTTATTAGTTCCTCTTCTGGTTAGAGTCAGATCTAATAGTTTTGCGATTTTCTTTGCATCATCATAGAAGAGTTCATAAAAATCTCCCAATCTGTATAAAACCAGTGTATCTGGGTAATTTGATTTAATTTCCAGGTACTGACGCATCATTGGTGTAACATTTTTATTATTGTCTTCCATTTGAGTTCCAATTTAATTGAATCGCCTTCTTAAGAAAGAAATATATCCTTAAATAAGGATATATTTGTCATTTGGGGACGATTTTTTTTATTTTTACGAAATATTCTTACTTTTTAAGTGTTTTTGTAGCTTTTTTTTGAAAAAATAACTAATCTTAAAACAAAAAATTAATATGAATTTTTTAAATGCAATGTATTCTATCACCTTTGAGATAACATGGCATTTTTGATGGAGTTTATCGATAATAAACAGGCATTTTGTTATGGAAATAGATGAAATCTTTTTAATGTGTGAAGAAGTTGCTTGCTGCGCAATAGACGGCTGTACTTCAAAAACATACAACAAACTTTCTATCCTGATGGATAAGGTAGTATCCGTAATCCCTCTTTTAGATGATTCTTTTCCTTTTGTCTTTAAGCCGGTTTTATCGTCTCTGGTCTCTTTTCAGGCTAATAACGATTTAAATGGAATTGCAGACTGCGTTAATTTTGAATTACCTTCTCTAATTGAAGAGCATAAGCGAAAGTAAATCTGATTTAATCTTAATCAATTAGTTTTCTACAAGATTTGCTCCAAGAATAACAGCTCCTGTTTTTGAATAATTGTCAAAACGTATGCTCGGATTATTTTGTATTGTCTGCTCTAGCAGATATCTGTAATAAGTGAACGGTTTGACTGTATTTCTGATTGCTCCGTCGTTACAAAGTACTTTTATTATTTGAATGTCTCTGAAAAAGATTTTGCTGTCAGTTTTTCCTGCATGAGTCTGGTTATCTGAGAAAGCAAAATCTGTTCCAAACAGAAGAATGTTATCTGGTTTAGCTACAGAGGCTATTTCAATTGCCAAGTTTAAAACTGAACCTGTAATCTGTACAAAATCTGAAAATTCCTCTGGAAGATAATCAATGAAGTCTATCTGTTTTTTCTTAAAGATAAATCTCTTTTCACAATTGAAGAGATTGATAACCGATGAAGGTGAATTTGCACAGAAAATAAATAAGGAATTGTTTAATCTATCCCTATAGGGAGTTATATCCCCGATTTTTTCTGGAGACATTTTCGAATCACAGGTGACAATCACATCTGGAATAATTCCATTTTCAAGAAGAAATTTTAGCGCAACATCAACCGTTACAATTGTCACCTGGTCTTTGTTTAGTGCTTTAATTCTTTCAATATTGTCTTGTATTGATGGTCCAGGTGCAGCAATTGCAATTCTTTTTCCAAGATTTAATAAATCATTATGATCCAGTAATTTCTCATTTTTTAGTATTTCATAGTTCTCTTTTAGATTATCTATTGACTCTTGCAAAAGGACGTTATCCACTTCGTTTTTTAAATTCAGATCATCAATTATGTTAATAAGTTTTGTTTTCAGATTATTTAATACATGCTGCTCAATATAAAGTTCAACGGGAGATACACAGCAATTTGGCGAGAATGGGAAACTGCCATTTGGTATAACAAAATGAATATTCTGTTTTATGTAGAGACTAAAGTTTTCGATTCTGCCTAGTAACTCGTATAAAAGACCAGGATTCAGAATAATAACGTAAATATTGGACTGGCTATTATTTGATAATAGAGCTAACTCATCGCCAATTCCTAATCCATAAATGAAAATATCCTCGTCTAAATCGATATTTCTGCATCGATAAATTGCAAATGCCTGTCTGTCATATCTTGAAGACAGCTGTAGTCCGTTGACTATTAATGTATTTTCCAGTCCTTTATCTAAACTAATGGAGTAATTTCCCAATCCCTTTTTAGAATCAAGCTGTTCTGCGAATTTAGAGTCATACTTGGATATGCTATTCAGGTTCTGTTGAAAAAGTTCTTCAGAAAATGCTTCGTTTATTTCTGGCAAAGAAAAATTATGTTCCATAAATATAATCCATATCCTATACATCATCAGCCAATGGTTTATTATATATATTCTGAAACTTTTTTCTGCCTAACAAATCAATAGTTCTTAAAGTGTGACAGAGATGTTGTTTACAGCTTTCTATAAAGAACTAATAAAAAAATTATATTATTATATTTATTGACAACAATAACTAACTTAATTATTATAGTTATAAAAGTTAATTAAGAGGAACAAAATTATGGCAGCTGCAAAATCAACCAGCGCTGGCTCATCATCAAAGTTAGTAGCCAATATTACAAAAGACCCAAAGAAACAGAAAGCTTTGGAAGCCGCAATGGAACAGATCGAACGTCAGTTCGGTAAAGGTGCAATTATGCGTCTTGGCCAGAATGAACTGGTAGATATCGAAGCTATTTCAACCGGTTCTCTGTCTTTGGATATTGCATTGGGTATCGGTGGACTGCCAATGGGACGTATTATTGAAATCTACGGTCCTGAATCCTCAGGTAAAACCACTTTAACCCTGGAATTGATAGCTCAGGCTCAGAAGAAAGGCAAGGTCTGTGCATTTATCGATGCTGAACATGCTTTAGATCCAATTTATGCAAAGAGACTTGGTGTAAAGGTTGAAGATGTGTTTATTTCCCAGCCTGATACTGGCGAACAGGCTCTGGAGATCTGTGAGACTCTAGTTCGTTCCGGCGGTGTTGATGTTGTTGTTATCGATTCTGTTGCAGCGCTAGTTCCAAAGGCTGAAATTGAAGGTGAAATGGGCGATAACCATGTAGGCCTTCAGGCTCGTCTGATGTCTCAGGCTTTAAGAAAGCTGACTGGTATTGTAAAGCAGGCTAACTGCATGGTTGTATTTATCAACCAGCTGAGAATGAAGATCGGTGTAATGTTTGGAAATCCAGAAACAACAACCGGCGGTAATGCTCTTAAATATTATGCTTCAGTAAGACTTGATATCAGAAAATCAAATGTACTCAAGGATAAGGAAGAAGCAATTGGTAATGAAACAAAGGTTAAGGTTGTAAAAAACAAGGTTGCCCCTCCATTCAAGACCGCTGTTTTCCAGATCCTGTTCAATTACGGAATTGCCAAGAACGGAGAACTTATTGATTTAGGTGTTAATGCCAAGATTATCAATAAGACAGGAGCCTGGTTCTCATACAATGGCGCAAAGATTGGTCAGGGTAAGGTCAACTGTATGAAATACCTTGATGAGAATCCTCAGGTTGCAGATGAAATTGAAGCAAAGATCAGAGAGTTCTACAAGAATAATAATGACTACGGTGATACAGCTTCAATCGGTGCTGAAGAGCAGCCTTCTGCAATGGATGCTCTGGATGATGAGGTTTCAGAAGAAGATCTGATTACTCCAATTCCTGAAGATCTGTAGGATAACTACTACCGTGAATAACTCTTCTTTTTTAAAAAAGAAAGCAAAGGAATCTGACGCTGCATTGGCAACCAATGCGGCGTTGCGTTTTCTATCGCGCAGAGAGTATTCAAAACTGGAGCTTTATCAGAAGCTTTGTCTAAAATATACGGCAGATGCAGCAAAATCAGCAGTAAAGAAATGTATTGAAAATGACTGGCTTTCAGAAACAAGATATATTGAAATGCTTCACCGTCATATTATCAGCCAGAATTATGGTCCCTTAAAATTCGTTATTGAAGCCAAAAAGAAGGGAATAACATCTTCTTTATACGATAGTCTGGTCAGGGAAACAGACTGGAAAGCGGTCGCAATTACTTTTCTTTCAAAGAAAATATCTAATTCTGATACAGTTTCGTACGAGGATAAGCAGAAACTTCTTGCAAGTCTATCAAGAAGAGGCTTTTCTAATTCAGTATGTATTGAAGCTCTTGAAGAGTATCTTGGTTCATCTTTTGAATTTTAAAGAAAAAATAAAATATCCATCCTTAATCTGACTAATTTTTACTTCCTAATCTATAAAGTGATGCGATCTGTGCCTCAAAACCATGTATAATTCATCTCTGTTTGAAATTATATTTTTAGGATCCAAAATAAATGTACATGACAACTGATCAAATACGTGATGCGTATTTGAAATTCTTTGAAGAGCACGGACATACAATTGTTCGTTCTAGTTCACTTGTTCCATACAATGATCCTACCTTGCTATTCACCAACGCAGGTATGAATCAGTTCAAGGATATATACCTAGGTAAAGAGAAGCGCGATTACGTTCGTGCTACTACCGCACAGAAATGCGTACGTGCAGGCGGCAAACAGAACGACTTAGACAATGTCGGATATACCGCACGTCACCACACCTTTTTTGAAATGCTGGGTAATTTCAGCTTTGGCGATTACTTTAAGAAAGAAGCAATTACCTTTGCATGGACTTTGTTAACTGAAGTTTATAAGCTACCAAAAGAATCTCTGATGGTAACTGTATACGATAAGGATGACGAAGCATATAACATTTGGAAAGATATAGTCGGCATTCCAGAGAATAAGATTGTTCGCATTGGCGACAATAAGGGCGGACTATATGAGTCAGACAACTTCTGGCAGATGGGCGATACCGGTCCATGCGGTCCATGTTCAGAAATTTTCTATGATCATGGTGAGGATGTTCAGGGTGGCCCTCCAGGATCACCTGATGAAGACGGTGACAGATTCATTGAAATCTGGAATATTGTGTTCATGCAGTATAACCGTAAGATTGATGGTACTTTTGAAAAGCTTGCTAAGCCAATGATCGATAATGGTTTGGGTCTTGAGCGTATTGCCGCAGTTCTGCAGGGCGTTCACTCAAATTATGAAATTGATTTATTTGTTGAACTTGAAAAGACTGTAGCTTCTATCTTAGGTGTAAGTGATTTAAATGATAAATCTCTAAGAGTTATTGCAGATCACATTCGTTCATGTTCATTCCTAATCGCTGATGGTGTTCTTCCTTCAAATGAAGGTCGTGGCTATGTTCTACGTCGTATTATTCGTAGAGCAGTTCGTCATGGTCGTCTGTTAGGCGCTAAGGAAGTATTCTTCTATAAGATTGTTTCAAAACTAGTTGAGTTAATGGGTAAGGCCTACCCTGAACTTGTAGCTCAGCAGGCTCTGATTGAGAGAACTTTAAAGAAGGAAGAAGAGCAGTTCCTAAACACTCTAGACCGTGGTCTTGCTCTTTTAGAAAACGAGTTAACCAAGCTTGGTGACAGCAAGACTGTTCCAGGTGATGTTGCATTTAAACTATATGATACATATGGTTTCCCTGCAGATTTGACCAACGATGTTGTAAGAGATCGTGGTTACGTTGTTGATATGGAAGGCTTTGACAAGTGTATGGCTGAGCAGAAGGCCAGAGCAAAGTCTGCTTCAACCTTCGGTATCGATTACAACAAGGAACTAAAGATTACAGAGAACACTGTATTCACAGGCTATGATGGTCTTGAATCTGAGTCTAAGATTACTCATATCTTTAAGGATGGTCAGGAAGTTGATTCCATTTCAACCGATGAGAATGCTGTAATTGTTCTTGATAAGACTCCTTTCTACGGTGAAATGGGTGGTCAGGTAGGCGATAAGGGTATTATCACAATTGGTGACAATGCTCGTTTTATTGTTGAAGACACTAAGCATGTTGCTAAAGCTACTATTCATATTGGCCGTGTTGATATTGGTCAGTTCGACAAGAATGCAACTGTTCAGGCAAAGGTTGATGCAGTTAACCGTGCTGATATCGCACGTCATCACTCAGCAACTCATCTTTTAGATTCTGCTTTAAGAATTGTTGTAGGTGAGAGCGTAGCTCAGAAGGGTTCATACGTAGCAAATGATCGTCTTCGTTTTGACTACTCACACTCAAAACCTCTGACACTTGCTGAGCGAAAGGCAGTGGCAGATCTTGTTAATGAACAGATTCAGGCAAATCTTCCTGTGAAGACTGAGTGTATGGATCTTGATTCTGCCAAGAAGTCAGGTGCTATTGCTCTATTTGATGAAAAATACGAAGAGAATGTTCGTGTAGTATCAATGGGCGATTTCTCTAAAGAACTTTGTGGTGGTACCCATACTGCAATGACAGGTGATCTTGGTGCCTTTGTTCTTCTATCTGATGAGTCTATTGCTTCTGGCATTCGTCGTATTGAGGCTCTGGTTGGTAAGTCTGCTGTTGAATACCTTGATGAGGTGTTTGCTGAGGTAGGCGCTGCAAGATCACTTCTAAAGGTTGGTGGTAGCTCAAATATTGCTGACAAGGTAGAACAGATGCTTGAGCATGCAAAATCTTTAGAAAAGGAAAACGAGATTCTAAAAGAGAAAATTGTTGCTCTGGAGAGTGCTTCTCTTGTTGAGAAAGCTCGTGATGTTAAGGGCGTTCCTGTAATCTGCTCAAAGATTGATAACTACGGCGCCAAGGAACTAAGAATTGCCATTGATAATCTAAAATGCAGAATGCAGACTTATATTATCGTTTTAGGTTCTGTATCTGAGGACGGTAAGGTAAGTTTAATTGCAGCTGTTTCTAAGGATCTAATCTCCAAGATTAAGGCTGGAGATCTGATTAAAGAAGTTGCTACTTATGTAGGTGGTAAGGGCGGTGGACGTCCTGATATGGCTCAGGCTGGTGGTACAAATCCAGAAGGCCTGGATAAGGCTTTATCCTCAGTTGAACACATTGTTTCAGAGAGAGTTTAGTCTAACATGTTAGTAGTATCACAAAAAGCAGGAGAAAAGCTCGTACTGAGTAGTGGTATTACTATTAATATTCTGGAAGTAAAATCTGGGAAAGTACGTCTTGGAATTGAGGCTCCTAAGGAGGTCGAAATCAAGCGAGTTTCTCAAAAAGAAAATACTCCAGATAAAAGCCATAAATAAGCCACTTAAGTACTATCAATGCCTTGAGGCGTAAAAAAACTCTTGACATTGATAGTCAAAAATCAGATACTATGTCTCGCTTAATTTCAGCGGATAGATGACCGAGAGGCTGAAGGTACTCCCCTGCTAAGGGAGCATACGACTATAAAGGTTGTATCGAGGGTTCGAATCCCTCTCTATCCGCCACTCAGATTAGGTTTTAAAAAAGAAATAAATTTCTTCTTGCAAAATCAAAATCTGGTGATATAATTTTGCGACGTAAGTAACACTTTTGGTTGCACTTGTAGCTCAGCTGGATAGAGTAATCGGCTACGAACCGATCGGTCAGGGGTTCGAATCCCTTCAAGTGCGCCACTCAAAAAGTTAACTTATTTCAAGTACGCACTTGTAGCTCAGCTGGATAGAGTAATCGGCTACGAACCGATCGGTCAGGGGTTCGAATCCCTTCAAGTGCGCCACTTCCTCTTTCTCATTTTCCAAATAAAGTTTCCAACTGATTTTAATTTTGCCTTAAAATATTCGATCAGTAGAAAAACATATCTTATATCTAATATATTCAATTTAAAATTGGAATTGTAATGGCAAAGAATAACTCTCAGGACGAGCTTTCCGTATACAAGGAACCTCCTAAAAATATTGAGGCAGAGCACAATTTTCTAGGCTCAATCATTCTGGATGGCTCTTTACTGGAAAAGGTTCGTGAAACTGTTGGTATGCTTGATGTTTCTGAATTCTCAAGTTCAAAAAATCAGGTTGTATATGAGGAAATTCTTTCAAGAGCTGCTACTTCGGATGATTTTAATGTCACTGTTCTCTGTGCTGAATTAGAGCGAAAGGGCAAACTTTCAGATGCTGGTGGAATGGTTTATATTGCTGGTCTTACCGAGTTAACCGGTCCAAGTGCTGCGGTAACTGAATATGCGAAGATCATCAGAGATACTTCAAGACGTCGTCGTCTGATTAAAGTTTCAGAACACATTGAAAAAATCTGTTATAGCCCTAATGGTCTTACTGTAGATGAGATCTACGATGAGGCTCAGGGTCTGATTTTTAAACTTGCTGAGTCAAATACATCTGTTGATGAAGGTCCTGTACCTATGACAACAGTTGCCCTTAACCTTATCAAGAAGA
Source organism: Succinivibrio dextrinosolvens DSM 3072 (assembly GCF_900167015.1). Lineage (GTDB taxonomy): Bacteria > Pseudomonadota > Gammaproteobacteria > Enterobacterales > Succinivibrionaceae > Succinivibrio > Succinivibrio dextrinosolvens. The sequence continues at coordinate 30,089 of NZ_FUXX01000023.1, forward strand.
TTCATGATGACGTTGATCTTGGCAAGAAAATGAACGGTGTTGCTTCAGGCTTCACTGAACTTGATGAGATTACTCAGGGATTTAGGCCTGGTACTTTCAATATTATTGCTGCACGTCCTGGTGTCGGTAAAACTTCTTTTGCAATGAATATCGTTTCAAATATTGCAATGAATGTTGATGAGCATAGACCTGCTCTTGTTTTCTCTCTGGAAATGCCTGCAAATGAAATTGCAATGCGTCTGATTTCATCTTTTGGAAGAGTGTCAGGAAAAGATCTTGCTGCAGGAAGAGTTAGTGCTGAACAGTGGCGTGATATTATCCGTAAGGTAAAATTACTTACCGAATCAGATGGAAATGGTAATGACCGTGTAAAATTATATATCGATGACGGTTCTGATCTCACTCCATTGGAATTGCGTTCAAGAGCAAGAAAAATTGCCGCAGAAAACGGCGGTTTATCATGTATTATGATTGACTATATTCAGCTGATGAGAGGTCAGTCTAAACACGATAACCGTTCTCAGGAAGTTGGTGAAATCTCAAGATCATTAAAACAGTTATCAAAGGAGCTTGAAGTTCCAATTTTTGCTCTGGCTCAGTTAAATCGTGATGTTGAAGCTCGTAAGGATCATCGTCCAATGAACTCTGACTTGCGTGAATCAGGCTCTCTGGAGCAGGATGCTGATATGATTATGTTCATTGACAGAGATGTTAATCGCGGTGAAAACAGTGATGATTCAAAGGCAACACTGATCATAGGTAAGAACAGAAGTGGTGCTACTGCAGATATTGAACTGCAGTTCCAGGGTGCGTATACAACCTTCTATGATAAAGCTAACTATATTGCAACTGATAGCGATGTTCCTCTGCTTGAGGACGACTATTATCAGCGACAGTAACTGTCAATAAGGAATAACAAACATGGAAAGCGTAACTGCTTTAATTGATAAGCAGGCATTGATACACAACATTAAAGTAATCAAGAATAAGGCAAAAGATTCAAAAGTAATAGCTGTTATTAAAGCTAATGCATATGGACACGGAGCTATCGCTGTAGCAAATGCCTTAAAGGATAAAGTTGAAGGCTTTGCTGTTGCAAGAATTGGCGAAGCAATGGATTTACGTCGCGACGGCATAAAAAATCCTATTTTTCTTCTTGAAGGTTTTTATAATGATGATGATCTTCCATTCATATCTAAATATGATTTGTACACTGCTGTAAATACAATGGAGCAGGTCGAGGCCATCGAGAGAGTTCCTTTTTCAAAGCCTATACATGTTTGGGTTCAGGTTGATATTGGTATGCATCGTTTGGGCTCAAACGATAAATCTACAATTGCCAAGATAAAGTCCCGTCTTGAAAAGTGCGACAAGGTTATTAAACCTTTAGGGCTTCTGTCTCACCTGTCAGTAGCTGATACTCCAGCTGAGGTTGAATACAACAAGACTCAGATTTCTAATTTCTTTGACTTTGCCAAGGATATGCAGGGAGATCTCTGTCTTACTAATTCTGCTGGAATATTTGACTGGAACGAGTCTCATACACAGTGGATTCGTCCCGGCATTGTAATGTATGGAATTTCTCCGTTCGATGATAGAACCGGAGAGGATCTTGGTCTTAAGCCTGTTATGACCTTAAAGAGCAATCTTATTGCCATAAATAAAGTTAAGAAAGGCGACAAGATTGGTTATGGTGCTTATTACGTCGCTCCAAAGGATACAACAATAGGTATTGTTTCCTGTGGCTATGGAGATGGTTATCCTAGAACAGCTCCTAATGGAACACCTGTTCTAATCAATGGACGTTATGTACAGACTGCGGGGCATGTATGCATGGATATGCTGTTTGTTGATTTAGGTGAACACTGTACCGATAAGGTTGGTGATGAGGTCATCTTATGGGGTAAGGGGCTACCGGTAGAGAAAATCGCTTCACTATGCAATACCATTCCATATGAACTGATATGTCATGTGATGCCAAGAGTAGAATTTATTTTTGGATAGAGAATATTTGCCATGCCTGAATGGCATGGCTATAAGAACATACTAGTTCTTTTTTACAAATCTCATTGAAAGATCTAATGCTCTTACGTTCTTTGTCAGAGCTCCAACAGAAATGTAATCAACGCCAGTTGATGCAAATCTGCCGATTGTATCAATATTGACGTTTCCTGAAATCTCTAGAAGAGCCTGATGATTTGTCTGCTTAACAGCCTGAATCATTGAATCATATTCAAAATTATCCAGCATGATAATGTCTGCTTTAGCATCAAGAGCCTGCTGCAGCTCGTCAAGATTCTCAACTTCTACTTCAACCTTTAGTTCAGGGTGAGCCTTACGAGCTCTTTCGATTGCTTTTGCAATACCACCTGAAGCCATAATATGATTCTCTTTAATAAGATACATATCAAAAAGTCCGATTCTGTGGTTTTTTCCACCACCACAGGTTACAGCATATTTCAGAGCTGTTCTTAGACAAGGAAGAGTTTTTCTTGTATCAAGAAGACTGCAGTTTGTTCCTTCCATCTGTTTTACGAACTTTGATACCTGTGTTGCTACACCGGAAAGAGTCTGCACAAAATTTAGCGCAGTACGTTCTGCAGTAAGCATTGCTCTTGAGTTGCCCTTTAAATGGAAAAGCTGTTCACCTGGTTCAATTGGATCGCCGTCTTTAACAAACCACTGAATTTCAACTTTATTGCCAAGCTGTCTGTAAACCTCTTCAACCCAGTCCTTTCCACAGAAGATTCCAGCTTCACGTGTAATAACGGTAGCTTCATCTGTTTCATTTTCATCAATCAGCTGGGAAGTTACATCTAAAGAAGGATCAAGAACTCCTCCAAGGTCCTCTGTAAGAGCCATTTTTACTGTGGCAACAATATCATCTTGAAGCATATTAAATTCCTAGTTATAAATTTTTTTAACTATCATAGCACATTCTTTGTTTTGGGTTGTTTTTGCGTTTTTCTTGAACAATAAAATTACCTTAAAAAAAACATCCAAAATGTGACAAAGACTGCACATGAACTTTGTTTTTGATATAATCGGAACTTAATAAATTTTTTTTTGTGAGATCAAATCGTGTTAGAAACAATCTCTATTGAAGATCAGGTTGAAGCTCTAAAACAAAGAGCAGATGCATTAAGGGGGTACCTTTGACCTTCAGACTAAGAGAGAACGTCTTGAAGAAGTTAATGGATTGCTAGAAGATCCTAAGTTATGGGATGACCCTCAAAAGGCTCAGGAACTTGGAAAAGAAAGACAGACATTAGAAACTGTCGTTAAAAATTTTGACAATCTGTATCAGGGATTCGATGATCTTTTGACCTTAGATGAAATGGCAAAAGAAGAGAATTCTCCTGAACTGGCTGAAGAAGCTAATGCCGAAGCAAAAAGACTCGAGACTGCTTTGGAAAGACTGGAAATTGAAAAAATGTTTTCAGGTCCAAATGACAATGACCCTTGTTATATGGATATTCAGTCAGGATCTGGTGGTACTGAAGCTCAGGACTGGGCTGAAATGGTCATGCGCATGTACGTTAAATTCGGTGAAAAGCATGGCTTGACAGTTACCGTTACAGAGTTGTCCGAAGGTGAAGTTGCCGGAATTAAATCTGCAACTTTACGTTTTGAGGGAGATCATGCCTATGGTTGGTTTAGAACCGAAACAGGTGTGCACAGATTAGTAAGAAAGTCTCCTTTTGATTCAAATAATCGCAGACATACTTCATTCTGTTCTGCTTATGTTTATCCTGAGGTTGATGACAATATTGAAATTGAAATCAATCCTGCTGATTTAAGAACAGATGTATATAGAGCATCAGGTGCTGGTGGACAGCACATTAACAAGACCGAATCTGCAGTTCGTATAACACACATTCCAACTGGAATTGTTGTTTCCTGTCAGAATGAGCGTTCTCAGTTCCAGAACCGAGATCAGGCTATGAAACAGTTAAGAGCAAGGTTATACACTCTTGAGCTTGAAAAGAGAATGAGCGTTCAGAAGGAGATTGAAGACAGCAAATCGGATATTGGCTGGGGGTCTCAGATTCGCTCCTATGTTCTTGATGATGCTCGTATCAAGGATTTACGTACAGGAGTAGAGTGTCGCGATACAACGAAAGTGTTGAATGGCGATTTGGATCAGTTTATTGAAGCAAGTTTAAAGTCAGGTCTTTAGACTTAAAATTTTAGGAAAGTGAAAATGGCACAAGAAAACATTGGCTCTGCAGAGTCTTTAAACAACGTTATGCAGGATCGTAGAGATAAGCTGAATGCTCTTCGTGAAAAAGGTCAGGCATACCCAAATGATTTCCGTAGAGATGCATTCTCATCAGATATCATTAAAGCATGTGCAGATAAAGACAATGAAGTTTTAGAGAAAGAACAGAATACATATACCATTGCTGGTAGAGTTATGACTCGCCGTATTATGGGTAAAGCTGGTTTCGCAACTATCCAGGATATGGGCGGAAGAATTCAGATCTATGTTGCAAGAGATAACCTTCCTGAAGGCGTATACCAGGATGTATTCAAGAAACTTGATTTAGGCGATATCATCGGTGTTACCGGTTTTGCCTTCAAGACAAAGACTGGTGAGCTGTCTCTTCACGTAAGCTCTCTTCGTCTTCTTGTTAAGGCTCTTCGTCCACTTCCAGAGAAATTCCATGGATTAACAGATCAGGAAGCTCGCTGCCGTCAGCGTTATGTTGATCTGATTGCTAACCCAGAGTCACGTCGTACCTTTGAGATTCGTACAAAGGTTGTTTCATTCATTCGTAAGTACATGAACGAGCATATGTTCATGGAAGTTGAAACTCCAATGATGCACGTAATCCCTGGTGGTGCAAATGCAAAACCATTCATTACTCATCACAATGCTCTAGATATGGACATGTATCTTCGTATTGCTCCAGAACTATATCTAAAGAGATTAGTTGTTGGTGGTTTTGAGAGAGTATACGAGATTAACCGTAACTTCAGAAACGAAGGTATCGATGTTCGTCATAATCCAGAATTCACTATGATGGAATTCTATATGGCATACCATGATTACAGAGATCTGATTGATTTTACTGAAGATCTGTACAAGAAGATGTCATTAGAAGTTTTAGGTACTACCAAGATTCATTATGGCAAGGAAGGTGAACCTGGTCTTGATATTGATTTTTCAAAGCCTTTTGACCGTCTGACCATGAAAGAGTCAATTGTTAAGTATGGCAATGGTATTACCATGGCTGATCTTGAGGATGAAGACAAGGCTCGCGAGCTTTGCAAGAAACATCATATTGAGATCATGAAGGGCTGGACTTTAGGTCACTACATTACAGCATTATTCGATGAGCTTGTAGAGGCAAATCTTCAGCAGCCAACATTTATTACCAGCTATCCTGATGTTGTATCTCCTCTGGCACGTAGAACAGACGGTGATGAAGAGTTTACTGATCGTTTCGAGTTCTTTATCGGTGGTCGTGAAATCGGTAACGGATTCTCAGAGTTAAACGATCCAGATGATCAGGCAGGTCGTTTCCGTCAGCAGGCTGAAGCAAAGAACGCTGGCGATGATGAAGCAATGTATTATGATGACGATTACATTACTGCAATGCAGTATGGCTTAGCTCCAACTGCAGGTGAGGGTATTGGTATTGATAGAACAGTAATGCTGTTCACAAACTGCCACACCATTCGTGATGTAATCCTATTCCCAACACTAAGACGCAATTAGGATTTTTCTTCGGAAGGTGAAGACCATGCAAAAGTATCAAGGCTCAATGGTAGCTTTAATTACTCCATTTAAGAATGGAAAGGTTGATTTTCAGGCATTAGAACGCTTAGTAGAGTTTCATGTAAAAAATGGAACAACTTGCATCGTAGTAACTGGAACAACTGGCGAATGCCCAACATTATCATTTGAAGAGCATGTTGAAGCAATAAAAGCTGTAGTTAACTACGCTAAAGGTCGTATTCTGGTAATGGCTGGTGCAGGTTCTAACAATCCTGTAGAGGCAATTGCCTTATCTAATGCTGCTAAGGATGCCGGAGCTGATTGTCTTTTGCATAATGCTGGATACTACAACCGTCCTAATCAGGAAGGTCTGTATGCCCACTTTAAGATGGTTCATGACAATACTGATTTACCTATTTTCCTATACAACGTACCAGGCCGTACTGTTGTAAATATCTCTTCAGAGCTTGTTGCCAAGTTAGCTAAGCTTGAGCGTATTATCGGTATCAAGGATGCAACAGGTAATCTTGAGAGACCATGGATTGAGAGAAATCTTATTGATAAACCATTTATCTGGCTTTCAGGTGAAGATTCAACTGCTGTTAACTTTAATGTTGCAGGCGGTGTTGGTGTTATTTCTGTTACCGCAAACGTTGCTCCTGCACTAGTTGCTAAGGTGCAGAATCTGACCCTTGAGAAGAAGTGGGAAGAGGCTGCAAATGAACACCTGAAGCTTATGACCTTACATAAGCTGATGTTCAAAGAGCCAAGCCCTGCTCCTGCTAAGTATGGTGCTTCACTGTTAGGTCTGTGTTCTGAAGAATCTCGTCTGCCAATTCTTCCAATTAGTCAGAGTCTAAGAGATGAAATCAAGACTCAGATGCAGAAGTTAGAGCTTATTTAATGACAGATAATAATGAAATTCAGGAGACTCTGAATACAGAGTCTTCTGAAAAGAAAAAAGATTTTAGAATCAAGTCGTTTGTCGTTCGCGCAGGTAGAATGACAGAAGGACAGATTCGTGCAATTGAAGAGCTCGGTCCAAAGTATATGGTTGATGTTGAGGACTTACAGCCTCTTGATATCGATGCTATATTTGGTCGCAGTGCACCTTTGGTTGTAGAAATTGGTTTTGGTATGGGCGTTTCTTTTGTTCAGATGGCAAAGGAGGCACCTCAGTACAATTTTCTAGGAATAGAAGTTCATCCTCCTGGGGTTGGTTCAGCTCTTAAACTGATTGAACAGGAAAAACTGACCAATGTTAAGGTGATTAAGTTTGATGCTTTTGAGGTCCTTAAAAAGTGCTTGAAACCTCAGAGTGTTGATATTCTGCAGATATTTTTCCCAGATCCTTGGCCTAAGAAGCGTCATGTGAAGCGCAGACTGATCAATGACGATTTCGTAAAACTGGTTGCTCCTCTGTTTAAGTCAGGCGGTCAGTTCAGAATGGCTACTGACTGGGAGGATTATGCTGTTCAGATGCTTGATGTTCTAACCAGAGCAGAAGGCTTCACCAATACTTCAGCGGATGGTACATATATTCCTCGTCCTTCATGGCGTCCTTTAACCAAGTTTGAACAACGTGGTCAGAGATTAGGTCATGGAGTATGGGATTTGGTATTTGTTCGTGACTGATTCAAGACAAGATCAATTAACTGCATTCGTTAAAAGCATTATTTTAGAAGATGAAATAATGCTTTTGCCTTTAAATGGCGATGCAAGTTTTAGAAGATATTTCAGAGTATCCGGTAAGAATCTGATTGCTGTTGATGCTCCTCCTCAGACTCAAAAGAATAAAGAATTCATTTCTATAGATAAAGCGCTGGCTTGTGAAAAAGTTAAAGTTCCAGATATCCTTGCATACGATCTGGAAAATGGTTTTATGCTTTTGGAAGACCTTGGAAATACTACTTTTGCTCAGGTTGCCATAGGTGCTGATGCTGAGTCATATTATCTTAAGGCGATAGATCTTTTAGGTCCTGTTGCAAAGGTGATTTCTAAAGTAGAGCTTCCTTTATTTGATGATGACTTTGTTAAGTTCGAGCTCTCTTTATTTGAGACCTGGATGCTTGAAAAAAGACTTGGAGTAAAGCTTTCAGCTGAGGAAAAACAGGATATTAACGATGCATACGAGTATATCTGTAACAGCCTGAAACAGCTTCCATATGCTGCTATGCATAGAGATTTTCATAGTCGAAATCTGATGGTATTTGGAGATGAACTCGCAGTAATAGATTTTCAGGATATGGTTAAAGGTCCTATAACCTATGATCTTGCTTCTCTTGTTTATGACTGTTATGTTGTCCTTGATAAGGCGCTTGTAAATAAGTGTATAGACAGGGCTTACGCTAGGTACAATGAGCTAAATCTTCTAAACGGCATGGAAAAGAGCGAGTTTGTTCGTCTTTTGAATATCACTTCTCTGCAAAGACACATCAAGGTATTAGGTATTTTCTGCAGATTATCTATAAGAGATGGAAAAAACGGTTATCTAAAAGATTTACCTCGTGTCATAAATTACGTTTTAGATGAGTGCAAAAATGACGCTCATTTTAGTAAACTATCTAATATTATAAAAAAATATGTGGTAGGTAATTTTTGATGAGAGCTATGATTCTGGCTGCCGGTCGAGGTGAAAGACTAAGACCAATTACTGATTCTATTCCTAAGCCAATGGTTAAGGTTGGCGACAGAGAGCTTTTACTTTGGCATATTCTTAAGCTAAAAAAAGCAGGAATAAAGGATATTATCGTAAACTCAGCCTATCTCTCTGAAAAAATCGTAGACTTCCTTGGAGATGGTTCAAAGTTTGGAGTGAATATTACTCACTCCGTTGAAGGTCCAACCGGTCTGGAAACAGCAGGCGGCATTATAAAAGCTCTACCTTTCTTCAAAGGGGAGAATTTCGTTGTTATAAACGGCGATACTTTTATTGATGCAGATTATTCTCAGTTTATCCATCAGTTGGCTCAGGGCGAGAGCGCAAGAATTTATCTTGTTGAAAATCCAAAGCATAATCTTCATGGAGACTTTTCATTAGATCCTGTTTCTAAAAAATGTTCCAGAGGACCTCAATATACCTTTTCAGGTGTTGCTGTATATTCATCTTCTGTATTTGAGGGGTATCCTGTAGAAAAGAGACCTCTGCTACCAATTTTTGAAAGCCTTGCTGATAAGCAGGAATTAAAAGGTGAAATTCTCAAAGGCAACTGGTTTGATGTTGGAACTATAGAACGCCTTGAAAATGTAAATTCATATATTCATTCTCATAACATACTCTAATCATAATCAAATAAATCATGTCACTAAGCGAAAAAGGTAAGGAAGCTGGAATAAAATTTAGCTATATGGGCAGTATTATCGGTATTGTCCTAGGTATTGTTTTAGCTGTCATCTGTTCGCATATTCTTCCAGCGCTAATTACTCCTCTTGTAGCTTTTTTTCTTTATGACCGTCCAAAATATAAGGAAGCTGTTGAGAAAGTATTAGCACAAAGGAATCTTGAAAAAGAACAGGAAGAGAAGGCAAGGGAAGAAGATCGTCTTAAAGAAGAAAAAAAGGCCGAGAAAAAAATCAAGGCGGTTCAGAAAAAGAACAGAGAAAACAAGGCCTCTCTTTATGAGAATATCTACACTGTTGCAGGTTATATTCTAGCTAATCAGGAAGAGCTCAGCGAATATATTCAGAATGCTGAAGATGTTATCTCTTACTTTAAGGCTTCAAAAGAAGAAAGACGACTGGCGGTAGAAGCATTTAACTATGCCTTAGATCCAGAGTTTGATGTTGAGGAGTTTGTTTCAAACTATCTTCTGTACATAGGTAAGAATCGAGATTATATAAATTATGTTTTGACCTATGCTTTAATCATTGCAACTGTCGATGATAATATTCATTACGATGCAAAAGAGCGTCTGGTTGCCATTGGTAAGGCAATGGGCTCTTCTATGGCAGCACTGAAGAGATTGTTTAAATCCAACGGTGCTGAAGCTCGTTTCGCCAGAGAATTTGAAAAACAGTCAGAAGAGAATCTTTCGGAAAGTACTTCTTTATCCTCCTTCCAGTCTGAAAGCTCTTCTTCAGATAATAAGAAATCCAAGAAGAGTTCAAGTTCCTCATACAATCATACAGGTGCGGAGAAAACATCAGAAGCTCTGGATATTCTTCAGCTTAATGATTCTGCTACCTTTGATGATATTAAAAAAGCTCATAAAAAGCTTATGCTTAAATATCATCCAGATAGACTTGCCTCTCAGGGGCTTTCAGAGGATATGATTGCAATTTATACTGATAAGGCAAAGGCAATTCAGGCTGCGTTTGATTATCTGAAGAAGTTATATAATGAAGTTGTCTGATGTTATAGATTTAAGATTCAAGTATTAGTTAATTATGAATACAAGTTATAAAGGTCGAGTATTAGGCTTCATTCTAGGTTTTATCTTTACAAACTTACTTGGCGCTATTCTGTTTATGATTCTTGGCTATCTGTTTTTTGATAGGCCAGCAAATCTTAAAAAACAGCAGAATGATGAAGCTGTTAGAGCATTTACCTCAAATGCCAATTACAACGAATCCCTTGTAAAAGTAACTTTTGCTTTAATGGGCTATGTTGCTCGTGGAGCCGGCAGAGTTAATGAAAGCCATATCGAAAAGTCATCACAGATTATGAATGTGATGGGCCTAAATGCTCAGATGAGAAAGACTGCGATTGATGCGTTTAACTCTGGAAAAAGCGAGAATTTTAACCTTAATGACACTATATCTGAAATTAAATCTCTTATAGGCAATAATTTCAGTTTCGTAAACTTTATTCTTGAAATTCAGGTACAGCTGGCTTTATCTGACGGTGTTTTAGAGGATGAAGAGTATCGTCGTCTTATGGATATCGCAGTTAAGTTAGGAGCATCCCGTGACTCCATGGAGCAGTACATCCGCTCAAGATATAATGAGATGCATTTTGAACAGCAGTTCAGGGATTTCTACAGGTCCCGTTATGAGAGAGAAAATACAGGCTCTGGCTATGATTATTCCCGCTCTGATAGCTCATATGATAATAGCAGCAGTTCATATTCAGGTTCAGGCTTTGGTTCATCCAAACTAGATTCTGCTTACAAAATTCTCGGAGTAGAAAGCTCTGCATCAGACGATGAGATAAAAAAAGCTCATAAGAGATTGATGCTTAAGTATCACCCTGACAGACTTGCATCTCAAGGTCTGACTCCTGAGATGATCAAGCTTTATACAGAAAAAGCGAAGGATATTCAGGCTGCTTTTGATCTTATTAAAAAGGAACGAGGCTTTTAGATTTTAATGTGCTGGTTTGTAGATTGTTTTGCCTAGATCTACATAATATTGAAGAATTTTCTTGCCGTATTCTTCATCTATACCGCCGCAGGCTTTTATATTTCTCTTTTTCATTTCTTCAAACCAGTTTGGTTTGAACCCTTCGTCAAAGCCAGTAATCCTTTCTACTTCTGACGAAGGTACACTGAATACTATCTTGTTGACTCCTGACCACATTATTGCGCCAAGACACATAATGCAAGGCTCTGCATTTACAAATAGTGTTAGTTTGTAGTGAGAGAGATTGTAATTTTTGTATTTATCAAATGCCAGTTTCAGAGTATTCATTTCGTAACTTTCCCAAGCCCGAACTGACAACCATTATATAACGTCGCAAAATATCCATGTCGATTTTGTTTACTAAAAGGTCTGACATGGATACTCCTAACATAAAAATCACAGCTCAGTACCAATCCTTCACAGCTACAATTGATTGGATTGAAATTTACAAGCGCTTTGAAGAATCAAAACTCTCCTGTTATTCGTTCTACAAAAGTGTTTTCCCTTCTCTTATTAAGGAGCTTTTTCCTTCTGGATATATGCCGTCTTTATCAACCCTAAGGCTTCATTTTCGAAAAATAAAAAAGGATGGAGTTGATGGGTATATTCAATCGAGTCGAGGCTTAGCAAGTT
>NZ_FUXX01000085.1 GCF_900167015.1 Succinivibrio dextrinosolvens DSM 3072
CTATATAGAGAATAGGCGCAGGTCAAGAGCTTTTCTCAGTGTTCGCAGAACTTTTGACAGGCTTCAAACTTTCGCTATCCTTTAATCTGCTTTAATCTGCTTTAATCCCTTATCCTAACAGGATTAACACCTAATTTTACAGTATGAGATTTTATCATTGTTTTGATGTTTTTCAGACAATAATAAAACTATCTGCAACGGCAGACATGTGTAGGATCAATTGATTAAAACATGGTGTTAGGTTATTGCTATAGCGTTTATCCCTGTTGTTCTGATTCTGACTGTCACTGCCGATCCTTTTACGCGATTTCTATATAATGTGTTTTTGCAATATTTTGGTAAAGACCATTTTTATTGCCACGAGCTTGTGCCTTTCAGCCATTTAGCCATACTTACGATTTCAATTTAAAAACAGAGAAGTTTGTTAAAAAACAAATCAGGCTCTGATTGTCTGCGTTTAACTAAGTTATGGCTTTCTCCTAGGAGCGATCTTGTCGGTGATGATCAAAATGATTTAAATATTTTTGTACGGTTAAATTAATTCTTTCTGTTAGTCCAAAGCTGCCTCATAAACTGAGCTGTCTTCGTTATATCCTGCGCCACTCTTTATCTCTGCAATAATCTGGTTCTGCCAGGGGGTACTTTCATTTACCTTGAGTTTTATACTGTTCAAAAGTGATTGCAGATGTTCTTCGGCTGTGTCTTTTAAAAACTCATAAAGAACCGGATCAACAAGCGCTGAGCGAATACTGTTTTCAAGTTTCTTTAACTTCGATCTGAATTTACTGATTTTGTTTCGTGCGATCTTTTTATCTGATGTTGAAAGATCAATTTCTGACGAGGTATTGCATTGAGCAGGATCATTTTTCAGTTTTTGAGCTGGTTCAGATTTAAGAAGAGCATCAGTTGCCACCTTAAAGATTTGTCTGGCTATATCCTTGGCATATGCAATCTTAAGACGCTTGTCCTTTAAGTCTAGTTTCTTGTCATCAAACTTATTATTGGAAATGAGTTTGTTATGCGCTACTACGAGAGAGTTACCGCCTTCATAGAAAAGCGCCTTTAAAATCTTATTTCCCTCTGGGGAGTGTTTACCAACCTTGTTCTTGCCTCCCGTGCCGTGATGCACTGGCACTAACTGCATAAACGAGACGAAGCTGTTGGCATTTCTGAATCTGTCAAAGTTATCCTGAGTATAAACACTTACCGCCACAGCTAGCGGAACACCTACGCCACGTACCGACAGATATTTCTCACAGCTATGGTGGGTGCTGGCATATATTTCAAAGAATTCATTCTCGATTCCTGCAAGGCTGATGGCATACATCTCAAGCATTGCACACTGCCGTTCCAGATAACTGCAAAGTCCGCTTACCTTGTTTTTACAATGTTCATATTCACTGATAAAGTCTCTGATGCGTCTTATGGTCTGAGATGGTGTCATCTCATAGCTGTAACCTTTAAGTGCATCCTGCTCTCTGAGGAAGGCTATCAGATTTCTGTTTGTGGCTGTGATATTGCTTTTAATATCTGAATAGCTTTTAACCAGAAACATCTCCTGTCGGTTCATCTCATCTCTGATTATGCATGGCTTAAAGGTTGCTGATTCAGGATAGTTTTTATAAATTAACAAGGCATTCCTGACCCCACGAGCATCACCTCTGTCATCCTTGTTCTTGCTGCAGTTATGATTTCGACAGGATTTTGCAGGAAAGATATATACCTCAGCACCAAGTCTTTGTATAAGAGTTGCCCAGTAGTTTGAACCGCCACAGGCTTCCATTGCAAAAACATAGTTCTGATTAGCAGGTTCAGTGATGTACTTAAAGAAATTTTTTGGACTAAGTTTGAAATCGTGTTCAATTCCATCTAAGTCTGCAAGACTTAACTGAATTTCTTTTGACGCCAAGTCCAAACCTACTAAAACCTTATTAATTTCATTTGCAAAGGTTGTGAGATTATTGGTAGTATTCATTTGCAGTCTCTCCTTTGGTTTGATGTTTTTTTTTGCAATTTAAATTTTACCTAAGAGAGAATTGCAAAAGGCGGAGCTCTGTCAAAGAGTTTCCGCCTTAAATTTTTCCATTCAAATGTGACCAGAACTATATACGCGGTTAATCTCCTAAGGATTACATCTTTATAGAAATCTGAAATGAATTTCCAACTGCAGTTTTAAACC
>NZ_FUXX01000098.1 GCF_900167015.1 Succinivibrio dextrinosolvens DSM 3072
AGCTATGGCTGAAGGCGAGAGATTCGCTATCCGTGAAGGTGGCCGTACTGTAGGTGCTGGTGTTGTTGGTTCTATTATCGAATAATAGATAACAACTTGATTTGTTAAAAAAATATGTCCGTAGCAGGTCTAAAAAGCTTGCTACGGATTTAATGATCTTAAAAGTCAAAAGACTAAAAAAAAGATAGGTTTGATTTTATGTCAGAAATTAATAGCAACAAAGCTGCTGTCGAATCAAAGAAAGCTCCTGTAAAGAAAGTTGCAGCAGATGGTTCTCAGCTTTTTGTATCTCCAGCTGTAAGTGCTGTTTTCTGGACAGTTTCTTTAGTATTAGTTTGCGCAATTATTTTTGGTAACTACTACTATACAAATTTCGTTGTAGTTGAAGAGACTACTATTTCTCGTTTACTACGTGTTCTTGCTGTAATTTTCGGTCTGATTATTGCTTTATCAGTATCTCTACTGACAAATAAGGGACGTTCTTTAATTCAGTTCTCTCGTCAGGCTTATACTGAGCTTAAAAAGGTTATTTGGCCTACTCGTCAGGAAGCTGTTCAGACTACTTTTATCGTATTCGTAGCTGTATCAGTTGTAAGCTTATTCCTATACCTTTGCGATATTGTTTTTTTACAGATTGTTCGCGTGTTTACACTTTAATTGACTTCAAAGGACTTTAAAATGGCAGATGTAGAAAAGATTGAAGCTCCAGAAGCTCCTGTTTCACCTGAAGCAACTAGTCTTGATGAAGCACAGTTAGATTCAAAGCCACAGGATGAGAAGAAGAATAAGTATTTTGGTGGAGATAAATTCCGCTGGTATGTTATTCAGGCATTTTCTGGTTTTGAGCAGCGTGTTGCACTTACTCTTCAGGAAAGAATTAAGATTCACCACATGGAAGACTACTTTGGTGAGATTCTAGTTCCTAAGGAGAAGGTTAAAGAGATCAAAGATGGTAAGAAGCGCGAGTCAGAGCGTAAGTTTTTCCCTGGATATGTATTAGTAAATATGCGTATGACTTCAGAGTCATGGCAGTTAGTAAAACATACCGATCGCGTATTAGGTTTCATTGGTGGTACTTCTGAGAAACCTTTACCAATCACTGAGGCTGAAGCTAACAAGATCTTAGATAGATTGAAGGAAACTGAGGATTCACCACGTCCTAAGACCATGTTTGAAGTTGGTGAGCATGTTCGTGCTATCGAAGGTGCATTTAAAGACTTCGTTGGTACTGTTGAAAAGGTTGATTACGAAAAGAATCGCCTAACAGTTTCAATTGCTATCTTCGGTCGTGCAACTCCAGTTGAGTTGGATTTCACTCAGGTAGAAAAAGATATCTAATCTTTTACCCTAACCTCCGCAGATCATAGTTACTAATTTTTGATCTGCTTCTTTGGGAAGGGTACACAGAATAATTCAAAGAGATCTCTAGTTTTTTTAGGGA
>NZ_FUXX01000006.1 GCF_900167015.1 Succinivibrio dextrinosolvens DSM 3072
CAAAAAAGGAATGCAGCTTCCTTATGATTCTGACAACAAACTTCTGGCTATGCTTGATTCGATTGAACAGACTGTATTCAGAAATGGTGCTTATTATTCAGAAGTTACCGGTGTTCAGAAAGAGCTTTTGAATGCTTTAGATATTCCTCTGCCAACACCTGAACCATATGGAAAAGTCGGTAAAGAGGAAGAAGACGTAGATGAGGATGATGACATCAGATCTCTTGATGAACTGGAGATCGTTTTAAACAAGCTCGAGGCTCAGGCAAAATAAAGGCAGGAGTTTTAGTCCTGCCTCTACTAGAAACCTAAACATATAAAAATTAACAAAGTTTAGGCATAAGGTTGCCTTTTGCTATTTTGTTGCATCTGTTTTAACATATTTTGTATTTCTTCCTTGTCCTATTCTTATTAAGAAGCCATTTTCGACAAGTTTTTTTAATGCAGCTTCAACAGATGAGCTTCCTATACTAGGGCATGAGACTAAGGCATCCTGTTTTGAAAATGGTCCGATCCTATTATCAGTAAAAGCCTTAACGATTTCGAAAGCGCTACTCTTTATTCCTGATTCATTTACTATAGTTACTCTTTTTTCAAATTCTCTGTAACAATATAAAATGATACCAAGCATGTATTTTATAAATGGAGTGGGATCGTTTCTTCCTTCATGCCAATTTACGTCAGCCTTCTGGAGTGCTAGGTAATAATCGTTCTTTGTATCGGCAATTGCTTTTTCAATACTTATATATTGTCCAACAAGATATCCAGATCGATACAACAGAAGTAGAGTTAATAATCTGCTCATTCTTCCGTTGCCATCATTAAAAGGATGAATACATAAGAAATCAAGAATAAAGCAAGAAATTAGAATCAGGTCATCGACAATTCCTAAACCAACTGTTTTTTGGAATGTATCGCAGAGATTTTCAATTGCAGTTGGTGTTTCGTATGGTGCAACTGGAGTGAATAGAATTTTTTTCTCTCCGTTTTTAAGAATCATGTCAATCTCGTTGGCAGTGTTTTTAAAGTGGCCTCCGAACGATAAGCTTGTAAATTGAAGCAAATCTCTATGCATTTGAAGAAGATAATTACTTTTAACAGGAATATATTGGTAATTCTCATGAATCAGATTAAGAACATTTCGATAACCAAGTATTTCTTCTTCATCTCTGTTTCTAGGAGTTGTTTTGTCAGATACAAGCTGTTTTAATCTGGATACTGTTGTAACAATACCTTCAATCCTATTTGATGCTTCAGTACTTTGAACTTTTGCAATATCAACCAGTCTTTTTAACTCTACCGGTTTTTGTCTAACGTAAAGTTCTTGCTTTCCTTTGTATTCGTGGATTTTTGTTAGATAAGATAGTATTTCATTGTCCCACGTGCAGGTTGAAAGAATAGTGTAATCGAAGGTTCTCATCTTAACGATTCTCCCAAAATAAAACTTATTCTCCCAAAAATATAAGTATTTGGGAGAATAATATCATGTTTGGGAGAAAAGAAATATGATCATCTCTTTTTTTTGTGCTGCAATATCTGAATTCAGGGATAAAAAACATACAAACAAGGAAATATAATCTCTAAAAGATAGATAGGCTCGATAAAGAAAGATAGAGCTCAAAAACGTGTAAAACGGATACAAAAAAAGCAACCATAAGGTTGCCTTCTAAGATGGTGCGTCGTAGTGGACTCGAACCACCGACCCCCACCATGTCAAGGTGATGCTCTAACCAAGCTGAGCTAACGACGCAAAAAGTGGTTCACATTATAGCAATAAATTCAAACTTATCAAGTACTTCGTGAATAATATTTTTTAAATGCGATATAAGTCGAAAATAAGAGTATAATCTGTCTGTTCGTTGCTCTATGCAAGGCCTTGTCGAGTGGTGCAAGGATAGTCATAGGGGACAATTTCTTTTTTTTATTATATGGAGCCTAGAGATGCAGGGTATGCATCGAGGTTTAGAAAATGCCAAAAATTACACTTCCTAACGGCGATATCAAAGAGTTTGATAAGCCAATCTCAATTTACGAATTAGCTTCAAGCATCGGTCCTGGTTTAGCACGTAACTGTGTTGCAGGAAAGATTGATGGCGAGTTACATGACGCATGTGATTTAATCGAAAATGACGCTACTGTTTCAATCATTACCCCAAAGGATAAAGAGGGTATTGAGATTATCCGTCATTCATGCGCTCACCTTTTAGGTCACGCAATCAAGCAGCTTTGGCCTAATACTCAGATGGCCATCGGTCCTGTTATCGACAACGGTTTCTACTATGATGTTGATATTGACCATAAGCTGACTGCTGAAGATCTTGAAGCTTTAGATGCAAGAATGCACGAGCTTGCAAAAACTGATTATCAGGTTATCAAGGAAGTTGTAGACTGGCAGAAAGCCTATGATACCTTTGAGTCTCGTAATGAGCCATATAAGAAACTGATCCTTGAAGAGAACATCGACAAGTCAGACAAGACCATCGGTCTATATCACCACAATGAATACATTGATATGTGCCGTGGCCCTCATGTTCCACACATGGGCTTCTGTCAGCACTTCAAGCTAACTCACTTTGCTGGTGCTTACTGGCGCGGTGATTCTAAGAACAAGATGCTGCAGCGTATCTATGGCTGTGCATTTGCTTCAAAGGAAGAATTAAAGTTATACATTCAGCGTCGTGAAGAGGCTGCAAAGCGCGACCATCGTGTATTAGGTAAGAAACTTGACCTGTTCCACTTCCAGCAGGAAGCTCCTGGTTTAGTATTCTGGCACAACGATGGCTGGACCATCTACCGCATCGTAGAAAACTTCATGAGAGAGATGCTTCACAAGTATCAGTACATCGAAGTTAACACTCCACAGATCATGGATCGTGTTCTATGGGAGCGTTCTGGTCACTGGGATAAATATGCTGAGAACATGTTTACCACCAAGTCAGAGAACAGAGATTACGCAATTAAGCCAATGAACTGCCCAGGTGCAATTCAGATCTTCAATTCACGTACCCGTTCTTATCGTGATCTTCCAATCAGAATGGCTGAGTTTGGTAAGGATCACCGCAACGAGCCATCTGGCTCTCTACATGGTCTGCTACGTGTAAGAGGATTCGAGCAGGATGATGCTCATATCTTCTGTACCGACAGTCAGATTCTTGATGTAGTTTCAGACTGTATCCGCATGGTATATGAAGTATACGATGTATTTAATTTCCATAATGTTGATATTAAGTTATCAACTCGTCCTGAGAAGCGTATCGGTTCAGATGAGATCTGGGACCGTGCAGAAAACGATCTGATCAAGGCTCTAGAGGCAAATCATCTTGAGTATGAACTACAGCCAGGTGAAGGTGCATTCTATGGCCCTAAGATTGAGTTTACTCTTCATGATTCTCTAGACAGAGCTTGGCAGTGCGGTACTGTTCAGCTTGACTTCTCATTACCTGCAAGACTAGGTGCAGCTTATATCGGTGAAGATAATCAGGAACACGTTCCAGTTATGATTCACAGAGCTATGTTAGGTTCTCTAGAGCGTTTCATCGGTATTCTAACCGAGGAGTACGCTGGTTCATTCCCAACTTGGCTATCTCCATGTCAGGCTGTAGTAATGTCAATTACTGATGATCAGGCTGATTACGCAAAAGATATCGTAAGAAAGCTGGATGAAGCTGGCATTAGAGCTAAATCTGATTTACGTAATGACAAGATTGGCTTTAAGATTCGTGAACATACCTTAATGCATGTTCCTTACCTTGTAGTCTGTGGCGCAAGAGAAGCAGAGCAGGGTAAAGTTGCTGTACGTACCAGAAAAGGTGCAGATTTAGGATCAATGTCAATTGAGGACTTGATCAATCTTGTAAAATCAGATATCATACAGCGCAAAAATATGCCTGATGCAGACGTAGAGATTGAAAAATCACGAAAAGCTGCTCAAGCAGATTAAGAAATTCGTTTCTTAATCATGGTCTTAAACTTATTTAGGAGTACTTGCTATAAACAACAACAGAAAAACCGGTAAGACTTTACAGAAGAACCGGATTAACAGTGACATTAGATGTCGTGAAGTGCGTGTTTTAGATGCTGACAATGAGCTGCTTGGCGTGATGCCTACAGCCGATGCATTAAAGATGGCTCAGGAACAGGGTATTGATCTTGTTGAGATTAGTCCTAATGCTGAACCGCCTGTATGCAAACTCATCGAGTATGGCAAGTATCTTTATCAGAAGAGTAAAGATCAGAAGAGTAAGAAACAAAAGGTTGTTCAGGTTAAGGAAATTAAATTCCGTCCTGGAACAGATGAAGCGGATTATCAGGTTAAACTACGCAACCTAATTCGCTTCTTAGAAGAGGGCAATAAGGCTAAGGTAACTCTGCGCTATCGCGGTCGCGAAATGGCTCATCAGTCCTTAGGTTTAGATGTTCTCAAGCGTGTAGAGAAAGATCTATGCGAAGATAGAGGCATTGCCAGTGTTGAGTCTGCTTCACGTGTTGAAGGTAGACAGGCAACTATGGTTTTAGCCCCTAAAAAGAAATAGTTACAGGGTTACAAAGTCCTAGAAATAGGCTCCTGTATCGTGTTTATTTATATGCAATAATGCGGAGTATACAATGGCTGGAAAAGTCAAGGTCAAGATGAAGACCGATAGAGGCGTTGCAAAGCGCTTCAAGAAGACTGGTAGTGGTCACTACAAGTGCCGTCACCAGAACTTACGTCATATCCTAACTAAGAAAACCTCAAAGCGTAAGCGTCAGCTACGCAACATGGTTTGTGTAAAGACTTGTAACCTACGCGCAATTGCACGTCAGTTACCATACGCATAAGTTGGAGGATTTGACAAATGGCTAGAGTAAAACGTGGTGTTACCGCACATGCTCGTCACAAGAAGGTTTTAAAGGCTGCTAAGGGTTATTACGGTGCAAGAAGCCGTACTTACCGTGTTGCTGTTCAGGCTGTAACCAAGGCTGGTCAGTATGCATATCGCGATCGTCGTCAGAAGAAGCGCCAGTTCCGTGCTCTTTGGATCGTTCGTATCAATGCTGCTGCTCGTCAGCATGACTTAAGCTACAGCCAGTTAATCAATGGCTTAAAGAAGGCTAACATTGAAATCGATCGTAAGGTTCTTTCAGATCTTGCAATCAATGACAAGGTAGCATTCCAGGCTATTGCTGAGCAGGCAAAAGCTGCTTTAAATGCATAAGCTAAAAGCTTCTGTATAAAATCTCAAATCTTGAGTTAAGTTTTAGCTCAGGATTATCTAAAGCGCCCTTCGGGGCGTTTTTTGATTATTCTGTCCTTTCTATTTTCAATTCTCATTTTATCCTCACCTTTTGCTTTAATTTTTGCAAGCAAATGCTTGTAGCTCTAAAAGTACATGAAAAATGTGATTTGATCTGCAGGTTTGATCAAAAGATACGATAATCTAATGTAGATACATTACAACATACAAAAATTCAGCTATACTTGTAGAAAAGTTAATCAGTAAAGGTTGACTTGATTTGATTAACAGTAGCAACTCTATCGGTAGTAATTTTTTAATACAGGCAAATCCTGGTAATCATGATTTATCTGAGTTTAGAAATAAGTCTAGATTATTATCGAGGATGGGAAGGAATAAAAGATGATTCTATTTTGTTTATTGTTATCACATTTTCTTCTAAACATGAAGGCTAAAAGAAATAAGAAACTTATTTCTTTATATAATAAAAATGAAATCCCTTGTGTTTAGGAGTAGTTTATGAGTCTTCAACAGTGTAGGCTTATTTTTGCAGAAACATTAAGACAACTTCAGGTTGAAGAAGGTGATCTTGGCGATGAAGGTATGTGGCAGATGCGTCTGAAGTACGACTGGATGCCATCCTTAAATTTCTGCTATATAGAGTCTAAGGATTCTTTACTGATTTTCTCGGAAGCTGGTTATATAGACTTTGACGGGGAAAACGATGTTTTAAAAGATGTTATGCACCGTCAGTTTCTCTTTAACAAGAGTAAGGGCGTTACTTTTTCTCTTGCAGGAGATAATAATGCTCTTACTGTTCAGCTGATGCTTGATGTTGGGAATCTTACTGTTAACTCATTTTCTGAGGCACTTCAGAATTTTGTTGAAGAAGTTCGCTTTGCGGTCTTTAAAATAAACGATATTCATGAAGATGATTACGGTTCAAGCTACGGTACAACCTATACAAATTCAATAATATTAGGGTAAATATTTCGGAGGTGGAATATGTCTGACCCAATTGGAAGAATCAGAGGATCTAATGTTTATAATGTTATCGAAAACGGTATTGATAATAACAATGAATCCGTAAAAGTACAGGGGGATTTAGGACCAAAAAGAGCTCCTAATCCTTCTGAGAGAAACTCTGAAATATCTTTCAAAGGCGGAGTTGTATACAATAACGCTCCAATTCCTGATAACTATAAGGCTGCCATTGAAAGCATAAGACAGGATAAACCAAGCAATACCTTTAAATCTGCGCTAGGTAGAGCTGTTCTATGGATAGTTAACCTATTTAAAGGGGTAAAATCTTCAAGTTCCCTTTCAACTGCGGCTAAACTTGAGGTTTTAAGAGGCAAAAAGCCAAATCCTTTACCAGATAATGTACAAAACAAAAACAGCCCATATCTTTTCACTAATGAACAGTTAGGAAATTTATGTGGTCTTACTAACGGCTGTAAGATTAAGTATTTTCACAATAATAATGATGATAACAAAGGGTATAAGGAAATTCTTTTCCCTCATGGAGAACCAAGATTATCTGATATCAAACAGAATCCTGAGCTACAGGACTGCTGGTTCCTATCTTCAATTTCATCTATGCTTCAGTCTGAAGGTGTGGAATCTATCTCAAGATTATTCTCTGAGAGTAAAGTTCCTGGGAATGTAGTTGTTCGACTTGGAACTAACCTCTATGATGTACCAATGGGTAGAATTACTGACAGCAGTGGAGACAAGTTTGGAAGTAACAGTGCCAACTGGGTTATCGCTCTTGAAAATGCTATGCTGATGCATCAGGCTCTATCTTCTGAGACTCCAGATATAAATAATCCCCGCTCTGTTGAAGACTATAAGTCTCAGATCAGAATGCCAATGAGATATCCTTCAGAAGGTCTGAAGGCATTGCATGGATACAAGCCTGATGGTGCACATGTTGAATTTAAGTCAATGGACTGGGAATTTCATACTGTCGAGAATGGTGTTTATCGTATCTCAAAATTGCTGGAGCTAGGAAAGCCTGTGATTATTGGTCATAGCAGACCTAATTCAGGAAAAATTGCTTTAAGAGATGGTATTGCTCCTGGTCATGCTGTTACTGTGCTGGAGGTTGTTCCTAACGGTTTTAAGATCCTTGATCCATATGGTCAGGTAAAAACTCTGGCAAAAAATAGTATCACTGATTACGTAATGCATTCAATCAGAGATATCAGTGAGCCTGATGATAAATATTCATTCTTGACTGCTGCTGTTCCTAAAGAGCCAGAACCAGAGATGCAGCCTGAAGTTAAACAAGCTGTTGAAAACGATAAAGACGATTTCTAAAAACATCATTTTTTAACAACTTTTGAGCCTCTATAATGTCGAGGCTCTATTTTTTGAAAACAATGAGAGGGCAGAGAGTTACAAATCAATAAAAGTGAGCTGATTCAATATTTTGGAAAAAAAACAGAAATAATTACAACAAACTCTCAATTTTCTAAATTGTAATTATCGTTATGACTGTATTTTTATCTAAAATGAAATTAGGGAAGAATTTTAGGGAGCTTGATTATTTATATAAACATTTAGAATTTATTTTCTGGTTTATATATAAAGCAGATTTCTGATGTTTGCATATGCTGATAAAAGAATAATGCTTTCTTCTAAGTTCTCCTGTGGTTTCTTTGTTCCTAGAAGAATCTATTCTGCGTAAGTTATGTATTCTTTAGGATTGGAAATTATTGTTTTAGTTTTGAATAAGGATATATAAAGATGTTTACTGAAGAAGAGCTGAATCAGAGCATTTTAGAAATCAATGAAATCGAAGAAGAGCTAAAGCGTCTTGATGCTCTTTATAACTCCGTAAAAGAACAGCTTCCAAAGGATGTTGCCAATATGGATACAAGAGATCTCCCTCATGACGCTGTGCTGGATAAGATGATTGATGAGGCTAAGCGTAAGGCTGAAGCTGAAGGAAGACAGCGTGCAGCTATTTATGAGGATAAGATTCGTCAGAAAAAGGGCGGTTCTGCAGCTAAGCCTAAGGCTGGTTCAAGACGCGGCATGATGGCCTAGTAGAAATTTTGTTTTATATGAAATTAAGGGGCAACTGCCCCTAATTTTTTTACCTTAATCAAATAGTTGAACCATTATGTTAAGTATATTTCAGGTGTCTTGCTATACTTGAAGTGTGTATGTTTTATTTAGGTGAAAAGAATGGATCCTGCTGTTATTGAGCTGATTAGACAATCAATGTTTCTGGTACTGATGCTTTCTTTGCCTCCTATTTTCGTGGCATCTATCGTCGGTCTGTTATTCAGTTTATTTCAGGCTATCACTCAGCTGCAGGAACAGACACTTTCATTCGGTATTAAGCTGATTGCCGTGTCAATCACGCTATTTCTTGCTGCAGGCTGGATGACCGGACAGATTATGCAGATTGCTCAGACGATCTTTGATAAGTTCTATCTGATTCAGTAAAAGAATGTAAAAGAATATGAACGAATTAGTTGTCTTGCTATTGGAATCTGGAAGCAGAGAGCTTGTTATCTTTGTTCTTCTGGCCATGGCAAGACTTATTGTTCTTATTTCCTTTACTCCTTTTTTCGCCCCAAAGATTGCCATGATCGTCAAGCTGCCTTTGTGTGTATGTTTCATACTGCCGGCTATTCCGATTTTTATGGTTCAGGCTGATCTTCACAAGAACATTGATTTATCTGCAGCTGTGATCTGTGCTCTACTGTTCAAGGAGATTGTTATCGGTTTTCTGATAGCCTTCATCTCGGGTGTTTTTTTCTACGCGGCAATGTCTGCCGGAATGATTATTGATAACCAGAGAGGTGCCAGTCAGGCACAGGGCGGTGATCTCCTGGATGAAGTTCAGAACTCACCTTTTGGCTCTGTACTGATGCTTTCTCTTGTGATTCTGTTTTATTCCACCGGTGCAATTATCGCGTACCTTACCTTTATTTTAAGTTCGTATACAGTGTGGCCTGTATATGAGGTACTGCCAGGAATTACCGGAGCCAAGGTTGCTGAATATGCTGGAATGGGACTGAATACACTAATGGCAACTGCTATGGTGATATGTTCACCTTTTGTAATCGTGGCGCTGATGACGGATATTTCGTTAGGTCTAATCAACAGATTCGCGCCTCAGCTGAATGTGTTTATTCTTTCAATGCCTATTAAGAGTGGATTGTGCGCAACATTGATTGTGCTGTTTATTCAGCCTTATATGGAAATAGGTGAAATCTATCTTAATAAGATGATAACAATGTTGACGTATCTTACTAAGCTGTTTTAAACAGGTAGGAGCCTTATTATGTTTTTTCAGATCTCGAATCATAGATTACAGATGAACTGGATTGGCTATTTTTTTAAGCTGGTTCTTGTCTTTGTAATCAGCTTCTGCTTTATACCTGTATCACATGCTGAAAATAGGGGTGAAGCCTGTCCACTTAACAAACCTCTTAAAGTAGCTGTTATGGCAGTGGGACTGCAGAAAAATACAACTACATACTTTACTCAGATTCTTAAGAATTTAGGTGAAGAAGGGATTGTTTCTAAAAACAGTATCCCTAGAACCATTGATCTGAGAAATAATGATGATTACAAAAAAAATATAACAGAGGCTGTAAAAGGAAAATGTCTGGAGTTTCCTGCTGAATATTCTTATATCTTCAACTGGGAGATAACAGCATTTAAGGAAAAAATAGGAGAGATTCGTTCTCTGATAAAAGAAAAAAAGATTGATTTTATCATTGCTATGGGAGATCTGACTTCAAAGTATCTGATTGAAGAAAAGCTCAATATTCCTATTATATGTTTTGATACTAATTCAACCAAAACTCTCAAGGAAATGGTCAGAAAGAACAGACTAGTTTCGATTCTTGACGATTCAAGAAATATAAAGGATGACATTGATCTTTTTTACAGGATGTTTAGCTATTCCAATATAGGATATTTAAGAGATAAAAATCATGAGTTTGATATCTATACCGCCTATGATGATGTCATGAATTATACAAAAGAAAAAAATATTCCAATTAAAGTTTGCGAGGGGGATTTCTTTATTCCTGATGTTGAAAAATCACGTTCCGAATTTTCCCGCTGTATGACTGAGCTTGCCGGCTCAAATATTAGCGCTGTATTTATTCCTGAAGTTGGAAATGGAATAGATATAAAACAACTTTATACTCAGATTCGACCTGTTTTATCAAAGAAAGTAGCAACCATCTCATACGATTCTAAAGAGCAGGTTGCAGCAGGCAGTCTTCTGAGTGTTTACGACCCGGATGAATTTACACGTGCTTCCTATGCTGCGGATTTAATTGGTGAGCTGATTTTTAATGCTTTTGACTCAAGCATTGTTATGAACAGAAAGGAGCTTTCGGTTCCGCTGTTTTTGGGTGTGAATCTTAAGACAGCTGCTCTTGTTCAGTGGCGTCCTGAATTTGATGTGCTGGTAGCTGTGGATGATGTTTTCCACACAACTAACAGTAAGTAACCTGTTTGCTGGATATTTCGGTGTGCATGAGAGATTCATAAGAATATGGATATAGGCTCGTTATCCTACGGAGGAGTTTATCTCCTCGGTTTTGTTCTGTATCTGCTGATGCCATCACTGGTTTTCCCTTTTAGCTTAAAAGTTAATTATTCTCTGTTTGCTGCCAATGGCGCAATTATAGGTGGACGTCTGGGATACGTGTTTTTTTATGAGCCTGTTTATTACCTGAATAATCCATTTGAAATCATTGAGCTGTGGAAGGGGGGAATGTCATTTCACGGTGGAGTGCTGGGGCTGGTAGCAGGATGTCTTCTGTGTACGTACCTTACAAAAAGCTCACGTGAACTGTTTTTCCGAGCTTTGGACAGAGCCTGTCTTATTGCTCTCGTGATTATACCTCTTGGCAGATGCTGTAATTACCTGAACGGGGAGCTTTGGGGAAGGATTACGCAGGTTCCATGGGGAGTGTTTTTTGAAGGTGCTGATGATAATCCTCGTCACCCTGTGCAGCTTTATGAGGCTTTTTTTGAAGGCCCTATGCTTGGTCTTTTGCTGTATTTTATGTATCAGAGAAAACTATTAAAAAGGCCTTTAACCATTTCCTGCTATTACCTTTTGGGGTATAGCTTATTTAGATTCTTTACAGAGTTTTTCCGTGAAGCTGATTCAATGGTGGGTTATTTTCATGGCTTTACTTTAGGGCAGATACTGTGTATTGCCGGTATTTTTATAAGTGTTTTTCTTCTGAAAAAAATCGGTCGTGAATTTGTTGAAAGCAGCTAATAATTTGATCTTAAATCATTTGTTGCAATTCACATTTACGAAAATAATACAGTCTCTGACTGTATATGGCATCTATAATCTAAGTGTATTTACCTTTTATAGCGTAAAGAGGGTTACAAAGTGGAAATTGTTATAAACACTTCTCCTGATAACGGAAGCATTTCTGTTATTGAAGTTGAGGGAAGAATGGACGCTTTAAGCGTTGGTGAATTTGAGGAAAAGGTAATTCCTCAGTGTTCTGTTGAAGGTATATCCGGCTATATTATCGACTTTGCAAAACTGGTTTACATCAGTTCTGCCGGCTTAAGAGCAATTCTGAAGGTTGCAAAACTGTGTAAGGAGCAAGGCCGAAAGGTAGCGATCTGCAATTTATCTCCTGATGTTCATGAGGTTTTTAAGATCTCTGGTTTCGATTTGATTGTAACTGTCTGTGATAATTTGGATAGCGCCAAGTCTGCAGTTATTTAGCACAGAGGTAATTTGCAATGATAACAGTTAAACTTCCTGCAAAGATTGAACAGCTCGAGAATATAAACGAGAAACTCAGAGCCTATATGACTGGTGAATTGGAGCCTCTGCTAATGAAGACTCAGCTGGTTGTAGAAGAGCTGCTTGCCAATATCTGTAATTATGCCTACGACGGTAAAAGCGGTAATGCTGAGTTCTCTGTCGGAGTTGTTACTTTTGACGGTGAGCCTTATATCAGGATTTCCTTTGTGGACGGAGGAAAACCATTCAATCCTTTCAAAGAAGAAAGAGATCCTCATGTTAAGGATTCAGTTGAATCAAGACCGGTGGGCGGTTTAGGCATTCATTTTGTAAAGAACATGTCTAATCACTACATATATTCCCGTCTTAAAGAGTGCAATGTTGTTGATATCTTCATTGAAGCTAAGGGATATAGCGGGAACAAGTAGTTGCTAAATGCAGATTGCAGTATTTAGCATTTCTTTACTATTGGATTGGATAAATGGGTAAATCTGTAGCAGCAAATGCTGGTATTAGAATGAGCTTCAAAACAAAGGTAATGCTTTTATCTTTGTGCCTACTCATTGTTCCTTTGCTTTTATTCTCATATTATTCCTATGGTACCCTGAAGGCCAGCATAGTTCAGGAACAAAGAGAATCCATATCTTCTGAGTCTGCTGTTTTAAGGGATTTTGTTCAGGAAAATTTTCAGTGGGTATTAAGTGAGTCAATTGTTCCACTCCTTTCCATCAGAAAAACCAATGAAGAGCAGCTGTTCATTGTAAAGAAAGGTATTAACCAGGCTATAACCTTCAACGATAATAATCTTATTGATATTGCCGAGTCATACATCTTAGGCGCAGCTAATTCAGAGAGAATTCAGACATTTATCTGTAAGGTTTCTAATCCAAATGAAGGTCTGTTCCTATCTTCAGAAGTTCGAGAGCTGTTAAATGCAAAACTTGGAACCCTTACTAGAAAAACTCTTGGAGAGCTGATTTACGAAAGAGATTTCGAGCTGAACAAATATTATCATTACTATTTTGTTCAGGGAAATAAGCACTATCTCGGTTCTTTAACCAGATTGAACTCCAGTTATGTCATCGTTCTTTTTCACGATATTTCTAATATCAGAGCCGATTATGACGCCAATGCTCTTGAAAGAGCATTTGCTGTTGACCTGGTGGGAACTATTTCCGCCATCAACAGAGTTGATCCTGAATCGACCAATATCTATGTTTTTACAGAAGACCGTAAAACAATCATCAGAAAGCTTGCATACAAACTACCAGATACTCTAACGGATGAATACCTTGAAAAGGCAAAAAAGGATGAGGTCTGGGAAGGTTATCTGGACAAAATGAACTATGCTTATATTTTCTATTTTAAACAGACAGGCTGGTTCTTTGTCTATACTATCAATTTCTCTAACAGTATTTCAGCATTGAACGATTCAATGACTCTCATCTGGGTAATATCTGTGCTCCTTGCGGTCTGCTGTGTATTTCTGTGTTCGAAAATTATGGGAAAGCCACTTAGTGCTTTATCTCAGATAGCAAAAACCGCTGGGTATATTGAGCGCGCAAACCTGACAAATAAAGATGAAATAGAGAAAATCTCCGGTATGCTGCAGTTCGATTCCAAAGATGAGATTGGAAATCTTGCCGAGACTTTAAAGGAAATGTCCAGCTCTGTTTCTGACAAGGCAATCGAACTTCTGTCTGCAAATGCTCAGAAGCGTCAGCTTGAAGGTGAGCTTAATGCGGCAAAGGAAATTCAGATGGGGATTCTTCCTGAATCCCTTGATCTTCGTGAATTCAGTCCTCTTAAGATTTCTGCAATGCAGTTTGCTGCAAAGGAAGTGGGAGGAGACCTTTATGATGCAATTTCCTTTGATGAGGACAGAGTCGCACTGGTAATCGGTGATGTTTCTGATAAGGGAGTACCTGCTGCTCTGTTTATGGCAATGACGGTTATTCTGATAAGAGAGTGTATTTCACTGAAAATGCCTGTAGAAAGGATTGCTCTTGAGTTAAACAAGAACCTGTGTCAGCACAATCCTAATATGATGTTCGTTACTCTGTTTGTGGGAATTTTAAATAAGAAGAGCAGAGAATTATCCTATGTTAACTGCGGTCATTGTCTTCCTTACATAATCAAGAATGGCAAGGTCGAAGCTATTAAGGGGCTTAGTGGCCCTGCTATAGGTGTGGCACCGGAATTTGAGTACAGGTCATTCTCTGTAAGTGTGCCTTCTGAGAGTAATCTGTTCTTCTACACTGATGGTGTGAGTGAGGCTCAGAATAGTGCACAGGAGCTTTACGGTGAAAACAGAATTGTTGAGTTTTTAGAAAATGTCAATGAAATGGATCCAGCTAAAATCTGCAGCAGAATGATGAATGAGCTTGTTTTATACAGAAATAAGGCTCCTCAGTCAGATGACATTACGATTCTTGGGGTAAAGATTTAGGATTTAAAGGGATATTTTTGTGTTAAGGCTTCCTTCTATGAGTTTTAAATCAAGACTTATAAGCTTGATACTGGTATTTGCTATGCTGCCTATTCTGGTGGTCGTAGCGGTACTCTACTACACTCAGACCGAGGCTTCATTTGAGAAGAACCACTTCTATCAGACTTCAAACAACATTATGTATTCTGAGATTTTTGACAGCTACTATTATCGTAATGTTGTTGCAAATCTTGTAATTCTAAACGGAAGAAGAGAGAAGTTAAGACTGATGTCTAAGGCTATTATGGATGCCTATAAGCTTAATGATGAAACATCAGGCATGATTGGCAGCAGCTCGATTATCCGTAACATTATGTTTGAAAGTACCAGAGCTGCAGGTCTTATGTCTTTCATTTTTGACAAGGCTAATCCTACTGAATCCTATTTTGTCAGAGCTGATTTCAGACGACTTTTAAAATATAAGACTATTCTCGGTGAAGATCTGGGAACTTATATCCGACAGCGCGAGTTTCATAATCCAGGCACTTTTCATGTTCTATCCGATGTAAAAACCGGAGATGTGTATCTTCTGAGCATGACCGCCATGGATTCACATCGTATTCTGGTAGTAGGCGAATTACAGAATGATCTCAAAGATAGTTTTCGTTCTGTGAAGAATCAGATTATTGAATCTCTTAATAATGTAATACAGCCTGAGGGTAGACATCTTACTTCCCAGAAGACTTTATTAACCTACATTGCTGATTTGGATGGTAAACAGGTAGCTCCTAAGAGCGCTGATGGAAGTGAACCTATGTATCTTGATGATGAGATACGCCAAAAGGTACAGAGACTCTTCAATCAGAAGTATAACGTAAGATATGATCATAGACTCAATGACATTGATTACCAGATGCTTATAACCTTTTACAATCAGATGGGGCTGCATATTGTATCAGCAACCCCAGTAAGTGAGATTCTGAGTGCTCAGAGAAGGGAAACCAATAAGTTTATTATGATCGCCTGTATTGTTGGTTTCTTTGCAATTCTGATTGCTCTGGTTCTTGTTTCTGATCTTGTAAAACCTCTTACTGTTGTTATCGCCAATACCAGGAATATTGCAAAGCTTGATTTAAGAGATATTGTCAGCGTAAGACGCTTCATCAACAGATTTGACCGAAACCGTAAAGATGAGGTTTGTGAAATATCCAATGCTATTGCCAAGATGACCACTAATCTTTCCTCCAATATCTGTAATCTTCTTGAAACTCAGGATCGCCAGCGCAAGATTGAAGGTGAGCTTAACACTGCAAAGGATATTCAGCTTGGTATTCTGCCTGATAATCTGGATAATCCTTCATTTGCGCCTCTTAAGATTAGTGGCAGTATGATCCCGGCCAAGGAAGTTGGAGGAGATCTGTATGATGTCATTGAACTTGATGAGGACAATGTGGCCTTTGTTATAGGAGATGTTTCAGACAAGGGTGTTCCTGCTGCGCTGTTCATGGTGATGACCGTTACCGTTATAAGAGAATGCTTCTCTCTTAAGATGTCGTCTGCCAGGGTTATGAACGAGGTTAACAAGGTTCTATGCTCCCATAACCCTAATATGATGTTCGTAACTCTGTTTGTATCGGTTTTAAACAAAAAGGATGGTACCTTTACCTATGCCAACGGCGGTCACTGTCAGCCTGTTCTATGCCATGACGGAAAGATAAGTCTGCTTGATGGATTAAGTGGTCCTGCTCCTGGAGTTGCGGCTGATTTTGAATACAGGGAATTTAGCTGCTCTATTCAGAAGAATACCAGACTGTTCCTGTATACTGACGGTGTCAGCGAAGCTCAGAATGAGTCTAAGGAACTCTTTGGTGAAGAGCGAATCAACAGTTGTGTACTGAAACATTCAGAGCTGGATGTAGCAGGCTTCTCCGAGAGTATGTTAAATGAGATTTCATCCTACAGAGGCACAGCTCCTCAATCTGATGATATCACCATGCTGACGATTGATTATCCTGCCTAGTTTTCTTTTCTCTGTGCTTCACAAATCAGTGATATCGGTGTTTGACCATTGCGATTTTCATTTTGAAAACAAAAAAAAGAGAGTGATATTAAATACCACTCTCTTAGCATGATTATAATGAATCTTAGCTCTTCAGGATGCTCTGCTGCAGCTGAGCGCCTGTCTTAATCATATCTGATGAGCCTGATACAAAGGCATTGTACTGACCCATCTTATCCTGCAGCTTAACCATCTGAGTCTGGTTGTCTGAGTTGCAGTTCTCAGCCTTATGCTGAAGGGAGGTAACCAGGTTGTCAATCTTGGTAGTATCCAGCTTGCCATTGAAGTCTGATGTTAGACCGCCTGCTTCCATTGCAGCAATTGCAGCGCTAAGTACTGACTTGTACTTCTGAATCTCATTTAGACCGCCCTTAAGCTCGTATTCCATATGAACGTTGTCATCACCACGAGTCATGTCAGGGAAGTTCTTCTTACCTACACGATCGGTCAGAGTCTTCATATCATTGTAGACATCCTTTGGCAGATTAAAGCAAGGATCCTTACGCTCATTGATATAAGGCTTTAATGTACCGTCCTTAATATCAGTTAACATCTTGTTGTAGGTTGCTTCTGCCTTATTTAAGGTTTCAAGCTCTTTTTTCATTGATTCAATATCTTTTGGAAGATTATAGTCACCGATGCTCTTGTCTTCCTTGAACTGTCTTAACTTGTCGGCAGCTTCCATAATTCTTTTTGCCTGATCGTTCTGAGACTTCATTTCGCTGATATATCTTGTTGCAGTATCTTTATTGGTTTTTGCAATCTCAAGCTGAACAAGAGCAGCTGCAGCAAAAGGGCTCATCTTTGTCAGATCAAGTCCTTCAATATTCATTGAGCCCATTGAGTTATTAATGCCGTTAATCTGTGCCATATTCTGTACCTTCTTAAATAGTTAGAGGTTATAGAACCTGTATAAAATAATTTACCTTTGTCTTTAGTATAGAAGTTAATCAGTTTTTGTAAAGTATAATTTTTACTCTACATTATAAAACTACGTTATTTGTTCAAATTTGTGACAGATGACAGATTTATAAGCAGTTTATTTTAAATAATACTCAATTAACTAAACAGAATTATTCTGAAAAAAGCGCTTTTGGGCTAATGGTTCTATTTTAGATTCCAGATTTCTTCTTTATGTTTTCCTCTTTTAATAGGATTTGTATTCATGAGCATTTCTGGTGTAGTGGAAAAATACAATGTCGTCGGAGGATAGTATTGTGAAGATGATTATGTTCTCATAATTCATGTGAATTACTTTAAAAACAGCCAAAAAAAGTGAACCAGGTAATCACTTAATTGATTATCTTTGAGTGTGCTGTCGATTCTATGATGGAATAGACTTTCTTTTACAAATATAATTGAATCTGTATAGACGTATATGAGAATAGGGAAGTACCAGGGAGAAGCTCAAAACAAAGGCTTCACCTTTTAGGAGAAGCCTTGTGTAATACGGGTAACTAATAAACTGTATTAGTTTCTCAGGATGCTCTGCTGTAGCTGAGATCCAGTCTTAATCATATCGGATGAGCCTGATACGTAGGCGTTGTACTGACCCATCTTATCCTGAAGCTTAACCATCTGAGTCTGATTATCTGAGTTGCAGTTCTCAGCCTTATGCTGAAGTGAGGTAATCAGGCTGTTAATGTTATTGGTATCCAGAGTCTTGCCTTTGCCTAGCATATCCTTTGGAATGGTACCATTCTCGACGGACTTGATCATTGAAGTCAGGAACTCCTTGTACTGCTTGATTTCCTTAAGACCATCATCAAGCTCATACTTGAAGTGCAGATTGTCAAAGCTGCCGTCTGCAGTTCTTACGATGTTAGGGAAGTTAGAATGACCAGCCTTGTTAACAAAATCATGAAGCTTGTCATCAGTGGTCTTGTCCATTGTGTATAGACCGTTCTTATCAGCTTTTAAGGTACCGTCAGCAATCTGAGCTTCCATCTTTTCGTAGGTTTTCTCAACGTACTCAACGTCTGCTAAGGTCTTCTTCATAGCCTCAAGATCTTCAGGAAGATTGTACTTTGCATATGCTGGATTGCTGTTGATAGCCTTTAGCGCATCAGCCTGCTCCATGAATTTTCTAGCCTGATCGTTCTGAGATTTCATTTCATTGATGTATCTTGTGGCAGAATCCTTATTGGTTTTTGCGATCTCAAGCTGAACTAAAGCAGCAGCAGTGAAAGGGCTCATGCTCTTTAGATCGATACCATCAAGGTTTATTGAGTTTGCGCCGTATACATTGTTAATCTGTGTCATAATCAGTACCTTCTAAATATTCGATTTGGTATAAAACCAGAAAAACTTTAACCTTTTAACCGAAGTATAGAACCATAAAATTTTTTGTAAAGTATAAAAATTGCTCTACATTGTATAAAAGTTTGATAATTTGATATGGGTCAAATAAATTATACAATTATGCTTTTTTAAGCGGAGTTCTCTCCTTTATATATAGTCCTGTATTTTTCTTGGAAAATCCCTGCTGAGCCTTGTCAGAACTCGTTTTTCTTGGTGTGGAAGTCCTCAAGCTCGCTCTCTTCCTTTCTTTCGATTTCAATTCTCTGCATTTCAAGCCAGATTTTCTTGTGTTCTTCAAGTTTATTAAGATCGGCTGTAGCTTTTTTAACAACAAGCTTGGCTTCATCACATTCTTTTTTCAGAGTAACCTCATTGTTCTTAAGTTCTCTAAGTTCATCCTGAAGCTTAAGTTCTCCAATATTAAGATTGGCAAGATCCTGTTTGAATTTTTCAAAGGCCTCGTTGCTTAATTCCTTGAACATCACGCTGTCGTAGCGTCTTACGGTTTCCTCTTCCTTCCAGACCTTGTAATCCTCTATTTCCTGGATTTTCTTTTTGATTGCATTCTGTGCCTGTTCGACCTTCTTTTTTGCAAGCAAAAGATCTCTTTGCGCCTCATCTACACGATGAGAGCGGAGTCCGATAAGTTTTGCCAGCGGATAGGTTGCCATCAGATCTTCTTTAATGCCTCAACGTAACGCAGTACCTTGGCTACCGGGATCAGCAGATCATCAGGGATCTGTTCACCTTCATTACCTTCTGCATACAGAGCTCTGGCTAGAGGAGGTTCTCTCATTACAGGAATATTCTCCTCCTCAGCAGCCTTAATCATACGTCTTGCAACATCATCCTTTCCTTTTGCAAGAATAACAGGAATGGGCTGTTTCTCCCTGTCATAATCCAGAGCAACAGCATAGTGGGTTGGGTTAACCACAACAACCTTTGATTTTTTTGTTTTGCCAAGGGTATTCTGGTTTAACAGTTCCTGATGCAGCTGTTTTCTCTTTGATTTAATCATAGGATCGCCTTCGGATTCCTTGAATTCTCTTTTAACTTCATCAGGCGACATCATATGATCCTTGGTGAATTTGAATCTTG
This sequence comes from Succinivibrio dextrinosolvens DSM 3072, assembly GCF_900167015.1. Classification (GTDB taxonomy): domain Bacteria; phylum Pseudomonadota; class Gammaproteobacteria; order Enterobacterales; family Succinivibrionaceae; genus Succinivibrio; species Succinivibrio dextrinosolvens. The sequence continues at coordinate 19,860 of NZ_FUXX01000006.1, forward strand.
TGTACAGAAAGTCTGCAAGTGCAACCACGATAAATGAGCCGATAGCAAAATATGCCAGTTCCTTGAGCATTACCGCCATCATTATCCATACATGCTGAACATCAAGATAGGGGAGAACAAAAAGCTGACGAAGGTTGTTTAACAGTGCAATCTTTACCGCAAAAGAGAGCACGATAACCTTTGCAACGTTCTTTGCAAAGTCGAACATATTCTTTTTGGAGAAAACCTTCTGTACCCACTTTTTAGGATTAAGGTTTTCCAGTTTGGGAGCTGCGGCTTTTGGAGCAAACAGAAAACCTATCTGACCTAAGTTGGCAAGCAGAGCTGCAGCCATGGCAATTATTACGACCGGTGCTGCTATTTTGAGCATGATTAAAAGGGTAAAGGCACTAAGACGAGGCCAGGCCTCCTCAAAAGGAAGCTTCAGCGAATCTTCTATGATTTTTCCAACCAGATCATGTAAAAGAGTAAAAATATCCCCAGATGCAACCATAAAAAAGGCTGCAACACACGTAACAATCAATGCTGAAGGCAATTCCTGAGATTTAGGTACATCACCTTTTTCTCTGGAATCTCTCAGTCGTTTGGGGGTCGGTTGTTCTGTTTTCTCGTCTGCCATATCAGTACCTGTCTATGACTATTTTAGATAGAAAAAGATTTTTAATATAGATTTGCGCTCAAAAGTAGTGAAATTAAGCCGAAAAATAATTCTTTTATAGAAAATTCTGTGATCGTGCACAATTTTTTATATATAGAGCAAAAAAAGTAAGAAAAGTTTGTATTATATTGTCTATACTATAAAAAAGATAAATTATTTTTAAATTTGCAATAAGCGTTCGGTTTATTGTAGTTATTTATGGTTAATATATAAATGATGGCAGCTGATATTTCAGTTATCACTGACCTGTAGAATTAGTTTGAGGTGTTTTATGTCAGATATTAATGGTATCCGCAACCCATCTGGTTTTGATCATCAGAATGTACCAGGAAATACCAGTACTAACGCTCCTGCTCCAGGAGGCATGATCAACGGGGTTTCTGTTGAGCCAGCTGATATTGAGAAGTCTTTATTCGAAGATTCCATGGAGGAAATGACTTTCTCCAAGGATAATTCAAAGCAGACAAAACTGGCCCTGCGTAAGCAGAAGAATGCTGATGCACGTCTTGCAGAACTTCTCAAGAAGATGCAGGCTGCTGTTGCAGAGAAGGTTAATGCCAAGTCAAAGACTGAAGACATCCTAAAGAGAACATCCAAAGTTGGTTGTACTCCTCGCGAGATTGTTGATTCTCTTAAGTCTTCAGGCGGTCATGATGCAGAGAACTATGCACTGCTTCTGCAGCTGATTTCCAAGGAGAAGGATCCTGTTAAGCAGAAACTGATGCAGGATGCCGCCAATGAGATTTTAGAGAAGAACGAGAGTGGCATTAAGGCCGTTATCAATGCAATGGATTTGTCCGAGGACAACTATGCAGGCCTGAGCTTACTTGATAATGCAGAGAATTATTCTGATTCTCTTCTGAATTTCAAAGACGGTATGTCCATGCTTCAGTTCATCAATGATAAGTATGGCGAGAAGTTTGAAGAAGGTCTTGATTTTATCACTAAGGCATTGAGTGCTGATCTTGAAGCAGCTCAGAGAAGTCATGAACCTGCATTCCTTCGTTCCGTTGCAGATGGTCTTGAGCAGACAAAGGTACTTTACTCATGCTTTGCCCATGAGGAAGCCATGCTTGATCGACTGGACAAGGTCCATAGTCTTGATGTCAAGGGATTTGATAAGGTCGAATTTGTAAGAAAACTTGGAGATCTTATTAAGTCAAGCTTTGTGTCTCCTGGTGACGTTAGAGATCTTTTAATTACAGTAAAAGCTTCGGATCCTGGTCAGGAAGTTGTAATCTGCCAGGAACTCAGCAAGACTCTAAAGGATCTTTCCGATGTCTTCTATGGGACTCCTGAGGCCAGAGAGCGTATCAATGAGGCCTGCACTGTATTGATTGATAATAAGATTCAGGCGGAGGATGAATGGCTGGAATCACAACAGTAGTAGATCCTGAAGTTGTCAGAAGAGAGTTGTATCGATTCGCTAAAAGAATAGGAATGGAGAACATTCCTGCTTTTGATGAGAACAATGCGTTAACCTTTGGTGTAGATGGCGCTAAGCTCTCTTTTGAGCTTAATGCAGATAGGACCTATCTAGCTGTAGGCTATGCGGTTACTCCTGAAATATCTGAAGTTGACCACTATCTTAGAATAGCACTGGCAAAGACTAAATACTCAGGTGGTTTTGTCTACAGTGCTTCTTATGTTGATCCTTTAATCATCTTTACAACTCAGCTGCCAAATCCATCAATTTCAGCTGAGAATTTTGAGAAGATTCTGTTCGGTTTTATAAAACTATGGAATGAGGTAAAGCATGGCAACCAGAATTAGTGGTAATTCAAGTCTGCTCAATTCCAATTTTGGTCTTGATCAGGTTCTGGATAGACCAACGACACAATCTCATCTTCCAAAGAACATGTCATATGTTCCTGTGGGCAATACTAATGTCCGTCTGGAAAATATGTACAAAAAACGCTCTGTTGATAAGCGAATGATGTCAAAGGCAAAGCCAAATATTGATAATCCTGATGAGCTTGATCCGGCTAATTTCGCAATGAATTTTGAAAATGCTGTAGAAAAGCTTGCAGAGTTTGATACTCCTGCAACCAATGATTTTTCTCAGGAAGTTGCAGATCCACTTCTGGAGAATCAGCTTCTTCTCAAGATTTATAAAGGCTTTATGGTTGGGGGTTAGTGTCTTAAATGCAAAAGAAGACTCTCAACAAAAAAGAAATCAGAGCTCTTGAAATGATTGGCTACCTTTTTCTCAATCTGGGGATTGTAAGGAAAGCCGAAAGTACAATTAATGCGATCTTAGTTGTTGATCCAAACAATACATGGGCATTTTATGCCAGACCTATTCTATATTTTCTAAAAGAGGACTATGAATCTGCAATCTACTATGCGGATATTGTCCTGCAGATGAAAAAAATAGATTACGATCTACTTGAAATAAAAAAACTAAAGGCCAGATCTCTGTTTATGCTTAACAGGCAGGCAGAATCCTCTAAACTTATAGAAGAGATAAAAAAAGAAATCGACAGTAGAGAAGAAGAGCCTGTAGCTTAAAAAATATAAGGATATCCGATGTCATTCATCAACTCCGCGAGAACATCTGTTGGGCTGGTCACCAAGCATGCTGATCTTATGCTTGTTGGTGCTGTTATTGCCGTTATTGCCCTGATGATTCTTCCAATGCCTACACCGCTGGTGGATCTTCTGATTTCCATGAATCTTGCGGTTTCATTCGTGATTATGATGATGAGTCTATACACGCCGTCAGTTCTTGGATTTTCATCTTTCCCTACAGTTCTGCTATTTACTACACTATTCAGACTGGGACTTAATATCTGTACCACCCGTCTGATTCTTCTGCAGGCTGATGCCGGTGAGATCATCTATACCTTCGGTGAATTCGCTGTTGGCGGTAACTTCGTTGTAGGTGCCGTGGTATTCATTATTATTGCTATTATTCAGTTCCTGGTTATTGCAAAAGGTTCTGAGCGTGTATCCGAGGTTGGTGCAAGATTCTCTCTGGATGCTATGCCTGGTAAGCAGATGTCTATCGATGCAGACCTGAGAGCCGGTTCCATTGACGGTGAAGAGGCTCAGAGACGCCGTGAAGAGGTTGGTCTTGAAAGTAAGCTTTATGGTTCCATGGACGGTGCGATGAAGTTCGTTAAGGGCGATGCTGTTGCCGGTCTGGTGATTGCTGCTGTTAACGTTATTGCCGGAACCATTATCGGTTCAAGTATGAATGGACTTGGTCTTTCAGACTCACTTAAGCTTTACGGTATTCTGACCATTGGTGACGGTCTGGTATCTCAGATCCCATCTCTTCTGATTTCAATTTCAGCAGGTATTCTGGTAACCAGATCCGGCGGTAAGGTTGATAACGTTGGTGAACAGATTGGTGGAGAAATCTTCTCAAGACCAAAGGCATTAAAGGTTGCATCTGCAATGGTGTTCCTATTTGCTCTGGTTCCAGGTTTCCCTAAACCTCAGCTGTTTTCTCTGGCTGTAATCATGTATATCATCTCCTATGGTCTTGAGAAAATGTCCTATCAGTCAAGTGCGCCTGAACCTGATATCAAGACTCAGCTTGTTGATAAGACCCTGGCTCCTGCAGTTAAAGGAAACGGTAAGAAAGCAAAGCGCAGCGGTAATGCCGAAGAGTTTTCTCCAATTGTTCCTATTATTCTTGATCTTTCAGATGACCTGTATGAGGCTTTAGATTATTCGGCTCTCGATGACCGTATGATTGAGCTGAGAAGTGCTCTTTATTATGATTTGGGCGTACCTTTCCCTGGAATCAATCTGCGTAATAATCCTGGACTTCCGGGCCTTTCCTATGCGCTTAACCTCGACGAGATACCTATTTCAAGAGGTATTCTGATGAAGGATAAGTTACTGGTTAGAGATCAGCCGGAAAACGTTAAGATGCTTGGTATTGATATTGAGCAGGGAGAGGATTTCCTTCCTGGTGAGAAGTCCTGGTGGGTTGATAAGAAGTATAAAGATGAACTTGAAAAGATCAATATTACTGCTCTGGACTTTGAAGATATTATAACTCTTCATACTTCTATTCTTCTTGCAAAACATGCCGGTGACTTCATTGGTATGCAGGAGAGTAAGTATATTCTCGACAAGATGGAGGAGAGAGCTCCGGACCTTGTACATGAGGCTACACGTTTACTTCCTCTGCAGAAGATTGCAGATATTTTCAAGCGTCTGGTTCAGGAACAGGTATCTATTCGTGATTTAAGATGTATTCTTGAGAATATTATTTCCTGGGCACCTCGAGAGAAAGACATCATTATGCTCTGTGAGTATGTTCGAGTTGGTCTGAAGCGACAGATCAGTTACCGTTATACAGCTGATCAGAATCTGCTGCCTGCAGTTCTGATAGATCCTAATGTGGAAGAGGTGATTAGAAAGTCAATCAGACAGAGTTCAGCTGGTTCCTTCCTGGCACTTGATCCTGACAGTACGAAGAAATTTATTGAGGAACTTAAGCGCATCAGATCAACCACCAATAAGAGAACTGTTATTATTGCCTCAATTGATATCAGACGTTATGTTCGTCGTCTGATTGAAGGTGAGTTCTATGATGTTCCTGTTCTTGATTATCAGGAGCTGACTCCTGAGGTTTCTGTTCAGCCTATCGAAAGAATCCGTTTCTAACTATTGGTACTCCTCACTTCTGGGGAGTATCTGTCTTAAATATCGCTTTTTCTCTGATTCTTTATTTTCTTAGTGAGCTTTTTTGTTTATCTTTTTGAAATATAAACAAAAAGGTGCGAATGTCACAAATTTTAACATTTGTTTTTATAAGAATTCTTCGTGCAATAAATCGTTTTTCTGAATATTTATTATTAATTTTTTTGAAACTACATATGTAGTTCAAAAATAAGAAAATCATTTAATATCAATAAATAATATGAATATATGTGTAACATTGTATCTACATAATAAAAAATGTGATCAATATAAAAAATTTGAATATATAGTAACAAAAATAGTTGAATTACTAAAGCGGATACTTATACTAGTAAATAAGAAAACTGATTTTTTGACAAGAACAACGATTTTTTTCTGACTTATGAGATAAATTTAAATAGCAGTGAAGGTAATTTGCATATGACCTGAAACTGTGTCAGACATAAAACCTGTTTTTGTCAATCATTAGGAGTTAATTATGACAGAAGAAGAGTTCCAGAAGAATTTAGATAAGTATGATTTCCTGTTAGATGGAATTCCAGAGAAGGAAGCAGTCAAGAGTGCTGTAGCTCTCTTTCAGAAGGGGGCAACCTTAGGTGAACTGGTTGGCCTTGATTCAGATAAACTGGAAATCATGTATGCATACGCTTATAACCTATATTCATCAGGTCAGTATGCAGATTCTGAAAAAATATTCAGAGCTTTGGTTGTCTATGATGGATCCAAGACCAAATACTGGGTAGGACTGGCAGCCTGTCGTGAAAACCAGAAAGCTTATGCAGAAGCTGCAGAGCTTTATGCAATGGGTGCAACCATGGGCGGATTAGAAGATCCTGAACCTATGTATTACTCAGCATTATGCAGATTAAAGGCAGACCAGAAAGAGAATGCCATTGCAGCTTTAGAGTTTATTGACATTATGGGTAAAGGCAATAAACCACACGATTTACAGATTAAGGCAAAAGCTAAGGCAATGCTTGAGACCTTAAAACAAGTTGAAAATAAATAGGAGCGTATATTATGTCTGACAAGGTAAATAATTATGCATCACAAAATCTAGATTATCAGGCTCAGCTTGCCGCCTTAACCGAAGACTACAAAGCTGGAAAGATTGATGCGAAAACTTATGTTCAGCAGACTGTTCTGCTTGAACTTAGAAATTTCAAGACACAGACTGACGTTGATAAGAACAGGACTCAGCTGGAGAAACCATCTGATAAGGCTCTGGGTGAGCTAAAGGACTTAGGACTTGAAGCTCTTCTATCCTTTATCTCAGGTGAAAACAGAAAAGCTTCAATGAAATCAGCTGAGAGCAGAATTGCTTCCAATAAGGCTGAGCGTGAAGCTAATTTCCAGAATACCATGGACAAAATCAATGAGAATATTAAGAAAGCAGAGGAAAAGGAAAAAGCTTCATGGTGGCAGAAGGCTTTGGGCTGGATTGCAAATGTTGTAACCGCAATTGTTGCAGTCGCAACCTTAGTTGTTGGCGTTGTGTCATTAAACCCAGCTATTATTGCTTTAGGTGTTGCTGCCTGCTACTTTGCCGCATCTAGTATTACAGCTCAGGCAACTGGTGTGGGACTGACAGAAAGAATGCTTGGCCCTGCACTGACTAAAGTTTTCGGAGAAACTGCTGCAAAACTTATTTGTACTGGTATTGATCTTGTTGGCGGCTTTATTTGTACTGCTTACAGTGGTGCAGGTCTTGTTTCTATGGTGAAGGCTGGTGCAGATACATCTAAGGCTACTGCTGAAGCACTGAAAACTGCAGCATCTATTGCCTCATATATCGATAAGACCAAGTATATTGCAACCGGAATGAACGGTGCAACTGCTATCGGAAGCGGTACTGCCGGCGGTTTTGCTACCTATTATCAGTATAAGGTTGATCAAGGTAAGATTGATCAGATGGCACTTAAGAAAGCTTTAGAAAAGCTTATGGTTGAAGATCAGGAAGTTCAGAAAACTGTAAAGCAGATTCTTGAATATTTCCAGCATATGACAGATGACGTTACCCAGGTTGTCAAAGACAAGAACAATACCATGACTAACGTAATGTCTGTAAGCCCAAGCGGTAATTTTGCATAGGTTTTTTGGGGGGGTATTATGATGGTTTTTGATTTTGAAGATAGAATTTTAGAGTTGGATTCTGCTTTATTATGCAATATTGATGGTGTCGGCAGTGGAACTCCTGTTCAGCAGGGTGGGGGTTATAATAATGAGGAAGATTACGACCTTGTTGATGAAGCTGAATTTGATAAAGTTTTGGATGCTGATGATGATTTAGACGTTGATGGTGCTGATGGTGCTGATGAGGTACCTGATGCTAAAAAAACTGAAGAATCAGCTGATCCAAGTAAAACTACACTGGATAAGCCTAAAAATCCTCCTTCAGTAGCGGATCATCAGGCTCTGATGACTGCAATGGCAAATGCTGATAAGACTGTTGGCAGCATTGTTGAACTGCTGCAGGCAATCATCAAGATGAATCGTGAAAGAAAAGATCTGGAAGTTAAGATGATGTGGACTGAATGTCAGAATATCTGTAATAACATTCAGGCTCAGGCAGACAAGATGAAGGCAGATGCTGTAAAAAGTCTGGTTATTGGTCTGGTAACTTCTAGTATAAGTGTTATCTGCGGTGCGCTGTCAGTTCGCTCAGCAGTTAAATCTGTTGCTGCGATGCAGTCGGCAACTACCAAACTTAATCAGGCAAGTGAAGGTGCAACCAGAGCTGCTAAAAATCTTGCATCAAAGAACTTTGACGCTGATAAGTCCGTTATTGATGCAAGACTTCAGAAATGGAGTGGTATTAATGAAGCTGTGAAGGGATTGAGTTCGATGGCAGGCTCTGTCAGTGACTACATGAAAGCCAATATGGAAGCAGATAACAAGAAGATTGATGCGGCAAATGAAGTTCTGCGTACCGCAATGGAAGAGATTAAAAAGGCTCTTGATGATGCTCGAAACTCCATTACCAGTGCTCAGTCTAACATCAATGAGCTTCTGCAGACTCATCGTCAGACTACAAATAAGGTTATGGGTTAGTATATGGAAATACATAATCCTAAAGAGGCCTTTGACTTCATCCTGAAAATAACAGGATGGAGTCCTGAAATAGGCGAACATGGAGAATACCTTGTCGAACTTGACAGTGGTGTTCTCTCTTTTTTTTCTCCTGATGCTGTCTGCATAATTATTCGACAGAAACTTAATTCTCTTCCTGAGGCTGAACCTGACATCAGCAATATGTGTCGTGATATTGCAAAACTTAATGCCGGTCTTGCAAAACTGGCTCGCTGCAGAATCGTTTTGGACGGTGAAGATGTTGTCTTAGAACAAGTTTTATCACCAATAGAAATAAATGAGTCACATATTGATGAAGTATTTGAAGATTTTCTAAACGACTTTGATTATATTAAAGGTAGATTAGAAAATAGCGTTTCAGTTTCTCCTTTCTCGGCTATGCAGTATTTTATTTAGAAACATGGACCTGCATATTCCCAGAGAGGGAGCTTTGGGGATGTATTTTGAAAAAGTTTCTTTGTATATTTTTCTCATTATGGGCAGTGCTGGCTACTCCGGCTCTAGCCTATAATTTTTCATCTTCATATTCTCATTATTCTGATGGCGAAGATCTTAAGAGTGTTCTAAAAGATTTTGCCCGAGTCATGAATAAGGATTGTGTTGTCTCCAACAGAATTACCGGCGTTGTAAGCGGCCGTTTTCAGGATGTTCCTGGCAATCAGTTCCTTGAAGGTCTGAAGATAGCATATGGTGTCCGTTACTATGTTGTAAATGACACTATCTATTTTTTCCATGAGAATGACTGGGAGCAGAAGCTTGTCAATGTCGGTACTCCACAGCAGGCAAATACTCTTGCCAATACTCTTGTAAACAGTGGTACAGTTCCTTCAGAGCTTCCACTTAAGACCAAGGGTAGTATGCTGGTTATTCAAGGACCATCCGATCTTGTTGCAAGAATAGATACTCTTGCCATTTCATTCAGTAAGAATCTGGATACCAAGAGTGTAATGCGCGTCTTCAAGTTAAAGCATGCCAAGGCAAATGATACTCAGATTTCATCTATGAACAGAACTATTGTGATACCTGGTGTCGCCTCAATTCTGCAGAAGATGGTCAATGGTGCAACTGTGGGCTCTAGCAACAGTATTATTCCTATGAAAGCTACTGTTTCAAAGCTTAAGGGAACAGGTCTTGCTTCAATAGGTGCAGCAGAGAAGACTGAGGATGAGGGGGCTAAGGCTCCTACCATAGGTGATGCAAATCCTGGCAATGATCAGGGCACTTCTGTAAATATCATGGCAGATACCAGACTTAATGCTGTTATCATCAATGATGCAGAATACAAGATGAGCTACTATGAGAAGGTTATCAAGGATATTGATCTTCCTGTAAAGCTGGTTGAACTGCATGCTGCGATTGTGGACGTTGATGTTTCAGCTGCTAAAGATCTGGGTATATCATGGCAGGGCAATAAGAGATTCGGCTCCTTTACCGTAGGCGGTGGTGTTGGCAAGTCTTCAAATCTAAGCTGGAGCGGAACCAATGCTATTACAAATTCAACCAATGGCGGTATTTTCTCAACTGTTCTAAATTCAGCATCCGCTCAGTTCTTCTCTGCAATCAATTTCCTAGAAGAGAATCAGCAGGCAAGAACTCTGGGCAGACCATCTGTAATGACTCTTGATAACGTTGAGGCAACCCTGGAGAATACAACCACAAGATATGTAAAGGTTGCAGGCTATCAGGATGTAGACCTCTTTAAGGTAGAGTCTGGTACTGTTCTTCAGGTTACCCCTCATATCATTGAAGGTCAGCCTGGTGAAAAACCAATGATTTCCATGGTTGTATCAGTACAGAGCAATCAGGATTCAAACGAGACAACATCTGCTGAAAGTGATTCAGTTCCTCCAATCAAGCAGACAAAAATCAATACTCAGGCTGTAGTAAGAGAAGGTCAGAGTCTGCTTTTAGGCGGTTACTATGTAGAATATAAACAGGATGATTCATCAGGAGTTCCTGGTCTTAAGGATGTTTCAGTTATCGGAAAGCTTTTTGGTACCGATTCTAAGACCAAGTACAAGAGAGAACGTCTGATTCTTATTACACCTAAGGTACTGGATTTAGGTGAAGCTCAGGCAATGCCGGATGATATTGATGATGCAGACTTTCAGGTCAGCGCAACTCAGGATAATTATCTGAAGCGTCCTGTTAAAAAGAAAGACAGCTCTGGTTGCAGTTCAAACAGAGCATCAAAAAATAACAACTGATTTGTATAGATAACAGAAGAACGATATGGCTGATTCATACACCTTTAAGGTGTTCACCGGACCTCACAATGGACTGGTATTTGATTTAAAACCAGGTTCATATAAGGTTGGTAAGGGTACAGATAATGATCTTATTTTCTCTGATGAGGAAATGGGAAGCTCTGCAGCTGTAATTGAGGTTACACCTTTTGACATAAATATTACCCTAAATGATCCGGCTCTGCTGGATGGTCAGACTGTGGAAGCTGGTCAGCTTAAGTGGGAAAGCGGAAGTTTCCTTCAGTTAGGTGATACTCTTATATGTTATCGATCTTCTTCTATTAAAGGTCCATGGGCCAAACCTGATTTTGCTTCAGAACAGCAGCCAGCTGATGCGGCCAGTGGCTCATCTCAGACAGAAGAAGGGCAGGGTAATGCAGTCGCAGCTGATGGTGAAGAGTCAAAAGCTGAAGGTGAAGAAGGAGCTGAAAATGCGGCTGAGGCTGAATCAGCAGCAGCTGCTGAAGCTGCTGTAGAAGAGAATAGTGCTCCTCCTACAGTTAAGGAGCTGCTTACCAACAGGTCAATTATTCTTACAGCATTAAGCGGTATCCTGCTGATAGTGCTTCTGGTTGCCTTAATGTTCGGTTCGACAATTTTCAAAACCAGTGAGCTGGAAACAGACCTTAATGCACTGAATAACATCATAAAAGAGAATAACTTCAAGGATCTTAAAACAGATGTGAATGACGGAATCATTGATCTTAATGGTTCTGTGGAATCCAAACAGAGATTTGCAAAGCTGGTTGAGGTTCTGCCTAAGCTCAAGACTACTCTGAATCTGAATGTTGAAGTTAGAGACGATGAGATTTTAGGTGTAGAAAGAGATTTCATGAATCTTGGCTATTATGTACGTGCTCACTACATCGATGATGGAAAGATTGGTGTTGATGGCTATATGGCTGATGCATATGTTCAGGCAGAGGCATTTAATGCTATGGAACCTCGTTATAAGGATAGACTTAAGGGCAGAATAATCTACAGAAATGAGCTTGAGAATTCGCTTAAGGATAACTGCGAACATAATGGCGTGCATAATATTCAGCTGGTTTTAGGTAAGGGCAGAGTTTACTACAAGGGAAGAACAACCCTTGAAGATGAGAACAATCTTGAAACAGCAAGATACCTGACAGCTGAGAAATTTGGCATACCATTGATGTTTACAAGATACGATCCTAAGGCAAGTTCAAGTGTTGAACGTTTAGACGGCACTGAGGTTGTTGAACTGAGTGCTGCAACAGATGAAAAAGTTACATCTTTGACAGAACGTTCTCATGAGACTAAAACCACAATTAAACAAGAGCAGAATGCGGATGAAACAGCTATACTTAGTGTAACGATGAAACCTATGAGATTTATTACACTTAAGAACGGAAGAAAGTATTTCGAAGGCGGTGTTCTCCCATCTGGCTTTGTAGTTACTTCCATTGACCTTAATAAGGTTGTTCTTACGAAGGGCAATGAAGTTAAAGAATTGCAGCTCAAATAGAAATAAGGAAAATAATTATGGTAACCACACAGACTAAGGATGATATTTCAATGCTGGTTCAGCTTGGAATGGCTGCCTGCATGAATGGCGATGTTTACAACGCTAGAAAAATGTTTGAGAACCTATTAGAGTACGAGCCTGATTTGAGAGCTGCTTCATTAGGCCTTGCTTTCTCAAGAATCGTTACTGACGAATTTCAGGAAGCTGAAGATATTTTAAATGGACTTCCTGAGGATGATGATACTCTTTCTCTAAAGGTTATTTCGTTAAGTCTACAGCGCAACAGCGATGAAGCTGGAAGTATTTATAACAAGATTAAAGACAAGCATTCTCCTGAGGCACTTACTGCAAAGCAGTTTATGGATTACAGTGCGGACAGGTAGCAGATAAATATAAGGACGTGTCGATTATGAATTACAATCTAGGGCAGAATGACGTTTTTAAAGCCTGGGAAGAAAAAGACCAGAAAGTCTTCTATAATTTGGGAAAGGAGTACTCAACCTGGTCCTTTGATCTGAAGAAGGCTATGGATGAAGGTTTGGATTCTGTAACATTCAAGAAGCTTGCTGCTTTGAAGAATGCTGTTGATATTGCAGTTGATATCTGTAATCAGCAGAGTTGATTGGGTTGATTAAGTTTTTACCCTGGAGATAATTATGGATTTAGCTTCACTTGGTATTTCATCTTTACAGAACAGAATGGACCAGCAGAAAGCAACTCTTGAAGAGGCAATTGCTAAGGTTGGTAGTGGTTCCGGAGAAGACCAGCAGAAAGATATGATTATGCTGCAGTTCCAGCTCGGTCAGTATAACGCTATGGTTGAGACTGTATCTAACATTACAAAATCAATGACAGATATGCTAAAGAGTCTTGCTCAGAAGGTTTCTTAAGCTTGTTAGTGTTAGCTGGTTGTTTTGTATGTAAATGGCCAGCTGAGATTTTTGTTTACATGAAAATGGGAATGCCTTAAAAAGCATTCCTTTTTTATTTGTGTGAAATTTATCAAGTATATTCATGTTGTTCTCTATAGCTGTCTTATCTATTTCTATACTGAAAAAGACAAGGTCAGAAATAAGGTTGCTATCCTATATGTCGTTTAAGAAATCCCTTCTGGCGATAGCTGTATTTGAGGTTATCTGCTGTTCAACTCAGGCGGCAACCGTGAAGTATGTGGATACTTTCGGTAAACCTATGTTTGCTCTTAATTTCGTTAATGACTATGCTCGACAGGATGAGGAAGGAAATCTCTGGAGTCTAACTGAAGATCATAGAAATGCAATTGTCGATGCTGCCTCCATCTGGGGAGAACTGTTTGCTAAAAACAGTAGTAATACCACCTATCTGCCAATATCAGTAAAGCTCGCGTATGAAGCAGGTAATATGAACAATGCCTCAGCTGGCTCTGAGGTTGACGTTAATTCTACTTATACTTTACTTCAGAATGGTATTATCACAGGTAGGATTCTTGATAATAATCTCGCTGAATATACGATCAATCAGTCAACCAAAATTGGCTACATGCCATATTTGTACCCTGTTCCTACCATGGAGGTAACACAGGAGTTAACTACAACAACCTTCCATGAACTTTCTCACGCTCTGGGTATTTCATCTGAGGCTCCTACACTTAAGCTGCTAAAGACCCAATGGGATGATATAAAGGAAGATCCTGATAGTGAGGATCTAGTTAACTTACTTAAGGAAAATCACTATTTAGATGAAAATAACGAGTTTGTCGATAATCCTCCAAATCCTCTTGCAACTACAGGGGGTTCAAATAATATGACCGCCTTTGCTTCGCATCTGTGGTCTTTCATGAAGATAAATGGAAATTCAGCAGTAGAAAAAACTAACGAGGCTCCAACACAACTTAAATATTTATCTTGGCTTTCTTATTCTGAAAATCCAGTTGCAGACTCATTTATTGTAGGTCCAGGACAGAAAAGTGGTGTTTACTTTATAGGCCCAAATGTTACTGCAGTATTAAACGATGCATTACCTGGCGTTCCTGTCAATGGTATGGAAAAGCGTAATGGTTTTGAACTTTCTCATTTAGAACTTGCCCACAGTATGATGAGTCATCAGAATTATCGTAATTACGTCACTCTGATGGAAGCGGAGATGGCTGTATTTCAGGATATCGGCTATAAAATTGACAGACGAAATTTTTACGGCAGCTCCGAATACCGTAATGGACAAAACTACACAAACACTAATCCTTTTTATGCCCGTAATGCAGAGGGTACAGCATATATTGCAGGAAAGCCTAATACCGCAACTTTAGGTGTAGGTTTTCATCTGTATGGTTCAAATAACATTGTAACCCAGGCAGCCGATCTATTAGCTGACGGAAGAGGCGGTACCGGTATCAGATCAGACGGTTCTGGAAATACAATTATAATTCCATCCTCGACCAGAATTACTGCAAACGGTGATCATGGCACAGGTATTCTTATGTCCTATGGTAAAGACAATACCATTGTAAGCAGGGGAGCCATTGAAGCAACAGGGACAGGTGGAAAGGCGGTAGCCTTTGATTTTGGCGTAAATATGCTTGGCGAGGATGAAGATAGCCGCGGCTCCTACATGAGAACAGTAGATGGAAAAAAAAGTGATATTAGTGGTGAAGTCGATGGATATGAGCTTAATCTTAAAGGACCACTGGTAAGTACATTTGATCTCTCAGGAAGTCTTGAAGGAAGATATGCCTCAATCTATATTGCCGATAATGCGTATGTTGAACAGATTAATGTGTTGAAAGGCGCTTCCATCAAAGGAGATATTATATCCGAGTGGGATCCTAAAGATAAAGATATCAGTGACAGCGCTCCCCAAAATTTGTATATCGATCTGAATTTCGGTTACGGAGTAAAGGCAGATGGAACATCCACAGGCTCAGGAGACAGCTCCTTTGCCATGACTCTGGAAGGTTCAATTGCAGGTTATAAAAGTCTAAAAATCAATCATGCAGCAGGTACTCTCAACATTGAGGGAACTGTTGCTGCCTATGATTTGGTCAATAGCGGATATCTTGCCATCAAAGATGCTTCTGATGATAAATACTGTGCTGATATCAAACATGATTTTACAACCACCGGAACATTAGAAACCGGCTTCTATGCTGACAGTACCAGTGACAAGATAAAGGTTGGAGGTTCGGCTACTGTTGAAGGCAAATGGGTTTTAAGACCAAATCTTGATTTCTACAGTAATAACGCTAAGATTTCTCCAGAGTTTCCTGTAGTTGCTAATTCATGGGATCGCGATAGTTTTGCTTCAGTCGATATTGTAGGGGCTTTTTCTCCAACTCTGAAGATGCGACTTTCTGATGCAACTGATCCCAACAGTCCGAAAGTTGAAATGTACCGTGACAGTGATGCCTACTCCAAGTATGCAGATACAGGAGCTGATGCACAGGTGGGTAGCGCCCTGTATGAGATTGCCTCGGTAGCCCATGGAGATATGCAGGAGCTGATAACAAGTCTGGATTTCTCTGACATGCAGGGTAAGAGTGTAACTTCAGCCCTAAAGCAGTTAGGACCATCAGCCTTTGACTACGGTTCTATGACAGCCTTAAAGGACAGTACCGCTGTAACCGGAGAGCTTATGCGTCATATGCAGTGAACCATGCTCAGCTCCAGATACAACAATCTCTACAACAGCGACAGTCTCATGGCCTCAAACAGCTATGATTTAAACTCAGGAATTAAAGGTGTTTCAGACCGAAAAATAATAGGTTTTGTCATACCTTACGGTGATTTCACCAAACAGAGCGGTAACAACGGTCTTGATAACATGAGAAGCTACTCAGGAGGTGTGGTCTTGGGAGCTGAGTGTGTCAGAGACGATGGTGTAACCTATGGTATCCATGGTGGTCTGAGTATCAGAAATACCAAAGTAAAGGCGGAGAATGTCAGCAAGATAGACAGTCAGGGACTGTTTGTAGGTCTTCACGGCAGTATCTCTCCAGAGGAATGGGGCGGATATTATGCAGAAGGACAGGTTAAGGCAGGCTGGTACGAGAATCAGTCCAAGCGTCATATTGATTTTAACAACTACTCGAGAAGAGCCAAGGGTGATTACAGTACCTACAGTACCGGTCTGATCTTAGGTGGAGGCTATGACTTTACCTACGGAACCTTAAGTTTCGGTCCTATGGCCTATACAGAATATAACTTCATACATAATCAGGGCTTTACAGAAAAGAGCGGAGGAGGCACCAATCTGAAGGTAAAATCCTCAAATGCAAATTCTCTGCAGACCACTTTGGGAGGACATCTGCTGAAGATGTGGTCTCCATCTCAGGAGATAGGACTGAGTGCAGATTTCAGAACTGGCTTCAGGCATGAGTTTCTGGATGATGACTTTAGAACCAGAGCCTCATTCAGTGATTACGGCGCCTACAGCTTTGAGTCCTATACCAAAGGAGCAGGCAGAAACAGTATCTTCTGTCAGTCAGAGCTGACCCTTGAGAACAGGAAATACCGTACCTTTGCCTCACTAACCTTTGGTTATGAGCATCACAGGAATGCTGATATCTACAACGTCGGTATCAAGGCAGGACTAAGGTTCTGATAAATGGCAGGACAGTATGGAATGCTGTCCTGCTGAATAAGCCTTCTCTTCAATTCCTGTACATGATGATTTTCATTCCTCTAAAGCTGAACAGTAGTGTCTGCATTTGCAATCTCTTGCTTTGTAGAATGTCAATCTGTGAAGTTCTTCAGATAATCTCTAAAAGTCAGGAAAAAATCCATAGAGATAAATAATCTCCCGTTAGAATATGAATAAAACAAACATAATAATATGGAGTCTGCTATGAATGAACAGGAGCTGGTTGAAGCCTTTGGAAAGAGAATTGGCTTACCTGGACTCAGTCTAGGTGATGAGCAGTGCTGTGCGGTTACCTTTGACCAGGATGAGGTCATAATTGATCATGAGAATAACCATCTTTTTCTGTTTTCTGAACTTGGTTCTGCATCTGGTCACGAGAAACTCTATACAACCATGCTTGAGGCAAACCATTTAGGCCAGTCCAGCGGATTTGGTTCCATTGGTTTAGATCCTGAACGAGGATGTTTTACTCTGACCCGTGTACTTGTCGGACCTTATGATTTAAAGCTTTTTACTGAGCAGGTTTCTCTCTTTGTTAAAAACGTCCGTTACTGGAAGCGTTATCTAACAGAAAACTAGTGGAAGATAGGCTAATAAAATGAATTACACAGAACTTATTGATACTTTTGGAAATCGAATCGGAATAGATGGACTTGCCTTTTCCAGGCAAGGCTCGTGTTCGGTTAGTTTTGATGATGATGAGTTAATTTTCGAACTGAATGGAAACCGATTATTTGTTATATCTGATATTGATATAGCTGAAGATGAAAGTGAGGCATTACACAGGGTAATGCTTGAAGGTAATCATTTTGGACATAAGACCGGTTTTTCCTGCCTTGGACTTGACCGCAGAACTGGTAGCTACACTTTAAGCAGGGTTTTTGAAGGGGAAATTGAAATAGAAACTTTTATGAAGGAAATTGAATTGTTTGTCAGAGCGTTACGTTATTGGAAACAGTATCTTAATGGCGGAACAACAGAACAGAAAGAAGAATTCTCATTTTCTACAAACGTGATTTTTCCCTGAATAAAGTGTTCTACTTAACAAAATTGGATTCCTGTTCTATTTTTTTTATTTTTTGTTTACTATAATGTAACTACATAAGTAAAAGAAGAAAGCAGGGAGTAGACTATGTCTGATCCAATTCTCAATAACAATATCAATAATAACGTCAATCAGATCAATGATAACGCCAATATTCAGCCTAATGAGAATTTAAAGCTTGAAGATCTTCCTTTAGAACTTTTAAAGCCAAAGGAAAGTCTTGGGTGGAAAATATT
This sequence comes from Succinivibrio dextrinosolvens DSM 3072, assembly GCF_900167015.1. Classification (GTDB taxonomy): domain Bacteria; phylum Pseudomonadota; class Gammaproteobacteria; order Enterobacterales; family Succinivibrionaceae; genus Succinivibrio; species Succinivibrio dextrinosolvens. Next base: position 37,900 of record NZ_FUXX01000006.1, read on the forward strand.
CAAAAACTCTCTGTTTATATTAGGTGGTGCAGCGCTGACTGTTCTGACAGCTGGTTTTTCTGTTGTTGTATATGATATCTATAAATCAAAGATTGCTTCCACACCTTCTTTTAAAAGAATGCTTGAAATGAACACAGGCGATCCTGAAGATGAAAAAAAAGAAAAGAAGATACACTGGAGGTATGAGCCAAGTAAGGATTTTTTGAATGCTCATACCGATGATCTGAAAAAGCCTATCAAAAAAAATGCTTTGTCTCTATTCAACAAAGCTATTTCGCTGAGTGCTCCTTCTACAAAGAAAGGAACTCAGGAACTGTGTAATCTTATGGCTGAATTCAAAGATGGGCATCATGAGAATGACTGGATTTTCGATAAGCCTGTTGCAGAGTTTACCAAGCATGTTGGAAATGACATTGCAGATAAGATTATCTCTAAGAAATTAGGTAAAGAGTATATTCTTGATGTTGAGGGGCAGCGAGAGCTTACACTTAAAGCGGTTGTATGTCGTAAACTTACAATAGATTGTGGTGGTCCTGATGGAGTAGCCAAGGCCTTTGAGGGCAAGACCAATCAGGAGTGTTACGATTTGATTGTCAAAACTCTAAATAGACTGGCTCAGCCTTATGCCGAGGAAATTAATCAACTGCATGCGAATAATCAGGTAAATCAGCCTGAAAATCCAGTAAACCAACCTGAAAATCAGGAGAATCCTCCAGCATAAAAATATTCTCTATAGAAAGGAAATGGTTCTGTACTGAGTTCAAAGGACTCGGATCTTTTTGATCCTCTGTACTCTGAGTTGTGTACGGAGCCGTTTTTCTATCTTTGTTCAACGTCTAATCTTATAGTTTGGATAAAAACATCTTCAGCTTATGTGTCGGCTGCTCTGCATTTTTAGAAATTAAAACCATGGAATTACCTTAATTTTGAGGAAATTAAGTGGCTGAACCTCTCGGTGCAGTCTAGAATTATATAAGACAGTTGCGAATATAAGCTTAGGATATTAAGAATAAGGACTAACCGTAAATGGACGTTGCAAATATCGACAGAATGTTAGAATCTCTGGACTCTCCCAAAATAGCAAAGTTTGGCACGAATCCTCTGTCATGCACATCTATACCAGGTTTTGGTTCTCTGTTTATATGTTTAAGAGCTAAAACTCTTATGTTTTACACCAGCATAGAGAGACTGGGGGCCGAGAGTAAAAACTTTCCCGCACTTTTTGAGATGATTTTAACTTCAGATGTCTCTGGTGGCCGGTTCAACAATCTAAGACTTGCTTATGACAGTGATACCACTGTTCTGTGGCTTTGTTATGACATCAATCTTGATGATGTTACAACTATGGTTCTCAGAGATACTGTCAATTCTTTTATCAATAATGCCAAGAGCTTTAAGAAGCTTTTAAAAACTCAGCTTTTGGATGTTGTTATACAGACTTTAAGAGCCGGAGTCGGGCAGAATGATGATTCATTTATACTCTCTCCAGAGATGGAGCATGCTTGTGCGTTAAGTCTTGCCTGTTCGAATGTAGGTGCTGAGAGAAATTATGAGCAGAACAAGCCAGTTCAGACTTCCCCTGAGGTACAGGCTCAGCTTAAACAGTCAATTACTGCACTATCTGGTGGTGCAGCCGGAGCGCCTTCAGGTGGAGCTCCTGATAGTAATGAGCCTGAGCTTGTCAATGTAATGATAGCTCAGAGTACGTTTATGCTCGCCTAGACTTTTTGAATATTATACAAAATCCCGACAATAGCTTTTCTTTTAAATCAGCCTTAGGAAGTAGCTTATTATCACACTGTTTATAGGGTCAGCCAGCATGAAACCTACTATAGGTAATAGAAGGTAGGTCTTAAATGATGAGCCGTATTTTCTGGTAATTACCATCAGAGTTGCAACAGAGCTTGATGGTCCTCCCATACCAACGCCGATTGAGCTTGCAGAAAGAACCGCCGCATCGTAATCTCTTCCTGTCATAATATAAACAATGAAGAAAACAAAGAACATCAGCAGTACAAACTGGGCTATAAAAACTGCAATCTGAACCATATTTATATAGTTTAACTGCCAGAGTGCAAGTGCCATAAAGTCCATGGCAAGATACAGAGAGAGACCTATACCACCAAGATAGTTGAGTTCACTGGTGTAGAATGTATAACGACCGGTCTTGATACTGAGATTACGAAGAATTATCGCAATCAGCATTGTTCCTATATAGTATGGAATGGATGCTCCAATTGTTGCGAAAAGATCACATGCAGCAGAGCCAATTCCAACTACAAATATCATCTGAAAGCATGCTTTTGCCAGTTTTGTGGAAAAGGGAAGGTTTGCGTCTGCCGCATCAGAATTTTTCTCAACATAGATCTTTTCAGATGCTGGCTTCAGTTTGTACTTTAATATGAGGTAACGGCCTAATGGTCCACCGATAAGTCCAGATACAATAATACCTAAAGTACATATTCCAAAAGACATGTTCTTACCGTTGGCAAGTCTTAAGTCTTCGAGAAAATCTCCAAACTGTTCAGTGATGCCAGAACCTCCCGCCATCGAAATTGAACCTACAGTAAAGGCCGTTAGAGAGTCGAAGTTAAATGTTGAGGCCATAAATAGACAAAGAGCATTCTGACAGATAATAAGTACAACAACACCCAGAAGCAGAATCATAAATGTCGAAATACTTCGTTTTATCAGACTAAAATCAATCTGAAAACCAATTGCGGTAAAGAAGATCACCATGCATAGTTTTTCTATGGAATCGCTGGTGGTAAAAACAAATCCTGCCTTATAAAAGCAGCAATTAACGATGGATATGACCAGTCCTCCCAGAACCGCAGAAGGAATACAGTACTTTTCTAACAAAGGAATCATTTTTTTTATCTGCAAACCAAGGAAGAGAACTACAACAGCCAAAGCTGCTGTCTCATACATATTAAGGCTAATAATTTCCAGCATTTTCTGTCCTTAGTCCGAAGCGGCTACAATATGAATATCAAATAGAGGGCTGCTATGATCAGTCTCTTTTACATTTATGTCGTGATTCTTATAGAATCTGACTGCTCCAGGATGAAATCTCAGAGCTTTTATTAAAGGCTCTGCCGCATCTTTTATTTCTATTATCTCTGAATTCATAGCAATTGAATAATCCTGCTGTGAATTTATGTCAAATAGGGCTCCCATCAGCTCTTCAATCTTGGAATTATCAACTCCGTTATGCGCCTGAAGCAGAATATTTATGATAACGGTACCAACCGCTTCATTCTGTCCGTGGTACTGCTTAGGGAATATTTTCGCTGAAGTAAGATATTTCTCGTACTTGCTTATACTTCTTAAGTGGTCCTGCTTTATAGAAAGGAATTTCACCTTTATGGAATTACATAGATCCTTTGCATATTCGGACGGGATCCTGTCAAATAGGAATAAAGCTTCAGCCTCCTTGTTTTTTAACATCTCCACAGCTTCTTCAGGATTTTTTATCACAAGCTTTCTTGCTTCTCTTTTTATGCCATGGTCTTTTAAAAGTTTATAGGCCACATCTTTTGCACAGTTGTCATAGCTTCCGACCACAACTGTTTTTTCTCCAAGATCTGAAATATCCTCATAAGGAGAATCTTCTCTTACAATGGCATGCAGTGCTTCATCGATAACTCCTGCTACCGTTGAGTTGTATACAGAGATATCATCTCCGTCGTTTACAACCTCATAATTCTTCTCGTTGATACTGCCTGCAACATAGGCAGGATTGATTTTTGTGACAGTTATAAGAGCAGTATCAAGTGCATATGCATTTATAAGTGCAAGATCGATAATTCCATTATTTAAAAGCCTTAGAGAAGCATTGGAATCTTCAGTATAAATAGGCTTTAGTCTGATGCTTGCTCCGGATTGTTCAAGCTTGTCATTTAATTTTTCTGTGTATTTGCATAAATCACTATCCGGTGCACCGACACCCACTCTCAGTGTGTTATCTTCCTTACAGCCGGTTAATATCAGTCCACAGACAATTAAAGCAAGTATTCTCTTCATGTGAATCTCTCAGAGTTAAACTCTAAATATTCAAATCTCTTCAATGTGGTTAATTGAGTAAATAGGGAAGAGTAATTTCATTATTTATTATTGTGAAAATACGGATTCTCTAGATAAACAGTAACTCTTTAAAAATTATAAGAAAACGATTCGTGAATAGATAATTACAAATTGGTGGATATCACCTGAGATCACATAAAAAACATGATATACGTGACTTAGGCTAACTATTGGAGCCCAATTCTGCTGAGTTTCTGTATTTACAGCTGGCAGACTTGAATGACAAAGATTTGAGATAGGTAAATGTAACAATGTTCAGGAAAGATGCTAACGTATAGCATCTCTCCTGCTCTTCTTTTCTATTTGCTTCCGAAGATACTTCCCAGAACACCTCTTACAATGGTTCTTCCAATTGATCTTCCTATTGAGGAGGTAATGGTTCTGCCTGTAGTTCTTATAATCTGATCTACTACAGTAGGATTAGATCTCGAGGCTCTTTCGCTCTGTCTCTGCATTGCTGCCTGATGACGCTCCTGAGCCATACGAAGTCTTTCTTCCTGAATGCGTTGACGCTCCTGTATTACAAGCTGTTTCTGTCTTTCTTTTTCCTCAATGGCTCTTTGAGCCTCTTCTCTGTCAGCAAGAGCCTTCTGAGTAAGAATCTCATATGCAGACTCTCTGTCAACTGCAGTGTCATAAATACCTGCAAGCAGAGATGTTCTAATCAGATTCTTCCTCTGAGCATCGTCAATTGGTCCAACCTGACTTTGAGGAGGAACAATAAAGCTTCTTTCAACAATCTGTGGAGAGCCTTTTTCATCAAGGAATGAGACCAGAGCTTCTCCTACAGCAAGTTCGCCAATCGCTTTTTCTGTTGAAAATTCAGGATTAGCTCTGAATGAATCAGCTGCAGCCTTAAGTGACTTCTGATCTTTTGGTGTAAAGGCTCTCAGTGCATGCTGAATCTTGTTACCAAGCTGACCTAAAACCTCATCAGGAATATCAGAAGGATTCTGACTGATAAAGTAAACTCCAACACCTTTTGATCTGATAAGTCTTACTACCTGACAGATTTTCTGAAGAAGTGATGGCTCAACATCGTTAAACAGCAGATGAGCCTCATCAAAGAAGAATACCATTAAAGGTTTTTCCTTATCTCCTCTCTCAGGAAGCTTCTCATAAAGTTCTGATAAAAGCCACAGCAGCACGGTTGAATAGATTTTTGGATTGTTGATTAGCTTCTCTGATTCAAGAATGTTAATCTGTCCGTAGCCGTTCTCATCGGTCTGCATTAAATCTTCAATATTAAGCTCTGGCTCTCCGAAAAACAGATCACCACCTTCATCCTCCAGACGTAGAAGTCCTCTCTGGATTGCACCGACACTGGCTGATGAAATGTTTCCGTAATGTTCCTGATATTTTGCCTTTTCATCAGAAACATGCTTGAGCATAGCCTTTAAGTCTTTTAAATCTAAAAGCAGCATTCCGTTATCATCAGCTACTCTGAAGACTATGTGCATTAGTCCGCTCTGAACTTCATTGAGATTTAGAATTCTTGAAAGAAGCAGCGGTCCCATACTTGAGATTGTGGTTCTAAGTGGGTGACCTTTTTCTCCGTAGACGTCAAAGAAGGCTACAGGAAATCCACGTGATTCATAGCCAAGATCTCTTAATTGCAGCTTCTCGATTCTTTCTACTATCTTGCCAGATGGAGATGATTTTACCGCGATACCTGATAAATCACCTTTTACATCTGATAGAAATACAGGTACACCAAGCTGACTGAAGCTTTCTGCCATTGTCTGAAGGGTAACAGTCTTACCAGTTCCGGTAGCACCTGTGATTAAACCATGCCTGTTTGCCATATTCGACAAAAGATAAACTTCCTTATTGTCATCCTTTGCGATTAGAATCTTTTTATCCTGTGTAATCACTTTAACTCCAAATGTTCTTCGAAAATAATGACGTTCGATTCATATTAGGATATTTACTTTTTAAATTAAGTGATTAGTAGCAAAAAAAGACCAAATTACTTTGAGTTTTAATCCAGATTTAAAGATAAATTACTTACAGTTCACTGATTATATGGTGAAAAGAAACATATGCTTTTTTTGGCTAATTTTCTCCATTTTTTTGTGATTCTTTTATGCCTTCTCTTGTTTGAAAGTCTTTACCAAAATCAAGTTTTTGAGAAATATATGTAAAATTAAGAGATTAGTCTCAAAAAAAGAACCAAATATCTTTGATTTTCTAATCGCTTAGACTGAAAATCATCAAATGACAAACTATAATTTTTCTAGAGAGCGTGTAATTGTGTTTGTTGTTTTTTTATAAGACAGGTAAACCGCTTTGAGGCTGTGAAAATAATTCTGGTTTTTCTGTTTTAATTCTGACGTAAAGAAAATTATTATGAAAAAATTTGCGGTTATTCTGACTATACTCTTTTCTCTGTTTCTTGTTGGATGTAAAGAAACACTTTACTCCGGAATCTCAGAAAAAGATGCTAACGAAATGCTTTCTGCTCTGTTAAGACGCGGAGTAGTGGCTGAAAAGGTAAGTGAAGGTAAAGGCCTTTACCATATCGCCGTTGAGCATGAGGATATGGTTAGAGCTTTAGATATCATCAAAGAAAATTCTTTACCTCGTACTCCATTTAAGAGTCTGGGCACAGTTTTCTCCGGCGACTCAATGATTTCATCTCAGCTTGAGGAGCAGGCCCGTTTCGCATTTGCACTGTCTCAGGAACTGTCAGATACTTTCTCAAAGATAGACGGTGTGCTGGATTCACGTGTTCATGTAACTTTAGTTCAGCATGAGCAGTCATCAGGTATTACTACTCCTCCTTCTGCAGCTGTTTTTATCAGACATACTCCTAATTCACCTGTCGTGAATATGGTTGGTGCAATACGTGAAACAGCAGCCAAAGCTGTTCCTGGTCTGACCAGAGAAAGAGTTAATGTGATGCTCGAGGATTACAGAGAGAAGATTCTGCCTCCTGCTCTGAAGACTGTTCCTTGGTATCTGACAACTTCAGCTCTGCTTTCATTTGGCATTATTGCAGGTCTACTGCTGTCTTGTGCGATTATCTTTGGATTAAGGTTCAAAAAGATTATTTCTCTTGAGCTGAACCTGCCTAAAAAGGCAGAGACTACTGCAGAGCCTAAAGCAGATAAAGAATCACCAAAGTAAGTGATGGAGTTCTGCTATGAACAGAGAATTTGCTCTATCACTACTAACTGAGAAGAGAGATCTTCTCAAGAAAATCCTTGAGTATAACCATCTTACTGAAAAACCAGTGCTGCCTGACGAAATTATGAACAGCAGCAGCGCTCAGCGTTTTTTGGATAATCATGCTCTTATAAGAAAGCTTTCAACTGTTTCTGATGTTTTTTTTGAATTTGAGCAGCCTGCCAGCAGGCTGTGCTTCTGTTCTGAAGAACAGCTAGAACAGCTAAGCAAGCTTCTTTGTGCAGCTATCTGTTCACAGATTCTTGTTTCTGATATTAAAAAAGAGCAGGTTATCATGTACAGAGAGTATCTTGGAGAGGAAATATATTCCTTTGGATTAAGACGTGGAAGTCTTTATATTCCTCCGCATCTTAAAAGCAGAATTGTTTCTTCGTTTTCGTCAAATGAAGAGGCGGTAAAAGGTTCCGGTAATGCGGTGCTTTCCAGTATTATCAGCAGGGCTTCTGCTGAATCTCAGGAAAAAATAGCATTTAAACCTGAATCATCCGTCAGACTGGATTTATCTGACAGCGATGAAAAGCTGCTCTTTGAATGTACTGTAAAAATTCTCTGTCTGGAGATTGATGAATCATGTCAGAATATTTTCAATTAAAAGACACTAAAATGTGGAACGTCAGACCTGGTTCCAAGGTCATCAAGGCTGCTGAGTATTCTCTGCTGTCAAATGCCAATGATCTTGTGGATAAGGTTAAGGAAGCAGCTGCTGAAGCAGGAGAACAGGCTAAGGCAGTTTATAAAAAGCGTTATGACGAAGGTTATGAAGTAGGTCTTGATGAAGGTAAGTCTGTATACACTGAAAAGCTGATGGACATGGTTATGGGGCAGGTTGACTCCATTGAAGGTCTGGAGCGACAGATTGTCGGTGTGGTTATGGATGCTGTAAGCAAGATTATTGGTTCCTTTGAGCATAATGAGCTTGTAACCAGAGTTGTTCATCAGGGACTGAATGCAGTAAGAGGAAGCAAGAGTATTCTGATGCGAGTGTCTTCTCAGGATGAACGTATTTTAAGAGAGTCTCTGCAGAATTATCTGGTAGGCCGTGACAATCCAACCGGTTATATAAACATGGTAGCCGATCCTAATCTTAAGGTTGGAGACTGCCTGCTGGAAACAGAGCAGGGTGTTGTTGAGGCCAGTCTTAACTCACAGCTTAAGATTCTGCAGCGTAGCTTAGAAAATCATATCAAGAGGAAGTAAATGGCCCTTGAATATATAGGTCAGATTTTAGAAGAAGCAGTACAATCTACCGCAACCGTTGAGATTCGAGGAAAAGTAGAAGAGGTTGTCGGTACGATTATTCATGCAGTTGTGCCTGAGGTTAAGGTCGGAGAGCTCTGTCTTTTGAGAACTCCTGGTCAGCCAGGTGAACTGAGAGCAGAGGTTGTAGGCTTTTCAAAGAATACAGCTCTTTTAACTCCCTTAGGTGATCTTGAGGGTATATCATTTCATACAGAAGTTATTCCTACGGGGCACGTGTTATCTGTACCTGTGGGACCTGAGCTTTTAGGAAGAGTTATCAATGGTGTAGGCGATCCTGCTGACGGCAAGGGCCCCCTGAACACTCATCATTTCTATCCTGTATATGCAGATCCTCCTGCAGCAATGACCAGAAAGCTTATCAGTAAGCCTATAAGTCTTGGTCTTAGAGTATTAGATGCCATGCTTACCTGTGGAGAAGGGCAGCGTATGGGTATATTTGCTGCTGCAGGTGGTGGTAAGTCAACTCTGTTATCTCAGATTATTAAAGGGTGCAGTGCTGAAGTCTGTGTTCTTGCGCTTATTGGTGAGCGTGGTAGAGAGGTTAGAGAATTCATTGAGCATGATTTAGGTCCGGATGGCCTAAAAAAGACTGTGCTGGTAATTTCCACTTCTGACAGATCTTCAATGGAGCGTTTGAAAGCTGCCTATACTGCAACTTCTGTTGCCGAATATTTCAGAGATCAGGGAAAGAGCGTCCTTCTGATGATGGACTCTGTAACCCGTTTCGGACGTGCTCAGCGTGAAATCGGTCTGGCTGCAGGTGAGCCTCCAACCCGTAGAGGTTTCCCTCCATCTGTATTCTCAACTCTGCCTAAGCTTATGGAGCGCGCCGGTAACTCTGATAAAGGCTCAATTACAGCACTGTATACAGTTCTGGTAGAAGGTGATGATATGACTGAGCCTATCGCCGATGAAACCAGATCCATTCTGGACGGTCATATTATTCTTTCAAGAAAGCTGGCCTCAAAGAATTTCTATCCTGCAATTGATGTGATGGCTTCTGTAAGTCGTGTTATGAACGCGATTGTGACAAAGGAGCACAAGGAGGCTGCAGGTAAGCTTCGTAACATCATGGCAAAATATCAGGAAATTGAGCTTCTGGTTCAGCTTGGTGAATATAAGGAAGGTTCTGATCCTGAAGCAGACTATGCTCTGCATAAGATCGGCGAGATTAACGATTTCCTAAAGCAGGGCTTAGGTGAGACAACTTCCTTTGACGAGACCATCTCAAGGCTTATAAGTATTGTCTCCTAGAGCTTAGTTTGCATTTTCCTGCTGCAGTCTGTGATAGATTGCAGTAACTTTTTTTACAAAGTTCTGTGTTTCTTCAAATGGAGGAATTCCTCCGTATTTGTTGACGTTGCCCATGCCTGCATTGTAGGCAGCCAAAGCGAGAGACAGGTCTCCGTCATACATATTGAGAAGCTGTGCCAGATATCTGGTACCTGCACTGATATTCTCATTTGGATCGAACGGATCTTTTACTCCAAGCTCATTCTGAGTCTTTGGCATTAACTGCATCAGTCCCTGAGCTCCACACTGTGAGACTGCAGTTACAACTGCACCTGATTCAACCTCAATAACAGCTCTGATAAGCTCTTCTGGCAGCAGATTGGTTTCTGCAGCCTCAGCAATATAATTTTGCCAGTCTTTGATTCTCTTCTTAACATCTTTTGAGGTCTTTGGTCCGTATGAAGGCATAACCATATGATTGGCTCTCAGAAGATATGCATATTTTGAAAGCTTATTGACATCCAGTGTATCAATGCGACGTTCTACGGTATTTTCCTGATTGAAAGGAACCGCATAGACTTCTGTTTCCTCAACATTCAGAGTAACCTGAGCATAGGCACTTTGGATTAGTAATCCTAAAACTGCAGATTTCAAAAGCCTGGATTTAACGAACAATTCTATTTTCCTTTTAGTTGCCAAGAGCCTCTTTTACTGAGTTCAGATCTGGCTTGATATCTAAAATCAGATCGAATCCAGAAATCTTAAAAACATCTGAAACAGTCTTTGTAAGTCCGCATAACACCATTTTTTTACTTGTATTTTTACAGGTTTTTGCGGTCTTTAATAAAACGCGTAAGCCTGCTGAGCTGATGTATTCAAGGCCTGCTAGATCGAAGATTAGAGAACTGGTGCTGTCATTGTGAGTTAACGGATCTATCTTTTCTTCCAGTGCAGATGAGCTTAAAGCATCCAGTCTTCCATTGATACTGATAATTTCTGTTCCTGACATTGAGTTGTCATTCAGATGGATTTCCATTTGTTTTCCTTAAATATTCTTTTTAATTTTTCTCTTATTTTACCAAAATGACCAAATAAAAATGTTTAGTTTTTTGTTTCTGACGGAAAAAAGTCCCATTAACTCTGGAGAAGTCCTGTTATGGGGGGGGATGAAGATTTTCTTGTGGTATATTCTGTAAATGAACTGATTGCTGACAGCAATATCTTAATTTTTTTTATCTAAATTAAAATTCTACTACTTTTGTCAAAGTTTGTATGAATTTTTGACCTATAATATTTAATATGTTTGATTGGTTTCCCACGTAAGCGAGCTAATATGATTACAGATTACGATGAATTCAAACGACTTTTGAAAGAGTCGTATCCTAATACATCTGAAGGATCTGATGGAGTTTTGTTTCTGACAATGGACTCTATCAATATTTCTATTGTTCCTCTCCCAGGTGATCCCGGTGCCGTTATGTTCAGACTCAGAGTTCTTGATTTAAAGGACATCGGCCGTCCAGGAGAATTTGCAAAGGCAGCTCTGAAGGGTAACTTTTTCTGGTCAGGCACCAATGGAGCAACTCTATCTGTGGGAAATGACAATGCTCTTTATCTGACAGAAAGACGTTATCTTGGAGAGTTTGTAAATACCCAGAGCATTGAGAGCTGTCTAAATGAGTTTGCCTACAGTGTCAATGACTGGCGAATGAGAGGTCAGACCTATGCTTAGAGATCAGTTTGCTTCAGTTTTAAAGGAATTCGGATCTCTGGTCATGGAGGATCTGACCCTTAATGATGACGGAATTACAACCGTTACTGTAGACAACGATATTGTTGTCAATCTTCAGTATCTGAATGATTCTGATACTGTTCTGATTTTTTCTCCTGTAGGTGCTTTTGGAGATCTTAATGCAGCTGACTCAGGAGAAAAGGCTCTGGCACTTTTAAAGCTTAATGATTTAAGCGGTCCTTCCTGCGAAGTTACTCTGATGCTTGATGGTGAAGGTGAACTGGTTCTGGCCGCTGACAGACGCAGTGCGGGGACAATCAGTTCCACTGATGCCCTTGCAGCCTGGGTGGAGCTCCTTGTTCGTTCTGTTAGAAGTACAAGAGAATATTTTGCAGAACATTTCCCTCTTTAGAGCTGGGAGGATGAGGTATGAGTGATAGTTTAAACAATGTTGGCTTACGTTCTGGTGTGGGGTTGTTCCAGCCTGAAGGTGATAATATCGTTGTCAACAACCAGTCCAAGAATAATCAGCAGCATCTGGATTCTGTAAATGTAAAACAGGTGAATAGTCAGAATCAGCCTGATCCTGGTCTTAACTCTTATCTGAATGGAAACTCAAATTCATCATTTGTTCCTGGAAGAGGGCAGGCTAATATTTTTGCCAAGGGCATGAGGTTATTTCCGGTAAGGACTGGGATTTTTCTGATGCAGAAAATTTAAGAGATCTGGCAAAAGAGTCTTTTAATAATATTAAGGATTCTATTGATGGCAAAGGTGTTCTGAATGAACTTGATACCAATGTATCTTCCGGAGTAAACAATTTCCTCAAAAACAACGAAAAGCTGAGTAATGCAGGCAAAGAAGAGATTCTCAATGATCTGACCTCCATAAAGGAAGATCTCAGAAAACTTAAGGAAGCAAGAGCCAAGCTTACAAAAGGACTATCCTCCAGCTCAGGTGAGAATGATCCTATTGGTGATCTTCAGATCATGAGAAAAAACCTGCGTGTTTTCCGTTACGAAACCCAGAAGATTCTAAACAAGAATAATCCTCTTTCAACTCAAATGGATTTCTTTGAGGGAAAGCTTCGCAGCATTCAGAATTTCTTCACCTTTGGAATCAAGGATCATGTAAAAGAGCAGGATTTTGCTGATATTGCCTCTTTAGAACAGCAGCTAAGAGATAAGCTTGAATCTCTAAATAGCAAACTAAAGCAGACAGATCCTAATGCTGAACAAATCAAGGTTCCTGATGAATTCAGTCTTGATTCAACACTTGAGCAGACTCTGGAAGCATCTCATCGTACCAACGATCAGATCCGTCTATTTGAGAAGAAGTATTCCCAGAATACAGTTCTAAGAGAGATTATTACTCCTTATACAGAAAAGGGTGGACACAGAACAGTTGAGTTTACTGCAGGAGTAGGAGCATTTATCGGTCTGGGACTGGATGCTGTTACTGCAGGTGTTCGCGCAGGAGCTCGTTTCAGGGTGACAGGTGAAATCAGCTGTAAAGGTAAAGGTCATCCTATTGAGGTTACCTACAGAATTGGCGGCGGACTTGAAGCAAAAGGAGTTGCCAAGTTCGGTAATGAGGAAGCCAAAACAGGAGTCAAGGCTGAAGCTTCAGTCGGTGGTCAGATTACAAAGTTTGTAACCAGAACCTACCCATCTATAGATGATATGCTACTTGATATTGATCGCTGCAGCCTTGCAACCTCAAGAACCATTGGCAGCGCGATTCTTGGCGGTGTGACGAAGATTGGTAAGGCCATTGGTAACTTGGGAGTTAAATTCTTCAGTTTCCTAGGTCGTCACTCAGGTGAAGTTATGCAGAGCAATGCTGAATATCTGGATAGCTTAAAGAATCGAGGTGTTATCAACGCTCTGGACGGTATTCTTGCTAAACGCGCAAATCCTCTGATTGTTGCCGAACATCAGGGCTGGACCGGTCATATTCAGGGACAGGCTCAGGCTACATTCGGCCTTGGTATGACGGGAGATCTTACTGCAAGTGCATCAGCAGAGCATCAGAGAGATTTCAGTGTTAAGTCCAAAATATATGTACCTTTTGGCCGAATGGTTACAGGTGCAACTGATGAGAATGCCTTAAATCAGCTCTTAAGACCAGGTGCTGACGGTATAACTGTGCCTGTGCTTCCTGATGACAATGCAGATCTGGCTAAACTGTTCGATGAAACTATCGACAGTATAAAGGATAGAAAGAAGGTAACTACAACAGACTGGGCAGAGGTTGCAAATCAGGTTAGAACCTTAATGGTTGCAACAGAGCTTCGCTGTCGCAGAGGCCTTATTTCAAGAGCTGAGGCCGATAGACTTTTAAATCGTATGACCTCTCCATCGGTTAAATTCCCTAAGGATATTTTCCGTGAGTATCTGATGGAGGGATCTCCTGCAGGAAAACCTGCCAAGATCCGTACTTCAGCTCAGGTTAAACTGAAAATTTCAGTGCTTAATGATTCTACTTCAGGTATGACATCTGGCATAGGAAATGTCTTTGTAAAAGCTGTTGCTGATGGCGCTGTAAAGGAATTACGCAGTCAGGCAGCGCTGGATTCCTCATACCAGTATGTATATACATCAGAGAAACCAGCTCCTTCAAGTCAGGATATAAGACCATGGGAACAGGATGTTAAAACAAGTCATGCTATTGTTGTTTCAGATAATGCTCCTTTTAGCGCGATAATTGATATTGCTTCAAAAATTTCGGCTAAAAAGGGAGAACCTCCTGAGTTTAAATCTGAAAATTCCAATTTCGATGATGTAATTGAGACAGGCAAAGATCTCGCAAAAGGTGTAGTTAAGAATGCTACAAAGAAAATGGTTATCAGCACTCTTATTGCCAGAGCAAAGGAAGGTGCCAAGGCTGCTGTCATCGATTATCTGTCCAAACCAGAGAATATCGAGAAGATTTTTAGATTTATCGAGAAGAATGCAGGTTACGCCTTTGAGAAGATTATGAACATCGTCGAGTGGGTTGCTACTCATCCTGAAGTTGCATTAGCCGTTGCCGAGCAGGCTGTTGCCATGTTCAAGGGAGCGACCTCTCTGATTGAAACCGAAACCACCAGAACCGTTAGATTTAACTACATCAACGGTGAAATGGAGTCTGTTTCGATTTCTTCAAACAAAAACTCATCTTTCGGTGTCAATGTAGATCCTTTGGGAGTAGGTCTTGGTGTGGGATTTGATGTTAAGTACACTGTTTCAGAGTCTCTGAATGACCGCGGTATTCTTGTTAAGCCTACATTAAATACTCTCCTGTCTACGACTGAGAGCTATATGCTTAGTGATACATCTGTTAAAACTGTTGAAAACAGCGAGGCTCTTAAGAATTATCTTGCAAGAAACATTGTTCCTATCAAGGAAAATCTTGCATCCATCATTGGAAGTGACAAGTCAGGTGAAACCTACAGACAGGCAATGTTGCTGGCTTCTAATGATGAGCAGCTCAAAGAAAAACTTGAAAACTCATGGGACAAACTTATGAATATGAACGAGAATACACCTAACAATGAGCTTGTAGATGCGCTTCATGATTTTCTGATTGCAACTAACAGAGCTTATCGTATAACTCTTCCTGTGGACGATGAGATAAGAAACAGCTTTGCTGATTCGAGCGAAGATGATCAGTCAGAGGTTTCACGAGATTCTTCTTTTGTACTGCTTGAAGTCTGATAAATTAGCAAAGTTACGATAAAAAGGTTTGCGGTGAAAACTGCGAACCTTTTTTTGCGCAGTAATTAAAAATCAGTTTAAAAATGTTTTTTGTAGCTATAAAATTACATTTACGTGAATTTCTTCTCAGTTATTTTTTTTACATCATCCATAATACATATTAACAAAATGTATAAATACATCTCTATAGCACGAATGTCTATATGAAGAATGTAGTCACAGAGACTGGTGATAATTATGAAAAAGTTCGTAGTGCAATAAAGCTATACAATTATTCCTATGGATTCCAGTCTGACATAAGGTCATTTTGTTTAAGTTGTGCGCTTAATGAAAATGGAAGCTTATGGTAAAGGTAAATTATAAGTCAATCATTTTCGTAATAAGGGCTATTCAGGCAGGCATGAGGATAACACCAATAACAAAGCGCAGAGTAAGTTATATGCATTGCCTAGACTAAAGGAGAATAAAGTGCTTGAACAGTACATCCGCAATTATTTTTTAAATATAGGACTAAAAAATCAGTACGCTGATGAGCTGAAACCCCAGGAAGACGGCTCTTTTCTGCTGCTTTTTGATACCAGAATTATCTGCAGTGTCGAAGAACAGCATGAAGAGGAGAACACTGTATTTGTATTCTCCATGGTACTTAATACAGAGGAACTGTCCAAAAGTGAGCTTTTAGAGAAGTATGCCTATTTCAGCAACCGTCTGAATTTAAGTCCGCTCGCCAGAAGAGCAAAACTATTCATCCTGCAAGAGAAAAATGCAATTGGACTTACCTACACTATAAGCTGTATCAGTTTGGAGCAGCAGGAGTTTAATCAGGCGGTAACTCTTCTGGCTAAAACTGCTGTATTTATGGCAGGAGACAGTAATGTTTATCCTACCGCAGAGAATTATCCATATGCTGACAGTACACAGAGATATCAGAAGATTCTATCTTCATTGAATCTCTCTTTAGAGGATTTAAGAAATAATTTTAACCGTCTGGATTTTAAAGATGGTTTCGGTGTGTTGCTTGAATTTCATCAGAATGCAGGAGTACTCAAGCTTACCAATGTATTGGATTGTGCTCCTAGTGAAGATGATTTTATAAATCTGTTAAGCTTCAATGCTGAGCAGAATACAGAACAGCAGTTTAATATTCAGGCAGGCAGACTGTTTATAGAACAGTCTTTGGATCTTATGAATGCAGATGCTAAGCGTTTCTATTTTATTCTGGAGCGTCAGCGAATGCTTGTAGAAAAGCTTAACAATGAATTCAGTGCAGTAATTAAACAGGAACAGGGCGGTAACAGCCTTGATGAAATGATGTCCAATCTGTCTGTTTAAAGGAGGTAAAAAATGAGCGAAAACATCAATCTGTCAGGTCTCAACAATAATCAGTTAAGAGACTATGATTTCAGTGCACATCAGAACCTGATGACCGACCAGCAGTTTGAGGAACTGATTACAAAGGAAGGTGAAATAACCCTTGACTCCGAAGGCCATTTTAAAGTCATAAATCCTCCTGCAAGCCGTGACAATATATTTATAAGCTTTATCAAGAAGATTTTCGTCAGAGGTTATGCTGAAAAGGAAAGACAGCTCGACAGAATGGAGCTGCTGCGCCAGAATGCTCATTTTAATGATCTGCTTAAGCAGCGTTTAAAGAATTATGCTACCTCTCAGATTGGCGAAACCAAGATTATTCAGTCAGCAAAAAACGTCAATCAGTCAATAGATGCGCATTTTAACCAGAATCTCCATTTAAAAATGGAAAATCTCAGAGAGATGATTCAGACTATCAAGAGAAGCAATGATTCTGTTAAGCAGTATTCAAAGACACTGCTTGATGACAATAAAGGCTACTCCTCTGTTATCTTCAAGGGTGAATCCTTTGGATTAAACGGTTTTTTAAAGAAATTTGCTCCTCAAAACAATTTCTCATCCGTTGCTTTCCTTGATTCCCTCATCCAGAAGGCTGTAGATAATCCGGAGCAGTTTGAAAAAATCGGACAGAAGAATAACGCCTTAAAAATGAAAACTCTTCTTTCCTAGGCAAAGCTGAGTGGTTTTGACCATGAGAAGGTAAATGCTCTTATAGCAAATATTACCAGTACGGTCAGAATCAAAATCAATGAATTCATCCAGACCTCTCTACTAGAAGGAGAAGATCCTAAGGATGTTGCTCAGAAAGTTTTAAATGCCGTGGACAGTCTTACTTCAGGAGCGGTATCTATTGATGAAGTTTTTGATGAGGAAGGCGCTCTGGGAGGAAAAAATAATAATCAGGTTGATGCTGCAGATGATTTACAGGTTCTCTCTGTTGGTAATGACAGTGATGAGAACTTGAAATCAAATACAGATAAACTCAAGCTGGCTTTTCCTCAACTTAATTCAAAGCAGCTTGCACGTATTATCAGTTTTAACAGTAACGATCCACAGAAAGTTGACAATTATATTAAGGTTGTCCAGGATGTTGGCAACAATAACACTATGGCTCCAACTATTACCAAGCTGTTGGATAATGCAGATAAACTGAAACTATCTTCTATGCTTGCTGATGCAGATTACCTGTTCGATTGTATTAAAAAAGGCTTTGTAAACGAAGAACTGACTGCAGATAAAATTTCTGAGTGTTTAAAGATAATGGTCAACTTCGATATGATCTCAGATCCTGATGGAAAGCTGGCAAACGTCAACTATGAGAACATGACTGAGAAGCTTTTCCCGGCAGTGGAAGCTTTTTTAAAGGAATATACTGAAACTCTGAATCAGGATATACAGAAGGCTGAAGCCAAAGGAAAAGTTCTTGAGGATCTTCAGCAGAGAACATCTCAGAAAACCAATCTGCAGATACTCTTTAATGTGTTTAAAGAAGCAAAAGATCAGATTATTACAGGAAAGATCGGCAGTACGGTTTCAAATACTGGCGAAGTACTTGCTGAGAAGGAAAAGCTTGAGAAGTTATCAAATCTTAAGGCTATTCTCAAGTTAGAACTTCCAATAAATCCTCCTGAGATAAAGGATGCGTTGAAAATTTTCCCATCTGACTTAAGAGCGGGAATTGCAGTAACGCTTAAAGCGTTCGTAATCGAGCATATTTCAAAACATGGATATACTCTAAATCAGAATGAGCATTGCAACCTTAGGGACATTGCAGACCATTATGCAGACATTCTAAGGAATGATCAGCTGCTGATGTCAGTGATTAGTCCAAAAAATATCAACAGAGCTCATTTAAGACAGCATGAAGATATGTTTATCAACGATAATTTTATCGGAATAAAACAGACTTATTTAAACGGACTAAATCTTATCGAGAATAATTGGCATAAGAATCTGGATGCTGATGTAAAAAGGAATGTAATCACTAAAATCAATGATACTAATATTGCAAATATCGGAGATGAGGAACAGAAGGCCCAGAAAGTTCATGAACTTTTAGAAGGACAGATTGACGAGAGTTATCTTGGTTTTATAACAACCTACCTGATGCAGGGAGGAGCTTCAAGATACCTGTCAGGAACAATGAATAATCCAGACCTTCCAAGTCTGATCCCAGGTATAAAATTCCAGGATATAGTTATGAATGGAATTTCAATAAGTGAAAAGCCAACCCACCAGGTTGATATAAATAACGGCAAGGTTGTTATAACAACTCAGGTTGAGCCAAGACTGGTTCTGTTACAACATTACCAGCAGCTTGATGTAAGAACACCACCAGCACTGTTTTACACTGTAAAATACGAAACCGCAATAGACATGAGTAAAGGTGTTGATCAGGACGGTTTTCCTTTAGGTATACAGACAAAAATCAGTTTTGTAAAAAATAAATAGCCGGTAACCAACCAAAACTTCGATAATTTTTATATTGTTAGTTTTCGGCTGAGGCAGGAGTAAAGCTCCTGCCTTTTTTGGTAACTACAGTTGCAGTCGGTAGTAGAAAAACACTAGTAATATGTGATGGTTATTCCATTTTTATATAAAACGGCATGCTTTATAAAAGTAGACGCAATATTTTAGAAAAAATATATTATACTTAAAACAAAAGTAAGAAAAAGGAATCTGATTTTTAATGTATCTCAGCTTCCGTAACCGAATACTTCAGCGAGGACGCAATTATGACTATTTCAGTAGGTTCAGCATCATATGTAAACGCAATCAAGGGCACTGAGTTCGAAGGCATGTCAATCCAGATGATGGCTGCTATGGTTATGCTTGAGGTTGGCGCAACCAAGAAGAAGGAAGCTGAAAACAAGATTGCTGAAATGAAGGCTCAGAATGACAGAGCCAAGCAGCTGAATAATCTGCTTGACAGAATGAATGCTCAGCTTGGTGCTGTTACAAAAGATGAGGATGATGATAAAAAAAAGAGAGGTGAGATTCTTGGTCAGTTTTATCTTGAAGCCAGAGCTCTTGGTGTAGATACCTCCAATTGGGAATTCTCAAAGTATGAATTAAACAATGGTGTAGAGAAATATACGTTCAAAGGCAAAACAGCTGAACAGATAAGAGCCATAACCTCCCAGATTCAGCACATGGCTGAGAACTGCAACTCCGACAACCAGACACAGATGGTTAAGCTGCAGGACTTCATGGGTCAGTACAACAGCTTTGTAAGCGGTGCAAGTGATCAGATTAAGAATGCAAATCAGATCCTGCAGGGTCTTGCAAAGAACTAAAACTTAATATCTTCAAGACAGAAGGATGCAAAAAATTGCATCCTTTTTTTGTTGGTGTGGCGGAATAGATAATGGGCTAATATTAAACTATACAATTTTTTGAATGATCCTCGTATATAAGCATTCCATATAACAAAAGCTCCAAAATTGGTAATCTGATAGTTTGATCACTATTTTTGATTCAAAATAGTGCGTTTATTCATTTTTTCTTTGATTTAAAAGCTATTTATCCGTATCATAAACTTAGGCAAGAGTGTATGGATTTTGCTCTAGAGTAGTGCAGGTACACTCTTTATTTGATTTCTGGAGATAGAGATGGAAAAGAAAAAGTCATTTGGCCTTGCCTGGATGATGCTTCTGGGTTTAGTCCTGGGTACTGTTTTCGGTACATTTATTAGTGAAAGTTTTGCAACTGATTATATCAAGCCATTTGGTGACCTGTTCATCAGACTTATTCGTATGGTTGTTGTTCCTCTGGTATTTGCAACCATTATTTCAGGTGTAGCTGGTATTGCTGATATCTCAAAGTTAGGCCGTGTTGCTGTAAAGACCCTTCTGGTTTATGCTTGCACCACAGGTGTTGCCGTTATCTTCGGTCTAATAATTGCTCAGGTAGTTCAACCTGGTACCGGACTTAATTTCTCAACTGAAGGCTTATCCATCAACGAGGTTAAGGCTCCTGCACTGAAGGATACACTTTTAAATATTGTTCCTATGAATCCTTTCGATGCTCTATCAAAAGGCTCAATGCTTCAGATTATTTTCTTTGCTGTATTCTTTGGCTTTATCCTGGCTTCAATGGGCGAAAAGGGTAAGTCTCTACAGGGCTTCTTTGATGGAGTAGGCGAGGTCATGATTAAGATGACCAACGCTGTTATGCATTATGCTCCTATCGGTGTGTTTGCTCTGATTGCCTTCACTGTAAGTAAGCACGGTCTTGCAGTGCTGCTTCCTCTGTTAAAGCTGGTACTCTGCTCATTCATTGCAACAGCTCTATTCTTCGTAATTGTTTACATCCCTGTTGTTCGTGTTTATGTAGGTATTCCTCTAAAGCGCTTCTTCAAGGATATTGCTGAGCCATGGATTATCGGTTTTACAACCTGTTCATCAGCAGCTGCTCTAGCTTCAAATCTTGTAGCAACCCGTAAGCTGGGTGCAACCAAGGCAATTGCTTCATTCTCTATCCCATTAGGAAATACCATCAATATGAACGGTACTTCTATCTACATGGGTGTATGTGCAGTTTTCGCTGCAGAAATCTATGGTATCGATCTGACTATGTTTGATCAGGTAACCATTGTTCTGATGGGTATTGTTGCTGCTATCGGTACTGCAGGTGTTCCAAGCGCAGGTTTAATTATGATGAGTGTGGTATTTACTCAGGTTGGTATCCCTCTGGAGGCTGTTGCTCTGATTGCAAGTATCGATCGTCTACTGGATATGATTCGTACTTCTGCTAACGTAATTGGTGACGCATTCACTGCTATCTGTGTAACCAAGATGGAAGGCGAGCTTGATTCTGAGGAGTTCTCTGAAGAGTCTCTATAGTATCAATTTTTAATAATTGGGTATTTTTACATCTCCTCCGGATTAAAATCTGGAGGAGATTTTTTTTGTAATGCCCAAAAATATCGTACAGTCAACATCCCAAAACGAGATCGAGTCTTTTGTGATAATTCTGAATTAAGTCTAAAATTTTAATTAGCATCAGAGAAAAGTGGACTAAGGATTTATTATGGATATTGCACAGCTCAATAGTCTAATAGAAAAAATGGATAATCCTAAGATTTCCAAATTCAACAGTGACGGAATTTCCAGTACTCTTCTGCCTCAGGGAGATTATCTCTATATGAGCTTAAGAGATGTTTCTGTAATGCTCTATATACGCTGTGAAACTTTAGGTGAAAAGTCTGTAGTTAATGCTTCAATGTTTGAAGGTCTGCTTGCCCTGAATATATTTGGTGGGCGTTATCACAATATAAGACTTTCATATGATAGGGATACCACCGTACTCTGGTTATGCCACGATGTTATGCTGGATTCTTTTTCTGTGGAGTCTTTTTCTTCTGCTGTAAAGATTTTTATCGAGGATGGAGTTGCTTTCCGTAATTTTGTGAACGATGAAATTCTGGATGCTGTTCTTGAATTAAAAAAAGAATCTGCAAAAGCTCCTTATGTCAACAAGAGTGCTGTTTCTACCGTTGCCAATAATTCTTCATCAGCGGCACAAACGCCCGTCCGCTCCCATAGTGCATTTGATGAGCCTGATAGACCTGTTGAAAACTCTGCAACAGAAGTTCTTTCTGGAAGAACTGAGATCCCTGAGACTGAGGAAGACGGTATGATTAGCGTAATGGTGGCTCAGAGTATGTTCATGATGGCCTAGAGCTGCTTTCTTTGTGTCCTGATAACTTCAAAGCCTGTCGCAAAACAGGCTTTTACTTGTTTCAGAACTCCAGTTTCAGTCATAGAAGCCAGAGAATAAAGTAGATAACTACGCTGTTTATGGTATCAGCAAACAATGTTCCTACTATAGGAACAAGTAGGAAGGATTTTATTGAAGGTCCGTATTTTCCAACCAATACCATCATATTTGAAATTGCACTGGAGGACGCTCCAAGTCCAAATCCGCAGGTTGCGGCTGTGATAACAGCTGCATCATAATCCTTTCCTGTTATTCTGAAAATCACAAAGAAAGCTAAGATTGTGATTAGTATAAACTGCATTATGAAGATGAAAATCTGTGTAATATTGATTACAGACAGCTGCCAGATTGCTATATTCATAAAATCAATTGCAAGGAATAATGAAAGGCTCAGTGCTCCTATGTAATTGAGTTCGACCGGATAGACCGGCATTTTCCCTGTAATATCACCTATATTACGAACGATAATTGCAATGAACATTGCTCCAATGTAATCAGGCAGAACAGGGCCAAATATAGAGAGCACATCACAAAGCACCATTCCAAGCCCCATGATAATAAGTATTCTGTAGATTACCTTGGCAAGTTTGGCTGAAAATGGCAGTTCTGCTGTTTTTTCATCGTTCTTCGTGTTTTTTTTGCGAATGTTTTTTACTGATTCTAGATTAGGTTTCAGATTATGCTTTTTAATGAGATAGCGACCGATTGGACCTCCTATAAGCGCAGATGTTATAAATCCTAAGGTACACATACCGTAGGCAAGATTCTGTCCGTTTTTAAGTCTGAAATCCTCCAGCACTGGTCCAATTATTTCTGCTACACCGGCACCGCCCATCATTGAGATTGAGCCTGCTGTCATGGCATTAAGCATATCGCCTCTGAAAATAAATGCTGTACCCAGTGCAATAATATTCTGAAGGACTATCAGTGCGAATACAAATACCAGAAGAATCACCATGGTCAGAAAGCTTTTCTTTATAATTCTAAGGTCAACCTGAAGTCCAATAGTGGTAAAGAATACGACCATGCACAGATCTTCAATGGTTTCATTAAATGCAAATGCATATCCGCATAGGTAGAAGATGTAGTTGACAAGGGCAATGACCAGTCCTCCGATAACAGGGGAAGGAATGCAGTATTCTTCAAGAAAGACAATTTTCTTCTTTATGAACATGCCCAGGAACAGAACTACCACAGCAAGAGCTACGGTTTCAAACAGATCAAGATTTATAATTTGAAGCATAATATTACATCCTTAGTCCTGTCCTGCGATTAGGTTCATTTTTATAATGGATTCAACAACTGTTGTTTGTTTTACATCAACACCGTTTTCCTTGAAGAATTCATAGGCGCCATCATGGAATCCAATGTTATGCAGGCTTTTTCCTGCGTGAAGAAGCTGTTTTTTATATTCGTTAGTATTCTCTATCTTATTTCCCATAATGCCGTTTTCTAACAGTTCTTTTACAGTATCATCATCAAGGTAGATACTTGCCAGCATTAAAACTTCCATATCCAGTGTCTGGGTATTTACTCCTATATCTGGGTAGGTATCATCAGATATTTTTCTTTGTGAGTAACAGCAATCTCCTGCTATAAGTTCCTGCAGTTTTGCCAGAGGAACTGATAACAGTTTTACTTTGTTTTCCGTAGAGAATTCTTTTAGCTTTTCTGAAGGAACTCTGTCAAAGATGAATGCTATATCTGCCTTTTTGTCTTTAAGCCTTTCAAGAGCATCCTCAACTGTGGTGAATGCAGTATTGCTGGTAATATCGTTTTTGATAGAGTTGGTTCTTAGAATCTGTTCACATATTATTTTTGAATAGGAATCATCACTTCCTATAACCAGATTGCTGTTGTAGATATCTGAGAATTCATCAACTGAAGAATCACCAGATATAACTATATGCAGAGTTTTGTCGTAAACATCTGCAACTGTAGCAAAGTTTTCTTTGATTTCATCGCCATCATTTAGAACATTGTATTTCTGATTGGAAAATCTTCCGATGGAAACAGCAGTGGTGTCTTCTGGTTCAATTTTTAATGCGTGGTCTAAAGCAGAGCCCTCAACTATTGAGAGATCTAGAAGAGAGTGGTTTAAAAGTCTTACCGACGCGCCGGAGTTCTTCGTATAAACAGGTTTTAGTCTGATGAAACTTTGGTTTTTATCAAGCTTATCATTCAGCTGAGCTACATAAGCCTCATATCCGCTGCCAGGAGCTCCAACTCCAACTTTCAGGAATTTTTTTCCATCGTCCTGACAGCCTGTCAGTATTCCTGCATAGAGAAGTAATGTCAGTATTTTTTTCATATGACTACTTTTCCTTAATTCTCAGATAATAAAAAACTAAAGTTCATTCTTAACAATAGTTATAAGCGTATTTCCTGTTGCTGTGGTCTTTGATGAGTAACTGAGCATTCCTCCTGAGACCAGTTTAAGCCAGTTCATATATTCAATCTTGTTCTCGGTTCCTTTAAGCTCAACACTGAAGGATGAGAATTCATAATTCTTTTTAAAATTATCCGCTTCCTTTGCCAGGGCAGTTGGATCATGGGAGAATTTATCTATGACGTCGTCTTTGAGTTTCATTTCAAAAGTGACATTAAGAATTTGCTCTCCCTGATTTGCTTCCTCAAGTTTTTGGTCAAGAGCATCATTCAAGAGTCCTTCCTTTTTGAGAGTTTCAAGATGCTCATCCTTGAGTCTGTTGCTTACGGTCTTGTCTGTAGCATAGTCTATTGCACCGGTAATATCAGAAACATGAACAGTATGGAAATTCTCAATGTAATCTATACCCATTGCTTCAATCGGCTTTGTCAGTATATTTGAGACAGTTGAATTTATTTTTTCGGAAACATCATAGACTGCCTTTAAAGGCTCAATCTTATCTGCAACCTTATCTAAGGTCTCCTCTTTAATGTTATTTATATTGTCTGCAAATTCAAATGCGGTGAAGCCAATGTTTAAGGTCCATTTACGGTGTTTTTCCGTGATGACACCAGAATTGTCAACTACAGTTTTGGTATCGTAGCCAAGATTTGCCTCGATCTCAGCCTTTCCGATTGTTCCATTGGAGAGTATTGTATTTACAACAGGGTGATCCTCTGCGAATTTACTGTCTGCATCTACTCCTTCTATTTCTGAGTTTGCTTCTATTTCATCGCCATATAGTGCATATTTTGAAATGTTTCCAATATCAGCTGAAGCTTTTGCTCCTCCTGAAATTGATCCGCTGGTGCCGGCAGATGCAGATTCTGAGAGCTTAACATCATTACTGCTAAGCTGTCCTGTGAACATCTTGCATACGAATACGGCTGCTTCGTCATCTGAGTCGAATTTCAGGTTCAGAACCTTTCCGAAACCTCCTTTAACACCAACTTCAGCTCCAGCTCCTCCAGCCTGAAGGAGATCGACTCCAGCCTCGACACTGACGCCAACCAGGGTGTTGGTATTGATGCTTATAGACAGTTTCCCATCTTCATCGCGATTGAAGATTACACCAGAGTTTTTCAGAAGTGACAGTCCCATTTTTAAAGACACCACTCCGTTTTCTGTAAGGGTTCCTCCGGTAACAGCATCAACAGCCTTAAGCGGGTCAAACTTGAAGGCCATGTCCTTGCTCTTATCTACATATTTCACCGTATCTGGTGTTATGGAGTTAATCATTTCCTTTACGCATGGCAGATACCTTTCAAAGTTCTGGTTTTTGCGTAGTTTTTCCTGATAATCACCTTCAAATCTGTCGATAACACGAGACTGTACCGTTGAAACTATGCTGAAGAAGGTGTTTTTCAGAATACTCCAGCCTCTTGCAATAAGGTGATCGCTCTTTCCTTCAATAAGCTTGGCTCTTGTGAGCATATCTGCGAGGTTGGCATCAAAGCCTCTCTCAATAAGAGCCTTTTTCATTGCATTTTCGATTCTGGCTTTTTCTTCCTCGCTTGTAGAATCACTCTTGTAGGCTTCAATAACCTCGTTTCGCCCAGAGTAACCAAGTGATGCAGCCGCATAGCTTCCTGCAAGTCTTACAATTGCGCGAACATTTCTGTCTCCAAGAAGCTTTTCTCCTAAAGCCTGAGCCTGCTCGTTCTGAGCTGACTCATATAGAGCTGATTTCTTTGACACGCTTCCGACATTCTTCTGGTAATCGGAGGTAAATGCATCAGTAACCTTCTTGAGTACTCCTGAATCGAGCTTTGTATCCTCGTCAAATGCTGTTTTTATGGTTTTTAATGTTGTTTCTATCGGATCACTGCTTTGTGTTGCATAAGTGAGAACTGCATCGGCCTGTGAAGTGGTTTCTGATGTCAGATGCGTTGCAATAAATTCATCGAGCTTTTTCTCAAATTCAGCGCCTTCAGCCTTGCTCAGTTCTCTGAGATCTGAGCTGAATTTTGTAGGCTTGCTGTCTCGTGGATCCGATGTGGCAAAAGAACCTGTATCCACATTCATTCTGAGAAGCTTAAGCTTGTTTATAAGTTCCTTTTTCTCCTGATTTGAAAGCTTCTGATTCTCATTTGTTGTGTTGATAAAGGCATTAAGATTCTTTCTCTTAAGGCCTGCATTTACAGCCAGATTGTTAAGAATCAGATTTTTTACAGCCCTAAGATCTGCATCTTCACTTGCTATGTTGCCATTTAGCATATTCTGAATCTTTGAATCTATGGTAAATGCTTTTTCAAATGTCAGATTTTGGGCTTCTTTCAGAGTTTTTTCCGAGGTGTTTCCCTGATTTAAGATATATTTTGAGCCTTCATCCTTTGCAACAAACTGAGCGTAGCTGTCACCATGACGCATCAGGGAAATCTCTATGTATTTATTAAGAGCAAGCTTTGCTGTTTTCGTTAAAGGAACACTCTTACCCTGTGTTGCAATGATTTCGCTAAGTTCCGACAGAGCCGTATCGCATTTTTGATAGAAGCTTTGAATCTTATCATCAGAAAACTCTGCTGAAGGAGGAAGCGTAATTCCTGAGAGTTCCATTAAATTTCTTTTGCCAAGATACTGATTCAGTTTTACAGCAAAATCTTTTTCTTCTGCACTGAACTTCAGATTCTCCGGAG
Source organism: Succinivibrio dextrinosolvens DSM 3072 (assembly GCF_900167015.1). Lineage (GTDB taxonomy): Bacteria > Pseudomonadota > Gammaproteobacteria > Enterobacterales > Succinivibrionaceae > Succinivibrio > Succinivibrio dextrinosolvens. The sequence goes on from NZ_FUXX01000006.1 coordinate 65,254, forward strand.
AGGTAATTCCTATTGCCTTTAAATCACTTTCTGATAGCTTTGTTATATCATCAATCAGATTGTCCCTTAAGGTTATGAGAGTTACAGCTACATCCTGACCTGAAGGCTTATCTCCTGGCATAAGTCCCTGAGCTTCAAGAAGTTTGGATACTATCGGATTCTGCAGGGAAGTATTTTTCTCCTTTATTATCTGAGCGTACTTATCGCTCATTCCCTTATATTTTGAGTTGATTCCGTCTAGAAGTGCTCCTTTGTCTACAGCAACCTTTAAAAGATCTTCCTCGCTTTTGATATTATCAAACTGACGTGGACCTCCGGTTAGAATTGATGAATTGATGAAAGTCAGTTCCTTTCTCATCTCATCTAAGGCCAGCTGAATTTTGCCTTTTGTGCTCTCCTTTCCTAATGCCTCAAGAATGTCGGTATTGTAGTTGCTCATTGCGTTTAATTTTTCTGTGATGGCATCGAGATTCTTCTGCTGCTCCTGCTTTCTGAAAAGTCCTGTTGACTGGGTGTACATTCGATTGCGAACTTCTTCTGAAAGTGAATTCTTAAATTCCTGTCGTGCCTTGTAGCCACTGGATTTTTTCTCAGGGATCAGCTCCTTGATAGGGGAGGATTCTTCTGTGCTGATGGAGAATACTCTCTTAGGAACATCTGTAATCTCGTTTCTTTCAAGTTTCTCTGCCATTTCACTATGGTAGGCGCTGTGAAGCAGGGTATTCCATATAGTATTAAGATGTGGCAGTTTGCCGGTTACAGCACAGTTGAGCACTCTCTTTAAGGTTGCAGAATCAATATCCTTAATACTTGAGTTGACGATCATGTTCAGATCAATATTGATCTGTTCATCTTCCAACAGCTTTGGATTAGACTTAATCTCATCTGGAGATGGAGGTACTGAACTTAAATCAAGGTTGTTCTGTTTTAAATCTAATGCGGCGGCCTGCTTTACCAGATTTAGGTTCAGGTATTTACCGCACTTTTGCACAACCTTTTCATCAGGACTGTGTGAAAGGTAGCTTCCCATGGCTGCAAAAGCAGTGTAAATACTCTTGTCCTGTACCTTAACTCCAGCAAGTTTATCTACAAATGCATTTCCTTCTGCCGGATTATCCAGACATCTGCAGAATGCTTCTAAAACTTCAGTAGATTTGTCTCCCATAGACTTTGGATTGTTTTTTATGTCTTCTGAACTCAGACTTCCAGAAAGCAGGGCAAAGCCTTTGAAATCAAAACGAGCCTGACCGAGAATGCTCATAAGAGCAGGGAAGTTATTCTGAAGATTTGGATCAGAGCTGATTTTTCCCATGAGATTTCTTAAGGCCAAAAGATTTGGAGTTTCGGTAAGACCGTTGACACCAAGCTGAAGCTTTGTAAGGTTAAGACTGATGATCTTGGCAAGTGGTTTAGCATGTTCAGGCAGAAGATGTCTCTGTATTTCATCTGCAATTTTTGTAAGCTCGGAGCCTAGATTTGCATTTGAAACAGGATTATCAACCAGACTTACAATCCTGGCTCCAATACTTTCAAAGGCGCTTCTGGAGTGAGCCTGAAGCTTCTCTAAAAGGAAAGTATTTCCATTGGCATCATTCTCTACTCTAGCTGCCAGTGTCTTAAGACTGCTTCCTTTGATGTTAGGAGACTTTAGGTAGGACTCTATATCATGATGTAGCTTTACAACTTCCTGAAATTTAGGTCCCAGCTCATTTTTAAGTTCCTTAAACTGAGCTGCTGTTTCTTCATCAAGATGGACGCATGAATTTACACCGCAGTAGGGAGAGATGAGACTGTCGGCTTTGTTCTGGGTAAATCTCAGTTCGGTTGGCCTGAATGTATCAGGATTCAATCCCTTAAGATTCTTCTGTATATTCAGAAGGTCATCAGAGCGTTTTTTTATGTCTTCTACAGCATTTCTTTTGTTCTCGGAGATTTCTGCAATCTGGTCCTTAAACTTCTTTATTTGTTCTTTGCAGGTGTTCTTTATGTTATCTGGAAGCTTATCTAAGATATCATTTGCTTTCTGTTCTGTCTGACTGACGTCTTTTGCCCCTGCGGAAATATGCTCAGCCAGAGCACACTGCATCTGCTGGAGGAATCCGTTTGGAATGTTAACATCACCCTTTGCAGAGGCTGCTGCTTTAAACTGTGATGTCAGAAGAAAGGCTGTCATCAGATCAAGATATGCTCTTTGGGCATTTGTTGTTGATGATTTGTAGAGCATGCCCATGCTTCTGATGTTTTCATCTTTTTTCATTACCTCGATGCATTTTTCTTTGAACTTCAGATCGCATTCTGATGCTTCCATCTGCATTTTCTGCAGATTTGCATTTGTGTTGCCGAATGCAGAATTAACAAGAGAATTTTTGAGATTCAGCAGAAAGAATTTTTTGTCAAACTTTTCTGTTTCCTCTGACTGTCCATTGGACATAACCCTGTCCATGAGCGTCTTTAGTCTTTCCTGAGGATTTTTTCCACTTATGATATCTTGAGAATCAATTTTCTGTGAATCTAGCTTACTGTTAAAAGAAACAGCGTCATTATCTACATTCTTATCAGTTTTTGCCTTGTCTTCAGGCTTTGGATTCTGGTTCTGAAACTGAACATTATCGATGTTAATTCTGTTTTTTATAGAAAAATCGCTCATGCTCTGATCCTTTTGACAATTCAGATTTGCAGTAGATTTTTTAGGAAAACTGTTTCCGAACAGTTTTGTATGCTTAATTATTAAGGTCTTGAAAAAAAACTTCTACTAACTTCTGTCTTCTTTGAGAGAACTGTCAATATCAAAGACAGATACTGTGATTTATTGCAAATTCGAAGGGAATTGCTATGAATGATTTGGAAATGAAAAAAAGAGTGTTACCGAATTGTGCAAAAAAGTGTTTTTGCTTCGGTAAGACTGCAACTTCAGTGATGTCTCTTTTTTGTGGCTACAGAATGTTATCTGCAGGTCTCATGATTATGAGAAAAAATAGTAGAATGAATAGGATCTATTGAATCAAGACTGTAGTTAAAAAAATTAGAACTAACACGAAATATTGGAACATTTTGTACAATATTTTTATGTTTGTAGTATCAATCAATCCTAAATTCTTTTTTCTTATATATAATGGTATTAGTAAACTGTTTATTATTTGTATTTTGAGCTTATAAAAATGTACATTCAAATAAAAAAATCAAACAATACCCAGTACGTTTATTTGGTTGAGTCCTTCAGAAAAGAAGATGGTTCTATTGGCCATAGAACACTTAACAAATTAGGCAAGCTTGACGATCTGTTAAAAGACGATCCAAATGCACTTGAAAAGCTGAAAAAGGATGTTAAGGAAAAATCTGCAGAACTTAAGGGCGCAATCAAGAAAGATGTAGTTACCCGCCTTAATTCAATGGCTAAAAGTTCCAGACTTAAGAAATATGAGAATGGCTTCCCTCAGGTTAATTATGCATATGCCATTTTCAACTATATCTGGTCAGATATTCTAAAGCTTGATTATCGTCTCAACTATCTTCAGTCAAGATATCACGCAAAATTAAAGTACTCTTTATCAGAAGTAATTCTGGCAAATCTTGTGATTGCTATTTTGGGCTATGAGGATGAGGACGGTAATGAGCTTGTCTACGGTCCGGATCTTGGCTTTCTGGGGGTAAATTACACAGCAGAGCAGCTTAAGGAATACATGGCAAATTCACAAGATATTCTTAACGAGGAATCTTTATATATGTTGAGATTTATCGTTAAGCAGCTGTCAGCTGAATATGATATGGATTTTTTAAGTACATCTCTTAATCAGTCTGGACTGAAGCTTGATTCTGATACTCTTGAAAAACTGCAGATGTCAGGAAGTGAGGCTACTGTAAGTAAAGAAGAGCTTATATTTACCAAAACAGCTCGTTTCAATCAGATGTCCAGCTATCTGCGTCTGATTATGATGAAGATTATCAGATTCAAACTGGAACAGTATACAAAGGAAAGCTTCGATTATTCTGAAATTCGAGCAGCCTTAAGAGAGGCTATTGTCCTGGTTGATTATCCTCTAGTTGAAGGTGAAAGCTTCCTGTACGTGAAGAGGAACAATGGAAAGAATGTAATTCTAATGAATAAGATTCTGAAATCATTAGGCATGAGTCCTCTGTTTAATATTCAGGATAAAACTGAGTTAGGACACCGTCTGCATCTTAAACTAAAGGAAGACAGCAAGATTGTTCCTAGCTTTATTATGAAAAAAATTTAATCAGCATAAAGAGGTTATATCATGAGGGTTCAGGGGGTATCTGGTGATGGTTCTTCTGCACCTGCAGCAGAAAGCAAGGATGATGTAAAAACAAGAGGCAACGATTATTGGTCTGAGCAGAAAAAAGAGCAGTTTGATAAGGCAATGTCCAAAAAGGAAGATGTTGGTTCTGAAAAGAACCAGGGCGAATCTAAAAATAAGGATTCAGATCTTTCTTCAATGTTTTCTTCTTTTGCTAAGCAGGCCAGTTCTCTGACATCTTCCTCTGCTAATGCCGCATCTCAGAGTTCATCTGTTGGTTCTCAGACAGAACTGCAGCAGCTGGTGACATCTCTTGTGGATAAGATTCTGGTGTCTCAGCCAAGACTTGATGGTGCGCATCAGGTGATGCTTCAGCTTAATGATACTGTGCTTACCAATACCTCGATAACCTTAACTCGTGATATCAGCGGTATGCTTTTCGTGAATATTGTGTCATCAGATCCTATTTCCTTTAAAAAGCTGATGGCTACCAAGGATATGCTAGAGGCTGACCTGGATTCTCATGAGAAGAATGCTTTCAGAGTAGACGTTTCTTTTGATGGCATTGAAGCTGAGGGTGTTTACAACGATACAGGCGCTCTTGCAAATGAGAGAGAGTCTGTACTAAAAGACGGGGATAATGATAATGTCTGAACCTGTTCTATATGAGATACCTCGACTTTCCGTCGCTCAGGCAAGACTGTTCAATTCTGTCAATGCTGTGGTTGGACCTGCGGGAAGTTTTAAGTTCTCTCCTCTTACAGAGTATGATGGGGCTGAGGTTGTCAGTGCTTATCTGAATGTCAACGGTTCTGTGCTTAAAGTTTCAGCTTTATCAGATGCTTTTCTGAATGAAGATCCTCTTCTTCAGGATATAAATATCAGATCCCTTCCATTTGAGCTGTTATCTGCAAGCCTTGAGATTGCTTTTTCAAAGGAAATTGAGTATCTGTCATCAAAGGTTAATGCCTATATTACCTTCTGCGATCCTCCTATTTCTTTTTCATCAACTCAGGTTCTTTACTGCAGTCTGGTTCATGAGTCATGCACTATACCTCTTAAAGTTGAGATCCCAAATGATGATGCTGCATTTAATCTGGCTCATATGTTTGAGAGTCTTGAGAAGTCTGTAAATAACGAGCTTGTTCATAGTCTTGAATTTGAACTTGGTTTTGATATCGGATATGTAACTCTAAAAACCAGAGATCTTAAGGATTTATGCTGTGGGGATATTCTGATTCCGGATGTTTATCTTTTTGATTCGAATCTTGCATACGCAAAGCTTTCAAATAAATATCTGGTTTTCGATTTAGCTGAAGGACAGGGCTTTTTTAAAGGTATAAAAACAGTCGCAAACGAGGAGAATAAGAATAATATGAGCGAAAATACTGAAGAAAACGTAATGAATGACGGTGGTTCTCAGGTAGATTCAGCAGGCACTGTAAATACAGATGATCTGAACTTTGAGGTTGCCTTCGAGGTAGACAGAAGAACTCTGACCTATGATGAGGTAACATCATTAAAGCCTGGTTCTGTTTTAACACTGTCATGCTCAAAACAGTCTCCTGTATCCATTAAGGTTAATGGAAAAATTGTAGGCTCAGGCCGACTGGTTGACCTCGGCGATAATATTGGTGTTCAGATTACAGAACTAAAGAGCTGATTTTATGGGAAGTGATTTTAATCATTTTAACTTTCTTGTTCTTATGGCTGTTATCGGTATTATGCCGATTATGGTCACTGTGGTTACCTCATACTGCAAGATTGTTATTGTTCTCTCTCTAATCAGAAATGCATTGGGTGTTCAGCAGACTCCTCCTGGTATGGTGCTTGCGGCACTTTCCATGATCCTGTCTGTATTCATTATGGCTCCCGTGGGAAAACAGATTGTTGATGATCTTGACGGGGTTCAGTTTGAAAACCATAGTATTGTTCAGATGGTTGAGGATCTTAATACCTATTCGAAGCCTTTAAAGGATTTTCTGGTTGTTAATACTGATGTTCGTATCACCAAAGCATTTGTGAATGCAGCCAAGAAGATCTGGCCTGAAGAGATGCGAGAATCAATTGAACCAGATAATTATATTTTCGTAATTCCTTCATTTGTAATTTCGGAGCTGACCAAGGCCTTCCAGATTGGCTTCCTGCTTTATCTTCCATTTATTGCCATCGACCTGATTATATCCAACATTCTTCTAGCCATGGGTATGATGATGGTGTCGCCAATGTCCATATCTCTGCCATTCAAACTGATGCTGTTCGTGTCATTGGACGGCTGGCTGAAGCTTACACAGGGACTTATGTACAGTTACTCGTACTAGTATTCTTTGCAGGTAGATTTAAGCGATTCAAAGCACTTCTTTCGTAAAAAAAGAGGTGCTTTGTGCTTTTTGAATTAAGATTTAAAGCAGAGAGAAGAAGGTCTTTAGAAGACTCATTCCGTACACGATGATAACAACACCGCATACTTTGTTTATAACAGTCAGTACTCCTGAGTTAATTTTTCCGCTGAACATGGAGATAAGAAAAATCAGCCCCAAAAACCACAGGAATGATGCTGATATGATTCCAGACATGAAAGGTAAAGCCTGATTAGAGAGCAGGGTTACATGGAATGCTCCTAGCATCATGGTTCCGTCGATGATTGCCTGCGGATTGCACCAGGTTACAAAACATGCTGATGAAATAGTTTTTCCAATAGGCAAGCTCTGACCTTCTTTTCTTATCTCTTCTGCCTTTGTTTTGATAAGGCTTAAGCCGATTTTTATCAGTACAGCACTTCCTAAAAGCAGAATACCCAGCTTAACTGTTTCATATTTCTCCATCAGACTGCCTATACCGAAAAAGCAGGATGCAGAAAGAGTAATGTCAAAAAAGGCTACTATCAGAGCTGTAAGAAAAGCTCTTCTTCTTGAATCATTCAGGGCTGAATTGATAACGAACAGATTCTGCATTCCAATAGGTGCCAGATAGGCAAGTCCCATTGTCAGTCCCTGAAAAAAATAAGTGTACATTGAAATATACCAACCAAATTAACTATACTTTATTTGTTATTTATAATTACACTGGGGAATAACCCATTTGTTTATCTTGATTTTAAGAGATATTATATTTTTGTAAGAAAATTTGTAACCGACCAAATTAGTAGTTTTTAACCAACCAAGTTCCAATATGAAAAACTGTATTGAAATCAGCTGGAAGCCAGACAGAACCTCTAGTATTCCTGCATATCAGCAGATAATTGATTTTTTTCTTTCTTCTGTAAGTTCAGGTGCATTTGCTGTAGGTATGAGACTTCCTTCCCAGAGAAAGCTCTCTGAGCTTTTTGAGGTGAATCGTTCAACAGTAAGCACTGCAATTGCTGAACTGTCATCCTACGGAATTATCAAAGGCAGCTATGGTGCTGGAACTGAAATTGCTAGCAATACCTGGTCGGTACTTTTAAAAAGCAATCAGAGCTGGTCAAAGCATGTTCTCTCAGGTAACTTCAAGGAGAACATCTCTACTCTGCAGATGATAAATCAGCTGGAATTTGAAAGAAGTCTGTTAAGACTGGGAACAGGCGAACTTGATCCAAGACTTTTTCCCGTTAAATTATGGCAGAAGGCTTTGAGCCGTGTAGGAAAAGAAGTGGTTTCACTGGGCTATCTTGAGCCTTTGGGGCTTTATGAGCTTCGCTGTGAAATTGCCAGACATTTAAAGAAAATTGGTATAAATACCTCTCCAAAGTGTATTCTTATCACCTCAGGTTCACTTCAGGCTCTGCAGCTTATCTCAGTATGCCTTTTAAAAAGCGGATCAAAGGTGTTTGTTGAAGCCCCATCATATTTAAAATCCCTCCAGGTTTTCCAGTCCGCAGGTCTTGAGCTTACAGGAATATCTATGGATAAAGACGGGATGGAGTACTGGAAGATGCTGCCTTTGCTTAAGCCGTCTGCAAAAGAAAATACGTCTGTGGTTTATACAATTCCCAGCAACCATAATCCAACCGGAATCTGTATGAGCGATAAACGAAGAGAGGAGCTTTTGGATTTCTGTCTTACAAATAGAATTCCTGTTATAGAGGATGGAGCCTATCAGGAGCTAAGCTTTGATGACTGTTCTTTTAATCCGATTAAATTCTTTGACCAGAACGGTATGGTAATTTATCTTGGAACCGCCTCTAAAACTCTGTCTCCGGGGCTTAGAATCGGATGGCTGGTTGCGCCACAGGCAGTTGTTAAAAGATTAGGCGATGCAAAAATGCAGATGGATTATGGTGCCAGCTCTGTATCCCAGTATATATTCTTAGAATTCCTGAGATCTGGTATGTATGATGATTATCTTTTCCGACTCAAATCTGTTTTGAAAAAAAGACTTGATAATGCGCTGAATGTTCTTTCAGAGAACTTTTCATCAATTGCAGACTGGACAAAACCTCATGGAGGTTTTTACATATGGCTTACTTTCAGAGCTCCAATAAGATCTGAACTGCTGTTTAATGCTGCGATTAAGGAAGGTATCCTATTGAATCCAGGGGATATTTACGATTTCAAAGACAATAATTCCCTAAGATTATCTTATGCGTACATTACTGAGAGTGAATTTGAAAAGGGGGCTACTACCCTCAAAAAACTGATAATCAAGCTTCAGTCTGAACATGGAAGAAAAAAATAGTGTCCCCCCAGAAAATCAGATACTAAAAAAATTATGTATATTGCTCATTCTGTTCCCGTTAGACTGTGGAACACCTGTAACAGCGTTTTCATCAAGAAATGAAGAGGTAATAACTGTTCTTAAATAATCTATATAAGGCTGAGCGTTTTCTATAAAGCATTCAGCTCCTTCCTCGAATCTGTCAGCTGTAAGGTGATCTATCGAAATATCGTAGCAGACCCACACAATAGTGGTTTCTTTATCATATACAATGCGAAGGTTGGAGAATTTTCCTCCTGCCATTGCTGCAGCAAGCAGGTCTGAGAATACATTTGGATGGTCTTCTGCGTTATCCCCAAGTTTTTCTACACTCATAAAGAACATTACACTGTTATCTGTAATATTTGCATAAAGTTCATTACCGTCATTGAGTCTTGTAGTCGATATTCCATTCTCCAGAAAATCGTTAAGATGAACTCTCTTAAACTGCTTTAACAGATTGTTTATATGCATAATATCCATGTTTTGCCCCTTATATATTTATTTTTTTGGGTGATTTTTACCTTTAATTTAATTATGAATATATTCTACATTTTTTTCAAAACTATTTCGTGCGACACTTCACATATATTTTCTAAAGTAGTTACATAACGCAAGAAATATCTTATCATATAAAAAAGTAGTTCACATTTTATAGAATAGGAAAGGATTAGATTATGTCAGATAGAATTAATGGCGCAGATAACAGAGTTAGCGCAGTAAATGTGAATAATGACGCAGGCAATCAGGTACAGGGACATAACAGAAATTCAGCTCCTAATCAGGCTGTTAATTCTCTTGCCGGTGCTGTTAAAGAGCAGAATAATGCTGTAAACAACCAGCTCCAAAATAATAATGAGGATGTTCTTGCAAATCTTCCTAACGACCTGTTTGAGGATGGCGATGTTCCTCAGCGTAATTTCTCTTTGAAGAATCCTCTTGACTCAGCAGAAATACTGAATAAAGCCAAGTCCTTAAACGGAGAGAACCAGCAGATCTCTGGTATGGATGATGAGCTTTTTATAACCGGTTTTATAAAACAGAACCAGGGCTTTGATGTTCTGTCTTATACAGCCTTAGCATGTCCAAATCTTGCAAAGCTTCAGGATTTAGCATCTCAGTGTGATCTTGAATTCAAAATTACATGTGCCAAGCACTTTAAAGAGATGTCTCCTATCAAACAGCTGCGTGTTCTATACAATGCCTCAACAAATGATGCACAAAGAGCCTATGTTGATCTTCTGATTGCTCATACTTTCTGTTATGCCTTTTCAAAAGATATTTTAGCTAAACTTCCTCAGAACAAGAGAGATCCAAACATAGAGAAGTCTCTGCAGGCTCTGATTGGTAATCTGATGGCAGCCTCATCTTCAGAAGATATAGCAAAGGCTGTTTCAGAACTCTATTCAACAGCAAATGACCTGCTCAAGGATGTACCTAATCAGTTTGCTCAGAAAGCATTGGAACAGCTGCAGCGTTTTACAACCGCTATCTGTAATAATAAGGAAGCCGCCAACACCAAGGTTAACAAACTTGCAGACAGCTTTAGACAGGCTGCAGAAAATATTTCAAAGGTTGATCCTGAGTCTTTAAAAGCTAATAAAAGTCTTTTTGTTACAAACAATCGTACCGGTGGAATTCCTAAGCAGTGCGGTATTGTTGCCAATTATCTGTTCAATGAATCAAAGTCAATGGAGTATATTTCCTTCAATGAGCACAAGGCTATTGTTGATAAGCTTTTGAGCGAAAAGGATGAACTGGACAGAATCTTTAAGGATCCTAATCTTAATGGCTATACTCTTGATCAGATAAAGAATCGAATCAGGACTGAGGGCTTCAATAATGAATATCTGCTGGCTCAGCTTTCAAGATATGAGGAAAAGGCTGTCAGTGACATTAATTCACGCATTGAAGTTCTCTTTGCAAATCCAGGTAAAAATGACGCATTTGCCAATGAGCTGCTGTCAATTTTTTCAAGCATTAACAGGGAGATAACTTCTGAGAAAGCCTCAGTGGTTTTACAGACTCTTAAGGATAAGTTCAGTGCTTTTGATGCAAACGCACATGAAGGCTTTAATGACAGTCTGAACTTTAAGACATTAAAGGCTCTGATTATAAGAGCTCCAGACAGTGATGCACTTAAATCTAATTTCTCTGAAGTGATTAGACTTGTTGCAAATAACAAGTTTTCATTCCTGGGCTTTAGCGGTTTAAATGCACCAGCTAATGCAACAGAGGCGGTTAAGATTGAATCTGCTGTTTCATTCCTGGAATCATACGCTGAAGCCTTATCAGATCCACAAAGAGCAAAAACTCTTTTAAACGAGAAGATTGATAAGGCATTAACAGATGGAAATACCAGATTAGCATTCTTCAAGATGGCAACAGCTCTTGCAAGAAATACAGATTCTCCTGCTGTAAAGCAGCAGTGTGGCTATATGAAGAATCTGCTGGCAGTAAAGGAATCTGTAAATCAAATCGTAGCTCAGATTACAACTGCAGCTAAAATTGATTTTGGTGCTAATACAGTAGAGGTTGTGAATCTTTTAGTTAAGATCGGAACTGGCTCAGCAAACAATATTACATCCGGAGATCTGAAGAAGCTTTTAGCCTTTACTGTCAATATTCCTTTAAAGGAACTCAATGCAATCTGGAACACTGTTCTTTATTCAGCATACCATCTGAATATGAAAGAGCTTATTGAATCCAACGCTATTGCTGATGCTCCTGCACGTGTTTACTCTACAGCTGCTGAAGAAAATGCAGCTGGAGCAAACGGTCCAACCCCAGGAGAGCAAGCAAGACAGAACTTTATTGCATCTTTAGATGCCAATGTCAGAGCTAAGCTTGGTGGTACCATGACAGGTGCTCTAAGAGAGAAAGGTCAGCTGTCAACAGTAAGTAATATTGCTTCAAGCCTTAACGCCAAGCTTGATGACAAGAAAGCTCTGCAGACAGTGCTGGTTGCATCAGACAAGGGTAAATCTCTTCTGTCACTAGAAGAAATGCGTAAGGATGTCTATACCTTTGGAACCAGCTGGTCATCAGATGCCTACAATAACATCTCTGATCCTGATGAGCTTATCAAAATCGGCATCAATAAGAACAAGCTTGCAGATGAGGTTAACCGTAATCATAAGATTGCAGACAATTTTATTCATCTGCAGAAGTCTCATGATGTAGCAATCGGTATGCCTACAATCTCAGCTCTTCTGTCAGCTCAGAAACTTGGTCCTAAAGATTCTGTAAAAGGTGAGGATGTAGCTGTTTCTATCTCCCTTTTAAGAGACAATCTCATTGATGATGCATCATTGCTTGATGATGCAACTCTGGCAGCTTATGGAATTAGTAACAGACAGCTAATAACCTTTACAAAAGATGAAATGACTTTTGCTAAAGATTATGCGGAATATCTTGTTCACCAGTCTCAATACCAGGCTCTGAATCTCGATTTTGAACCAGATCCTCGTTTTTCAGATGAGAATGTGAATGCATTTAAGACAAAGTGTCAGAATGCATTGTCAAAACTTGAGGAAGCCCTTACAACACAGGTCAATGTAGAACCTCTATCAAAGGTTACCAAGCTTCTGATTAACAAGTACATGCAGATTTCCGGTCTGATGAATGCTCACACAATTGCTACATTTGAGGTTAGTCAGCTGTATCTGAAGAATCATAATATTTTAGATGCGGCTTTGCAGTCTCCAGATGAAGTTAAGAGAATTAATCTTGAGATTACTGCTCGTGCTCATGCCAAGCAGAATGAGTATTTTGATGCCATCATCAATGGCAAAATGAATACTCAGACTGAATTCTTAAATCATCTTGTAAGTGATTTCTCCTCAAAGGTAGCAGTCTACGAATACGATAAGATTGAGAATATTTCCAATGTAACAAAGGAAGTACCTCTGACTTCTGCTGAGAAGAAGGAACTTATCAGCAACCTTAAGATTTTAAATCAGAATATTGATGTAAAAACCTTTACCCAGGTCCCAGAAGATCCAGTCAATGGTAAGACTTCCTTCAGTGCTGATCTTCTTGAGCTTTCAAATGCTGCTGATGATGAGGTATTTACCAGCAAGCTTAATGCCTTTATCGGTAATCATCTGAAGCTTGAAACTACAACTGTTGCTGACTCAGTAGTAGTCTACAAGAGCTATGAGAACAGAACTTCAGAGAACGCTGCTACTACATCAATTTCTACAGCCCTGAGTGATGCTGCTGTCAATGCTGCAGCGGGTACTAATCTTAATAAGATTGTCTCCTCCTATAAGTCAGGCTACGGAAATACAGCTCGTAACAGGGAAGCTCTAGATCTTGATACAAAGCTAACCAAGAGTGAGTCTGAATCTTTAAGACCTCTATCTAACGAACTTCTTAGCAGAAGTGATGTCCGTGATGTGCTGAGACTTGCATCCAGCTACGCAGCAACAAAGCTTGGCTATGCTGGTAAGAACGCGCTTTATGAAGCTTACAAGAAGAGCGACACTCCTGCTGCTGAAAAGGCTAAGATTGAGAACATGATGGTTCACTGCCTGAAGGTTCGTGGCTTTGATTCAAACATGGCTAAACTTCTGGCAAAGGCAAGACTAAGTGAGACATCAGATCAGTTTATCCTGACCAAGATGTTCAGAAGTGTTAAGTCTCATTTCTTCTCAATTGTTAATGACATAAAAGGAGTCTTCAGATCTGCCAAGATTTTCTTTGGCGGACTGCCTTCAGATGAGGCTGAAAAGCGAGCTCATGATTTCCATGAGTACCTGCCTGCCATGAAGGAAACTGTTTCCAGAATCGGTGAAAATGAAATCCGATATGTAACACAGGATATGAACTTTAAGGTTTCATTCAATGCGCTTGCAGCAATTGACGCTGTTACAGGAGGAGCTTTAGATAAAAATGATATTCTGAAGGTTAAGGCTTCGCTCACCTTAGGCTCAAATGCTGCCATGATGATCGGAAGAAATCCTGATGGCAAAGTCAGCATGTTTATCAATGCAAGTATCTTACAGGTAGGCCTTGAAGTAGAAGCTTCCGGAAAGCCTGCAATTGCAGGTGGTGCGAAAGGCTCTGCCGGAGTTTCTGCAGGTGGTAACCGCATACTTGAGCTTAAGTTTGATACTGATGATGAAGCTGCAGCCTTCATGTGTAAGATGTATACCGCTCAGCTTACCGAAGAGGATGTACGTCTTGCTTCAGAGGCTGCTTCAGGATCATCCTTCAATGCCTCCGGTAAGGTGCAGGTTAAGGCAACCATGAGTAAGGTCCTACAGGGCTTTCTGCATCATGATGATCTTGATGCAATCAACAATGAAAAGGATGATGCAGCAAAGAAAGCCTTAGTAGAGAAGTATGCAAAAGAGCATCCTATAATCAAGAATATTGTTGATTACACAAACATTGGCGCTGTTGATCTTTCATACAAATTCAACTTCCAGCGTTCTAATGTTATTGATAATAGTGGCTCTATAGTTGAGTACCGTACTGAACATACAATAGGCAAGAAGATCAAATTATTTGAGCTTGCTCCTGGTACTCATAAACCAGATTTCTCCAATCTGGACAAGGGAGCAGATCAGGTATTTAAGGATATAGTAAAAGTCAAGGATGGAACTGACGTTGTAACGGATATAATCGTGTCTACCACAACCAATGCCTTGAATAAGAGCGATCCGAAAAAGGCAAAGAAGTTTGTTGATGCTGTAGATAGTCTCTCAAAGAAAATAGACAAGTATAACCAGTACAATAATGATATTTATCATATTGAGCATATTTCATCCAAGCACTATTCCGCAACAACAGGAAATATTGATGCGGCAACTGAAAAAACTGTATCCAACAAGCTGACAGATAACGATCTTAAGCTGATGGAGGAAAAGGGGCTTATCAACGATACTGTTAAAGCAAAGCTTCAGGAACTGATAGAAAAAGAAAAAATTGTTAAGGTTACCTTTGTTCGAACCCTTAAGCAGTCAGTTATTGATACCTATAAGGATGATAAGGCTAAGCTTGAAAAGGAAGCTGGCAAGGTAAACTCCAATTTCACTTTACAGGATGTGATTATTGAAACCAAGGGAGGGGAGTCTTCGACTATTAAGAATGAAGATTGGCTGTCTATAGTAAGTGGCGGTTACGCAAGCTATACCACAGAAAACAAGTCAAATTCAAATTATGTTCTGAAGATAAGCGCAACCAGCCTGTAGCGTAGTTGTACGTATTGTGAACCAAAAAAAACGAGGTCTGTATAATGCAGACCTCTGTTTTTTCAGAGTGATTCTTTATAGCAGATTGACAAAAAAAAGATCGACTTAGTCGACCTTTTTGCGTTGTATTCTAATTTCTGCTTCTGAAAGGTTTTACGTCACGCTTTTCCTTTCCGGTGTATACCTGACGAGGTCTACCGATTCTGAAGTCCTCATTTGTATGCATTTCATTCCAGTGGGTGATCCAGCCGATGGTTCTTGCCAGTGCGAAGATTACGGTGAACATTGAAGTTGGAATGCCGATAGCGTTCAGAATGATTCCTGAGTAGAAATCAACGTTTGGATACAGATGTCTGGTTACAAAGTATTCATCGTTGAGGGCAATCTTCTCAAGCTCGGTTGCAATCTTCAGAAGAGGATTGTTGTCAATATGAAGTGCATCCAGTACTTCATGACAGGTGTCTCTCATAACAATTGCACGAGGATCAAAGGTCTTGTAAACACGGTGACCGAAGCCGAACAGCCTGAATGGATCGTTCTTGTCCTTTGCTCTTGCAATATACTCTGGGATTCTGTCAACAGAACCGATTTCCTCAAGCATACGCAGACAGGCTTCATTAGCACCGCCGTGAGCTGGGCCCCATAAAGAAGCTACACCTGCAGCAATACATGCATAAGGGTTGGCTCCAGATGAACCTGCAAGACGTACTGATGAGGTTGATGCGTTCTGCTCATGGTCTGCATGAAGGGTAAAAATTCGGTCCAAGGCTTTTTCAACAATTGGGTTAACCTTATATTCCTCACATGGTGTAGAGAACATCATATGCAGAAAGTTTGCGGTATAGCTCAGATCATTTCTTGGGTAAACAAATGGGTGACCGATTGAGTACTTATATGACATAGCTGCCAGAGTTGGCATCTTTGCAATCAGTCGTACTGCAGTAAGTTCACGATGCTCAGGATCGTAAATATCAAGCTTGTCATGATAGAAGGCTGATAGCGCTCCTGCCACACCGCAAAGCACAGCCATAGGGTGGGAGTCACGTCTGAAAGCCTGGAACAGTGATTCCATCTGAGTATGTACCAGAGTATGGTGTTTTACTCTGTGCACAAATTCCTGATACTGCTCTTTAGTTGGAAGCTCTCCCTTAAACAGCAGATAGCAGACCTGCAGATAATCGCATTTGGTTGCAAGCTGGTCGATTGGATATCCTCTGTATAGAAGAACACCATTCTTTCCATCAATGAAAGTAATCTTTGAGGTACATGATGCGGTTGATACAAAGCCAGGATCATAGGTGAAATATCCCTGCTTGCCGAGTTCTCTGATATCAATTACTTCAGGTCCGATAGTTCCTTTAAGAATAGGAAGTTCAATCGGATCCTTACCTGGAATGATAAGAGTTGCATATTTGTCTAAAGCAGGTAGTTTTTCTTCTATTGCCATTATGATTATTCCTTATCATTTGTTTAATAAACAAAACGCATTAGCCATGATTTCATTGTAAACACATTCTCATAAATGTATAGATAATTGAAAATATTGGCTCTTTGCACTGTTATAGAGCGCACGCTTGTGGTTCATTTTGCCAATCTGTTCCATATTTTCTTAATTTTGTATATGCTAGCAGGAATATCTAAGTTAAGAGTTAGCTATGAAAGAAGTAATTATGGAAAGAAGAATTCTTTTAACCGAGTGTAAGGATGATGTTGGTCTTATTGCTAAGATTACCAACGTCTGCTTCCTGTTTCATATGAACGTAATTCGTCAGGATCAGTTTGCTTCCCATGAAGATAACAGATTCTTTATGAGAACTGTTATTGAAGGTAACTTCAGTGACGAAAAGATTTCTGAGACTCTAATCAATACTGTTATCAATGTCCTTCCAGAAGGTGCTATTGTCCGTCTTAAGGATGAGTCAAAGCGCAGACTGTGTGTGCTGGTAACCAAGGAATCTCACTGTCTGGGTGAACTTCTGATGAAATCATATTCCGGTGCAATGAATGCTGATATCTCACTGGTTGCCGGTAACTATCCTGAATTAGGTGCTCTTGCTGAGAAGTTTGGTGTTCCTTTCAAGCTTGTTTCCTGTGAGGGTATTACCAAGGAAGAGCAGGAAAAGAACATGATGGATGTAATTGACGAGTGCAATCCAGATTATGTCATTCTGGCAAAGTACATGAGAATTCTTTCTCCAAACTTTGTAAATCACTATCCATTAGGCAAACTGATTAACATTCACCACTCATTCCTACCTGCATTTATCGGTGCAAAGCCATATCATCAGGCTTACGACAGAGGTGTGAAGATTATTGGTGCTACAGCTCATTTTGTTACAAATAACCTGGACGAAGGTCCTATCATTGAACAGGATGTTATCAAGGTAAATCACCGTTATGATCCTCAGACTCTTGCCAAGGCCGGTCACGATGTAGAGCAGATGGTTCTGATGAGAGCTGTTAACAAGGTTTTAGATGACAAGGTGTTTATTCACGGTAATAAGACTGTAGTCTTCTAAATCTTATTCTGTTTTCTTGTAAGGCACTATATTAGTATAGTGCTTTTTTTTGGTTCATCCGTGAATCTGTGGAAAGCCCTGATTTGAATATAATAAAATTCATCAGGGCTTTCTTCTATCCAATCGTCGGGATTGGAGTAAACTTTCCTCTGAATGCACTTCTTATTCTTAAAAAGAAATAATCTAAATCTCTGTACCCATAGGCTACACGCTTTAGAACCTTTATCTTGTTATTTATACCTTCCAGAACACTTGTCCTGATATGGTAGATGCCGGCATTGGTAATGCCGTCTCTGTAGTGGTCATTCTGACTCTT
>NZ_FUXX01000065.1 GCF_900167015.1 Succinivibrio dextrinosolvens DSM 3072
AGACCAAGAACAGAAAAAAGAGAAGAAAATGTATCAGTAAAATTGCTAGAAGAGGTATTTTTAGGTATCATATTCATGGTGTGTTTTTTTATGTTAACTTTTTGTTTTAGCAGATAAAATTATAACATATTAAACACACCTTTTCATCGGTATCTATCAGATATATAAGCTTTTTTTGCTTATAATCACACCTCTTCCCAAAAATAAATCAATACAAGTTTTTAAAGAGCATCAAACCTAGAGTGAATCTAGTTTTGTTTTAAATTTCCATGTGGGAAACTAGAGTTATTAAGAAATTGACTCTTTGAGTTCATCGTGAGAACTAACCTGCTCTGTCTCTTCTGAAATCTCTTCCTTATCTGACATATTTGCAAATAAGGTGGCAATGATGGTACCTGAGATATTATGCCATACAGAGAAAATAGCACCAGGAACAGCGGCAATCGGATCTACAGCACCAGTCATAGCTAGTTTGTTAGCAAGAGCTACAGACAGACCTGAGTTCTGCATACCGATTTCGATAGCAAGAGTCTTTTTCTGAGCAAGCTTCATTCTGAAAAGCTTTGCGAGTGAATAGCCAAATACATAGCCTAAACAGTTGTGAAGAACAACAACTGCAAAGATCAGAAGTCCGGTTGAAGCAAGACGCTCAGCACTTGCTGCAACTACAGCAGCAACAATTGAGATGATTGCAAATACACTGACCATTGGCAGACATACAACCACCTTTGAGACTGTATCTCTGAACAAGAAGTTTAAAAATACACCCGCAATGATTGGAAGAATCACAATCTGAATAATTGAGATAAACATTGAGTAAGGATCAATGTTAATCCACTGACTAGCAAAGAAATAGAATAAAGCAGGAGTTACAACAGGAGCCAGTAGAGTTGTACATGCTGTAATAGTAACAGACAGAGGAACATCACCCTTTCCAATGAAAGACATTACATTTGATGCAGTACCGCCAGGACAGCAGCCTACAAGCATAACACCAGATGCAATCTCAGGAGGCAGGTTCAGGAACATTACCAATACAAAAGCCAGTGTAGGCATAATTACGAACTGACCAACCATACCGATTACAACCTGTATAGGTCGCTTGAAAACCTCAGAGAAATCATGAGGAGACAAGGTAAGTCCCATACCGAACATCACTATACCTAAAAGAATAGATATAAATGCAGCAATAGGCTTAAAGAAATCTGGGAATAAATATGCAATTACAGCAAAGAAAATAACCCAGAATGCAAAGGTCTTACTGAAAAAAGAACTTAACCGTTCAAGAAATAAAATAATCTTAGACATGATCACGCCTTATGTTAATTTTGTTGTAACCGTAAATTAAAACCCTGATCTCCTGATTGTTCAATTAGAAAAAATAATTAACTTTAAAAATGTGCCTTGGCGCATATTTTTTTTGTAATCACACTATATTTTGCGCCAAAAAAAGGCGATCCGAAGATCGCCTCTGACTATTTTATGAGCAAACTCTTATAGCATCATAGGAGCAAATACGAATCCAAGTGCAACTGTGATTGCAATTGCAAGAATACCTGGAATGAAGAATGGGTGGTTGAATACATACTTGCCAATCTGAGTTGAACCGGTATCATCCATCTGAACTGCACCTAGCAGAGTTGGATAGGTTGGCAGAACAAACAGAGCAGATACAGCAGCAAAGCTGGCTACAAGAATGTAGGCATCACCGTTATTTGCAGCTGTCATGCCTAATGCAGCGATAACTGTTGGGATCAGAGCCTTAGCTGTTGCAGCCTGTGAGTATAGAAGCATACTTGCAAGGAACAGAGCTACAGCCAGTACTGGAGGGTAGCTGGTTACGAACTCAACAGCAATACTCTTAATCTCTGCAGTGTGATTTGATACGAAGGTATCACCAAGCCATGCAACACCAAGAACGCAGACACAGGCGGTCATACCACTCCTGAATGTTGAGGTTGAGCTTAGTTTACCCACATCAACCTTACATAGAATTACAATGAAGGTTGCGATCATCATCATGAAGCTGATAATAGCGTTATCACGGGTTAGAGCAAGAACCTTGATAGGCTTGTTTACATATGCACCCTTGTCCAGAGTTTCAATAACCTCAAGCTTCTGCTCGTCACGTAACTGAGCAAACATCTCTGGCTTCTCTGACTCATAGACAGTCTCGTAACCGGTAACTACGCTTGGCTTGATTAAACCAACATTGTTACTGATTGCTGATGCATAGAACACAACAGCAAGCACACCGATTAAAAAGATCAGTACAGAACGCTTTGCATAAGGCTTTAGTACAACCTCTTCATGCTTTACGGTCTTTGATACTTCACCATTCTCTAAGCGCTTGATGTAGTTAGGATCCTTGCTTAGGTCCATATTGCAGAACATATTCATAATGAATGCAGTCAGCATACAGCCTAGGTAGGTTGTTGGGATCCAGATTAAAAGCAGAGTTGGGTAGTCAATACCTAAGCCACCTAATGCCAGATCACTTGCCATGAATACCACTGCAGCTGATACAGGAGATGCTGTAATAGCAATCTGTGAAGCAACAACCGCAATTGACAGAGGTACACAAGGACGGATATTCTCACCCTTGGCAACTTCTGTAATAACAGGAATCATGGAGAAAGCAGTATGACCGGTACCGGCAAATACAGTCAGTAACCAGGTTACAGTAGGAGCAAGGAAGTTAATGTGCTTTGGATGACTACGTAAGATCTTTGATGCCAGCTGAACCAGATAATCAAGACCGCCTGCTTCCTGCATTGCTGTGATAGCAGCAATAACAGACATAATAATCAGAATAACATCCCAAGGAATGCTACCTGCCTTAAGACCTAACAGAGTAAGTGCAACAACACCTAATCCGCCGGCATAGCCGATGGCTATACCTCCCAAGCGCACACCAAGATAGATGGCGCCCAATAGAACAATAATCTCTGCAATTAACATATTATCAATCTCTCGAAAAAGTTAATCGTAAAGGTCAGATTTTCTAACCTTCTCTTTTCTGAGTCATACGTGGATTCAGCATATTCTTAGGCTCAAGAATCTTAGAGATCTGAGCTTTGCTCATATAGCCTCTCTCCAGACATATGTCACCTACGGCCTTTCCGGTCTGCAGAGCCTCCTTAGCAATTGAAGCAGACTTCTCATAGCCCAGGTATGGATTGAATGCGGTAACAATACCAACTGAGTTCATTACAGACTTCAGACAGTCAGCAGTACGAGGCTGTAGACCTGCAACTGCGTACTTGTTGATAGTAATAACAGCATTGGTAATCAGATTTAATGAATTGAACAATGCATAAGCAATACCTGGCTCAACAGCATTCAACTCAAACTCACCTCTCTCAGCACATAAAGTAATGGTTAAATCATTACCCATAACCTGATAGCAGGCCTCTAAAGTTACCTCTGGAATTACAGGGTTTACCTTTCCTGGCATAATTGAGCTGCCAGGCTGCATCTTTGGAAGATCGATTTCACCTAAGCCGCAGCGTGGACCTGAATTCATAAGTCTCAGATCGTTTGCAATCTTGCATAGATGAACAGCTAAGGTACGTAAAGCAGCACTTACAGTAACGTAATCTGCGGTATCCTGAGTTGCAGCAATCAGATCCTTTGCATTTGAGAACTTAACACCAGTGATGTCACTTAAATGCTTGATAACAGCCTTGCTGTAGTCTGGATGGCAGTTAATGCCGGTACCAATTGCAGTAGCACCAAGATTCAGAACGGTCATAAGCTTGCATGCCTTGTCGATCTGAGCAATGTCAGAATCAATAAAGGTTGCGAATGCATTGAAGGTATTTCCTAAAGTGGTAGGAACAGCATCTTCAAGCTCTGTACGTCCCATCTTGATGATATCTTTGAATTCTTTTGCTCTCTTCTTTAAAGCTTCCTTTAAATCCTCAAGAGCTTTCTTAAGGTCGGTTAAATAGTAAACTGATGCTACCTTGATTGAGCTAGGATAAGTATCGTTAGTACTCTGTCCCAGGTTAGCGTGGTCATTTGGATGTAGATACTGATACTCGCCCTTCTTGTGCTTCATGCCTTCAAGAGCAACGTTAACCAGAACCTCATTCATATTCATGTTAGTTGAGGTACCAGCACCGCCCTGAATCATGTCCACAACGAACTGATCAGCATACTGGCCCTTAATAACCTTGTCTGCAGCACCACATAATGCTTTAGCCTTATCTTTGTCTAACACACCTACTTCTGCATTAGCCTTTGCTGCAGCTTTTTTTACCTGAGCAAAAGCTTTAACAAACAGAGGATAATCTCTGAAGCGGTGACCTGTCATCTTGAAATTATTCAATGCTCTATATGTCTGAACGCCATAATAAATGTCATCAGGCAACTCAAGCTCACCAATAAAATCATGTTCTTTTCTAGTCATTTTATGTTTCCTTATTGTTTGTTTTTAGAAAGACTTAAACTAACTGCTCCAACGTAGAACAGAAATGCCCAATAATTGAGCAAAACATTAAGACACTATAACTATAAGTTCTTAAACACAATTTTGGAGAAAATGATTTTAAAAATAGTGTGTTGATCACACACGATAGAAAAAAAATAGAGCAATTATCACATTGATAATTGCTCAACACGAGAAAAACAAGAACAAAATTAGATACCTTTTCTAAAAAGGCATAAGAACATAAGGATTAGTTTAGCTTCTTTACCAGATTATCAACAAATGAATCTGCTAAAGGAACATTGCTGTTTTGACGAGATAACTCAACAACTCGTGAACATGCATCCATAGCATTGTCTGAAACTGACTCACATACTCTCTTGTAGTATTTTTTAGCTTCCTGAGCATCATAAGCAACATTGTAACCTTTCACTTGAGAGGATGCTCCTGGCTTTGAGCCATATTCATAAAGACGAGCTGCCTTGATGCATGAATCATAGTTGTTCAGCTTGCAACCTAAATCTAGATAATATAGAACTTCATACAATGTAATATTCTGATCACTTGGAGAAACGTTAACAGAATCTTCCTGCATTGCAAAATAAGTTGAATATGTCAGATTGCATGATTCTGAATCTTTATATTTTTCACACAAGGTACGCAGATATGAAAAAGCCTTGCGGTAATCTTTGTTTTCAAGAAGCTGATCTCGTTCCTCAATGCACTTGGCAAAATCTTCAGAAGAATAAGGAGCGTTAGAAGCATTAGTCTGAGACATTCCTCCGTCAACACTGTTGTTGCCGTTACAAATGGCAAAAACCAGAGGAGTGCTTACACAAACAACACAAAGGATGAAAACAAAAACTTTTAATAATTTCATATAGCGATCATAAGGTAAATAATAAAGTGATCAAAATCACATCTTTTTGTTGACATTATATATAAAAAAAATGCCTTGTAAATGACTTTTGTAAAATAAATTATCAAGAGCCGAAGGACTGTATTTTTTATCAAAAGAGATCAGAAACTGACATGACAGTTACTAATATTATTTGATTTTACAACATTTTTTACGAAATGTTAAATAGCACGTTTTACGCACACTGTTCTCACAGCAATCAAATGGCAGGAAATACACAAAGATTAAAGCAAAACAGGAATGTTGTTTAAATAATAAAACAAATTAAGCTGAGTTAAGAAAATAGAGTAAAACGAAAGATTAGTTTTTGTTAAAATTACTGGCGTTTAGGGAATTTAAGAAAAGAAGAAATTCTTGAAGTGGCGGATGGAGTGAGATTCGAACTCACGGAGGGCGTGAACCCTCGACGGTTTTCAAGACCGTTGCATTCAACCGCTCTGCCATCCATCCGCTGAAAACGAGGAACATTATATATGAGTTTTATCTTTAATGGAAGAGAAATTTTAACTGATTCTGAGGGTTATTTAAAAAAAGCTGAGGACTGGGACGAGTCCTTAATGAGATTTATGGCTAAAAATGACGGTTTAGACTTAACAGATGAGCATATTCTGATTATCAAAGCCGTAAAAAAATATTTTGAAGAGTACGCAACAACACCGGCTATCAGAATCCTGATTAAATATTTAAAGACATCTGGCCATGAGGATCTTGCATCATCTATAAAACTGGCAGTCCTGTTTCCTGATGGTGCTGCGAAAAGTGCAGCTAAGTACGCAGGACTGCCTAAACCAGTTAAGTGTATCTGATTAGCGCTTAACCTCTAATAAAGCTACAGTATCAGACTTGATTTCAACAGAACCGTTTATCACTCTGTATTCCTTTGCGGAATATCCGTCCTGAAGAACGGTTCCATCGGCAAAGCACTTGGAAACGTTAATCTTGTCTGAGTCTCCTAAATGAATTACCACTCTGTTATCTATCTTCTTTGAGCTGTCCTTATAGATTCTGCAGAAAGAATTATCTCCAATGACAAACTGTGCACCGGCACCTACTGCAGGATTTCTCAGTCTGAACTGCCCTACTTTCTGCCAGACAGAAAGAACCTTATTTGATGAGTAATCCTGGCTTAGCTTCTGAATATTGGCAGCCCACTTATCAGCATTGATAATGTCTGAAGGGAAGTTCATATCAGAACGCATGCCCTGCTCTAAATCAATACCACCACCCTTATCATTCTCTCGGCTGGTCTCATCACCATAGAACATCTGAATGGCACCAGGCATCAGACCAAACATGATGGCAGCATTCTCCATGTTCTTTTTGCGGCAAAGAGATGTGTCATGAGAAGAAATATAGGTCAGATTGCCAAGCGCAACCTTGCCCTCTTCCTTTCCGTACATCTTTGCATAGCGAACCCAGTCATCCTTATCTGGAAGGATACAGGTATTCAGATTTACACCGTCAGGATTGAAATAAAAGTCAATAAGTGAATCAAAGCCTCCCTTTGAAGCATATTCGTTCTTATCATCAGGATCGTTGGTAAAGCCCCATACCTCACCGGTCATATAGAAAGGATCAGTCCAGTCTGCGGCAGGATCTTTACCCTTGTTGGCGACTCTCCACTTCTCAAGAGCCTTTACCGATAACTCTTTAAGAAGATTCCAGTTTTCCTTGGTAACATACTTAACGGTATCACATCTGAAGCCGTCAATACCGAATTCCTCAACCCAGGAAGCAAGCCAGTGAGCTTCAAACTCGGCAACACTCATTTCTCCCTTACGATATTGAAGAGCTGCAGGTATGTCGTGTGCCTTGTCAGCCTTGCTCCATTTCTCCTGTAAAAAGACAGGAATAGAAACCTTTGGTTCATTTATATTTGAATTTTTAAAATCAGGCAGATATGCAAGACAGCCATCAATAGAGTCATCAGCTCCGCAGGTCTGACCATAACCGTCAAAACGGATCCAGTCCTTGCCCCACCAGCGGTTCCAGCTTTCATTCTCTGAAGCATCAATTGGCTTGTCGTGATAAGACTGGCCTGCTGCTGCATCAGGTATAAACTTTGCGCATGGATCAAAATTATCTTTGGTTCTGCCAAAATTGAAGTCACACATGTCTTTTAAAGTTGCATAACCGCTGTGGTTCATTACGACATCAATTAGTACTCTAATGCCACGCTTATGAGCTTCGTTTACAAAGGTTCTGAACTCATCAACAGTACCGAGGTTGGCATCAATTGAGGTGAAATCTAAAGCATAGTAGCCGTGATAGGCATAATACTGATACAGTCCCATAGGACCTCCACCTACCCAGCCATGAGACTGCTCTACAGGAGAGCTAACCCAGATAGCACTTACACCAAGAGATCTTATGTAATCTAGCTTTGATGTTAATCCGGCAAAATCACCACCGTGAAAAGTACCTGCTGTATAGCCAGAATCATCCTTATATGGTCTACCATAGCTGTCATCATTATTCGGATTACCATTTGCATAACGATCGGTAATTACAAAATAGACATTGGCATTGTTCCATTCAAAAGGAAGCTCTGCCCCTTCATATGAATCATTTGATGGTACTGTAGACTTATAAGCAAGGCTTCCTGCGGCTACAGATACCGCGAGTACTAATGCAGCAGTTCTTAATTTCATACTAACTCACAAAATTATTATATTAAGCACACTTTTTTCTAATTATTATAAATAACAGCTATATTTTATTAAATTTTCTGTAGATAAAACAAAGAATAAAATGACACAGATCACAATTATTTCGAAATAAACCTGTACTTTGCAAAGTAGGTACAACGTATTCTAATCAAATCTCACAAAAAATTTAAATAACAATCAGTTAGATAATTTTTTTAGTGCTATAATGTAGGTATTATATAGTTGTACCTACAAAGATATTTTATTATGAGTAAAATTGCTCCTCTACCAACAGTTTATTGTTGTAAATCAAAGAATAGAACCTATATTCGCACCTATAAGAACTCTCGTGTTGAAGGTAAAAATTATCCTGTTAAAACAGATATTCGTAATATTGCTGAAATTGCAAATGGTGAAGGTGTCGGAAGACTTATTTTCAGAGAGGATTTCTTAAAGGAGAATCCT